>NZ_CALRWD010000089.1:0-18535 GCF_943371775.1 Nocardioides psychrotolerans
GCCGAGGCGGCCGACCTGCTCGTCATCACCAGCACCGTGCGCGAGGACACCGGCTACAGCGGCCTGTGGATGCTCGACGCGCTGCAGGACGCCGGCATGCAGAACCTGAAGTACAAGGCCGTCACGGTCCTCTCGGACCCCTCGGCGCAGGTGGACAGCAAGCTGGCCCACGACCTCGTGCAGGTCTACGAGCAGCGCACCCGCGCGGTCTACCGCGTGCCCTACGACCCGGCTCTCGTGTCCGGCTCGATCGTGCCCTACGCACAGCTCTCCGACGCGACGAAGATGTCGTGGCTGCGGGCCTGCGCCGGGATGGCAGCGGCGCTCTGACCTGGGCGGACGGGTGCGCTGGAATGTCTGAGCGACGTGTGGTGCTGGGACTGACATGCGAGCAGTCGTCTACTCCCAGACCGGTCCGTCCTCCGTCCTGAGCCTCGTCGAGCGCGACGTCGCAGAGCCCGGTCCCGGCGAGGTCCGGGTCCGGGTGGTCCGGGCGGGGGTGAACCCCACCGACTGGAAGTTCCGCGCCGGCATGCCCCAGGGCTACGACGAGGTCGTGCCCGGGCAGGACGGCGCCGGCGTCGTGGACGCGGTCGGCGAGGGGGTCGAAGACCTCGCTGTGGGGGATCGCGTCTGGCTGATCCTTGCGCAGCACGGTCGCGCCTACGGCACCGCGGCCGAGCTGACCGTCCAGCCGGCCGAGCTCGTCGTACGCCTCCCCGACGAGGCCGACTTCGACCTCGGGGCGAGCCTCGGCGTCCCGGCGGTCACGGCCCACCGGGCCCTGACAGCGGCCGAGGGCGGTCCGACCCGCCTGGGGCCCGGAGCCCTCGAGGACAAGACGGTCCTGGTGGCCGGTGGAGCGGGTGCGGTCGGCAACGCCGCGATCCAGCTGGCCCGCTGGTCCGGAGCCACGGTCGTCACGACCGTGAGCAACGACGAGAAGGCCGCCCTGGCCATCGCCGCGGGCGCCCACCACGTCGTGAACTACCGCAAGGGCGACACCGCCGCGGCCATCCTCGAGGTCGCGCCGGACGGGGTGGACATCGTCGTCGAGGTGGCGCCGGCGCAGAACAACGAGCTCGACCTCGCCGTGACGAAGAACCGCGGCACGATCGCGATCTACGCCAACAACGGCGGCGACTCGTTCTCCGTCGAGATCCGACCCACCTTCTCGCGCAACCTGCGCTACCAGTTCCTGCTGCTCTACACGCTCGGCAACGACCTCGTCTCGGCTGCGGCCGAGGACATCAACGCCGCCATCGTCGCGGGTGCCCTGCGCGTCGGCGAGGAGGTCGGGGTGCCGCTGCACCACTACGCCCTCGAGGAGACCGCTGCGGCGCACCAGGCGGTCGAGGACGGTGCCGTCGGCAAGGTCCTCATCGACGTCGGGTGATCGCGTGAGCGGTCCTCGGCGTGGGTACCGGTGGACATGACTGCAGACCTGACTGGAAAGAAGATCGCCTTCCTGCTCGACAACTCCGGTGTGGAGCAGGTCGAGCTCACCACCCCGTGGAACGCCCTGCGCGACGCGGGCGCCGAGACGACCCTGGTCGCGCCCGAGCAGGGCACCGTCCAGGCCTTTGAGAACGACGTCGAGAAGGCTGACACCTTCGAGGCTGACCTGGCGGTCTCGGCCGCCGCGGTCGAGGACTTCGACGCGCTGGTCCTCCCGGGTGGGACGACCAACGCCGACGCTCTCCGGCTCGACGCCGGCGCGGTCGCGCTGGTCAAGGCGTTCGCCGAGGCGGGCAAGCCGGTCGCGGCGATCTGCCACGGCCCCTGGGCCCTGGTGGAGGCTGATGTGCTCGGCGGCAAGACGCTCACGTCGTACCCCTCGTTGCAGACCGACGTCCGCAACGCCGGCGGCACCTGGGTCGACGAGCAGGCGTTCACGTGCCCGGCCAACGGCTGGACCCTCGTGACCAGCCGCAACCCCGACGACCTCGACGCCTTCGTCCTGGCGGCGGCCGCTGCCTTCGCCTGATCCACGTCTGAGCGCTTGTAGCGTGGGCGGATGCCGATCCCCGACTTCGTCGTCCGCCTGCGCGAGCGCATCGGCCACGACCTGCTGTGGCTGCCGGGAGTGACCGCCGTCGTCCTGCGTGACGACGGGATCCTCCTGGTCGAGCGCGCCGACAACGGGCAGTGGGCCCCCGTCACCGGCATCGTCGACCCGGGGGAGCACCCCGAGGTCACGGCGGTGCGCGAGACGCTGGAGGAGACCGGTGTCGTCTGCGAGGTGGAGGCGCTGGTGTGGGTCAACGTCACCTCGCCGATCACGCACGTCAACGGCGACCTCGCGCAGTACCTCGACCACACCTACCTGTGCCGCTACGTCTCCGGTGAGGCCCACGTCGGCGACGACGAGTCGGTCTCGGTGCGGTGGTGCCCCCTCGACGAGCTGCCCGAGATGCAGCCGGTGCTCCTCGAGCGCATCCAACGGGCGGTGGCGCTCAGAGCAGGCGCGTGATGGTCGCCAGTCCCTGGGGCGTGCCCGGCCAGTGCCGGTGCAGTGCGTCGGGACCGGCACTGCGCACCACCGAGCGCAGGGCGAGCGCGACGACCACCACGTCGTCGGCGTAGCCCACCACCGGGATGACGTCGGGCACCAGGTCGAGCGGCACCGCGAGGTAGGCCAAGGTCAGCCAGAGCCGCCACCGGACTCCGCGAGGCAGCGTCGGGTCTGCAGCGAGGCGTCGGAGCAGGCGTACGACGTCGGGCAGCAGGCGCAGCGCCTCCCGGAATGACGTCGGGTCGCCCTGACGGCTGGCGGCGTAGAGAGTCACGACGAGCACGGCCCACACCATCAGCAGACCGCCCACCATGCTCAGCACCACGTCCAGCACGTCCACCCGCGCAGGGTGTCATGCGGCGGAGCGGTCGATCAGGTCGGCGGCCAGCCGCTGGAGGAGCTCCTGCGCTGCCGGAAGCGGCATCGGGTCCTCCGGCCTGCACAGCGCGACAGCGAGTCCGTCGATCGCGGCGACCAGCAGGTCGAGGTCGGTGGGCCCCAACCGGTGGTCGAGAGTGTCGTCCAGAAGCGCCCGGTCCTCGGCCCGTGCCCACCACATCGTGTGGTGCAGCGCCTCCTCGTCGCGGTCCAGCTCGCACCATGCGAGCCAGGCTCGGACGTCGAGCACCTCCTCCGGCTCGCGCGGGAGGAACGCCAGGACCCCGTCGCGTCGGGCACGCTCCTGCATCCGCGCCGTCCGTGCCCGGCTCGTGGCGAGCGCGGCGACGGCGAGCATGTGTCGGCGTGAGCCGTAGTGGAGGCTCAGCGCGGCAGGACTCAGCCGGCACTCGGCGGCGATCGCGCGCATGGTCAGGGCCGAGGCGCCGCGTGTGGCGAGGAGGAGGTTGACCGCGTCGGCGATGGTGCCGGTGCGGGTCGTCGTGTCGAGGAGTCGGGGAGTCGGGGCATGGCGCGATGCCACCACGGATGGGGCTGGTGGCGCTCGGCTCCTCCCCAGGCTGCGGGCGTGGGTCGTGTCCGCGGGTGTGCTCCTGCGGGGTGGTCAAACGGTTGGCCATCTCGGGTGGGCGCTGTTCTTGGGGGTGGGGGGGCTTGGTGGTGCGGGCGAGGCGGCGTGGAGCGGGTGCCGGGTTCCCCCGGGTGTGCGCGTGGCCGTGTCCGCGGGTGTGCTCCTCCGGGGTGGCCAAACGATTGACCACCTCGGGAGGGCGCTCTCCTCGGAGGTCCGCCGACCCGTCGAGGTCCGTCGACGGGGCAAGGGCACCCCGCGCGGGGGGTCGGCTCGTCAGTCCTTCGCCGCACCCCACCCGTGCCACCGATCCACCACGAACCACGCGTTGACCCGCGGGCTGTCGCGGGTGGGGTAGGGGCGGTCGGCGTAGTGGGTGCTGAGCCGGTCGATGCCGACCAGGCCCTCGTCGTCGGACATCTCGACGACGCGGCCGATGAGCGAGACGTGGGTGTACCAGTCGCCGCCGTCGAGGACGGTCAGCGTGACGCGGGGGTCGCGGCGCAGGTGCTTCACGCGGACCCGGCTGTGGTCCATGTTGAGCAGGACGCGGTCGTCGTCGTCGAGCGCGTACCAGGTCGCCACGGAGACCGGGGCGCCGTCGGAGCGCAGGGTGGTGACGACGGCGGGGTTGGGCTTGTGCAGCAGGGCACGGACGTCGTCGGGGAAGGGCAGCTCGGGCACGGGGACCTCCTGAGATAGGTCCCGCCAACCTAGCCAACGGCGACAGGTGTCCGCTGGCCGAGAAGCCTGCGAGCCCGTACGCCGGTCCCCTCCCGGCTGCGGTAGCGTGACGCCCGATCGACATCCTTTAACGAGCCGTCCTGTGAGGCGGAGAAGGAGGTCAAGCACGCTCGTGTGTGCCCAGCCTGCCCCCGGACCGACCGACCCCGCCGGACCGCCTCCGGGCCGCGTGGTCCTCGATGCCCGTGACATCTCCCGGGCCCTGACCCGCATCTCCCACGAGATCCTCGAGCGCAACAAGGGCGCCGGCGACCTCGTCCTGCTCGGCATCCCACGCCGCGGCGTGCCGCTGGCGCAGCGGATCGCCGCCCGCATCTCCGCGGTCGAGGGCATCGAGGTGCCGGTCGGGTCCCTCGACATCACGCTCTACCGCGACGACCTGCGGATGAAGCCGGCGCGGGCCCTGCTGCCGACCGAGATCCCGTCGGGGGGCATCGACGGCAAGGTCGTGGTGCTCGTCGACGACGTCCTCTTCTCCGGTCGCACGATCCGCTCGGCCCTCGACGCCCTCGGCGACGTGGGCCGACCACAGGCCGTGCGCCTCGCGGTCCTGGTGGACCGGGGCCACCGCGAGCTGCCGATCCGCGCTGACTTCGTCGGCAAGAACCTGCCGACCTCGCTGGTCGAGCGGGTGAGCGTGCGCCTGGCGGAGACCGACGACATCGACGCGGTGTCCATCAGCGGTCTGCCCGACGCCCTGGCCGAGGGGAGCCCCGCGTGAAACGCCACCTGCTCAGCGCCGCGGACCTGACCCGCGACGACGCGATGCTGGTCCTCAAGACCGCGGAGGAGCTGCGCTCCCTGGCCGACCGGCCGATCAAGAAGCTGCCCGCCCTGCGGGGGCGCACGGTGGTCAACCTCTTCTTCGAGGACTCCACCCGCACCCGCATCTCCTTCGAGGCGGCTGCCAAGCGCCTCAGCGCCGACGTCATCAACTTCTCCGCCAAGGGATCGAGCCTGTCCAAGGGCGAGAGCCTCAAGGACACCGCGCTGACCCTGGAGGCGATGGGCGCCGACGCGGTGGTCGTGCGTCACGGCGCGAGCGGTGCCCCGCACCGGCTGGCCCACTCCGGCTGGGTGCGCTCGAGCGTCGTCAACGCCGGCGACGGGACCCACGAGCACCCCACCCAGGCCCTGCTCGACGCCTTCACCATGTGGCGCCACCTCGGCCAGGGCGGCAACGACCTCGAGGGTCGCCGGGTGGCGATCGTCGGCGACGTCCTGCACAGCCGGGTCGCCAGGTCCAACGCGCTGCTGCTAAGGACCCTCGGTGCGGAGGTCACGCTGGTCGCCCCGCCGACGCTCTTCCCGGTCGGCATCGACACCTGGGGCGTCGAGACCTCCTACGACCTCGACGCCGTGCTGCCGAAGGCCGACGTCGTGATGATGCTGCGCGTCCAGCGCGAGCGGATGAACGCCTCGTTCTTCCCGACCGCCCGCGAGTACTCCCGCCGCTACGGCCTCGACGGCAAGCGGATGCGCGCCCTCCAGGACCACACGATCGTCATGCACCCGGGTCCGATGGTCCGGGGCATGGAGATCACCGCCGACGTGGCCGACTCCGACCGCTCGGTCATCGTCGAGCAGGTCACCAACGGCGTCGCGGTCCGCATGGCCGTCCTCTACCTCCTCCTCAGCGGCGCCGACGGCGCCGACCACCACGGGGCTGCACCAGAAAGCGAGAACGACGCGTGAGCGCGTACCTGATCAGAGACGTCTCCATCCTCGGCGGAGACGCGACCGACCTGCTCCTGGACGGCGGCCTCGTCGCCGCCATCGGCGCAGGCCTGACCGCGCCCGGGGAGCCGGGAGACACCGTGGAGATCGACGGCACCGGCCTGGTCGCCCTCCCCGGCCTCGTCGACCTCCACACCCACCTGCGCGAGCCGGGTCGTGAGGACGCCGAGACCGTCGACTCCGGCACCCAGGCCGCGGCCCTGGGCGGCTTCACCGCCGTGCACGCCATGGCCAACACCGAGCCGGTCGCCGACACCGCCGGGGTCGTCGAGCAGGTCTGGCGCCTCGGCCGCGAGGCCGGCCACTGCGACGTCTACCCGATCGGAGCGGTGACGGTGGGCCTCCAGGGCGAGCAGCTCGCCGAGCTCGGCGCCATGGCCGACTCCGCCGCCCGGGTCCGGGTCTTCTCCGACGACGGCAAGTGCGTGAGTGACGCGGTGCTCATGCGCCGCGCGCTGGAGTACGTCAAGGCCTTCGACGGCGTCATCGCCCAGCACGCGCAGGAGCCGCGCCTCACCGAAGGCGCCCAGATGAACGAGGGCGAGCTCTCCGGGCGCCTGGGCCTCACCGGCTGGCCGGCCGTCGCCGAGGAGGCGATCATCGCGCGCGACTGCCTGCTCGCCGCGCATGTCGGCTCCCGCCTGCACGTCTGCCACGTCTCCACCGCCGGCTCGGTCGAGATCGTCCGCGACGCCAAGCGCAAGGGCTGGAACGTCACGGCCGAGGCGTGCCCGCACCACCTGCTCCTCACCGACGAGCTCGCCGAGACCTACGACCCGATCTACAAGGTCAACCCGCCGCTGCGCACGGCCGCCGACGGCGCCGCACTGCGGGCCGGCCTCGCCGACGGGACGATCGACATCGTCGCCACCGACCACGCACCGCACCCGCACGAGGACAAGGACTGCGAGTGGGCCGCCGCCGCGTTCGGCATGCTCGGGCTGGAGACCGCGCTGTCGATCGTGCAGGAGACGATGGTCGACCCCGGGTTGCTCGACTGGGAAGGAGTCGCGGACCGGATGTCCTACGCCCCCGCACGCATCGGTCGGGTCGCGGACCACGGCCAGCCGATCGAGGTGGGAGCACCCGCCAACGTGGTGCTCTACGACCCGGCCGCCCGCCGCACCGTGGTGCCCTCGGAGTCGGCGTCGCTGAGCCGCAACACGCCGTACGCCGGCATGGAGCTGCCCGGCCGCGTCGTCGCGACGTTCCTGCGTGGCACCGCCACCGTCCTCGACGGGAAGATCCAGTGAGCGCCCGGGCACAGGGTCCGGCCCTGCTCGTCCTCGAGGACGGCCGCACCTTCCACGGCGAGGCCTACGGCGCGACCGGCGAGACCTTCGGCGAGGCCGTCTTCAACACCGGCATGACCGGCTACCAGGAGACGCTCACCGACCCGTCCTACCACCGCCAGGTCGTCGTGATGACGGCCCCGCACGTCGGCAACACCGGCGTCAACGACGAGGACCCCGAGTCGAGCCGCATCTGGGTCGCGGGCTACGTCGTGCGTGACCCCGCCCGCGTGCCGAGCAACTGGCGCTCGCAGCGCAGTCTCGACGAGGAGCTGCGCACCCAGGGCGTCGTCGGGATCTCCGGCATCGACACCCGCGCCCTCACCCGGCACCTGCGCGAGCGCGGCGCCATGCGGGTGGGCATCTCCACGACCGAGACCGACCCGGCCGCGCTGCTGGCCCGCGTCAAGGCGTCCATCGAGATGGCCGGCGCCGAGCTGGCCGGCGAGGTCTCCACCCAGGAGGCCTACGTCGTGCCGGCGATCACCGGACCCGGCGAGGAGCCGCGCTTCCGCGTCGCCGCCCTGGACCTCGGCATCAAGACCATGACGCCGCACCGGATGGCCGAGCGCGGCATCGAGGTGCACGTGCTCCCCGCGACCTCGACGCTCGAGGAGGTGCTGGCCGTGCAGCCCGACGGGCTGTTCTTCTCCAACGGCCCCGGCGACCCGGCCGCGACGACCCACCAGGTCGAGCTGCTGCAGGGCGCGCTGGCCCAGGACCTGCCCTACTTCGGGATCTGCTTCGGCAACCAGCTGTTCGGGCGCGCGCTGGGCTTCGAGACCTACAAGCTCACCTACGGCCACCGCGGCATCAACCAGCCGGTCATGGACCGCACCACCGGCAAGGTCGAGGTCACCGCGCACAACCACGGCTTCGCCGTCGACGCGCCGCTGGAGGGGGAGACCGTGACGCCCTACGGCGTCGCGACGGTCAGCCACGTCTGCCTCAACGACGACGTGGTCGAGGGCCTCGAGCTCCGCACGCCCGAGGGAGCGCTCAAGAGCTTCTCGGTGCAGTACCACCCCGAGGCCGCCGCCGGCCCGCACGACGCGGCGTACCTCTTCGACCGGTTCGTCCAGCTCATGACGAAGGAGGCCTGACATGCCGAAGCGCGAGGACATCAAGAGCGTCATGGTGATCGGCTCCGGGCCGATCATCATCGGCCAGGCCTGCGAGTTCGACTACTCCGGCACCCAGGCCTGCCGGGTGCTGCAGGAGGAGGGGATCCGGGTCATCCTGGTCAACTCCAACCCGGCGACGATCATGACCGACCCGGAGTTCGCCGACGCGACCTACGTCGAGCCGATCACGCCGGAGTACGTCGAGAAGGTGATCGCCAAGGAGCGCCCCGACGCGCTGCTGGCGACCCTCGGCGGCCAGACCGCCCTCAACGCCGCCATGGCGCTCGACAAGGCCGGCATCCTGGAGAAGTACGACGTCGAGCTGATCGGTGCCTCCATCGAGGCGATCGACCGGGGCGAGAACCGCCAGGTCTTCAAGAAGATCGTCGAGGACCTCGGCGGCGAGTGCTCCAAGTCGGTCATCTGCCACACCATGGAGGACTGCCTCGGCGCGGCCGACCAGCTCGGCTACCCGATGGTGGTGCGCCCCAGCTTCACCATGGGCGGCACCGGCTCCGGCATGGCCTACGACGAGACCGACCTGCGCCGCATCGCCGGCGCCGGCCTGGCCGCCAGCCCGACCACCGAGGTGCTCCTCGAGGAGTCGATCATCGGCTGGAAGGAGTACGAGCTCGAGGTCATGCGCGACACCGCCGACAACGTGGTGATCGTCTGCTCGATCGAGAACGTCGACCCGATGGGCGTCCACACCGGCGACTCGATCACCGTCGCCCCCGCGATGACGCTCACCGACCGTGAGTACCAGGCGATGCGCGACCTCGCGATCGGCATCATCCGCTCGGTGGGCGTCGACACCGGCGGCTGCAACATCCAGTACGCCGTGAACCCGGCAGACGGTCGCCTCATCGTCATCGAGATGAACCCGCGCGTGTCGCGGTCCTCCGCCCTGGCGTCCAAGGCGACCGGCTTCCCGATCGCCAAGATCGCCGCCAAGGTCGCCATCGGCTACACCCTCGACGAGATCGCCAACGACATCACCACGCGCCCCGACGGGCAGAGCACCCCGGCCAGCTTCGAGCCGACGCTCGACTACGTGGTCGTGAAGATCCCGCGCTTCGCCTTCGAGAAGTTCCCCGGGGCCGACCCGACGCTGACGACCCACATGAAGTCAGTCGGCGAGGCGATGGCGATCGGCCGCAACTTCACCGAGGCGCTGCAGAAGGCGTTGCGCTCGCTGGAGAGCCCGGACGCGGTCTTCGACTGGCACCAGGAGTGGGTCGAGCTCGATAAGGATGCGCTGCTGCGCGAGATCGAGGTGCCGCACGACGGCCGCCTCAAGAAGGTCATGGACGCGCTGCGTGCCGGAGCCACCGCGCAGGAGGTGTTCGAGCACACCAAGATCGACCCGTGGTTCGTCGACCAGCTGCTGCTGATCAACGAGATCGCCGAGGAGGTCACGGCCGCACCGGAGCTGACGCCGTTGCTGCTGCGCCGCGCGAAGCGGCACGGCTTCTCCGACGCCCAGATCGGCAAGATCCGGGGCATGACGCCCGACGTCGTACGCGGGGTGCGGCACGCGCTGGGCATCCGACCGGTCTACAAGACCGTCGACACGTGCGCCGCCGAGTTCGCCGCGTCGACGCCCTACCACTACTCCTCCTACGACGAGGAGAGCGAGGTGCAGCCGCGCGAGCGGCCGGCCGTGATCATCCTGGGCTCCGGGCCCAACCGGATCGGGCAGGGCATCGAGTTCGACTACTCCTGCGTGCACGCCTCGCTCGCGCTGAGCTCGCCGTCGATGCCGGGCGGCGGCTACGACACGATCATGGTCAACTGCAACCCCGAGACCGTGTCGACCGACTACGACACCTCCGACCGGCTCTACTTCGAGCCGCTCACGCTCGAGGACGTGCTCGAGATCGTGCACGCCGAGACGCTGGCCGGCCCCGTCGCCGGGGTCATCTGCCAGCTCGGCGGCCAGACCCCGCTCGGCCTGGCCCAGGGGCTCGAGGACAACGGTGTCACGATCGTCGGCACGTCCCCGGCCGCCATCCACCTCGCCGAGGAGCGCGGTGCGTTCGGCCGGGTGCTGCGCGACGCCGGGCTCCCGGCGCCCAAGTACGGCATGGCGACCAGCTTCGAGGACGCCCACCGGATCGCGGCCGAGATCGGCTACCCGGTGATGGTGCGCCCGTCGTACGTCCTGGGCGGGCGCGGCATGGAGATCGTCTACGACGACGACTCCCTGGAGGGCTACATCGGTCGCGCGACCCACATCAGCCCGGCCCACCCGGTGCTGGTCGACCGCTTCATCGACGACGCGGTCGAGATCGACGTGGACGCGCTCTACGACGGCAGCGAGCTCTTCCTGGGTGGCGTGATGGAGCACATCGAGGAGGCCGGCATCCACTCCGGCGACTCCTCCTGTGCGCTGCCGCCGATCACCCTCGGCGCGGCCGAGATCATGCGGATCCGCAAGGCGACCGAGGCGATCGCCGCCGGCGTCGGGGTCCGCGGGCTGCTCAACATCCAGTTCGCCCTGGGCTCCGACGTGCTCTACGTCCTCGAGGCCAACCCGCGCGCCAGCCGCACGGTCCCGTTCGTCTCCAAGGCCACGGCCACGCCGCTGGCCAAGGCGGCGGCCCGCGTGATGATGGGGGAGTCGATCGCCGAGCTGCGCACCGCCGGGATCCTGCCGGCCGAGGGCGACGGCGGCACGCTGCCGGCCGACCAGCCGATCGCGGTCAAGGAGGCGGTGATGCCGTTCAACCGGTTCCGCACCCCCGACGGCGCCCAGGTCGACACCATGCTCGGACCGGAGATGAAGTCGACCGGCGAGGTCATGGGCTTCGACGCCGACTTCGGCACGGCCTTCGCCAAGGCCCAGGCCGCGGCGTTCGGCTCGCTGCCGCGCTCGGGCAAGGTCTTCGTCTCGATGGCCAACCGCGACAAGCGGCACATGATCTTCCCGATCAAGGTGCTCGCCGACCACGGCTTCGAAATCCTCGCGACCCAGGGCACGGCCGAGGTGCTGCGGCGCAACGGCGTGCAGGCCACGATCGTGCGCAAGCACTTCGAGGGCACCGGCCCCCAGGGCGAGAAGACGACCGTGCAGCTGATCCTCGACGGCGAGATCCAGCTGGTCATCAACACGCCCAACGGCTCGGGCTCGGGCAGCTCGGCGCGCGTCGACGGTTACGAGATCCGCACCGCCGCCGTGATGGCCAACATCCCGTGCATCACCACGGTGCAGGGCCTCGGCGCTGCCGTGCAGGGCATCGAGGCGCTCGAGCGCGGCGACATCGGCGTGCGGTCGCTGCAGGACTGGGCCCGCCGGTCGTGACGCCGTACTCCCTGCTCTTCGACCACGGCCTCGCCCGCATCGATCCCGAGGTCGCCCACCACCTGGGCTTCCGCGGGCTCCGGGTCGCGGCGCCGGTGCTGAAGGGCGTCGACCGGATCGTCGGGACCGGCACACCGGTGCAGGCGCTCGGCCTCACCTTCCCCAACGTCCTGGGGATGGCGGCCGGCTTCGACAAGAACGCCGTCGGCATCGACGCGCTCGGGGCGCTCGGCTTCGGGCACGTCGAGATCGGCACGGTCACGGGGGAGGGCCAGCCGGGCAACCCGACGCCGCGGCTCTTCCGGCTCACCGACGACCGCGCGGTCGTCAACCGGATGGGCTTCAACAACGACGGTGCGGAGGTGGTGGCCGCCCGGCTCGCGGCTCGAGGTCTCGACAAGCTCGACCGACGAGGGGGGCTCGACCGACGTGGGAAGGGCCCGGTGCTCGGGGTCAACATCGGCAAGACCAAGGTCGTGCCCGACGACGACCAGGCGGCCGTGGAGGCCGACTACGAGAAGAGCGCGCGGCTGCTCACGCCGCACGCCGACTACCTCGTCGTCAACGTCAGCAGCCCCAACACCCCCGGCCTGCGCAACCTGCAGTCGGTGGAGAAGCTCCGGCCCCTCCTCGAGCACGTACGCCGGACGGCCGACGAGGCCGCCGACCTCGCGGGCCGCAGCGCTCGGGTGCCCCTGGTGGTCAAGATCGCCCCCGACCTCGCCGACGAGGACGTGCTGGCCGTCGCCGACTTGGCACTGGCCATCGGGCTCGACGGCATCATCGCCACCAACACCACGATCTCGCGCGACGGACTGCGGAGCACGGCCGCGAAGATCGAGGAGATCGGCGCCGGCGGACTCTCGGGCCGACCGCTCACGGCACGCTCGCTCGCGGTGCTGCGGATGCTCAAGCAGCGGGTCGGCGACGACCTGACGCTGATCGGCGTCGGCGGCATCACCACGGTCCAGGAAGCGCAGGACCGCCTCGACGCCGGGGCCGACCTGCTCCAGGGCTACACGGCCTTCATCTACGAGGGCCCGCTGTGGCCGCGCCGTATCGTGCGGGGCGTCCGGACCGCATGACCTCCGGCACCGACACGAAGGAGCGAGATGACCGGCTTCGGTGACTACCAGATCGAGCTCTACCTGGGCGCGTTGTCGGGGGTGCTGCCGCCGCACCCGTTCACCTTCGCCGACCTCGAGCGTGACGCGCTGGCCGCACTTCCACCGGAGCTGCGCACTTACGTGGCCGGCGGCAGCGGCGACGAGGCCACGCAGCGCGGCAACGTCGAGGCGTTCGGACGGTGGGCCCTGGTGCCGCGGATGCTGGCCGGCGCAGCCGAGCGCGACCTGTCCGTCGAGCTCTTCGGCAAGCGCCTCGCCAGCCCGCTGATGATGGCGCCGGTCGGCGTCATCGGGATCTGCACGCCCGACCAGCACGGCGACATCGCCACGGCGCAGGCCTCGGCGCAGACCGGCGTACCGATGATCGCCTCGACCCTCATGAGCGACCCGCTCGAGGAGGTCGTGCCCCACACCGGGGACACGCCCTCGTGGTTCCAGCTCTACACACCGAAGGACCGCGACCTCGCTGCCTCGCTCGTCTCGCGGGCCGAGGCGGCCGGCTACGACGCCATCGTGGTCACCCTCGACACCTGGGTGCCGGGCTGGCGACCGCGCGACCTGGCCAGCGGCAACTTCCCGCAGCTGCGGGGCAAGGCCCTGGCCAACTACACCTCCGACCCGGTCTTCCAGGCGATGACCGGGCCCGACCCCGACCCGGCCACCACGGTCTTCACGTGGGTCGGCACCTTCGGCAACCCCCTGTCGTGGGACGACCTGCCGTGGCTGCGCTCGCTCACCGACCTGCCGCTGGTGCTCAAGGGCATCTGCCACCCCGACGACGCGCGGCGAGCCCTCGACGGGGGAGTGGACGGCATCTACGTCTCCAACCACGGCGGCCGCCAGGCCAACGGCGGCGGCTCGGCCCTCCAGTGGCTGCCGGGCGTCGTCGACGCGGTGCGCGAGCACGGCGACGCACCCGTGATCTTCGACTCCGGTGTGCGCACGGGTGCCGACGTGGTGAAGGCCGTCGCGCTGGGTGCCGACGCGGTCGCGATCGGGCGCCCCTACGCCTACGGTCTCGCCCTGGGTGGCGTTCCCGGCGCCGTGCACGTGCTGCGCTCGCTGCAGGCCGAGGCCGACCTGGTGATGGCCGTCGACGGCTACCCGGCGCTGGCCGACCTCACCCGCGACGCGCTCGTGCGCTGCGACTGACCCCTCACGCGACCACGACCCCAGGAGACCCCATGACCTTCGGTGCCCGACTCCACGCGGCGATGGCCGATCGCGGCCCGTTCTGCGTCGGCATCGACCCGCACGCCGGCCTGCTCCACGAGTGGGGCCTGGCCGACGACGTCGCCGGGCTCGAGCGCTTCGCGCTGACCGTCGTGGAGGCGGTGGCACCGGTGTGCTCGGTGGTCAAGCCGCAGTCTGCGTTCTACGAGCGCTTCGGCAGCCGCGGCGTCGCCGTGCTCGAGCGGGTGATCGCCGACTCGCGCGCGGCCGGTGCGCTGGTCCTGCTCGACGTGAAGCGCGGTGACATCGGCTCGACCTCCCAGGCCTACGCCGACGCCTACCTCGACCCGACCTCGCCGCTGGCCTCGGACGCGATCACGGTCAGTCCCTATCTCGGCTTCGGCTCGATCAGCCCGATGATCGACACCGCGCGCCAGCACGACGCCGGCGTCTTCGTCCTCGCGCTGACCTCCAACAAGGAGGGCCCGGAGGTGCAGGCGGCGCGCACGGAGGACGGGCAGAGCGTCGGCGGGCTGATGATCGAGCACCTGCGCCGGCTCAACGAGGGCGCCGAGCCGCTGGGCTCCTTCGGAGCCGTCGTCGGCGCCACGATCGGTGAGACCGACGTCGACCTCGACTTCAACGGGCCGATCCTCGCGCCGGGCTTCGGTGCGCAGGGCGGGACGCCCGCCGACATCCGACGGATCTTCGGCCCGGCGACCGGCAACGTGATCGCCAGCAGCTCGCGCGAGGTGCTGCGGCTCGGACCCGACGTGACCGCGATGCGCGACGCCGTGCGCACCGCCAACGAGGCGCTGCGCGGATGAGACGATCCGGCTCCGCCCGCCGCCGCCGCAGCAGCGCCGCCGCGGTGGTCGCAGCACTGCTCCTGGCCGGCTTCTCGGGCTGCGGGGAGGACGACCCCTTCGCGGACTACTGCGCCGAGGTGGAGGAGCAGCAGAAACCGCTCAGCGAGGCGTTCGCCGGTGGTGGCCCGACGGCCCTCATCGAGGCGCTGCCGAGCTTCCAGGCGCTCCAGGAGAAGTCGCCCGGCGACATCTCCGACGAGTGGGGTCTGCTCGTGGGACGCATCGAGACGTTGGTCGAGGCGCTGGACGCGGCCGGGGTCGACGCTGCGACCTACGACCGCGACGCCCCGCCCGAGGGCCTCTCCGACGACGAGAAGACCGCCATCGACGCTGCCGCCGGGGAGCTGGCGACCCCGGCCACGGCGGCCGCCCTGGAAGGTGTCCAGCAGCAGGCACGCGACGTCTGCAAGGCACCCCTGAGCTTCTGAGCCCGGCGCGCGACGCCAGTGAGGACTGGGGAATCCGCGCAAACTGGAACAGGTTCTCGTCGCGCGATTGCCGGTCCGTCGGGGTTCTGACTAGATTGACCCCTCAGCGGCGCTGCTCCCGCCGCACTGACGACCGAGAAGGACCGTTCCTCGTGGCTCTGCCCCCCCTCACACCCGAACAACGCCAAGCGGCGCTCGACAAGGCTGCCGCCTCCCGCCGCGAGCGGGCCGAGGTCAAGAACCGCCTCAAGAACTCCGGTGCCTCGATCACCGACGTGCTGCGCCAGGGCGGGACCAACGAGGTCATCGGCAAGATGCGCGTGGTCGACCTGCTCCAGTCCATGCCCGGCCTGGGCAAGGTCCGTGCCCGTCAGACCATGGAGCGCCTCGGCATCGCCGAGAGCCGCCGGGTCCGTGGGCTCGGCACCAAGCAGGTCGCCGCCCTGGAGCGCGAGTTCGCCCCGGGTGACTGACACCGAGCACGCGACGACCCGGCCCACCCGGCTGGTCGTCCTGGCCGGTCCCACCGCCGTCGGCAAGGGGACCGTGGCCGCAGCGATCAGGGAGCGCCACCCCGAGGTCTGGATCTCCATCTCGGCGACCACCCGCACGGCGCGGCCCGGCGAGGTCGACGGCGTCCACTACTGGTTCGTCTCCGACGAGGAGTTCGACCGGCTCGTGGCCGAGGGTCAGCTGCTGGAGTGGGCCGTGGTCCACAAGGCGGCCCGCTACGGCACCCCGCGCCGTCCCGTCGAGGAGGTCCTGGCGGCCGGTCGCCCCGCGATGCTGGAGATCGACCTCCAGGGGGCCCGGCAGGTCCGCGAGACCATGCCGGAGGCGCTCTTCGTCTTCCTCAAGCCCCCGTCGTGGGACGAGCTGGTGCGCCGGCTGGTCGGTCGGGGCACCGAGACGGAGGAGGAGCGAGAGCGCCGGCTCGACACCGCGCGGCACGAGCTGGCCGCCGAGCCGGAGTTCGACGTCACCATCGTCAACCACGAAGTTCACGCTGCGGCCGATGAGTTGGTATCCTGGATGGTGCTCGACTCCGAGCAGCATCCACACCAGTAGTGACCAGTAGTCATTTCCAGCCAACCGACTTGTGAGGCTTCACGCGTGTCTGCCCCCAACATCGACGCTCAGGGTGTCACCAACCCCTCGATCGATGACCTGCTCACCAAGACCGACAGCAAGTACAAGCTGGTCCTCTACAGCGCCAAGCGCGCCCGTCAGATCAACGCCTACTACTCCCAGCTGGGCGAGGGCCTGCTCGAGTACGTCGGTCCCCTCGTGGACACCCACGTCCAGGAGAAGCCCCTCTCGATCGCGCTGCGCGAGATCAACGAGGACCTGCTGACCTGCGAGGACGTCGACCCCGCGGAGCTCGCCGCCGAGGAGGCCGCTGCCAAGCAGGCAGCCATCGACGCCTCCTTCACGTCGCACGAGTGATCCGCTGACCACCAGCGTCTCCCACGAGGCCGTGTCCCCGACGGGGACACGGCCCCGTGTCGTCCTGGGGGTCGCCGGCGGCATCGCGGCCTACAAGTCCTGCGAGCTGTTGCGCCGCCTGACCGAGTCCGGCCACGACGTCACGGTGACCCCGACGGCGTCCGCGCTCGAGTTCGTCGGCGCCCCGACATGGGCTGCGCTCTCGGGCAAGCCCGTCTCCGCCTCGGTGTGGGACGACGTGCACCAGGTGCCGCACGTGCGGATCGGGCAGACCGCCGACCTGGTCGTGGTCGCCCCGGCGACGGCCGACCTGCTGGCCAAGGCCGCCCACGGGCTCGCTGACGACCTGCTCACCAACACCCTGCTCACCGCGCGCTGCCCGGTCGTCTTCGCCCCGGCGATGCACACCGAGATGTGGGAGCACCCCGCCACCCAGGCCAACGTCGCCACGCTGCGCGCCCGCGGCGCGCTCGTGATCGAGCCCGCCGAGGGGCGTCTCACGGGCAAGGACACCGGCAAGGGCCGCTTGCCGGAGCCGAGCGAGATCTTCGCGGTCTGCGTCGACGTGCTGGCCCGCGGCTCGGCTGCCACCTCCCACGACCTCGCCGGTCGGCGGGTCGTCGTGTCCGCCGGCGGCACCCGCGAGCCGCTCGACCCCGTGCGCTTCCTCGGCAACCGCTCGTCGGGCCTCCAGGGCTATGCACTGGCCCGTGCCGCCGTCGCCCGGGGCGCCGAGGTCACGCTCGTCGCGGCCAACGTGACGCTCGCGGACCCCGCCGGGGTCAAGGTCGTGCGCGTCGAGACGACCGCCGAGCTGCACGCCGAGGTCGTCGCGGCGGCCTCCGGCGCCGATGCCGTGGTCATGGCCGCAGCCCCCGCCGACTTCCGTCCGGCCGGGGTGAGCGGCGCCAAGATCAAGAAGGCCGACGACGGCTCGGCCCCCAGCATCGAGCTGGTGCAGAACGCCGACATCCTCCACGAGATCTCCCACGACCGCAGTCGCCCCGACGCCGTCATCGTCGGCTTCGCCGCCGAGACCGGGGACGCCACCGGATCCGTGCTGGAGCTGGCCACCGCCAAGCTGGCGCGCAAGGGCTGCGACCTGCTCGTCGTCAACGACGTCAGCGGGGGAGCGGTCTTCGGCAGCGCCGACAACGAGGCGGTGATCCTGGCCGCCGACGGCGAGGTGACCGACGTACCCCGTGGATCGAAGACGACCGTCGCCCACGCCATCTGGGACCAGGTGGCCCGTCGATTCGGTGCGTGAGACGCCCATCTTGCATGCTGGTCCCCAGCAATAAGTTGGACCAGGTCGAGATCGCCTAACGGGAGTGAGTAGCGCTGTGGTGGGACGTCTTTTCACGTCGGAGTCCGTGACCGAGGGTCACCCCGACAAGATCGCTGACCAGATCAGCGACTCGGTGCTCGACGCGATGCTCGAGCAGGACCCGCACAGCCGGGTCGCCGTCGAGACGCTGCTGACCACCGGCCTCGTGGTCGTGGCCGGCGAGGTCACCACGACCGGCTACGTCGACATCAAGGCCAAGGTCCGTCAGCGGATCCTCGACATCGGCTACGACTCCTCCGAGAAGGGCTTCGACGGCAACTCCTGCGGCGTCATGGTCGCCATCGGCGGCCAGTCCGGCGACATCGCCCAGGGCGTCGACACCGGTCACGAGAGCCGCACGGGCTCCGTGGACGCGATGGACAAGCAGGGCGCCGGCGACCAGGGCCTGATGTTCGGCTACGCGTGCGACGACACCGACGTGCTGATGCCGCTGCCGATCGTGATCGCCCAGCGCCTCG
>NZ_CALRWD010000090.1:0-17749 GCF_943371775.1 Nocardioides psychrotolerans
GGTGACCCTGCTCGTGCTCCCGGCGCAGGCGTGGTTGTGCCTGGTCCTGGTGGGAGTGCTGGGGTGGGGTGGCCAACGGCTGCGGGGCCGGGAGGCGCTCGCGCAGATGTATGCCGTGATGGTCCTGCTGGCAGCCGCCACCTACGTGAGTCTCGGGCCTTTCGCCGCACTCTCCGCCGACCCGGCCTTCACCGAGGACGAGGCCGGGCGGATCCTCGCCGGGTTCGCCATCGCGTGCTCGGTGATGGTCGTGTCCCAGGTGCTGAGGGCGGGTGAGCAGATCGAGGCGACCTCCGTGGCGGCCGCGGAGCGGGACTCGCTGCAGCGCATCCTGGCGGCCACCACCGGGGTGGCCATCATCGAGGCCGGGCAGGACGGTCGGATCTCGATGTTCAACGTCGGGGCCGAGCGCCTGCTCGGCTACGACGCCGCGGACGTGGTCGGCACTCCGCTGGCCGACCTGCTCCCGCCCGCAAGCCAGTCGGCCCTGGCCCGCCGCCTGAGCGTGCCGGCGGACTGGCTGGCGATCGCGGGAGCGCTGGCGCCGCCCGACCGCGTCGGGACCGAGGTGGAGCTGGTCGGGGCCGATGGCACCCTGCGCACCCACGCGATGACGCTCGCCCGGGTGACGGACGAGCGAGGGGACCCTCGCGGCTTCCTCAGCACCTCCGAGGACGTCACGGACCAGGTCGCCTCCCGGCAGGCGCTGGAGGACCTGGTGCAGCGCCTGCGCGAGGTCGACGAGATCAAGGACTCCTTCGTGGCGACGGTGAGTCACGAGCTCCGGACCCCGCTCACCAGCATCCTGGGCTACGTCGAGCTGCTGGAGGACTCCGCCTTCGGCGCGCTCGGTGAGTCACAACGGCGCGCCGTCGGGAAGATCTCGGACAACAGCGACCGACTGCTGCAGCTGATCGAGGACCTGTTGTCCCTGTCGCAGGTGCGGGTCGACTCGGTCTACGGCAAGGGCGGGGACACGGTCGTGGACCTGCGCGACGTCGTCCTCGGCGCCCGCGCCGCGCTCTCGCCGAAGGCCTGCCGCCCGGGGCTCGCGATCGCGGTGGACGTGGGACTCGTCCCCGCCCTGGTCATGGGCAACCCGGCCCGGCTGAAGCAGGCGGTGCTCAACCTGCTGACCAACGGCGTGAAGTTCACACCCGGACCGGGGGACGGCGACGTGGGGATCTGCTTGCGACGCGAGGGTCCCGAGCACGTCATCAGCGTGGCGGACTCCGGGATAGGCATTCCGGCGTCCGAGCAGGAGCACCTGTTCACCCGCTTCTTCCGGGGTGCTGAGTCGGACGGACGGGCCATCCAGGGCAGCGGCCTCGGGCTCTCGCTCGTGCGCGAGATCGTCGAGGGTCACCTCGGCACGGTCCACGTCCAGTCGAGCCCGGGTCACGGCTCGCGTTTCGAGGTCCGGCTGCCCGTCCTGTCGTCGGTCGACGACCAGGAGCTCGTCGAGCGCGGTGCGGCCGGGACGGTCGGGACGGTCGGCTAGGTTTCCTGGCCATGGCCAGGATCTACCGTGACGCGTGGGGTGTCCCGCACGTGCGCGGCACCAGCGCGCTCGACGTCGCGCACGGGCAGGGCGAGGTGACGGCGCGCGACCGGGCGTGGCAGCTGGAGTGGCAGCGGCGCCGTGCGACCGGCACCAGCGCCGAGATCATGGGAGCCAGCGCCCTCGGCTGGGACCGGCTGGCCCGCCGCACCCTGATCGCCCGCACCGCCCGCCGGGCCCACGACCACCTGGGGGCCGAGGCACGCGCCTTCGTGGCGTCGTACGTCGACGGGGTCAACGCCGGCCTGCACGCTGACGCGCCCGAGCTGGTCGCGCTCGGCGTCGAGCCGGAGCCGTGGGAGGAGTGGACGCCGCTCGCGGTCTTCCTCGTGCAGCACCTGCTCTTCGCCAACCTCGGTGCCAAGCTCTGGGCGCAGCGGGCTCGCGACGTGCTGGGGCCCGACGCGGCGCTGCTGTCCTACGAGGGGCCGGCCTCCAGCGGGAGCAACGCCTGGGCGGTCGGTGGCGACCGCACAGCCTCGGGTCTGCCGCTGATCGGCGGCGACCCGCACCGGGTGCTCGAGTCGCCGGGGGTCTACCAGCAGGTGCGCCTGGCCTGTGAGGACCCCGACGACGCGTTCGACGTGCTGGGACTGGCCTTTCCCGGCGTGCCCGGCATCCCGCACTTCGCGCACGCGGGGGAGGTGGCGTGGGCGATCACCAACGCCAGCGCGGACTACCAGGACGTCTACGCCGAGACCGTGTCCGACGACGTGGTGGAGCGGTGGGTCGAGAGCGTGGCGGTCCGCGACGCCGACGCGGTCGACGTCGAGGTGGTCGTGACGCCGCGCGGGCCGGTCTTCGAGGACGGCCTGAGCCTGCGGGCGGCGTCCACGGTGCTGGGCGACCTCGGCTTCGATGCCCTGCTCCCGCTGCTGCGGGCCCGCACCGTCGACGACGTCGATCAGGCGATGGACCTGTGGGTCGAGCCGGTCAACAACGTGGTGATCGCGGACGTGCACGGTGACGTGCGCTACCGGCTGGCGGGCCGGGTGCCGCTGCGCTCGGAGGGCAATCGTCGCGGGATCGTCGCCGCTGCCGACCCGGCGACGGCGTGGACCGGCTGGCTGGGCGACGTCCACCGGGTCGACGCGGGCCCGGACGGGCAGGTCGTGACGGCCAACGAGCGCCGCGGCCCCGAGAGCGAACTCGTGGGCTCGGCGTTCGCGCCGCCCTACCGCGCCGACCGCATCACCGCCCTGCTCGGCTCGCGCACGGGGCTCACGCGCGAGGACTTCGCGGCGATCCACGACGACGCGTGGCTGGCCACGGTCGCACCGCTGGTCGCGCTCGTGCCCGATGCCTTCGACGGGTGGGACGGGGTGATGGCGGCCGGCTCCCTCGACGCTGCTCGGTTCGCGGCCTACCGCTCCGCACTCGTACGACGCGTCGCGGCCGAGCCGGTCTTCGCGCCGTTGCACGAGCCGGGGCACGACCCGGCCTTCCGCTCCTCGCTCGACGTGACGACCCGCATCGGCCTCGCGCTGGCCCACCTCGCGGCCCACGGGTCGCCGTACGGCATCGACGTGGCAGCGCACGCCCGCGCCGCCCTGGCGGAGGCCGAAGCCGAGATCGCCGCCGATCCCGGGCGGACCTGGGGCGACACCCACGTCTTCGCGCCGCTGCACGCCTTCGACCTCGCTCCGGGCCGTCTCGAGGCGCCGCCGGTGCCACGCGTCGGCATGAGCGGTGACCAGGACTGCGTGCGCTGCACGGGCTCGCTGCCCGGCATCTCCGACGACGTCTACCGCGGTGCCGTGGCGCGCTACGTCTGGGACCTCGCCGACCGGAGCGCCAGTGCCTGGATCGTGCCGCTGGGTGCCGCCGGAGACCCCCGCGACCCCCACCACCACGACCAGCTGACGCGGTGGGCCGAGGGCACGTTGGTGCCCGTGGTCACGGACTGGGAGCGTCTCGTGAAGGACTGATCAGCCGGCCGCGCGTTGCGTCGCTCCTCAGTAGGCGTAGCCCCACGGGGTCGCGTAGCCGAAGGCGTACGGGACGGGTGGTGCGTCTGCGTTGTGTGCCGCGCAGTAGGTGTCTCGCGGCACGGTCGAGGTGACCAAGGGGACGTAGGACTGCGTGGCCAGGATGCCCTGTGCGACCGTGTTGGCCTGCGCCTCGATGTTCGCTTCGACGAGTGCGCGAGCCTGTGGGCTCGGTGCCGAGACCAATGCTTCGGCGTTGCGCCAGGCATTTTCCCGCCAACCGGAGACCATCTGGAACAGGGCTGAGTTGCTGATCCCGTGCGGGTCGGCAGTGTCATCGATCGATGGGTCGAATCGAGCGGCGAACTCGGCGATCAGCGGGGCGGTTGCCTGATACAGCCACGCCTCGACTGCGGTGTAGTCGACCTTTCGAGACGAGCCATCGGGGGCCACGAGGCCCACAGCGGCCATGACGTAAGGCAGGTCGCGGTTGATGTGCGCGTTCATTCCCAGGAGCAGATCGCCGGTGCCGCTGACCGACTTGTTCTTCGCGGCATCTAGCGCGGTCAGCCAGGACTGCGGGACGGCTGAGCGGTTGCCGGACTGCCAGTTGTAGTAGGAGTCGGTGTAGTAGCGGGCGAACACAGCGTCGACGTGGTTGAAGTACGACACGTCCTGGTAGTAGCCCGGGATCTCCCGTGTGTATCCGTAAAGTTGGGTCATCCGCACGTAGGCGCGGGGGAAGATCGCGTTGTGGCTGCAGGTGCTCGCAGTGCCGTCGGCGATCCGGCTCAGCTCCTTCAACGTCGCGTTCAGGCAGTTGGATCTCCCAGCGACGCAGTCGTTGTCGCTGCTGGGGATGTACTCGTCGGTCCACCCTGAGAGGTAGGAGGACCACGGAACGTAGGGGACGACGTCAGCGTGCGTCGGGCCCGCCGTCGTGGCGACGGTCAGCAAGGAAGCGACGACGACAGTGGACACCGGTCCAACAGCCGATCGGAAGTGTCGGATGACGGATCTTGCGTGCATCTGGCTCCCTCCCCGGGGCTCATGTGCGTGCGTAGAGCCAGACTCTGGCGGGATTTACTCGCCTTGTCTGTGGCCCTAAAGGACCAGGACGCCTCACCAATCGCCGGGCGCGTAGTCAAGGTCGACTAGGGGTACTCACGACCTCGGGAGATCAGCTGGCCGCGCGCTGCGGTGGCACCCCGTTGGGCAGGGTCTTGTCGATGGCACGCATCAGCTCGTCCAACCCTCCACCCTTCTGCACGAAGAGGGACGCGCCGAGGGCCAGCGCCTGGTCGCCCAGGCGGTGGTCGAAGCCGGACAGCACGATCACCTTGGCCGTCGGGGCTCCGGTGAAGATCTGGGGCAGTGCCTCCAGCCCGTCCATCTCGGGCATGGCGAGGTCGAGGAGGATGAGATCGGGCTGCAGCTCGTGGGCCAGCCTGATGCCTTCGCGTCCCGTGGCTGCCTCACCGACCACCTGGACTCCCTCCTTGCGATCGAGGAAGAGCCGGACCAGCATCCGCATGTCCTCGGAGTCATCGACGATCAGGACCCTCCGATCGCTTGTCACCGGTGCGACCACGACCGGCGTCGGATCCGGCCCGGCGGCGGCTCCTGTCCGGCCGCGCAGGGTGGTGGCGCTCTGTCGCACGAGGTCCCCGGGCTGGAGATCCTCACCGTCCAGAGGCTCGAGGAGGTCGTTCATCATGGCCCGGGCAGAGGAGAGGGTGAGCTGGACGTACTCCGCGGCAGCGCTCACGTTGGACTCCTCGAGGCAGTACACGGACGCGGTCAGGCCCTGGATGATGTTGTCGTTGATCTCCACTGCCTGTCGCCGGCGCACCTGGGCCTCTCCCAGGCTGACCGCCAGCGCCTCGCTCGCGAGCCGGGGTGCGGCGTCGCGCACGAAGACCGCGACGAGGTCGTCGTCGACCCCTGGATTCAGCTCGCTCGTGAAGACGTCCAGCGTGAGCTCCTGACCGTCGAGCCTGCGGCCCGGGACACCCAGGCTCTCGTCTGCGTCGACGTGCACGAACCTGTCGAGGGGCTGCCCCACCGGGTCGCCCCCCAGGAGGGCGCGGCTACGGTCGTTGGACTGCACGACCAGGCGACCCTCGAGCACCATGATCGCGTCTCCGCTCGACTCCACCAGGGCTTCGAACCGGGCGCTGACCCGCTCGACCTCCTGCTCGGAGAGGACCAGGTCGGTGATGTCGATGCAGGTCCCACGCATGCGCACCGGCGTCCCCGTCGCGTCCATGAGCACCTGACCGTTGGAGGAGAGGTAGCGCGTCTCCCCGGTGGGCCGCTGGACCCGCTCGATCATCTGGTAAGGCTCCCCGGAGGCGTAGGCCTGCTGGTGGATCGCCATGATCCGCTCGCGGTCGTCGGGGTGGATGTGGGAGATGAAGCGCTCATAGCTGGCGTTGAAGGACTGCGGCTCATGACCGTAGATGCGGTAGAGCTGGTCGGACCACCGGTTCGTGTCGCTGGCGATGTGCCAGTCGTAGTCGCCCATGTTGGCGAGGTGCTGGGCGTTGTCGACGCGTTGCGTCAGGTCAGCGAGATCGGCAGCCGACTGAGCCCCTCTCACGGCCGTCTCGAGCAGCGCGCCCACCACGTCGAGAAGGTCGCCGCGCGTCGCGTCACGGTCGTAGGTGAGCACGAGCACGAGCGGCCCGGGGTGTCCTGAGAGCCTGCGCGCCCATGCTGTGCTGACGCCACCATCGCGCCAGCCGCTGGGAACCGGGAGCTCGCGCCACCCCGAATGCTCGTCCGCGAGGTCGCTGGAGAGGGCATCGGTGGCGAGCGTGGCGCCCGCGTGGGCCACCACCTGCACGTCCTCGACCAGACCACGCAGGACGTACGCCGAGCCGGCGCCGGTCACCTCGAGGACCAGCGGAAGCGATCGGGTCAGGAGGGTGGCGACATCCGGCGGACTGATGCATCGCTCGGCGAGCTGCGAGAGCAGGCTCTCGGGTGACGACTGCGCCATGGGTGGACTCCTTCTTTGGCCACGGTCGACACGCCTCGCGTCGATACCTCGTGGACCCTGAACTGTCCAGGAATCTAGTCCTCACCGAACCGAGCCGAAGCAGAAGCGCGTGAAGAACTTGTTCATGTTCGCCGGTCCCCGGCCGGAGTCATCGCGTGGTGGTGCGGCAATGCGGGTACCGGGTCGCCGAACCTGAGGAGGACTTCATGGAGACCGAGACCCTGGTCTGGATCATCGTCGCCGTCGTCGTGGTGCTGGCCGCGCTGGCACTGGTGATGGCACTGCAGAAGAAGCGTCAGCGTGACCGGGAGCTGCGTCGTGAGCAGGCCGGCCAGCTGCGCTCCGAGGCGGTCGCCGCCACGCCCGACGTGCGCACCGCTGCCGAGAGGCTGCACCACGCGGAGGCCCGTGCCGAGCTCGCCCACGTGGAGGCGCGCAAGGCCGACGAGGAGGTCGTCGAGCTGACGAAGGTGCTCGCCGCCGAGGAGGCGCAGCGCGAGGACCACCTGCGCGAGGCCGACCGGATCGACCCCGACGTCACGACCACCTCCGACGGACGCCACCGCAGCTGAGCGACCGGCCAGGCCCTAGCGCGCCTGGCGTGCGGTGCGGCACCGCTGGGGCTGGGGCTTCGTCCCGGCGGTGCGGCCGCACTGCGACGGTGCGGTGCCGATCACGCAGGTCGCGGAGGCATAGAGCTGGTGGGCGCTGGTGCCGTGGCTCCGGACCCGCCATGTGCGCGAGCTGTTGACCACCTGCTCCAGGTCGACCGTCGCCCCGGTGAGGCCGGAGGAGCCCCCGGCATCGAGCAGCGTGTAGCCACCGCTGATGGCGATCTTGCCGACGGGGCACGTGGCGTCGGCCATGGCGGAGTGGGACGCCGGGTCTCCGACCACGGTGGACGTCACGAGCGCCGAGTAGACCACCTCGTAGCCGAGGACCCCGTCCAGTCCCGCTTGGCCGGTCGGTCCGGTGAACCCCTGCTCACCTCGCGGACCCACTGGACCGGCCGGTCCGACCGGACCGGTGCCACCGTCCGCCCCCGGCGCCCCGTCTGCCCCGTCAGCTCCGTCAGTGCCGTCCTGACCCGCGAGCGCCTCGCGGGCGCCTGACCGCAGGTCGCGCAGGTTGAGGGTGCCGTCCTTGACGTCCACCGACCGGATCGAGTCGTCCTGGATCTGCTCGCTGGTGATCAACGATCCCGCGACGGCACCTCCGGTGCCGGCGAGGAGGGCGACGACGGCGGCGACGGCAAGAAGGGGGGCACTGCGCAGAGGAGTCATGGGGTGAGTAATGCAGGTGGCGGCTCTGCTGGTGCCGTTTTGGGGAAAAACAGAGGAGGGCGTGGCCGCGACCGGAGCACCTCCCCGAGACGCAGCGAGCCCCTGACCCGCTTCCGCGAGTCAGGGGCTCGATCACGCCTGGGGTGAGTAACGGGACTTGAACCCGCCATCGAGCCGGTACCGGCCGCGTGGCCGGTGGTCGGTCATCCTACGCCCAGTTCTGGGCGGTTCCGAGTGGTCTCCAGCGGTCTTGTCCGGTCCTGAGCGGTGCGTCTGCCCCCCAAAGTGCCCCCCAAAGTGCCCCCCATTGCGCGGCCCGGGACCGGCCGGACGGTCACCCCCGTGACCGACCACACCGACCTGATTGCCTTCCGCCGCCACACACGCAAGGAGGCCGCCGTCATGCTCAATGTCCCCGACACCTGGCTCAAAGTCTGGGTGACCGCCGACAAGGTGCCGCACCAGCGCAGCGGCCAGCCCGGCCCGCGGCAGCGCGGGGTCTGGTTCACCTACGACGACATCCTGGCCATCGGCCGGTTGCTGCCCAGTCTGATGACCGGACGCCAGGCGAACGGCCGCGCGGAGTCGCCCGCTGAGCAGCCTGCCTCCGAACCGATCGTGAGCCCCGAGGTCGGCGCGGACCTCCTCGGGCAGTTCGCCGGGTTGCGCTCGCTCCGTACGCGTACCTAAAACCGCGCGCACTCGCACAGCCACGTCAAGGCGACCGGACGCTAGGAGGCCGTGCGACCCGTTTGCGCCACCACCGAGGCAGGTCGCACTCTCACCGTCCGCCGGCTCCGGTACCTTCTGGCACCGGTGGACTTGCCGAATCTGACAACAACGAGCGGGCAGGCGGCGGGACATGGGCGAACTTCCGGCAGGACTGGTGCAGTCGCTGGACGGCACCAACCTCACTGAGGGCCAGGCCACCGAGATGTTGGCCAAGATCTCAAGCTTCGAGCTGGGCGACGGATCCACAGTCTCCCCGCCGGCGGTGGGGGTGACCGTCGTGGTCGGCCCCAACAATGCCGGTAAAAGCACGCTACTGCGCGAGATCCACACCCACCTGAACTCGGAGTACCACTCCCAACCCTTCTGGAGGTTGGTCAAGAGCCTCTCGCTCGAGGTGGCAGGGACCCCCGCCGACGTCGTGGCCTGGCTGGCCGCGCACAACCGTTACTCCGCCGACGCGGAGGGCGGGTTCCGGTCGCTGGGCGGCGCCAACGTCAGCACGTCCTGGTTGCGGCAGGTGATGTCGACGTCGTGGGCGCAGGCTGGCCCGACCGGTCGCCTCGGGTCGACCCTGGCACCGTTCCTCGTGCAGTACGCGAACACGGACTCACGCCTGGAACAGTCGAAGGCCGCGCCGGCACGCAACGACGCGCGCGAACCCGCCACCCACCCAGTGCACGTCCTGGCCGACGACCGTGTCCGCCTGCACCAGGCCAGCGGAATCGCTTCCCAGGTGTTCGGTGAGGCGCTGTGGCTGGATGACTACTCCGCCCAGCATCGACTGCGTGTCGGGGAGCTGCTTGCTGACGCTCCACGTCGAGACGAGATCGACGCGGCGTATCGCGACGAGCTGTTGAGCCTCCCGGAGCTCGCCCAGCAGGGCGACGGGATGCGGAGCTTCTTCGGACTGCTGCTGCCGCTGCTCGCCGCCAGCTTCCCGATCGTGCTGGTCGACGAGCCGGAGGCGTTCTTGCATCCACCCCAGGCGGCGGCCCTGGGCCGCCAGCTCGGGCGCCTCTCCGTGGAGAACGAACTGCAGGTCGTCATCGCCACCCACGACCGGCACTTGCTGACTGGTCTCCTGGAGAGTAAGACCCCGTTGACGATCGTCCGCGTCGACAGGTTCTCCCAAGGCACGGGCGCCCGCCAGATCGATCCCATTGAGCTCACCCAGATCTGGGACGAGCCAGCCTTGCGCTACTCCAACGCACTGGACGGCCTCTTCCATCGGCTGGTCGTCCTGGTCGAAGGCGACCGTGACGCCCGCTTCTACGCAGCCTCCCTTGACGTCGCCAACGAGATCGGTGAGGTGAACCTGCCCGTCAGCGAGGTGCTCTTCGTGCCGTGCGGAGGCAAGGGCGGTATGGCCAAGATCGCCAAGGCACTCCGCGGCCTGGGAGTCCCAGTAGTCGCGGTGCCCGACATCGACCTCCTCAGCGTCGAGGCCGAGACGAGGAAGCTCGTGGAGGCACTCGGCGGAGACTGGACAGACTTCGAGAGCGACTTCGCCGCTGCAACCGCGCGGATCAGCAAGGACGCCTCAGCCCTTCAGGTCTGCGAGCTTGCGGCCGTACTCGGCGATGACCCGACCGCGCCCCTGACCAAGGAGCTTCGCCGGAGCGTCGAACGGGTGTTGAAGACTGCAGGCAGCGGCTGGAACCAGGTCAAGGCAGGTGGCGTGTCGGCCTTGGGCGCCGGGGGAGTCGGGGCGGCCGCGGCGCGCCTCCTCGACGCCTTGGATGTGCTGGGACTGGTCGTGGTCCGGGTCGGCGAACTGGAGAGCTTCGCCCCCGACCTTGACGTATCCAAGGGATCCAACTGGGTGCCCGCAGCCTTGGCCGCCGAAGCACATCGCTCGCCCGAGGCCCTAGCCCATGTGCGACGCCTCGGCGGAGCGCTCGCCGGGCAGCAGGAGTGAGGTGCCGCGGTCGGCACCTGTTTCAACGGCCGCTATGAGTGCTCGCCGGACGCCGGCCCGACGGGCCTACGGCACTGCCTTCATCCCGCCACCCCGAGGTCTGACTTGAGCGCGGTTACGGCGTTGTCGAGCGTCACCAACGCGGGATCGAGCACCCAAACGCCATCTCGGAAGGGCTGAAAGCCGAGCCGGGCCCAGACCTGCCCGAGCTCGAGGATGGCTCGATCGCGCTCCGCCCCGGTCGAGCCATCCAGTGGCGCCGGGTAGGTCGCGAAGCAGGAAACTCCGTCTGAGAGAGCCAGCAGGGCAACGCCGGCGAGCAGCCTCCCGACGCCGTGCCCTCGCCACTCCGCGGCGAGGGTCGCGGAGTTGAGGATCAACACTGACGAGCCTGCCCCCTCTAGGCGGTCGAGGAGCTCCTCGGCCAGGTCCCCCCGCTTGCGATTCAGAATAGCGCTGGCGACCGTTTCGAGGTCGCCCTCAAGCTCATCGAGCTCATCCCACAAGGAGGCGCGCCACAGAGACTCCCTGACGAGGCTGATTCGGGCGATCTCGCGTTCGACGGGATTGCCGGCGTCGTCGACGATGTTCGAGTCCTGCTCGATGGCGAGGACCCACCACTGCTGCACCGCCGGGTGGTCGTCGAGGAGGGCCTTGCTGCACCGGTAGTGCAGGTCCACATGGGCGAGCCTCTGGAGCAGTGCTTCGCGAGCGACCGTGGGCATAGAGGCACCCTAGGTGCGGGGTACCCGGCACGTCTTCGATGCGTCGGGTCCCGGCATGAGCCCACGCGCCGGCACCCTGTCAGGCGGGCCCGGAGGTAGGAATGGTCTGGGCTTCCCTACGCAGGGTGCCTCCGGGTCCGCGGTTGGTCCAGGACCCGAGGTACTGGGTCGGGAACTGGGTGTTGGGCCACGCGTCGTGGGTTGCCGGGGTGCGCCGGCAGCTGCGGCAGATGACGCCGTACCCGCTGGCCGCGACCTCGGGGAGCAGGACCACGTGGCTGGAGGGGCGGCGACCCCTGCAGCGCCCGTGGGGGCAGCCGATGGCCTTCACGTGGGTCTTGGCCTTGTCCGCGTATGCGAGATAGCGCGGTCGTGTGAACCCGCCGGACCGCTTCTGCGGCTTGACCAGATCCCGGACGTCGGCCTCGGACCGGCCTACGGCCAGCGCGACATCCAGCACCGGCAGGCCGTGCTTGCGCGTCGCTGTGTCGGCGGTGAGGAGGCGAAGCGCTTCGCTGATCCAGGTGGTGTCGTCCGGGACGGCTGCATCGCCCCAGGCGAGGTCAGGGTCGAGATACGTCGCGAGGAGGCGCTGGTGGTAGGCGCTGGCGACTGTGTGGGAGCCGGCGCCCGGGCCCCGTGTCAGCCAGGTGTGCAGCTCTTGGCGCACGGTCGGCACCGGGTGTTCGACGAGTGCGCACTTCGCACCCCGCGCGGTCACGCCATTGCTGACGAGCCATGGCATGACGCGCTTGGTCAGCAGCGTCTTGCGGGTCACCTGGAGCAGGTCGGCGACCGCAGTGAGGTCGCGGCCCTCCTCGAAGACGTACCGCACAACAGTCTCGGTGGTGGCGAGAGCCTTGCCGGTGCGGGTGCGGACGTTGCTGATGATGCCGGTCAGCGGCAGCTGGGTATGGCCGCCGGTCTTGAGCGGGAGGAGCGCGTCGCAGCTCCACACAAGGTCATCATCGTGAACATGGAAGCGCCAGGCGGTGAAGCTCTTGTCGCAGAGCTGCCCGAGCCGGGCCCGTGCCTCGCCGTTGCTGCGTGAGGCCGCTTCGAGGCCGGCGACGAGGTAAGCAGCGGCCGAGACATCTGCCCGGTCGTCCCGGGCGATCGAGTGCGCCTGCTGGGTGCGGTGCTCCTGAATCTTCTTAGAGAGGCGGGCAGCCTCAGCCTGAACGGCGCGGGCCCGGGTGCCGACCTCGGCGGCCTGGGCGGCGTACGCCTTCGCCTCGTCCTCGTCGCCCGCGCCCGCGGCGAGCGCGGCCATAGTGCGGTGCCCCTTGGCCTCGGCTTCAAGTTGAACCAGTTCCGATTGCTTGAGGTCGGCCCTGTGCTGCCACGTGGCCGCCGGGTCGATGGTCTGTTCCCCGGCGGGGAGTTCGGTCAGGGTCGAGACCGAACTCGGGTCTGCCAGTGTCTGCACGGCTCGGTCGAGGCTGCTCGCGACCGACGCTGCGAGCTCGGTCAGGGAGCCGGTCGCGGCGATGTGGTCCGGCTTCGCCTCGCCGGGGCCGAGGTAGCTCCACCCGCGACCGGCCCCGGCGGCCGCGCGGCGGAAGAGCAGGATGAAGTTGGCCTTCCCCGAGAGGTTGGCGCGTGCCTCCACGCCCCATTCGGTGGGCTCGTCGTACCGGGAACCGGCTGCTCCGGCGGGCACGGTCCAGTTCGGGAAGCCCTGAAGAACCCTGCGGTGGGCGGTGTGGTGGGCCTGGCCGCCGGTGGGCTGCTTCGGCGTGCGTAGCTCGGTGAGCAGTCGCGCCGCGACCTTCCGGCACGTGTCGTCGGAGACGCCGAACCGGGGCACTTCGCGCCCCGCGGCGTCACTGGGCCAGGCCCACGGGGCGGAGAGGACATCGAACCAGCCGTACTCGTCCTGGTCGTCCCGGTAGACGGCCGGGACACCGTCAAGGACGATGTTCCGGCCCCGGATGTCGTTCGTCAGCCGGCGGAAGTACCGGCCGGTGCGCACGAGCTCGACCTTGGCGATGTAGAGCCGGGTATCGGGGCCGAACACCTCTGCCGGGTCCTCGCCTGCCAGGTAGCGGGCGATGTCCTGCTCGGATGGCAGGACGCGCGGCCGGAAGCTGCTCCGGACGAAGAAGCTCTTGGCGGCGTCGTAGTTTGCCAGAGGGTCGTCCGCTGTGTCGGAGTAGCGGCTGTCGAGGTTGGTGTGGTCTCTTCGGTGGAGGGCGCCGTCGGCCTCGAAGGCCACCATGCGTTGCGCGATCTGCTGGTAGTTCTCTCCCGCGGCATGGGCGGGGTAGAGCGAACCGAACACCGCAATCATGGCGGGGTCGGCTTCGGGGGTGAGGCCGCGGTCGCCTTCGCGGATGGCGCGTCCGTGCTTGTCCTTCTTGTGGTGCCAGCCGTGTGGCATCTGCTTCTCGGCGATGGCCGCACCTCCGGTGCGGTACTTCATGAGGCGCTTGCCGGTGAGCTTGCGACGACGGAGGGGGTCATCGTTTCCGCCGACCATGCCGAGGGCGCTCAGGGCCAGCCAGTCGCCGGCCTTGGTGGGGTCGAAGGCTTGTCCGCCGAAGTGCATCTCGATGGCGCGGGTCTTGTGCTTGCCGGTGATGGCAGCCCAGTCCACCGGATCGCGGCCCGCACGGGTGACATCTTCTGCGAACCGCGAGGCTCGCAGAGACGGGTAGTGGTTGAGCACCGCGAGCATGAGGCGGGTGACCCCGTTCTCGTCCTCTCCGTCCTCGCGCCGGATGTGCTGGATGGTGGTCGAGAGCGTGATGTTGAAGAACAGGGTGCTGCCGACCAGGACGACAGCGGCGATCGGGTCGTCGCCGGTGGCGTTGTGGTGAAGGTCGGCGAGTGTGAGCCACACGATGCCGTAGTGGGCGCCGACCTCAGGCTTGCCGGGGTCCCAGGCGTCCTCCGGAAATTGCTGGATCTTGGTGATGTCCGGGTCACTGGCGTAGGTCGTGCAGTGGGTGGTCCGCTGGGCTGCGACGCCGCTCGTGCCGCCTTCGATGGACCAGCGCACCCAGTCGGAGTTGGTGGGGGCGCCGGCTGGCAGCTTGGCCGCCAGCCGGGTGTAGACCTTGCGGTTGGTGTAGGTGTTCACGGGTCCTCCTCGGGTAGGTGCTGCGCACCGTGCCGGCGGAAGACCAGGACGCAATGGGACCGCTGTAGAAGTTCAGGCCCACCGAGATGGACGAAGAGTTCTACAACCCGGGTACGACCTTCAAGGGCACCCACAACGTCGGCAGAGAATCGATCTCTGTCTCGTCAAGCTGGTCATCGCTAAGGGCGCGTAAGCGTGCAAGTTCAGACAGGTAGGGGGTGACCGTGGGAGAGGGAGAGGGAGAGGCAGGCATGGCCACACCAGTTGCTGCGTCCGGGACGTTGCCAACAACGCGGAACCAGCTCACCGGGTGCGGGGCAGCGCCACAGAATGCGGGCCGGCCTGCGGTGGCTGACCACAAGGGTGTCCACGATGGCGCGCTGCTGGACCAAATCGTGGCTCGGTAAGGGGTCCGGGCGGCGAGCGCTGCCTCTGGACCGGCGACCGCAGCTGGCCGAACTCGCGACTGAGTTCGCGTCCACCGTAGGACGGTCCGGCAGGCGGCCCACTCGCTCGGGTGTGAGCCGACGGCGACCCCGCACCACACGGCGGCGACAGGCGCCGCGACCTGGCCGGGGGAGCGGCCGCTTCTCGTATCAGAGTTGTCCTGTGCGGGTCGCCCCCAGGCGGACGACTCGTCTTGCCATGTCACCGCGGGCGGGAAACGCGGGGCGCGGATGTCGGCGCGGGCCGGTACGGTCGCGGCCATGAAGAAGTGGGTGGTCCCCGAGCATTCAAATAAGGCGGTCCAGCGGGCGAGCCGGACCATCGGTAGGGGGACCGGTACGCCCGAGGAGGTCCAGGCGGCCCGAGCCGTTCTGAGCAACTACCGCCTCGCCCACGCGTTCCCCCTGAACGCCGTGACTGTGACCGTGCGGCAGCGGGCGCTCGACGTGAACCCGAACGCCGTCGTCGCCGAGCGCCGGAAGCGCCTGCCCACGATCCTCGACAAACTCAGGCGCCACCCCACGATGAGCGTGACGACCATGCAGGACCTTGGCGGCTGTCGGGTGGTTTTCCACAGCGTCGCCGAGGTCGAGAAGTTGGTCGCGATCCTGCGCGACCTCCCGCGGAGCAAGAACCGTGTCAAGAAGGTCTACGACTACCTGCGCGACGACCCGGGGCCGCGCGACTCCGGCTACCGAGGCGTCCACCTGGTCTACGAGTACGGGGCCTCGAAGAAGGAATACAAGGGGCTGCGGATCGAACTGCAGGTGCGCACGCTGTTGCAGCACGCCTGGGCGACCGCGGTCGAGACGATGGACCTGTTCTCGGGCAGCGAGCTGAAGTACGGCAAGGGCGACCCGGACGTGCTCCGGTTCTTCGTCCTAGTCGCCTCGCTCATGGCCCACGAGGAGGGGACTGCCCCTGTGCCCGGCGCCGAGGGGTCGACGGAGGAACTGGCGGCCGAGTTGATGCGCCTGGAGATGGACGTCGGCGTCCTGGAGCGGTTGCGCGGCTACGCGTCGATCGTGGGCGAGCACGCCAGGACGGACCGCCGGAACACCCTGACCCTCGAACTCTGGCGGAGCGAGGGGATCCTCACGGTGACCGTCCACGAGACGCTGGCCGACGCGGAGGCGCGGATCACCGAGTTGGAGGCCATGGACGACGAGGACCTGGACGCGGTGCTAATCAACATCGCCCGGATCAGCCAACTGCGCGACGCGTACCCCAACTACTTCGCGGATACCGGCCGGTTCACCGACTTCGTGGAGTCGCGGATCTAGACGCGCGTCGCGCCCGGGGCCGCGGGTCGCCGTCCCGTCTAGGTTGGGTGACCGCACGAATGAAACGAAGAAACGAAGAAAGCCCCATGCAAGGCCTTCTTCGTTTCTTCGTTTCTTCGTCAGATGTCGGTGGCGAGCAGGACTTGTCGAGGGCGGCCACCAGTTGACTGGCTCTCCGCCCGGGCCAGACCCATGCCCACCAGGCGTGTGACCAGATCGTCGACCTCCTGCTTGGCCAGGTTGTTGGAGAACAGTCCGATGATGTCGGTTCGGCTCAGGCCCGAGGTGCCGGCCTTCAGGGCGGCGGCGTACAGCTTGTCGAGCTGCTCGCTCCCCAGTGTGGCTCCCCACACGTGGGCCACCGTCGCCTCGCAGTACTCCCACAAGGCGCTGGCCGCTCGCAGGTGGGTGACGTCGAGCTCGGTCGACTGGTCGAGTAGGGCATAGACCATGGCCAGGCGCAGGATGTGGGGGGCGGCCCTGGCCGTCAGCGAGTCGAAAACGTCGCCGCCACTGGGCTGCAGCCGGAGCACGTAGTACAGAGAGTTCCACTCGTTCTCGAAGGCTGCGGTCCGGGTCATCTCACCAACGGTGCCCGCGAAGGTGGTGGCCAACTGGAGGTCGCCCCCGAGTTCGGCGACGACCGAGGACTGGAGCCTTCCGGGCGTTGCGATGGCCAGGTGCGGGGCACTCCAGACATGCAGGAACCGGTTCGCGAATCCGTTGGCGACCTCCACGAGGTCGAGCTTGCGGTCCAACTCGGGCGCGGTGACGTGTGCGATCACGCCCAGGTGGGCCGCGGAGGCGACGAGGTCTTCGCGGCGGGTGCGGTTCTCGAGCGGCTCGCCGTCCCAAGCGGACCGCAGCACCATGGAGAGGATGGAGCCCTGCCGCTGGGCCACGGTGAGCGTCTTGGCAAACTCGGTCTCCAGGACCAGAAGACGCTGGTCGGGGATGTTGTCGTCATTTTCGGCCCGGCCGGCGCTCAGGTCGGCTGCGGCCTGGATGAGCGCCTCGCCCGACTGGAAACCCTTTCGCAGACGAGACTGCATGAACGCCAGGGTGGGGTCGTCGCCGGCTTCGAGGACGGGGCGCACGGCGGCCAGGGACGTGCCCTTGCGTGCCTTGGCCGAACTCCCGATGACCACCGCGAAGATGATCGGGTAGTGCCGCTCCGACCCCACGCGGACGAACGCCCCGCGGCCCACCATGGTGGCGAAGGCGGTCAGAATGGTGACTAGCATGGCGGGCGCGCTCGCTTCTGTGAGCGGCTCGAGCTTGCGCACGATCCTCCCGGCCAGGCCGTGCAGTGCAGCGGGGTCAAGAACCGGACCGCCGCTGCTGTTGGTCAGGCATCGAGCCAGTCGCAGCTGGCCGAGCAGCTCGTACTCGGCCCTAGCCGGGCTTGAGGTCTGCAGGCTGATGGAGGTCGGCGGTGCTGTCCGCGTCGGGCCAGCCGCGGTGCCGATGGCGGTCACGACTCGCCCTCCTGCACGTCATCGAGGTATGCGCGCACCGCAACGCGCATCAGCGAAGCGAGGGAGCGGTCTTCTGTCGCGGCTCTCTGCTTGAGGGCGTCGCGAAGCTCGCGCGGGAGGCGGATGACGATGGCGACGTCGTTGGTGGTTGTCGGAGTGAATCGCCCCGGGTTTCGTGGAGGCTCGGTTACTTGGAACCAGCCCCGATCGGGACCGGTGTCTGAGGGTAGTGCTGGGGTCCGACTCTGGGTTGCTGATGGGTCCAGTGGTTGGCCTCGAACTCAGCGGGCGGGACGAGCCCGATC
>NZ_CALRWD010000091.1:0-17745 GCF_943371775.1 Nocardioides psychrotolerans
GTTCTCGATCGTGTGCTCCGGAGCCTGTACGACGACGTACCCGGCCGTGTCGAAGCCCGCGCGGCCGGCGCGTCCCGCGATCTGGAGGAACTCGCGCGTGCGCAGGATGCGGGCGCGGTTGCCGTCGAACTTCGCGAGACCGGTGAACAGGACGGTGCGGATCGGGACGTTGATGCCCACGCCCAGGGTGTCGGTGCCGCAGATGACCGTCAGCAACCCGGCCTGGGCGAGCTGCTCGACGAGCCGGCGGTAGCGCGGCAGCATGCCGGCGTGGTGCACCCCGATGCCACGACGCAGCATCTTGGACAGTGTCTTGCCGAAGCCCGAGCCGAAACGGAAGGCGCCGATCTTGTCGGTGATCGCGTCCTTCTCGGCCTGGCTCAGCTTGCCGATCGCGGAGCTGGGCGAGAGCAGGCTGGTGGCGTGCTCGACGGCGTCCTTCTGGGTGAAGTGCACGACGTAGACCGGCGCCTGGTGGGTCTCGACGAGCTCGACGACGGTCTCGTCGAGCGGCGTCAACGACCAGCGGAAGTCCAGCGGCACGGGGCGCTCGGCGTCGTCGACGATCGCCGTCTCGCGCCCGTTGCGACGGGTCAGGTCCTCCGCGATCGCCGTGACGTCGCCGAGGGTGGCCGACATCAGCAGGAACTGCGCCTGCGGCAGCTCGAGCAGCGGCACCTGCCAGGCCCAGCCGCGGTCGGGCTCGGCGTAGTAGTGGAACTCGTCCATCACGACGAGCCCCACGTCGGCGTGCGAGCCCTCGCGCAACGCGATGTTGGCCAGCACCTCGGCGGTGCAGCAGATGATGGGGGCGTCGGTGTTGACCGAGGCGTCACCGGTGAGCATGCCGACGTTCTCGGCACCGAAGACGCCGCACAGGGCGAAGAACTTCTCGCTGACCAGCGCCTTGATCGGCGCGGTGTAGAAGCTGACCTTGTCCTCGGCGAGCGCGGCCATGTGCGCCCCGATCGCGACCAGCGACTTCCCCGAACCGGTCGGGGTGGCGAGGATGACGTTGCTGCCGCCGAGCAGCTCGATCACCGCCTCCTCCTGGTGCGGGTAGAGCTCGAGGCCCTCCCCGGCTGCCCAGGTCGTGATCTCGTCGTAGACCTTGTCGGCGTCCAGCGTCATGGGTGGCTCATCAGGGTGTCAGCGTGCTCTCGGGTGTGCGGTCGCGAAGACCTCGCGGAGGTTGTCGACGGTGACCAGGGTGTAGACCTGCGTCGTCGTCACCGACGCGTGGCCCAGGAGCTCCTGCACGACGCGCACGTCGGCGCCGCCGTCGAGCAGGTGCGTCGCGAACGAGTGTCGCATCGTGTGCGGCGACACGTCGCGGGTGACCCCCGCCCGGTCGGCCGCCTTGACCAGCACCGACCAGGCCGACTGGCGCGAGAGCCGACCCCCGCGGGCGTTGAGGAAGAGCGCCCCGGCACGCTCGCTGGCCACCGCCGCAGACCCGACCGACACCAGCTCGGGTCGCCCGCGCACGAGGTAGGCGGCCAGCGCGTCGCGGGCGTAGGAGCCCACGGGCACCAGCCGCTCCTTGCCGCCCTTGCCGCGCAGCAGCACCGTGCCGTCGAGGTCGTCCACGTCGTCGACGTCCAGCCCGACCGCCTCCGAGATGCGCGCGCCGGTGCCGTAGAGCACCTCGAGCAGTGCCTTGTCGCGCAGCGCCAGCGTCGTGCCCGGCGCGCCCGCCGCCTCGAGGATCGCCTCGACGTCGGAGAGCGGCAGGGCCTTGGGCAGCCGCTTGGCCGGTGTGGGCGGCTTGACCCCGGCCGCCGGGTCGGCGGCGGCCAGCCCGTCGGCGACGGCGAACTTGTGGAAGCCGCGCACCGCCACGACCGTCCGGGCCGCCGACGTCGCGCTCAGCGGCGGGTGGTCGGCGTCGCCCTCACGCAGCCGCATGAGGAAGCCGGACACCGTCGCCTCGCTGATCGCGTCCATGGCATCGACCCCCGACGCGGCCAGGAACGCGCGGTAGCGCCTCAGGTCACGTCGGTAGGACGTCAGGGTGTTGGCAGCGAGCCCCTTCTCGACCGACAGGTGCTCGAGATAGGTGCGGATCGCACGGTCGACCGCGTCGATCATGCTGCGGTCGGGCTCAGGCGAGCACCGCGTCCAGCGCGACCGAGTCGATGCCGACGGCCTCGCCCACGGGCGCGTTGGTGAGCAGCCCCGCGTGCGTGTTGAGCCCCAGCGCCAGCGATGCGTCGGCGCGGCAGGCACCCTGCCAGCCCTTGTCGGCCAGCGCCACGGCGTAGGGCATGGTCGCGTTCGTCAGGGCGTACGTCGACGTGCGCGGCACCGCACCGGGCATGTTGGCCACGCAGTAGAACACCGAGTCGTGGACCTGGTAGGTCGGGTCCGCGTGCGTGGTCGCGTGGGTGTCCTCGAAGCAGCCGCCCTGGTCGACCGCGATGTCGACCAGCACCGAGCCGGGCTTCATCCGCGAGACCAGGTCGTTGCTGACCAGCTTGGGCGCGGCCGCACCGGGGATCAGCACGGCACCGATGACCATGTCGGCCTCCATGACCTGCTGCTCGATCGCCAGCTTGGACGACGCGAGCCCGTGGACCCGGTTGTCGTAGCGCCAGAACGACATGCGCAGCTTGTCGAGGTCGGTGTCGAGCAGCGTCACGTCCGCACCCATGCCGAGCGCGATGTTGGCGGCGTTCTGACCCGAGACACCCGCGCCGATGATGACGACCTTGGCGTTGTGCACGCCACCGACACCACCCATCAGCACACCGCGCCCGCCCTGCGCCTTCATCAACGAGTGCGCGCCGACCTGGGGCGCGAGACATCCCGCGACCTCCGACATCGGGTAGAGCAGCGGCAGTCCGCCCGAGGGCAGCTGCACGGTCTCGTAGGCGATGCCCGTGACCTTCGAGGCGAGGAGCTGCTCGGTGAGCGGCTTGTCAGCAGCGAGGTGGAGGTAGGTGAAGAGGGTCAGGCCCTCACGCAGGCGGTGGTACTCCTCGGCGACCGGCTCCTTGACCTTGAGCACCATGTCGGCCGAGCCCCACACGTCGTCGGCCGAGTCGATGATCGTCGCACCTGCCCCGACGTACTCCTCGTCGGTGATCGAGGAGCCCACCCCGGCGCTCTTCTCGATGACGACCTCGTGCCCGTGGGCGACCAGCTCGTGCACGCCGATGGGCGTGATCGCGACCCGGTACTCGTGGTTCTTGACTTCCTTCGGAACGCCGATCTTCACAGTGTCTCCCTCTGTCTCGCGGACCAGATCGTGGCCTCGACGGCGACACTATCGCTCACGGCCGCCACATCGGCCCACCGTCAGGGCAGGTCGAGGACCAGCCCCTCGTACGCCGCGTGGACGACGAGGTCGTCCCCCGCGAGCCGGCGGGCGTCGGCGAGGATCTCGTCGACCTGGTCGTCGGTGCGGTCGGGTGCGTGGTGGAAGAGGACCACCGCCCGCACCCCGGCCTCGCGGGCGAGCTCCACGGCGTACTCCGGGCTGGCGTGACCCAGGAAGTCGACGTCCGGGAACTGCGCGGCCCGGTGCTGGGCGTCGTGGATCATCACGTCGGCACCACGCACCAGCTCGAGCACGTTGTCGTGCCGGTCGCCGAGACCGTCCGGACCCGGCCCCCACGAGGTCGGGCTGTGGTCGGAGACGTAGGCGACGCTCGCGCCGCCGTGCGAGACCCGGTAGCCGAGCGAGCGGCCCCCCTTGTGCGGGATCTCGCGCGCAAGGACGTCGTAGCCCTCGATCCGGTGCGGGCCCTCCTCGAGACCGTGGAAGCTCCAGCCGGACCCGAGCGCCGAGGGCACGACCGGGAAGTGCGGCGGCGAGAAGCACCGCTCGAGCACCTGCTCGGCCGACTCGCCCTCGCCCTGGGCCGGGAGGTGGATCGCGACCCGGCTTCCGGCCGCGGTCCCTCCGGCGAAGAACGGCAGGCCGTGGGTGTGGTCCCAGTGCAGGTGGCCGAGCAGGATCGACCCGGCGAAGGGACGGCCCTCCAGCAGCGACGTCACCGCTGTCAGCCCCGTGCCGGCGTCCACCACCAGGTCGGGCGGTGACTGCTCGTCGACGGCGAACGCCACCGAGGACGTGTGCCCGCCGTAGCGCAGGAAGTCCGCGCCCGGAGCCGGCGTCGACCCGCGCACGCCGCAGAAGGTCACTCTCATGAGGAGATCATGACCTACACGAGGCCGCGGGCCCGTGCCATCAGCACGGTCAGCACCATCGGGCCGTCGGTGATCCGTCCGTCGAGCACGGCCGCGTGCAGCTCGGCGTAGGGCACCCAGCGCGCCTCCATGTCGGCCTCCTCGTGGTGCGGCGTGAAGTCGCGGTCCACCTCGCTCAGGCCGCGGGCGACGAAGTAGTGGATGAGCTCGCTGGAGATGCCCGGCGAGGAGTACGCCGACGCGAGGTGCTCCCACTCGACCGCCTCGAGCCCGGCCTCCTCGCGCAGCTCGCGGCGCGCGACGTCGACCGGGTCCTCGTCCTCGCCGTCGATCAACCCCGCCGGGAGCTCGACGAAGCGGTGCTGCCCGGGGTGGCGGTACTGCAGCAGGCACAGCGCCCGGTCCTGCTCGTCGAGCGCCAGGACGACCACGGCGCCCGGGTGCTCGAGCACCAGCCGACCGAAGGGCTCCTCGTCCACCGCGCCGGGGCGCGAGATCTCGTCGCGACGCAGCGCCATGACCCAGTGGTCGCGGTGCAGGTCCCTGCTCGAGAGCACCGGCCACGACTCGGGCCGGTCGCTGATCGGTGCGCGATCCTCCGGGGAAACCATGTCCGCGACGCTACCGTGGCGCCATGGAAGCTCGGAGCCTGACCAGGGCGGAGGCCGAGGCGCGCGCCGCCCTCGTCACCGTCGACCGCTACGACATCGCCGTGGACCTGCGCGGTCTCCTCGAGGGCCCGGTCCTGGAGAGCACCTCGACGATCACCTTCCGGTGCAGCACGCCCGGGGCGGCCACGTTCGTCGACTGCGTCCTGGCTGTGCGCACCGCGACGCTCAACGGGGTCCCGCTCGACCTCGCCACCGCCGAGGACGGCCGCCTGCCCCTCCCCGACCTGGCCGCCGACAACGTGCTCGTGGTGACGGCCACGCAGGACGACACGGCCGAGGGCGCGGGCATCCTGCGCACGGTCGACCCGTCCGACGGCCTGGTCTACGTCTGGACCTCCTTCGAGCCCGACGAGGCGTCGCGCGTCTGGGCGTGCTTCGACCAGCCCGACCTCAAGGCACCGCACGCGTTCACCGTCTCGGCCCCCGCGTCCTGGACGGTCACGAGCAACGACGGGCCGCAGTCCGTCACCGACCTCGACGACGGCCGGCTCTGGACGTTCCCCGACACGCCCCCGCTCTCGACGTACGTCGTCGTGGTCAACGCCGGCCCCTTCCACGAGATCCGCAGCGAGCGTGGCGACCACGACCTCGGCATCTTCTGCCGCCAGTCGCTGCGCGGCATCCTCGAGCGCGACGCCCCGATGATCCTCGACGTCACCGAGCAGGGGCTGGCCTTCTTCGGCGAGCAGTTCGGACGCCCCTTCCCGCAGCGCCGCTACGACCAGGTCTTCGTGCCCAACATGGGTGGGGCGATGGAGAACTGGGGCTGCGTGACGTGGGGCGACGGCATGGTCACGCGCGCCGCGCCGTCCTACAACGAGCAGGTCTACTTCGCCAACGTCATCCTCCACGAGATGGCGCACCAGTGGTTCGGCGACCTGGTGACGATGCAGTGGTGGGACGACCTGTGGCTCAACGAGGCGTTCGCCTCCTGGGCCGCCGACTGGGCGCTGACCGGCGCCACCCGCTTCACCGACGCCTGGGCGGTGTTCCTCGCCCAGTTCAAGATGTACGGCTACCGCGACGACATGGGACCGGCCACCCACCCGATCCGTGCCGAGGTCCCCGACGTCGCCTCCGCCACCGCCAACTTCGACAACATCACCTACGTCAAGGGACAGGCCGTCCTGGCCCAGCTCGTCGCCTACGTCGGCGAGGGCGCCTTCGTCGCCGGCCTGCGCGCCTACTTCCGCGACCACGCCTGGGGCAACACCCGCCTCGACGACCTGATGACCGCGATCGGGACCGCCGCCGACCGCGACCTGGACGCATGGACCCGCGACTGGCTCGACCGCGCGGGCACCGACACCCTGACCCTGGACGACGGCGCCATCACCGCCGCCGCCCCGGACGACGGCGCGCCGCGGCCGCACCGGCTCGACATCGGCTGCTACACGCGCACCGGCACCGGCCGGGGGCTCGAGCGCACCGCGGTGGTGGAGGTCGAGACGTCGGGCACCAGCACCCCGGTGGAGCTGCCCGACGCCGACGTCCACCTGCTCAATGACGGCGACCTCACCTTCGCCGCCGTCCGCGGCGACGAGGCGACGACCCGCGCGCTGCTGGACGGTGCCGCCGAGCTGCCGACGGCCCTCGGGCGCGCCCTCGCGGTCACCACCGCGTGGGACATGGTGGTCAAGGGCGAGCTGCCGACCCGCGCCTTCCTCGACTCCGTGCTCGCCGTGCTCGAGCGCGAGGACTCCCCCGCGCTGGTCGAGCCGTTCCTCACCCTGGCCCAACGCGCGGTCGAGCGATGGACGCCCGACGCCGAGCTCGCCCCGTCGCGGCAGCGGTTGGCGGACGTCGCGGCAGCGCTCGCACAGGTGCCTGAGCACCGGCAGCCCGCCCTGCGCACCCTGGCTGCCACCGCCGGCACCGCGGAGCACTTCGCGCTCCTCGACGAGGCCGTCGCCCGCGCTGACGACACCGACCTGGCCTGGTGGGTGCTCACCCGGCGTGCCGAGCTGGGCGACACCTCACCGGCCGAGGTCGCAGCGCTCCTCGAGCGTGACCCCGACCCCGACGCCGGCGTCCGCGCCCTCTGCGTCCGGGCGGCCCAGCCGGACCTGGCCGCCAAGCAGGAGGTGTGGGCCGAGGTCTTCGAGAAGCATGCGGTGCCGGCCGGGTCGGCGATGGCCCTGGTGGCCTCGGCGTTCTGGCGTCCGGGACAGACCGAGCTCCTGCTGCCCTTCGCGCGTCGCTACGTCGACGAGGCCCTGCAGATGTCCGGCGGCGGCATGCTGGCCGTCATGTCGCTCTTCCGGATGATGGTGCCCAACGTCGCCGACGACGACGTGCTCGCGCTAGGGCGGGCAGCGGCCGACGACCCGGCCATGCAGCCGCAGGTCCGCTCCACGATGCTCACCGCGATGGACACCCTGGCCCGGATGAAGCGGGCCCAGGCCGGCTGATCCCCCACGCCGAGTCGGCGCGATGGTGCACCGCGTACGCCGAGTCGGCGCGATGGTGCACCGCGTACGCCGAGTCGGCGCACTGGTGCACCGCGTACGCCGAGTCGGCGCAATGTTGCACCGCGTACGCCGAGTCGGCGCACTGGTGCACCGCGTACGCCGAGTCGGCGCACTGTTGCACCGCGTACGCCGAGTCGGCGCAATGGTGCACGTCCGGAGCGACTCAGTCGTCGGCGTCGGCGCGGCGCAGCCCGCTCTCGTCGATCGGGAAGCGCAGCTCCTTCTGCCGCTCGATCGCCGCACCGACCAGCCCGGCGAAGAGCGGGTGCGGGCGGGTCGGGCGCGAGCGGAGCTCGGGGTGCGCCTGGGTCGACACGTAGTAGGGGTGCACCTCGCGCGGCAGCTCGACGAACTCGACGAGCCCCAGCTCGGTGTTGGTGCCGGAGAAGACCAGGCCGGCCTCCTCGAGCTGGTCGCGGTAGGCGTTGTTGACCTCGTAGCGGTGGCGGTGGCGCTCCTGGATCGTCGCCTCGCCGTACGCCGCCCGCACGACCGTGCCCTCCTTGAGCTCGGCGGGGTAGAGGCCCAGGCGCATCGTGCCGCCCAGGTCGCCCGCCCCGTCGACGATGTCCTTCTGCTCCTCCATCGTCGCGATGACGGGCTCGGGGCAGTCGGGGTCGAACTCGGTGGACGCGGCCTTCGAGAGACCGGCGACCTGGCGGGAGTACTCGATGACCATGCACTGCAGGCCCAGGCACAGCCCCAAGGTCGGGATCCCGTTGGTGCGGGCGTAGGTCAGGGCGCCGAGCTTGCCCTCGATGCCGCGCACGCCGAAGCCGCCCGGCACGCAGATCGCGTCGACGTCGTGGAGGTGCTTGTGGGCACCCGCGGGGGTCTCGCACTCGTCGGAGGCGACCCAGCGCAGCTGCACCTTGGCCTCGTGGGCGAAGCCGCCCGCGCGCAGGGCCTCCGCGACGGAGAGGTAGGCGTCGGGGAGGTCGACGTACTTGCCGACCAGCGCGACCGTGACCTCCTCCTTGGGGTGGTGCACCCGGCGCAGCAGGTCGTCCCAGAGCGTCCAGTCGACGTCACGGAACGGCAGGTCGAGGCGTCGTACGACGTAGGCGTCGAGCCCCTCGCGGTGCAGGACCTTGGGGATGTCGTAGATCGACGGCGCGTCGGCGGCCGTGACCACGGCCTCCTCGTCGACGTCGCACATGAGCGAGATCTTCTTCTTGATCGACTGCGGCAGCTCGCGGTCGGCACGGCACACCACCGCGTCGGGCTGGATGCCGACCTGGCGCAGGGCGGCGACCGAGTGCTGGGTGGGCTTGGTCTTCAGCTCGCCCGAGGGGCCGATGTAGGGCACCAGCGAGACGTGGAGGAAGAAGCAGTTGCCGCGCCCGATGTCGTGGCGCACCTGGCGCGCGGCCTCGAGGAACGGCAGCGACTCGATGTCGCCGACGGTGCCGCCGATCTCGGTGATGACCACGTCGACCTCGTCGTCGCCGGTCCCGAGACCCATCGCGAGGATGCGCTCCTTGATCTCGTTGGTGATGTGCGGGATCACCTGGACGGTGTCACCGAGGTAGTCGCCGCGGCGCTCCTTGGCGATGACGCTGGAGTAGACCTGACCGGTCGTGACGTTGGCGATCTGGCCCAGGTCGGTGTCGAGGAAACGCTCGTAGTGCCCGATGTCCAGGTCGGTCTCGGCCCCGTCGTTGGTGACGAAGACCTCGCCGTGCTGGAACGGGTTCATCGTCCCGGGGTCGACGTTGAGGTAGGGGTCGAGCTTCTGCATGGTCACGCGGAGACCGCGCGAGCGGAGCAACCGACCCAGGCTCGAGGCCGTGAGGCCCTTGCCCAGCGAGGAGGCGACGCCTCCGGTAACGAACACGTGCTTGGTGGGCGTGGGGCTCTTCACGGACGACCAGGCTATCCCAGGATCGGCCGGTCCGTTGCCACCACGCGCCGACTCGGTCCCTCAGGCGCCCGGCAGGGTGAACGTCGAGCCGCGTCCGGTGCGCACCTCGATGACGTCGGCGGTCGTCGCGTTGTAGGACGTCTGGTCGGTCGAGCAGAGCACCAGGCGCACCCGGTGACCGGCCCTGAAACGGTGCGCGAAGCCCGCCAACCTGATCCGCACCGGGTCGCCGACGGCGTTCGCCGGCACCCGCACGGGCGCGATGAGCCGGTGGATCAGCGTCGACGCCCCCGAGGGGGCCACGTCGTAGGCCTTGGCGAAGAAGACCAGGTCCTGGCCGTTGGTGTGGGAGATCCGCAGCCGAGCCGACGGGATCCCGACGGCGTCGAAGGGTCTCGCGAACGGTGCGGACGTGAACGAGGCGAGCTGGCCCGGCACCTCGCTGGGCGGCACGTCGGCCAGCGACGGCGACGAGGCAGGCCCGGTGAAGTTGGAGGTCTCGGTGTAGGCCGCCGGCTGCCCGCCCTCGGGGTTGACGAAGGTCGCCGACCCGGCGACCGGGGTCCGCCCCGGGGCGACCAGCCGGCTGCTGCCCGACAGCGTGAACGTCGTCGACCGGCGAGCGCCCTGCACCGACCGCGCCACGCCGTACTGCTCGTCGTTGGGACCGCTGCCGGCGTAGCGCACCCAGTCGCGGTAGTAGGCGAACGCCGGTCCGCGCCCCCCGGGCTTCCCACGGAGCCAGTGGTCCAACCAGCGCAACGACCGCAGGCTGAGGTAGCAACGGTCCATCTCGCGCACCGTGCGGAGCGTGCCGTCGTAGGCCTCGCACTCGCCCGGCTGGGACACGTAGCCGCCATGGCCGCCGGAGTTCCAGATCATCCCGACCGGGACGTCGCGGCGACGCAGCTCGAGGAAGGTCGCGGTCGCGTCGTTGAGGTTGAAGAGGGTGTCGCTCTGCCCCTGGACCAGCAGCACGGGGACGTCGACGTCCGCGAGGTACGTCGCCGCGGACGCGCGTGCGATCAGCCGCCGCGACGCCGCGTCGGCGTCGCCGGTGGTGTCGAGCGTCGTGAAGGTGCGACACAACGGCAGGTAGTAGCCCGGGCAGGCGGCGGCACCGCCGATCTCGACCGGGTCGCCCGTGGCGACCTTGGTCTCGGGGCAGCTGCCGCCGTCCATGGCCGGCTGGGTGTTGCCGAGCGCGTAGAACAGCGTGGTCCACTGCCGCTTGAAGACGCCCTGCAGGTTGCGCCCGTGCTGCAGCCCGCTCCGGTCTCCCGGCACCACGCGGTTGTTGGGGTCGAGGGAGTAGCGCAGGTCGTTCCAGGTGCGACCGACCACGCTGGTGCGGACGCGGCGATCCTTCGCGGCGAGGGGCAGCTGCCCGCCCCCGCCGTACGACCCACCGATGGTGCCGACCACCACACCGCGGGCGTCGTGGAGCACGTCGGCGCGCGGCTCGAGAAGCGTGTCGATGAGCTGACGGGCGCTCTTGACGTCATAGTCGGTCGACTGCAGGGTGACGCAGCCGCCGCTGTCCCCGAAGCCCGAGGAGGTGTAGGTGAGCACGACGTAGCCGTGGGCAGCGAGGAAGCGCGCGGTGCTCACGACCTCGGCGGAGTCCTTGGTCAGCCCGAACCCGTGCGTCATCAGGATCGCGGGTTGTGGCGCACGTCGACTCGCGTTGTCGGGCAGGTAGAGCGTGGTGTCGAGGCTGATCCGCACCTCGCCACGCGGTCCCGTCCGCACTGGCACGAGTCGTTCGACGGTGCGCCAACGGTGGGTGCCGTCAGCGATCGTGACGTGGTCCGAGCGGGGCGCTGCCCCGTGCGGTGCTGCCACCTCCACCACCGGGGGCGCGCCGGTCGCGAGCACTGCCGAGCTCACGGGCGACGGCACAGAGGTCCCGGCCAAGGCGACCAGGAGGCCGAGCGATCCGATGATGTGACGCAGGCGGGCGACGGACATGGCCTCACCGTAGGCCTGTCCGGACGCCACGGGGAGGGTTCTGCCGCGCCTTTAGCGCGTGCGGCCCGCCTGGGCGACCTCGAGCAGCTCACGCGCGTGGGCGAGGGCGGTGTCGGAGTCGGTCTGGCCCGCCAGCATCCGCGAGAGCTCACGCTCGCGCGCTGCGTCGTCGAGCACCGTGAGGCCGGAGCTGGTGACCGAGCCGTCGCTGGACTTCTCGACCACGACGTGACGATCGGCATAGGCGGCGACCTGGGGCAGGTGCGTGACGACCAGGACCTGGGCCGTGCGCGCGAGCTGGGCGAGGCGACGCCCCACCTCGACGGCCGCCGCTCCCCCGACCCCGGCGTCGACCTCGTCGAACACGAAGGTCGGGACCGGACTCGTGCCGGCCAGCGAGACCTCGATCGCCAGCATGACCCGGGAGAGCTCACCACCGGAGGCGCCCTTGCCCAGGGGGCGGGGCTCGGAGCCGGTGTTGGCGGCCAGCAGCAGCTCGACGTCGTCGACGCCGTGCGCGGCATAGCGCAGCCATCGCTTGCCCACCTGGAGCGGCGCCCGCCGCCCCTCGCTGGGCTCGGCCTCGGTCTGCGTCACGCTCACGGTGAGCTGCGCGTGCGGCATCGCCAGGAGCGTCAGCTCGTCGCTGACCTGGGTGGAGAGCTTGGCGGCGGCCTTCTGCCGCACCGTCGAGAGCTCAGCACCGGCGGCGGCGAGGTCGCTGCGCAGCTGCTCGCGCTCGGCCTTGAGCTGCTCGATGCGCTCGTCGGTGGAGTCGAGGTCGAGCAGGCGACGCGACGAGTCCTGCGCCCAGGCGAGGACCTCGTCGATCGTGTCGCCGTACTTGCGGGTGAGCGCGGTCAGCGCGGCCCGGCGCTCGGAGACGGCGGCCAGCCGCGCGGGGTCGGTGTCGATGCGCGCGGCGTAGGAGGCGACGTCGGCCGCGACGTCGGAAAGCAGGTAGGTGACCTCCGCCAGCCGGTCGGCCAGCTCGCCGGCCTCGCGGTCGTGGTCGCGGACGCCGTCCAGGGCGGTGCGCGCTGCGGCGGTCGTGGCAAGGGCGTCGGGCGCCTCCTGCTCGCTGCTCAGCGCCTCGCGGGCCGTCTCGGCGGCGGCGCGCAGCGTGTCGGCGAAGCCGAGGCGGGACTCCTCGGCGGCCAGGGACTCGTCCTCGCCGGGCTCGGGCGAGACCGCTTCGACCTCGGTGAGACCGAAGCGGAGCAGGTCGGCCTCGCGGGCGCGCTCGCGGGCGGTCGCGACGACCTCGACGAGCTCTGCCTCCGTGGCCTCCAGCCGGTCGTGCAGAGCCGTCCAGGCAGCGGCGGCCTTGGTCAGCCTGGGCCCACCGAAGCGGTCCAGCGCGTCGCGCTGCGCCCTGGCCTGGAGCAAGCGGTGCTGGTCGGACTGACCGTGCACGGCCACGAGGGGCTGGGCGACGTCGGAGAGCGTGGCGACCGGCACGGTGGCGCCGCCGACGAAGGCACGCGAGCGTCCCTCGGCGGAGACGTTGCGGGCGAGGACCACGCGATCGTCCTCGACCACCCCGCCCGCCTCCTCGACCGCGGCCGCGAGGCCCGGGGAGTCGGTCACGGTCACGACGCCCTCGACCCGTGCGGTCCGGGCGCCCGTGCGGACCGCACCGGTGTCGGCGCGCCCGCCGAGCAGGAGCCCGAGGGCGGTCACGATCATCGTCTTGCCGGCACCGGTCTCACCGGTGATCACGGTCAGGCCGGGTCCGAGCTCGAGTGCCGAGGAGTCGATGACGCCGAGCGAGCCGATGCGGATCTCCTCGATCATCCCTCCGCCCCCTTGCGTCGTCGCTCGGCCGAGCCGCGCCAGCCCTCCACGGGCAGGCCGAACTTGGCGACCAGCCGGTCCGTGAACGGCGCGTCGTGCAGCCGCACCAGACGCACCGGCTGGGCGCCGCGACGCACCTCGATGCGCGCTCCGGGCGGCAGGTCGACCGTGCGGCGGCCGTCGCACCACAGGACCCCGGCACCTTCGGTGCGGGCCAGGACCTCGACGGCGATCACGGACGTGGGCGCGACGACCATCGGGCGGGCGAAGAGCGCGTGGGCGCTCAGCGGCACGATGCACATCGCCTCGACGCCGGGCCACACGATCGGCCCACCGGCGCTGAAGTTGTAGGCGGTGGACCCCGTCGGGGTCGCGCAGACGACGCCGTCGCAGCCCCACCGTGACAAGGGACGTCCGTCGATCTCGAGGATCACCTCGAGCATCCGCTGCCGGGCGGCCTTCTCGACGCTGGCCTCGTTGACGGCGAACGTGCTGGTGACCAGCTCGCCGTCGCGATAGACCCGCACGTCGAGCGTCAGCCGGTCCTCGGTCGTGTAGTCGCGCCGGACGATGGCGTCGAGGGTGGACTCGACGTCGTCGACCTCGGCCTCGGCCAGGAAGCCGACGTGGCCCAGGTTGACGCCCAGCACCGGCGTCAGGCTCGCGTAGGTCAGCTCGACGGCCCGCAGGATCGAGCCGTCGCCGCCGATGACCAGGGTCAGCTCGCAGTCGCGGCTCGCGTCGGTCTCGGACTCGGTCAGCTCGATGCCGGGATCGTCGTGCCCGATGCCGAGGTCGGCCGCCTCCGTGGTCATCAGGCGTACGACGATCCCGTGGCGGGTCAGCCCCTCGCAGAACGCGAGCGCGACCTCACGCGCCTCGTCGCGCCCGGTGTGGGCGAGGACGAGGACGCGTCGCACCTGCTGCTCCTCACTCATGGCTCCACCCTCTCACCCGGCACCCCCAGCCCAGCGGCCTCCTGCACGCACCGGTCGATGTCGTCCTCGCCGATCGCAGCCGGCCCTCGTCGCAGCCAGAGGAAGAACTCCACGTTGCCGCTGGGACCCGGGAGCGGGCTCGTCGTCACGGCCTGCGCTCCCCACCCGCGAGCCGCCGCGGCGTGCGCCACGCCGACCACGGCCTCGGTGCGCAGGGCGAGGTCGCGCACGACGCCGCCCTTGCCGACGCGCTCCTTGCCCACCTCGAACTGCGGCTTCACCATCAGCGCCAGGTCGCCGTCCTCCCGGGTCACCCCGAGCAGGGCGTCCAGGACGATCCCCAGGGAGATGAACGACAGGTCGCCGACCACGAGGTCCACCGGGCCGTCGATCAGGTCGGGCGTCAGCTCCCGCACGTTCATCCGGTCGTGCACGACGACGCGATCGTCGCTCTGCAGCGACCAGGCGAGCTGTCCGTAGCCGACGTCCACCGCGACCACCTGCCCCGCCCCGGCCCGCAGCAGCACATCGGTGAACCCCCCGGTCGACGCGCCGGCGTCCAGGCATCGTCGCCCCTCCACCGTCAGTCCCTGCGGGACGAACGCCGCCAGGGCGCCGGCGAGCTTGTGCCCACCCCGCGAGACGTAGTCGGGTCGGTCCGGGTCGTCGCTCACGACGATCGCGACGTCGGTCGTGACACCGGTGGCCGCCTTCGTCGCGACCGCACCGGACACCTTGACCCGCTTGGCGGCGATCAGCTCGCTGGCGTGCTCGCGCGAGCGGGCGAGCCCACGGCGGACGAGCTCCGCGTCGAGACGGAGACGGCGAGGAGGCATGCCCGGTCAGGCCGGGTCGTCGTGCGGCGTGCCGTCGAGGGCTCGCCGGAGCTCGTCGTGCGCCTGCTCGAAGACCGCCACGTGCTCGTCGACCGGGCGCTCCGCGATCTCCTCGACCGACACGATCACCGCGTCGACGCGGTCATCCCCCGTGCGCACCCGCCCAGGGGCGTCGGCCGCGTCGTCGAACGGCTGCTGGCTCATGCTCCGAGGCTACCGGTCGGGCGTCGCCTGGTCGGTGAGGGGCGGCTCCAGCCCCTGGGTGTCGGGCACCGCGCCGCCGGCGTCGGTCACGGCCCACGCCGCGCACGACACGACCCGCCACCAGTCGTCCGTCCCGCCCTCGCCGGCGACCGTGAGACTGCCGTCCCGCACGCGCGCGGCCCAGCCGCCCAGCTCCCAGCCCCCGTCGGCCTCGGACGGGGCCCGATGGGTCTGCAGCAGTCCCCCCAGGTCCGCCGCGACGTACGTCGGCCGCTCCTGCGGACGTGCCGCCACCAGCTCGGCCAGACCGGTCACCCCGGTGAGGACCAGCAGCGACGGCAGGTCCGCGTTGCGCGCACCCTCGATGTCGGTGTCGAGCCGGTCGCCGACCATCAGCGGACGCTCGCCGCCCACCCGTCGCACGGTCTCGTCCAGCAACGGGCGCTCCGGCTTGCCGGCCACCACGGGCTCCACCCCGGTGAACCTGCGCAGGGTCTCGACCAGCACCCCGTGACCCGGGGCGACGCCGTAGGGCGTCGGGATCGTGTAGTCGCTGTTGCTCGCCACCCACCACAGGCCTTCGCGCACCCGCACCGCGGACCGCATGATGTCGCGCCACAGCACGTCGGGCCCGTAGCCGGTGACCACCGCCTGCGCGTCGTCGTCCGACACCCCCACGGCCACCAGACCCTCGGCAGCCAACGCCTCCTCGAGACCGGCAGCGCCGAGCAGGATGACCTTCGCGCCGGGGCCGAGCCTCTCCACGAGCACCCGGGCCGCAGCCTGCGCCGATGTCACGACGTCCTCCGCCGCGGCGTCCACCCCCAGCGAACGCAGGTGCTCGGCGACCGCCTCCGGAGGGCGAGCGGCGTTGTTGGTGATGAAGGCCAGACGCATGCCCTGCTCCCGCACCTCTTCGAGGTGCTCGGCGGCGCCCGGGACGGCATCAGGACCGATGTAGACCACCCCGTCGAGGTCGAGCATGGCCAGGTCGTGGTCGGAGCACAAGGCTCCGTGGGACTCGCCGAGCAAGCCGCCTCCTCGGTCGGTGGACTGGTCCGGGCACCCTACGATGCCCGGATGGAGTCCAGCGCAGTCGTCACCCCGCCGTACGTCGGTGGCCCCCTGCGCCTGCTGCCCTTCCATGCCCTCATGCTGGCTCCGAGCCGGGTCGGTGACCCGTCGTCGGCCCGGGCCTTCGCCCGCCCCTACCGCGACGTCGCAGCACGCCTCGAGCGCTGGCGTTCCCAGGGCCACCTGAGCCGCGACCCCGAGCGAGCGCTCTACCTGCACGAGTACACCGCACGCGGCATCACCATCCGCGGACTCGTCGGACTCCTCGACGTCTCCCGTCGGGCCGCCCTGCCCCAGGACCGCGCGATCCTGCCGCACGAGGGGATCTATCCCGGACAGGCCGACGACCTCGCCGACCGGATGTGGGAGATGGAGCTCAACCCTGCCCCCATCCTGCTCGTGCACCGCGGGCCGGCGCGGCTGCGCACGGTGCTGACCCGGGTGCAGGAGCGCACGCCCGAGCACGACTTCACCGACCGCGTCGAGCAGCGGCACCGCATCTGGGCGATCCGGGACCCCGCCGAGCTGGCCGAGATCGCTGACGAGCTGGCGGACGAGACCGCGCTGATCGCGGACGGTCACCACCGCTACGCCGCCTACCTCCGGCTGCAGAAACGCAACCCCGGCGGCCCCTGCGACTACGGCCTGGCGATGCTCGTCGACCAGGAGGACACCCCGCTCTTCCTCGGCGCCATCCATCGGGTCCTCGTGGGCACCTCGATCGATGATGTCCGTGCCGCTGCCGATGCCGTCGGGATGGAGTTCAGCGAGACCACGAGCGAGGCAGCCGTCGCGGCCTTGGGCCCGGACCGGCTCGTCGTGACGGATGCCGACCGCTGGGGCGTCGTCACCGTGAACGTCCCCCCGGACCGGACAGCGGTCCAGATGCTCCACGACCAGCTGATCCCGGCGCTGCCCTACGGCCCCCGCAGCCTGGCCTACCACCACAATGTCGAGGACGCGCTCCACCATGTCACGCCCGAGCTCGGGGTCGCCGTCCTGATGCCGGCTCCGCTCGTGGACCGAGTGCTGCGGATCGTGCGCGACGACCGCCTCCTGCCCGAGAAGGCGACCTCCTTCCAGCCCAAGCCCAGCCTCGGCGTGCTCATCCGCTCGTTGCGCGACGGATGACCCGACCGGTGCTCACCTCCACCTGCACCCGAGATGCCGGCGCGCCACCACCACGATAGAAACGGCGTCGCAGCTGGCCACTCACCTCCACCACGTCGCCGGCGTGCCACCCGCGCACCGAGCGCTTGAGCCGACCCGACCACACGACGCACTCGAGGGCGTCCACGCTCTGGTGCGGTCGAGCGGCGGCGGGGGCGCGCGGCACCACCACCCGGAACGTCCAGATCGTGTCACCGCTGGGGAGCTCTCGGCTCTCGGGCTCCTGCGACACCCGACCGATGAGTCGCACCTCGTTGGCGAGCTCGATGTCGCCGCCCGTCTTCGTCTGCGTAGCCATACGCATCACCTCCACGAGCACTCTGGCAACGCGGACCGACATCGGCTGGGCCTGCACTCGGGGGTCTGTGGAGAACGACGCAGGGGCCGCTCCTGTGGATATCCCATGGCGCACTTCCACGGCACAGATGGGACCGCACTGATGACAAATAGCAGCAGGGCCACCTCGTGTGAGGTGGCCCTGCGCAATATTTGTCCGGCGGCGTCCTACTCTCCCACAGCCTCTCGACTGCAGTACCATTGGCGCTGGCAGGCTTAACTTCCGGGTTCGGGATGGGACCGGGTGTTTCCCTGCCG
>NZ_CALRWD010000092.1:0-17268 GCF_943371775.1 Nocardioides psychrotolerans
GCAGGAGCAGGAGGGGTCCGAGTGTCCGTCTCATGATGGTTCGGACGCTACCGGGCTGGGCGGGGTTCCGAGCGCTGCTGGCAGGCTGGCCCGGTGACCGACCGCAAGCGCTCCTTCACCCGCGCCGAGCTGGAGTCCTTCCGCGACGCGGAGGTGCCCGACCTCCTCCCGAGGACCGAGGACCAGCAGCTGCGGCTGCTCTTCGTCGGCATCAACCCCGGCCTGTGGACCGCGGCGACCAGCACGCACTTCGCCCACCCGGTCAACCGGTTCTACCCCGCGCTGCTGCTCGCCGGGGTGATCGAGCGGCCGGTCGACCCGGCCGCGGGCATGACCGACGAGGACCGCGACTACCTGCGCGCACGGGGCATCGGCATCTCCAACCTCGCGCGTCGCGCCACCGCCCGCGCCTCCGAGCTGAGCAAGGACGAGCTGCGCGAGGGCGGGGAGGCACTGGCCGCACTCGTCCGTCGTACGACGCCCGCGGTGGTGGCCGTCGCCGGCATCACGGCCTACCGCACGGCGTTCGGCAGGCCCAAGGCCGTGCTCGGGCGGCAGCCGGAGCCCTTCGAGGGGGCCGAGCTGTGGGTGGTGCCCAACCCCAGCGGGCTCAACGCGCACGAGACCGTGGCGTCGCTCGCCGAGGCCTACGCGGCGCCGGCGCGGGTCGCGGGGATCATCGCAGCGTCCTAGAACTCCTGGTCCTTGCCCAGCACGGTGAGCCCGTCCTCGACGACGAAACCGCGCGCCTGGTCGGCCTCGAGGTCGACGCCGATCTGGCCACCGGGCGGCACGACGACGTTCTTGTCCAGGATCGCGTTGCGCACGACGGCGCCGGAGCCGACCCGCACGCCGTTGAGCAGGACCGAGCCCTCCACGACCGCGCCCGGCTCGACCCGCACGCCGGGCGAGAGCACCGAGCGGGTCACCTTGGCGCCGCTGACGACGACGCCCGGCGAGAGCAGCGCCTCGTCGACGGTGGAGTCGACGCCGTCCGCGCCCTGCACGACCTTGGCCGGGGGCTGCGGGCCGTAGGAGGTGTAGATCGGCCAGTCGAAGTTGTAGAGGTTGAAGACCGGCAGCGGCGAGACGACGTCCATCTGGGCGGCGTAGTAGGAGCCGAGCGTCCCGACGTCGCGCCAGTAGCCCCGGTCGCGGTCGGTCGCGCCGGGGACGACGTTGTCCTTGTAGTCGTAGACACCCGCCAGGTTGCGGCGCACGAAGGACGGCACGATGTCGCCGCCCATGTCGTGCTTGGAGCCGGCCGTCGTCGCGTCGCGGGTGACGGCCTCGATCAGCGCGTCGGCGTCGAAGACGTAGTTGCCCATGGAGGCGAGCACCTCGCCGGGGCTGTCGGGCAGGCCGATCGGGTCGGTCGGCTTCTCGAGGAACTCGCGGATCCGCGACGGGTCGTCGGGGTGCACGTCGATCACGCCGAACTGGTCGGCGAGGCCGATCGGCTGGCGGATCGCGGCGACGGTGCAGGTCGCGTCGCTCTCGACGTGCTGCTGCACCATCTGCGAGAAGTCCATGCGGTAGACGTGGTCGGCACCGACCACGACGACGATGTCGGGCTTCTCGTCCTTGAGCAGGTTGAGGGACTGGAAGATCGCGTCAGCGCTGCCGAGGTACCAGTGCTTGCCCACCCGCTGCTGCGCCGGCACGGGCGTGACGTAGTTGCCGAGCATCGTCGACATCCGCCAGGTCTGGGTGACGTGCCGGTCGAGGCTGTGGGACTTGTACTGCGTGAGCACGACGACCTGGAGGTAGCCGGAGTTGACGACGTTGGACAGCGCGAAGTCGATCAACCGGTAGATGCCGGCGAACGGCACGGCGGGCTTGGCGCGGTCGGCCGTGAGCGGCATCAGCCGCTTGCCCTCCCCACCCGCGAGGACGATGGCCAGGACCTTCTTGCGCGACGCTGCACTCATGTCTGGACCCTAGCCGGACGGTGGGGCCTAGGGTGAGCGTCGTGCGCGTCGATGTGGTGTCCAAGGAGTATCCGCCGTCCGTCTACGGAGGGGCCGGGGTCCACGTGACCGAGCTGGTGCGCGCGTTGCGCGCCCGCGCCGACGTCGATGCCCGGGTGCACGCCTTCGGCGGCCCGCGCGCCGAGGCCGGCACGTCGTCGTACGCCGACCTGGTCGAGCTCGCCGGCGCCAACGCCGCGCTGCAGACCCTCGGGGTCGACCTGGCGATCGCCGACGCGGTCGGCGGGGCCGACCTGGTGCACTCCCACACCTGGTACGCCAACATGGCCGGCCACGTGGCGTCCCTGCTGCACGGCATCCCCCACGTCGTCTCGGCGCACTCGCTGGAGCCGCTGCGGCCGTGGAAGGCCGAGCAGCTCGGCGGTGGCTACGCGGTGTCGTCGTGGGTGGAGCGCACGTCCTACGAGGCTGCGGCCGCGGTGATCGCGGTGTCAGCAGCGATGCGCGACGACGTGCTGGCCTCCTACCCCGCCGTCGACCCGGCGAAGGTGCACGTGGTCCACAACGGCATCGACACCGAGCAGTGGTCGCCGATCGTGGCGCCCGACCGCGTGCGCGAGCTCGGCGTCGACCCCGACCGACCCTCGGTCGTCTTCGTCGGCCGGATCACCCGTCAGAAGGGCCTGCCGCTCTTCCTGCGCGCCGTCGCGCAGCTGCCGCCCGAGGTGCAGATCGTGCTCTGCGCCGGAGCACCCGACACCCCCGAGATCGCGGCCGAGGTGGAGGGCCTCGTGGCGACGCTGGCCGCCGAGCGGTCGGGCGTCGTGTGGATCCGCGAGATGCTGCCGCGCCCCGACGTCGTGGCGCTGCTGACCGCGGCCACGGCCTTTGCCTGCCCCTCGATCTACGAGCCCCTCGGCATCGTCAACCTCGAGGCGATGGCCTGCGAGACGGCCGTCGTCGCGACCGCCACCGGCGGCATCCCCGAGGTCGTCGTGCCCGGCGGGACCGGGCTGCTGGTCCCGATCGAGCAGGCCACCGACGGCACGGGCACGCCGCTGGATCCCGTCGGCTACGTGCGTGACTTCGCCGCCGCGCTCAACGAGGTCGTCGCCGACCCCGCACGGGCGGCGGCCATGGGTGTCGCCGGTCGGCAGCGCGCCGTGGAGCACTTCGGCTGGCCGGCGATCGCCGAGCGCACCGTGGGGATCTACCGCTCGGTCCTGTGACGCAGGATCCGCTCGTTGACCAGCTGACCCTGCACCGTGACGACGCGGACGTCGTTGACGACCACCTCGCCGACGAAGCGGTGACGGCCGCGCAGCGGGACCTGGGTGAGGAAGCGCAGCCACCCCGAGACGGTGACCGCGGCGTGCCCGTCGATGGCGTCGTCGAGCACGAGGTGCCGGCCGTCGCTGGTCGGTGCCCAGGGAGAGCGTGGGCTGGGCTGCCCGGCCCGGATCCGTCGTACGGCGGTGCCGTCCGGGTGGAAGCCCGCGAGCTCCTCGACCTCGAGCGGCGTCAGCGGCGGCTCGATCGCCACGCGCTGGCTCCTCGGGGTCATGGTGGGTCAACGAGCGCCTCGCCTCCGGGTGACGGGCCTGTGGAGGAGCGGTCGCGCGATCGCCCGGATCGGGGGATCGTCGGGGACATGACCCTCCAGATGAAGATCCAGACCCAGTCCGACCTCGAGCAGGCCTGGCGCACCCTCATGGGGCCGCTCGGCTTCGGCGGCCACAGCGTGTGGCTGGTCCTGCTCGAGCCCGACGGCACGACGACGCCGATGATCATGGAGATCACCGAGTCCGAGGAGCCGCTCGACGAGTCGATGCAGACCAGCCTCGCCGAGCTGCTCCGGCTGCTGACGACCGAGACGGTCCCCGACGGCCGCGTCGCCTTCCTGCGCACGCGCCCCGGACGCGACGGCGTCAGTGCCGCTGACCGGAGGTGGGCGACCGCGCTCTACGCCGCGTGCCGGCTGGCCGGCGTGCGGCACGAGGTGGTGCACGTCGCCAACGACGTGATGCTGCACCCGGTGCCGCTCGATGCCCTAGGTTCGGCTGCGTGACCAAGCTGATGTTCGTCCTGTCGGGCGACGACCTGTCCGTTGCCCTGCACTCCCCCGACCTGCGAGCCACGCTGGCAGCCGCCGGCGCCGAGCGAGTGCAGGTCAACGTCGACGACGAGCACGTCGCGCCGGCGATGCGCATCCCGACGGGGGACGCGATCGGGGCGGTCGTCAGCGTCTGGACGAGCGGCCCCGCGGCCGTAGTGGTCTCGGCGCTCGAGGCCGTGGCCGGCCGTGTCGCCGGCTGGGAGGTCGAGGAGCGGCGGCCGATCGAGCCGCCCGAGACCTGGGACGGCACCCGTGGCGCGGGGCTCGCCAACGTGGCGGTGCTGCGCCGGCCCGACGAGCTGACCCACGAGGAGTGGCTGCACCGCTGGCTCGTGGACCACACCCCGATCGCGATCGCGACCCAGGCGACCTTCGGCTACGTCCAGAACGTCGTGGTCGCCGCCGTCACCCCCGACGCGCCGGACAAGCACGCGCTGGTCGAGGAGCTGTTCCCGATCGAGGGCATGACCGACATGCACGCGTTCTACGGCAGCGGCGGCGACGACGCCGAGCTCTCCCGGCGCCTCGACCTGCTCATGGGCAGCGTCACCCGCATCGGCGCCGACCGCGACATCGACCTGGTGCCGACCAGCCGCTACCTCTACGCGCTCCCCTGACCTGACGCGTCCTGGGTCAGCTGACGGACCGGTCGACGACCGTGCCGTCCTTCTCCGCCCGCAGATAGCCGGACTCCCCGAACTCGTTGGAGGCATAGGCCGCCAGCCAGGTCGTCGAGCCCTGCTCCGGCTTGCGCACGATGACGTAGGCGCTCGTCGGGTCCTCGATCAGCATCCGCACCTTGCGGACCAGCCGGGCCAGGACCGCGGGGTCGATCGTCGAGAGGTCGAAGCGGTCGTAGGACGAGGTGCTCTTGGTGCTCTCGCTCAGCTCGCCGTCGAAGTAGTAGCTGATGGCCCGCCTGCCCTGAGGCTCGGCGGGCGCCGACGTCACGGCGTACTCCTCGTAGAGCACCGCCTCGAACACCGCCGACCCCCCGGTCTCGGCGCGCAGCGCGTCGAGCAGGTCCTGGAAGCCGCCCGGGCTGAACAGGTCCGGCGGGACGGCCTGTCCCGGCTCCTCGAACCCGTCGAAGGGGTCGAATCCCTCGAAGGTCTCCTCCGAGCTGTCGGTGGCGTTGCCGATCACGCTGAGGATCACCGCGCCCGCCCCGATCGCCATGACGAGGAAGAAGATGATCGGGACGAGGATCAGGGCCTTCGACGCACCCGCCGGCTTCGAGCCGTACATCTGCGTCACCTGCGCCGACACCAGCTGGTCCTGCGGTGGGCCGTAGGTGACCTGCGGCGCGGGAGGCGTCTCGCTGCTGGCACCCGCCCGCGGAGGCTCGTAGGTCGTCCAGGCCGGCGCCGCCTCGCGGTGCGCGAGGTCCTGGGTGATCATCTGCAGCTCGCTCGCCGTCTGCGCGTGCCGGAGCTGGTCGACGCGGCGGTCCCGGTCGGCCTGCACGATCCGGCCCTCGGTCAGGGCCGCCTCGACAGCCGTGATCGCTGCGTTGCGCTCGCCGTCGCTGACTCGGTCCACGGGGGTCAGGCTAGCCCTCGCGGTCGGTCTCGGCGAGCCGCTCGTGCAGCCGACGTCGTACGTCGTCGGGCGTCACCTGCGCGCGCTTGCGCTGCTCCCGGGCGATGATGGCCCCGGTGGCGGCGACCCCCGTCAGCCCCGCGATCCCGAGCACCTTCCACAGCTTCATCGACAGGACTCCTTCATCGTGCACACCTCACGCCTGACCCTCGATGCTGCGGTCGACCTGACCCGCACCGGGGACCTCTGGCTCTTCCGTGGCCACTCGGCCGCCGACCACGCTATCCGCGTCCTGACCAACGCGCCCGTCAACCACGTCGGCATGGCGATCGTCATCGACGACCTGCCGCCGCTCATGTGGCACGCCGAGCTCGGCAAGGGGCTCCTCGACGTGTGGACCGGAGACCACCACCGCGGGGTGCAGCTCCACGACCTGCGGGGTGCCGTCGAGCAGTGGTGCGGTCGCTACGAGCAGCGCGCCTGGCTGCGCCAGCTCGACGGCGACGTCACGCCGGAGATGGAGGCGGCCGTGCTGCGGACGGTGGCGCGGCTCGACGGCACCCCCTTCCCCGCGACCGCCAAGCTGATCGGTCGGTGGGCGCGTGGTCGCGTGCGACGCCCCGCACCCGCCGAGCTCACCTACTGCGCGGAGGTGGTGGCCGCGACCTACCAGGCCATGGGACTGCTCGACGGCTCCCGCCCCACCAACTTCTACGACCCCGGCACGTTCTGGTCCGGCGACGAGATGGAGCTGGGGCGCGGGGCGACGCTCGGCGACGAGATCGAGGTCGTCATGCCCCGGCCGTGACCCACTCCTCGCCGCCGATCACCCGGCGCACGGGCTCGGAGAGTGCGCCAGACGGCACGGTGCGCAGCAAGGACGCGGCCGTGAACTCGGCGGCATAGCGGTCGAAGGACCGGCCCTGGCTGAGCATCGCGTGCTTGCCGCCGGGGACGGTGATGAAGCCCAGCGACGCCCGCCGCGCGAGACGCTCCGCGACCACCCGGGCACGGGAGATCGGGGCGATCCGATCGGCGTCGCCGTGGACCACGAGCACGCGGCGACCCGAGAGGTCCGCGTCGTCGTCGGGGTAGACCCACGGGTTGAGGGCGACCACCGACTCGACCCGCGACCGGTCACCGGCCAGCAGGGCCGCGCGGCCGCCGAGGGAGTGTCCGACGAGCCCGACGGGAAGGTCGGCGTAGTCGGCCCGGACCTGGCTGATCGCCCAGACCACGTCGCGCACGGGGGTGTGCACCGAGTCCCAGCCCCGGAAGGAGTTGAGGAGCCGGTAGACCGCCAGCTGACCCCGCCCCTCCCGCGCGACCCGGCGCGCGGTGGGGATCATCCGGAGCACCGAGAGCTGGGTCGGGCTGACCATCATCTGCTGGCCGCGCGTGGCTCCGCCGTGCAGGACGAGCACCACGGCCGTCGCACCCTCGGGCTCGCGGACGGGGATCAGCCGGGGGGTGGCTTCCACGCTCAGCGCTTCTCCTTCTTCGTCTTCTTCTTCGACGTCCTGGTCAGCGCCGACGGCTTGTGGACGGCCTCGCCGCCGCTCTTGTCGCTCTTCACGAGGTACTGCGGGTCGTCGGGCGAGGCCTTCACGTCGCGCTTGGCGGCGTGGGTGTCGGAGGTGATCTTCTTCTCCACCTTGCCCACGGCCGTGCCCCCGTGGCTCTCCCACTCGACCCGGTCGCCCTTCGACAGCTTCTTCTCGCTCATGGCTGGCCAGTACCCATCGTCGCTGCGTTCAGGCGCAGCCCACGCACGTGCGCGCCATCGGTCGGGCCTCGAGCCGCCCGGCCGGGATCGACCGACCGCAGACCTCACAGGTGCCGTAGGTGCCGGCGTCGAGCCGGGCCAGGGCGGCGTCGACCTCGGCGAGGTGGGCGACCGCCTGGTGCACGAGCGCGTCGACCTGCGAGCGCTCGAAGGCGATGGTGGCGCCCTCGGGATCGTGCTCGTCGTCGGCGTTGGTGTCGCGCGAGGCGGCGACCACGGCGTCGAAGTCGCCGCGCAGGCTGGCCAGGCGGCTCGCGGTGCGTCGTCGCTCGGCCTCGAGCCTCGCCCTGGTCTCGCCGTCGCCGTCGGTCACGGGGAGGGCGTGGGCGTGGGCGTCGGCGCAGGCAGCGTGGGATCGACGTCGGTGGGCAGCGGGTCGGTCGGTGTCGGGTCCACCGGCTCCGTCGGCTCCTCGGTCGGGGTCGCCGAGGGGTCCTCGCTGGGCACGTCGGAGGGGTCCTCCGTCGGCTCGTCGCTGGCGCCGTCGGTCGGGTCCTGGGTCGGCTCGGTGGCGCCGTCGCTCGGCTGGCGGTCCGGCCGCTGCTCGTCGTCGTCGGAGGACGAGGAACCCCCGCCGGTGAAGGTCGAGCTGGAGTCCTTGCCGCTGCCACCGGTGTAGGACGACACGCTGCGGCCGGTGAGCGCCTCGAAGGAGGCGATCGCGAGCAGGACGACGAGGAACGTGGCCGCGGTCAGGGCCGCGATCCGCTTCCACGGCAGCACCACCAGACGCTCGCGCAGGGTGGGTGGTGCGGCAGCCGCGTCGTCGAGGTCGGCCTTCGCCTCGCCGAGGCGTTCGTCGGCCATGTCGAGATGAGCCTCGACGGCAAGGTCGTCGCCCTGGCGGCGACCGGCGCGGCGCACCTCCGCCTGGGCGATCCCGACCTTGAGCAGCGCGGTCTCCTGGGCCTTGGCCAGGGAGCGCCTGCTGCGCGCGAGGCCCTGCGCGTAGAGCTGGCTCGTCACGGTCACCGCGACGCTGCCCAGGGCTGCGCCGATGAGGGTGCCGACCGCGCCGAGGGTGGACAGCAGGACCGCGGTCGAGACGGCCGCCAGTGCTCCGGCAGCCGTCTTGACCCAGTCGATCTCTAGCTTCGGGTCGTCGTCAGTCATCCCTGCCCACGATGCCACGGTGACCCAGCCCACAGCACCCCCTCAGCTCACCTGCACCGCCGTCACGACGAGGTTGTCGGCGTAGTGGAAGCCCCCCGAGGTGCGTCTCCTGCTGGTGCAGGTGACGAGGTGCAGGACGTGGGGGCCGTCGGTGCGGAAGAGCTCGGCCGGCAGCCCGCGGGTGCGGGCGAAGCGCTGGAGGCGGCGTACGACGAAGCGGTGGGCGGTGCCGTCCGTCGCCGTCCAGCTGACCACGTCGCCGACGCGCACCTTCCTCAGGCGCCACAGGGCCCCAGGCCGGTCGTGGCGGTCGGAGACGTGGCCGGAGAGGACGCTGGCGCCGAGCAGGTCGCGGGCCGATGAGGTCGTGGCCAGCCACCCGAGGCGTCGCTCGTCGTCGGGGATCGCCATCGCGCCGCGGTCGAGACCGACGCCGTCGACGGGTGCGGCGATGCCGACGCTCGGGATGCTGAGCCGACCGGCCGGCTGACGTCTCGCCGAGGAGACCGGGGCGCGGTAGTGACGACGCAGGTAGCGCGGCTCGGCACGTCGGGTCGGCACCGTCGCCTCGGGCTCGAGCGCGGCACCGCCGAGCAGGGCAGCGGAGCCGAGGCCGTGGAGGTCGCCGGAGCCGGGCCCGGAGGGCACCTCGGGCACGTAGGGAGTGACCGGCCGGGTGACGAGCGCCGTCTCCACGGGCACGCCCGGCTGCGTGCTCGCAGCCTCGGTCGAGGCGGTCGCGGGCAGCCGCTCGCTGTAGGTGTAGCAACCGCCGACCTCGAGCAGCGTGGACCGGGTCTCGTGCGTGCCGTTGCCGCGGGCCACCAGCTCGCCACGGTCGGCGACCGGTGCGCCCCGCCAGTCGAGCCCGTCGCAGGAGCCGTCACCCCGGAGGGCGAGCGGTCCGTGCAGCCACCACCGCACCGTGACCCGGTCGTCGGCGCCGAGCCCGCGCAGCCGCACGGTGTCGGAGATCCGCTCGCCGGTCAACGCGTGCTGGTCGGAGGCGACCGTGCTCACCCGGGGCGTACGACGGAGCGCGAGCGCCGTCTCCGTCTCCAGGCCCGGCGGGCTCACCGCCTCGCTCGTGAGTGCGGTGGCGACGACCCGCTGGCTGTAGGTGTAGCAACCGGCGGCGCGCAGCGTGGTCGACGGTGTCCGGTAGGTCCCGTCACCCTCCGCGAGGATCTCCCCGCTGGCGACGACCGCGGCCGAGCGCCAGCCCAGGTCGGCGCACGAGCCGTCGCGAGGTGCGCGCGGGCCGTGCAGCGCCCACGTGATCGTGACGGGGCTGTCCTCGACACCGCCCAGCACGACCCGGTCGTGCAGCGCGTCACCGACGAACGCGCGCTGCTGCGAGGCGGTCGTGCGGATCGTCGGCGTGAAGGGGATGACCCGGGTCGTCTCCTCGACGATGCCGCACCGCGTGGTCACCGGCACGGTGAAGTCGTCACCGGGCAACGACTCGACCCACGTGTAGTAGCCCACCGCGGGCACGACCAGAGACGGCGTCGTGAAGGTGCCGTTGCCCGCCACGGTGAAGGTGACGCTGCCGGCCCGGGTCGTCGGCGTGCAGTCGCCCACGCCCGGTTGCTCGGCGAACGGGCCGAACAGCATCGCCGTCACCTGCGCGTCGTAGCCCTCGGGCATGCCGTTCACCGTGACCACGTCGTGGATCTCGGCCCCGGGCGTCACGACCGCCTCGGAGGTGTGGGTGACGACCTCGGGTCGGGCCTTGCGGATCTTGGCGCTGGCCTGGACGACCGCGGTCGTGCGGCTCTCCTGGGCGATCCAGCCGCGCTGGATCCCGACCGGGCGAGCGGTGCGACCGCCGTGCGGGCGCCAGGACCGGGCGCGGTAGAGCAACCCGTCCGCGGCCGGCCCGGTGGCGAAGGCGCGGATCCGGTAGCGGCCGATGTCGTGCGGCTTGATGCGCAGCTTGGTGCGGTGCGCGTTGGACCGCACGGGTCGCGGGCAGCGGATCGGCCCCGTGCAGACGAAGCGCACCTCGACCCCGGGCACGCGCACCCCCGCCGCGGAGAGGACGCGCACCCGGTAGGTGCGGGTGCGGCCGAGGCGCATCGGGCCCTGGTTGCGGCTCTCCATGCGCAGCTCGTAGGGGCCGCGGAAGCGCGAGGCCTGCGACCACATCTCCTGCGCGAGCCGCATGATCGGCCCTCCCAGGCCCCCGATCGGCGGCCGCACGCGCTCCCCCACCTCGAGGCCCTGGGGATAGACCACGGCCCCGCCGGGTCGCACCCCGTCGCCCATGACCTCGCGGATGATCAGGGCGATCGCGGCGTCACGGTCGTCGCTGCCGGTGGAGCCGCCACCGGCCCACGTCGAGATCACGTGGTTGAGCGCCGCCACCTCGGGGTCTCCGACCCGCTCCCCCAGCTGGTTGACGATGCGGTCGGTGCCGACCGTCGGCGCGCTGCGCGGCAGCTGCGAGTCATAGAGGAAGTCGATGCAGAAGAACACCCGGCCATCCGGCGCGCGGTAGGTGCCGATCCAGGTCAGCCCTGTCGCTCTCCCGCTCGACCAGCGCAAGCAGGCGCCGTTGACCAGGTTGGGGTCGATGCTGCGGCAGGCGCCCTTGGCGACGCGCGTGGCGGCGTCGGCTGACGGCGTACGGCCAGGTGGGAGCAGGACCAGGACCACCGTCGACAGGACGAGGCCCAGGGCGAGGAGGGCGTGGACGAGGGGACGGAGGTGGCGTGGGAGCGACATGACGAGCACCGTTGCCGCTCCAGCGCGCCGGGAAAACCACGATCTGCGCGCCTGTGGACGACCGCCTGATCGGGGTGCCGCTAGCGTGCACGCCGTGGACACCTATGACGCCGAGAACCTCTTCGACGAGATCGAGTTCGGCGCTCGCGCAGACAAGGCCGAGGCCCACGAGCGGGTCGGACGGTCGATCCCGGTCGGTGAGCACGGACGCGTGATGTTCCTCAAGGCGGCCGCCGAGCACTGGGTCATGCGCGACGAGATCGCCCATGCCCGCGAGCTGCTCGCCGAGGTGGCGGACGGTCCCGACGAGGGCGTGCTGAGCGTCCGCGCGATCGAGCTGGCCATCGCGCTGCGCGAGGACGACACCGCGGAGGCCGAGACGTTGCTCGGCCAGCTGCTCGCCGACTTCCGCAAGGACCTGGTCACCACCGCCACCTGCCACTTCGTCGGCGAGTGCCTGGAGCGGGCGGACCAGCCGAAGAAGGCGCACCGCTGGTTCACCCTGCCGCTGTCCAACGTCGACCCCGACGAGGACCTCGACACCCTCGAGGAGATGTGCGTCGAGGGTCGTGCCCGCGTCCGGCGCCGGCTCGGGCTGCCGCACGACCGCTACGACGCGGTCGCCGACGAGCTCGCGGCGATGCGCGAGGGCTGACCCGGGGCCGGGCCTACGATCGCGACCGATGAGTTCTCCGGGCGTCCCGGGTCGGAGCACCTGAAGGACCACCCGACCCGACCCGACCTGAGGAGCCACGATGGCCGCCCTGCTCAACCCCTACCTGCACTTCGAGGCCACTGCGCGCGAGGCGATGGAGTTCTACCAGTCGCTCTTCGGCGGCGAGCTCACCCTGATGACCTTCGGCGACATGGGGATGGAGGGCGACACCGCCGGCCACATCATGCACGCCCAGCTCACCGCGCCGAACGGCTTCACGCTGATGGCCTCGGACACGCCGCCGGACATGACCCTCACGAAGGGCGAGACCGTGAACCTCTCGCTCAGCGGCGACGACGAGGCCGAGCTGCGCGGCTGGTTCGAGGCGCTCGCCGAGGGCGGCGAGGTGCACGTGCCGCTCGAGAAGCAGATGTGGGGCGACCTCTTCGGCCAGACCGCCGACCGCTTCGGCATCACCTGGCTGGTCAACATCAACCAGCAGGGCTGACCTCCAGCCGATCGGGCCCGGGGCGTGAGAACGTCTCGGCATGGAGACTCCCCCGGGCACGATCAGCGAGGACGGCCACTGGCGCTGGGACGGTCGGACCTGGGTGTCCACGGCGCCGCAGCAGCCGCAGCCGGCCTACGGGCAGCAGACATACGGCCAGCCCGGCTACGGGCAGCCCGGCTACGGGCAACCGGGTTACGGGCAGGGCTATCCGCAGACGCCCTACGGCTATGCGCCGCAGAAGCCCAACCACACGGTCCGCAACGTGCTGCTCGTGCTGGCCGGCGTCTTCGTGCTGTTCTTCGGCGGCTGCGTGGCGCTGGTGGGTCTCGCGGCCAACGAGGTCGACAACGTGATCGAGGACATCGAGGCCAACGACCAGCTGCCCGGGGGCGCCGACAACCCGCTGGAGATCCGGGCCGGTCAGCCGTTCAGCGTCTACGGCTTCGACTACCAGGCGGGGTGGAGCGTCGGGCCCGACGAGTTCGGCGAGATCGAGGTCCTCGACCTGAAGTTCGAGAACAACCGAGACGAGCCCGACTCGCTCCTCGCCGACCTGCGCTTCATCCGCGGCAACGAGGTGCTGGCCACCGCGACCTGCTCTTCCGACCAGGCCAGCGTGGGCCAGATCGTGCCGGTCGAGTGCTACGGCATCGACCCGATCCCGACCGACTACGACACGATCACGATCCAGGACAGCTACTGATCGTCGTGCGTGTGGGCCCAGTGGGGCTCAGTGCAGGAGCTTGAGGCCGGTCACGCAGCCGACGAGTCCCACGAGCAGCAGCACCTTGAGCACCGACACCGACTCCTCCCCGCTCGCCATCGCATAGGCGACGGTGAGGGTCGCGCCGATGCCCACCCACACGGCGTACGACGTGCCGACCGGGAGGGTGCGCATGGCCCAGGCCAGCCCCGCCATGCTCCCCAGCAGCGCTGCCGCGAAGGTCACGCTCGGAACGAGTCGGGTGAATCCCTCGGAGCGACCCAGCGCGGTCGCCCAGACCGCCTCGAGCACGCCTGAGATCACGAGAACGAACCACGACACCGGCGACTCCTCTGGGCCGTCTTGTCGCGAGCCGGGTACGGCACCCATCGTCCGGGAGCCTCGTCGGGCTCTGGCTCGATCATAGCTTCGGGTGGGGATGAGGGCACGTCGACGGCTGTCGTCCGCTCCATCAAGGTATGCGGACGAACCGCCACTTCCCACGGTGCACACCCCGTGGTGGGTGGCGTGTCGTCGTGGGAAGTCGGCCGGGCGCGTGCAGACCCTGAGCCGACTACCCGACCCGCTCCGCCATCGCGAACGGCACGGTGAGGACGCCGTCGCGGATCCTGAGGTGGTAGCGCGTGCGACCGCGCTTGACCAGGGTGCCGACAACGCCTTCGTAGCGCCCCTGCGCGGTCACCCGCATCGGCTCGCCGACCCGCGCCGGAGGCCCGAGCGGCCCGGCAGCGGGCGGCTGGAGGATCCGGCGCAGGTGGGCGTCGTAACCGGGGGTCATGGCGACGGTGCGGCCGCGGTGGGTCCAGGTGAAGAGGTGGGCCACGTCGAACGTGCCGGAGCAGAGCTTGCAGGTCAGCGGGCGCTCGGGGCGGCGGTGGCGGGTGACCCGGTGCCCGGCGCTGCACAGCCCGACCCAGGCCCCGTCGACGGACGGGGTGTCGGGCGACATGCACCGCTCGGCGCTGCAGCCGATGCGGCGGGCGGTCGCCTTCCACACCCGGTCGTGGCCGTGCCGCGCTCCGACCAGCGCATGGGCGACCTCGTGGAGGATCGTGTCGCGCACGTCCGCCTCGGAGTGCAGCTCGGTCAGCGGCGCGGAGAGACCAATCTGCCGGGTGGTCTCGCGGCAGATCCCGGCACGCCGCTTGGCGCGGTCGAAGACCAGCTCCCAGTCGTGGAGACCGTGCTCGTCGAGCAGGGCGCGACCCAGGCGGGCTGCGGCGGTGAGCTGCACGTCGTACCTCCCTCGACCATCGGTGCACCTCAATCCTAGGAAGGACCGCCGACATCGGTCCGAGGCGCTCCGCGCAGGTGCGAGGATGAGGCCATGACCACTGAGAAGCCCCTCATCGTGCTCGGCAACGACGGCTCCGACGCGGGCGAGCCCGCCCTGCGCTGGGCCCTCCAGCAGGCCCGCGTCACGGGCAGCCGGCTCCAGGTCGTCCGCGGGTGGACGATGGCGACCGCGCCGCGTCCGGAGACCCAGACGGTCGGCTACGTGCCGCCGCTGGAGGACTTCGAGGCGGCCGTCGTGAAGGCGATCGAGGCCGACTGCGCGGCGGTTGTGGCCGACTTCCCCGAGGTCGAGGTCGCCTACATCGCCAAGCGCGGCCCGTCCGCCAACGCCCTGCTGGACTGCGCGGAGGTCGCCGACCTCGTCGTCGTCGGCGCGCGTGGGCTCGGTGGCTTCCGCGGGCTGGCGCTCGGGTCGACGAGCGACCAGGTCACCCGCCACGCGTCGTGCCCCGTGGTCGTCGTGCGCCACCGCAAGGACGCGCAGATCGAGCGGTCGCTCCCCCGCGAGTGACCCGCGAGTGACCCGCGCGTGAGTCCGGTCAGACGACCGACGGCTCCTCGACCTCGGCATCGTCGAGGTCGACGACCCGCGGCCGACCGGGCATCGCGAGCGCGACCACCACGACGAGCACGGCCAGGACCGCGCCGACGCCGAAGCCCCAGCGCATGCCGCCCACGAGCGCCTCGAGCGGCGCTCGGCCACCCTCGAGCAGGCTGTCCTGGCGCGAGGCCATGACGGTGACGACGACGGCCGTGCCGACGGCGGCCGCGACCTGCTGGAGCGTGCCGAGCAGCGAGCTGCCGTGGGAGTAGAGAGGGGGTGGCAGCGCCCCGAGGCCGAGGGTGAAGACGGGCGTGAAGATCGCGGCCAGCGACACCATCAGCAGCACGTGGGCGCCGAGGATCGGCCACAGGGAGCTGTCGACGTCGACCCGGGTGAGCGAGGCCAGCGCCACCAGGACCCCGATCGCTCCGGGGATGACCAGCGGCCGCCCGCCGACACGGTCGAAGAGCCGCCCGACCGTCGGTCCGAGCAGCCCCATCGCGAGACCGCCCGGCATCACCAGGAGGCCGGCCTGGAGCTCGCTCAGGCCGCGCACGCCCTGGAGGTAGAGCGGGAGCAGGATCATCGAGCCGAGCATCGCCATGAAGGCGATCGACATCAGCACCAGCGCGAGGGCGTAGGTCCGGTGGGTCAGCGTGCGCAGGTCGAGCAACGGCGTGCCGCCGCGCTGGAGCTGCAGCTGGCGCAGCACGAAGGCGACCACCAGGGCGACGCCGAGGCCAAGCGTCAGGAACGGGACGTACGTCGGGCCGCCGTCGGCACCGAGCTGGCTGAGGCCGTAGACCAGCGGCCCGAAGCCGCCGGCGGCGAGCGCGACGCTGAGCCAGTCGAGCGAGGAGGCCACGGGCTCACCGACGTCGGGGAGCCGGCGCAGGCCGACCACCGCGATCGCAGCAGCGACGGGCAGCACCAGGCCGAACATCCAGCGCCACGACGCCGCCTCGAGGATCACGCCGGACACGGCCGGCCCCATCGCGGGGGCGACGGACATCGCCAGCGTCACGTTGCCCATGATGCGACCGCGGTCCTGCTCGGCGACGACCGTCATCAGCGTCGTCATGAGCAGCGGCATCATCACCGCGGTGCCGGCCGCCTGGATGATCCGCGCCACGAGCAGCACCGCGAAGCTCGGCGCCAGCGCGGCGAGCAGCGTGCCGACGCAGAAGACCGCCATCGCGGTGCCGAAGGCCGTGCGGGTGCGCACGCGCTGGAGGAACCAGCCCGTCACCGGGATCACCACGGCCATCGTCAGCATGAACGACGTGGTCAACCACTGGGCCGCCCGCGCGTCGACGTCGAGCTCGACCATGAGCCGCGGGACGGCGTTGATCATGATCGTCTCGTTGAGGATGACGATGAAGGTCGCTGCGACCAGCCAGCGCAGCACGCCGTAGTCGGCGGGCGCAGCGGGCGCGGCGGGGTCGGTCTGGCCGGTGGGAGCGAGCATGTGGGGTTGGACTTCCTGTCGACGCGGAACTCATCGGCGAGCGGCGCCCACCCTACGATTCGCCACCGACATCGAGCGAAGCCTTTCCCCCGACCAGCGCCCGACCAGCGCCCGGTCAGCGCCTGGCGTCGGGCTCCAGGTCGGTGCTCCAGAGCACCGCGCCGGTGAGGTCGCGCAGGCTCATCGTGAGCCGCCCGTCGGTCGCGATGGCGGCGTGCCCGAAGAACTGGTTGCCCTTGCGCGGCGACTCGGTGGGGGTGGCGGCGGTCTTGCTGAAGACCACCTCGGGGCCGAAGGTGCCGTCGAGGTCGTTGGGCCCGAAGGTGCCGGCCGCGATCGGCCCGGCGACGAACTCCCAGAACGGCTCGAAGTCGGTGAAGCCGGCCCGCGTCGGGTCATAGCGGTGCGCCGCGCAGTAGTGCACGTCCGCGGTGATCCACACCGTGTTGCGGATCCCGCGGCGCTTGATCTCGGAGAGCACGTGCGCGATCTCGAGCTCCTTGCCGAGCGGGGCACCGGGGTCGCGGTTGGCCAGGCTCTCTTGGTTGACCGGGCCGTCGGGCACGACGACACCGAGCGGCATGTCGGCGGAGATGACCTTCCACGTGGCCGTCGAGCGGTCGAGCTCACGGACCAGCCAGTCGACCTGCTCCTGGCCCAGGATGTTGGTCCCCTCTGCCTCGAGCCCGGCGGTGTTGGGGTCCTTGAAGGTGCGCATGTCGAGGCAGAAGACGTCGAGCTGCGGGCCGCGCGCCACCTTGCGGTAGATCCGCGCGGGCGCGAAGCCCCGGTCGCGCCCGCGATCGGGACGGTGGGCGCGCGGGTCGGCGATCGGCATGTGCTCCTGCCACG
>NZ_CALRWD010000093.1:0-17204 GCF_943371775.1 Nocardioides psychrotolerans
CGCCGGTCGCGGAGGTCCACGCGGCGATGGTGGCCGCTGCGGGCGAGCGCGACGTCTGGGTGGTCGGCGGCGGCGACCTCGCCGGACAGCTCGCCGACGCCGGCCTGCTCGACGAGGTGGTCGTCTCGATCGCGCCGGTCACCCTCGGCGCGGGCCGGCCGCTCCTCCCGCGCCGCTACGACCTGCGCCTCACCGAGCTCGCGCGCAACGGTGCCTTCGCGTGCGCCCGCTACGACGTCGTGGGAGCCCGGCCGCAATGACCCGTCTGGGCTCTGGTGGCCCCCACCCGCGCTCCCTAGCGTGAGAGGTCCCCGAGACCACCTGGAGCTCCGATGCACCTCAGACCCACCTACTCCGGCGTCGTCTCGACGCTCGCCCTGGTCGTCGCCCTCTCGGGCACGGCCTACGCCGCCGCCACCCTGACCGGTGCCGACGTCAAGGACGGGTCGCTCACGGGTCGCGACGTGCGCAACAACTCGATCACCAGCAACGACGTGCGCGAGCTGACGAAGAAGGACCTCCGGCCGGGCGTGCTGCCCCAGCCGGGCCCGGGCGCGCGCATGGAGGCCTCGGGTGCGCTCACGGTGCCCGGCGGACCGGACAACTCCTTCGAGATGGACACCGAGGCCTTCGACACCGGCAGCATGTACGTCGCCCCCGACGACTTCCTCACCGTCACACGCACGGGGACCTACCTCGTGACCGGCGTCGTGCACTACGGCCAGTCGTCCGCCCAGCGCCAGCTGCGCATCGTGGTCGACGGCGACGTCGCAGCGCTCGTCACCGACTCCGGGGCCGACACGCAACGCACCGCGCAGGTGACCTCGCTGCTGAGGCTGACCACGGGACAGCGGCTCACGTTGGGCACCTTCAGCGGCAATGCGGTGGCGGTCGTCGACTTCAACAGCGCCAACGACGCCTGGCTCGCGGCCCAGTGGATGGCTCCCTGACCGGCGTACGGCGGCCCTAGGCTCCAGGACATGAGCCTCCCGCAGCCCGGCCCCGACCGCACCGCCGTCGTCACCGGCGCCTCCTCGGGCATCGGGGCCGAGATCGCCCGCGAGCTGGCGCGTCGGGGTCACCAGGTGACGCTGGTGGCCCGCACGGTCGGCAGGCTGCAGGAGCTGGCCGAGGAGATCACGGCGACCGGCGGGCGGGCCGACGTGATCGGCTGCGACCTGTCCGACCGGGCGGCCCGTGCTCAGCTGCTCGACCGGCTGACCGACCTCGGGCTGGTGCCCGACGTCCTGGTCAACAACGCCGGTCTGTCGACGCTCGGTCCGGTGAGCCGGGCCGACCCGGCGGCGGAGATGAACATGATCGAGGTCGACGTCGTCGCGGTCGCCGACCTGTGCACCCGCTTCCTGCCCGGCATGGTCGACCGCGGCCGCGGGTCGGTGCTCAACGTCGCCTCGACCGCCGCCTTCCAGCCGCTGCCCGGGCAGGCGGGCTACGGCGCCGGCAAGGCCTTCGTGCTCTCCTACACGCAGTCGCTGGCCGGTGAGCTGCGCGGCACCGGCGTCACCGCCACCACCCTGTGCCCCGGCCCGGTCGACACCGGCTTCGGCGAGGCCGCCGGCTTCTCGAAGCAGGATGCCGAGGAGGCGCTGCCGGCCGTCATGTGGGTCGGCGCTGCCGACGTGGCCAAGGCTGCGGTCGACGGCATGGCCAAGGGGCGCCTCGTCGTCATCCCCGGGAGGGTCAACCGGCTCGCCGCCGCGCTCTCACAGGTCACCCCGCGCAGCCTGCTGCTGCCGGTGCTGGCGCGCAGCCACCCGGGCCTGCGCGAGTAGGTTGGGCCCGTGAGCGCCTGGACCGAGATCACCACCGTCGACGCCCTCGTCGACCTCCTCGGCGAGCCCAACGCCCGCGCTGCGGGCAAGGGCCGCACCGCGCTGCTCGACGTCGACCGCAACTGGCTCGCCGCCTCGCCGTTCTGCGTCATGGCCACGGCCTCCGACACCGGCACCTGCGACGCCTCGCCCAAGGGAGACCCGGCCGGGCAGCTGGTGCACGTCCTCGACGACACCACGATCGCGCTGGCCGAGCGCCCGGGCAACCGACGTGCCGACGGCTATCGCAACATCCTGGCCAACCCCCACATCGGCCTGCACTTCCTGATCCCCGGTCGCGGCGACACCCTGCGGGTCAACGGCCGGGCACGGCTGGTCAGCGACGCACCGTTCTTCGACGAAATGGTCGTCAAGGGGCACCGGCCGCTGCTCGCGGTGGTCGTCGACGTCGAGGAGGTCTTCTTCCACTGCTCGAAGGCCTTCCTGCGCTCGCAGCTGTGGCAGCCCGAGACCTGGGACCCCACCGGGCACGTCCCGCGTCGGGCCGTCATCGCCCACGACGTCGAGCCCAGCGGGATGAGCGTCGAGGAGCTCGACGCCTACTACGGACCCTCCTACGCAGAAGGCCTCTACCGATGACCTACCCCTTCCTCAAGGGCCACGGCACCGAGAACGACTTCGTCCTGCTGCCCGACCACGACGGCAGCGTCCACGGCGACCTGTCGGCCGAGCGGGTGCGCGCGCTCTGCGACCGCCGCGCCGGCATCGGCGGCGACGGGGTCCTGCGGGTGCTGCGCCGCGACGGCGGCTGGTTCATGGACTATCGCAACGCCGACGGCTCCGTCTCCGAGATGTGCGGCAACGGGATCCGCGTCTTCGGCCGCCACCTCGTCGAGGAGGGGCTCGCCGACCCCTCCCGGCCGCTCGAGGTCGACACCCGCGACGGGATCAAGGTGCTCACCTTCGACGGTGATGACATCACCGTCGACATGGGGGCCCCGAAGGTCCTCGGCGGGACCGAGGTCTCCGTGCCGGGTCACACGTGGCCCGCGCTGCACGTCGACATGGGCAACCCGCACGCGGTCGCCTTCCTCGACGACCTCGACGACGCCGGGCCGCTGCTCGAGGCCCCGACCCATGACCCGGCGGTCTACCCCGCGGGCGTCAACGTCGAGCTCGTCGTGCGCCGAGGGCCGCAGCACGTCGCCATGCGGGTGCACGAGAGGGGCTCGGGGGAGACCCGGTCCTGCGGCACGGGCGCCTGTGCGGTGATGGTCGCGACGGCGTTGGCCGACGGCGCACCGCGGGGCACGGCGTACACGATCGACCTGCCGGGCGGCACCCTCTCGATCACCTGGACCGAGGACGACCGGGTGCTCATGACGGGCCCTGCTCTCATCGTGGCCCGCGGCACCACGGCCCTCTGAGCGCCACTAAAGTCCGCTGCATGGAACTCACCGGATCTTCTGCCATCGTCACCGGCGCGGCCTCGGGCATCGGCGCGGCCGCCGCCCGCGCGCTCGCCGCCAAGGGCGCCACCGTCGTGGTCGCCGACCTCCAGGCCGACAAGGGCGAGGCCCTGGCCGAGGAGATCAAGGGCGTCTTCGTCCAGGTCGACGTGACCAACACCGAGCAGATCGCCGACGCGGTCAAGGTCGCCTCCGACATCGCGCCGCTGCGCGCGGTCGTCAACTCCGCCGGGATCGGCTGGGCCCAGCGCACGATCGGCCGTGACGGCCTGGTCGAGTCGGCCCACTCGCTCGAGGCGTTCACCAAGGTCGTGCAGATCAACCTGATCGGCACCTTCGACATGGTGCGCCAGGCCGCCACCGCGATGAGCCGGAACGAGCCCGACGCGGACGGTTGCCGCGGCGCCATCGTCAACCTGGCCTCGGTCGCCGCGTTCGACGGCCAGATCGGCCAGGCCTCCTACTCCGCCTCCAAGGGCGGCGTCGTCGGCATGACCCTCCCGGTCGCGCGCGACCTGTCGGCCGCGGGCATCCGCCTCAACACCGTGGCGCCCGGCCTGATCGACACCCCGATCTACGGCGAGGGTCCCGACTCGGAGGCCTTCAAGGCCAACCTCGGCCAGAACGTGCTCTTCCCCAAGCGCCTCGGCACGCCCGAGGAGCTGGCGAGCATGGTCGTGGAGTGCCTCACCAACGCCTACATGAACGGTGAGGTCGTCCGCGTCGACGGTGGCATCCGGATGCCCCCCAAGTAGGACTTCGGGTGCTGTTGGGCGACCCGTCACCGAGGCGTCCCGGTCCGGTCAACCGGGCCGGGTCGACTCGGGGGCGTGGTCGCGCTGGAGCAGCCCAGGATCGGTCGTCGCAGCACCCTCTTCGCGGGGGTCGCCGTCGGGGCGGTCCCCGGTCTCGTGGGGGCCGGGATCGGACGGGAGCTGCCCGCCCTGCTGAAGGGACGCGGCTCCATCACCGGGGCCCGCACCGGTGAGGTGAGCACCGGCTCGGCGGTCGTGTGGGCGCGCGCCGGCCAGCAGGGCCGCCTGATGCTGCGCCTGGAGAGCAACGGGCGCCGGCTGCGCTCGGTGCGCGGCCCGTGGACCGACGCGCGCAGCGACTACACCGCCCGCCTCCAGCTGACCGGGCTCACGCCCGGTCGCCAGTACGACGCCACGGTGTGGTTCACCGGGCCGGGCGGCTCCGGAGGCGACTCGCCCCCGGAGCGCCTCACCTTCCGCACGGCCCCGCTGCACGCCGCGGCGCAGTCGTTCGTCTGGTCCGGCGACACCTGTGGGCAGGGCTGGGGGATCAACCCCGAGCTCGGCGGGCTCACGGCCTATCGCGCGATGCTCGACACCCGGCCCGACTTCTTCGTCCACTGCGGCGACACCATCTACGGCGACGAGCCGATGGAGGAGACGGTCGTCGAGGACGACGGCCACGTGTGGCGCAATGAGCTGACCGACGCGGTCACGCACGTCGCCGAGACGCTGGCCGACTTCCGGGGCCGCCACCGCTACACCCTCGCCGACGACCACGTGCGGGCGCTCTACGCCGAGGTGCCCACGATCGCGATGTGGGACGACCACGAGACGGCCAACAACTGGTATCCCGGCGAGCTGACCGACGACGACCGTTACACCGAGCGACGCTGCGACGTCCTGGCGGCGCGGGGGCGGCGGGCCTGGCAGGAGTTTCAGCCCGTGCCCCTGGATCGCCTCGTCGCCGAGACGGGGGACGGCTTCGCGGGCCTGCGGATCTATCGCAAGGTCGCGCGCGGGCAGCACCTCGACGTGTTCTGCCTCGACATGCGCTCCTACCGCGGCGCCAACTCCGGGGCCGACGACACCGGGATCCTGGGGCCGGTGCAGGAGGCGTGGCTGGTCGAGTCGCTGACCGCCTCGACGGCCACCTGGAAGGTGGTCTGCGCCGACCTCCCGCTCTCCATCCCCTCGACCCACGCCGACGACCTCGACGGTCCGTGCAACGGCGACGACGGCCGCCCCATCGGCCGCGAGCCCGAGATCGCCCGGGTGCTGTCGGCCCTGAAGCGCCACGGGGTGCGCAACGTCGTGTGGCTCACCGCCGACGTCCACTACACCGCCGCCCACCACTACGCGCCGGAGCGGGCGGCCTTCACCGACTTCGACCCGTTCTGGGAGTTCGTCTCCGGACCGATCGCCTCCGAGACGTTCCCCGCCAAGGACGACGAGCTCGACGGGACCTTCGGCCCGGAGGTCGCCTTCTCGCAGGGCAACGCGTCAGGAGGTCGCGAGTCGCCCCGCGCCGGTCACCAGTTCTTCGGCCACGCCCGTGTGGCCGCGACCGGCGAGCTGACGGTCACGTTGCACGACGGGACGGGCGCGGCGTTGTGGTCGAAGGTCCTGGAGCCGCAGGAGCGACGCCGCCCACGTCCAGTGTGAGGTCGGCACCCGTCGCTGCCGCCTCGACCAGGGCCGCATTGGGCTGGTCGACCTCGCGGACCCAGGCCCGCGCCTGCTCGGGGGTCTTGCCGAACTCCACGTGCCGCGCGACCAGGCGCTGCAGGCGGAGGTCCTCGTCGGCGACGACGTGCCACACGGCGTCGAGCTCGGCGCGCACGGCGGGCCACGCCCCGGTGGGCAGCAGCAGGTAGTTGCCCTCGGTCACCACCAGGTCGGCCGAGCCGGGCACGGCGATCGACCCGGCGACCGGCTGCTCGAGGTCGCGCTCGAAGGCCGGCGCCATCACCAGCGGCTCCCGGCCGCGCACCCGCCGCAGCAGCACGGCGTACCCCTCGGCGTCGAAGGTCTCCGGCGCGCCCTTGCGATGTCGCAGGCCCCGGCGCTCGAGCTCGACGTTGGCCAGGTGGAAGCCGTCCATCGGGACGACCGTGGCGCCGTGCCGGCTCGCGAGCAGGGCGGCCAGCGTGGACTTGCCGGCCCCGGGTGCTCCGGTGATCCCGAGCATCCGCCCGCCGCGACGGGCCAGGTCGGCGAGCAGGTCGTCGAGCTCGTGGGCGTCGGGGGAGAGGCGGAGCACCCGGCGATCGTCGCAGGTCTCGCTCAGGCGGCGCGGCCCATCCGCGCCAGCAGCCGCGTCTGACGCGGGGCGTCGGCGTCGGCGTCGAGCGCGGGGCGGCAGATGCCCTCGCCGTAGAGGTGCTCGCCGAAGCCGTCGAGCGCCTGGTCGATCCGGTCCATCTGCGCGTCGTCCCACGTGACGTCGCGGCCGAGCGCGCGGGCGACGTCCCACTGGTGGACGAGCAGGTCGAAGCCGTAGAACCGGGTCAGCGTCTCGCCGACGGTCGTGGGGCCGAAGAAGCCGGCGTACTCGGTGGCGGTGAAGGAGTCGTCGGCCAGCAGTCGTCGTACGACGGCGTCGTGGGCGGCCCACACCTCCGGCGGTGTGCCGGTGGGCCGCTCGCCGATCTCGGCGTCGCGCTGGGCGAGGAAGTCGCGCTGGGTGTCGACGACGTGGGCGATGACGTCGGCGGCGCTCCAGCCCTCGCAGGGGCTGGCCGCGCCCCAGTCGGCGTCGGGGGTCGCGAGAAGGGCGGTGAAGGTGTCGGCGTCGGTCAGGTAGGACTGGCTGGTCGTCGTGGTCATGGCTCCACTGTGGACCCGGAGGGCGGCCCGGGTCTGGTAAGAATCCGACACATGACCCAGCGCCCGATCGACCCGGTCGAGCGCGCGCACCTGCGTGACGCACGTGGCTTCAGCCCTCCGGTGCACCGTTTCGCACCGTCGCCCGCTCTCGCCGACGTCGTGCGCCGCTACTGGCTGCCGGTGTGGTCGCTCGCGCCGGGGGAGGTGACGGTGCAGCGGGTGTTGCAGTATCCCGTGTGCCTGCTCGTGATCGCCCGCGACTACGCCCACGTCGTCGGGCCGCAGACGGGGTTGTCGACCAAGGAGCTGAGCGGGTCGGGCTGGGCGGCCGGCGCGATGCTCCAGCCGGGCGCGGGGTCGCTGCTCGTCGGCGGACCGGTCACGATCACCGACACGGTCGTCGACCTGGTGTCGGTGGGCACGCTCGACGGGGCCGGGCTGGTCGCCCGGGTGCGCGAGGTGATGTCGCCCGACCCGTCGGACCCGGCGCGCCAGCAGCAGGCGGTGGCGGCGATCGAGGCGGCGCTGACCGGCCTCGGCCCGCTGGACGAGGAGGGTGCCCTGGTCAACGCCGTCGTCGAGCACGCCGAGGGCGACGCGCGGGTGCAGCGGGTGGGGCAGCTGTGCGAGAAGTTCGCGCTCTCCGAGCGGTCGTTGCAGCGGCTCTGCGCCCGCCGGGTCGGGCTGAGCCCCAAGTGGCTGATCCAGCGGCGCCGGCTGCACGAGGCGGCCGAGCTGCTGCGGCCGTCCTCGGCCGCAGGTGGGACCGCCGGCCCTGTCGACCTGGCGCGGGTCGCCGCCGACCTCGGCTACACCGACCAGGCCCACTTCGGGCGCGACTGGCGGCGGGTGACCGGGCTGACCCCGGGGGAGTTCGCGGCGGAGCCGGGGACGTCCTAGATCGGCCCCACCCCAAAAGGGGTTCGCGCTGCTTCCCCCGCCGACCTACTCTTGAGCACGTATGACTACCGCAAACGCTGACGACTTCAACCTCGACCACGAGCTCGAGGCCACCGACGACTGGGACGACGCGTCGTCCGACGACACCGACGACGACGGCTTCGTCTCCGGCATCGCCGAGCCCGACACCTCCTGGGCCGACGAGCCCGACCCCGAGGACGAGCCGACGGTCGGGGCGATGGAGCTCGCCGAGCGCCACCAGCTGCGCCGCGTCGCGAGCCTGCGCACCGAGCTCGAGGACATCACCGAGGTCGAATACCGCCAGCTCCGCCTGGAGCGCGTGGTGCTCGTCGGGGTGTGGACCGAGGGCACCGTGCAGGACGCCGAGAACTCCATGGCCGAGCTCGCGCTGCTCGCCGAGACCGCCGGCTCGGAGGTGCTCGAGGCGATCTACCAGCGCCGTCAGACGCCCGACCCGGCCACCTACATCGGTCGCGGCAAGGTCGAGGGCCTGCTCGAGATCGTGCAGGCCACCGGCGCCGACACCGTCGTCCTCGACGGCGAGCTCGCGCCCAGCCAGCTGAGGAACCTCGAGGACCGGCTCAAGGTCAAGGCCGTCGACCGGACCGCGCTGATCCTCGACATCTTCGCCCAGCACGCCAAGTCCAAGGAGGGCCAGGCCCAGGTCGAGCTGGCCCAGCTGCAGTACATGAAGCAGCGCCTGCGCGGCTGGGGTGGCAACCTCTCCCGCCAGGCCGGTGGCCGGGTCGGCGCCGACGGCGGCGGCATCGGTGGTCGTGGTCCCGGTGAGACGAAGATCGAGACCGACCGTCGCCGCATCAACGACAAGATCGCCAAGCTGCGCCGCGAGCTCCGGGCCATGAAGGGCACCCGCGACAACAAGCGCCAGGAGCGCCAGCGCAACCAGATCCCCTCGGTCGCCATCGCGGGCTACACCAACGCCGGCAAGTCGTCGCTGCTCAACCGCCTCACCGGCGCCGGGGTGCTGGTCGAGGACTCGCTGTTCGCGACGCTCGACCCCACGGTCCGCCGCACGACGACCACGGACGGGCGCGTCTACACGATGAGCGACACCGTCGGCTTCGTGCGGCACCTGCCGCACCAGCTGATCGAGGCGTTCCGCTCGACGCTCGAGGAGGTGGCCGACTCCGACCTGATCCTCCACGTCGTCGACGGCTCCCACCCCGACCCCGAGGGGCAGCTGGCCGCCGTGCGCGAGGTGCTGGTCGAGATCGGTGCCGAGCAGGTGCCGGAGCTCGTGATCATCAACAAGGCCGACGCCGCCGACCCGATGGTGATCGCGCGGGTCCAGCAGCGCGAGCCTCACTCGATCGTCGTCAGCGCCCGCACCGGCGAGGGCATCGCCGAGGCGCTCGCGGTCATCGAGGGCGAGCTGCCGCGGCCGGGCGTGGAGTTCAACGCGCTCCTGCCCTACGAGCGCGGTGACCTGGTCAACCGGATCCACCAGGAGGGCGAGATCGCCACCCTGGAGCACACTGGTGAGGGCACGCTCGTGCGCGGTCGGGCCAACGACGACCTGGCCGGCGAGCTCGCCGGTTACGCCGTCTGAGGGCTCACGACCCGACGATCCGCAGCGCGAGCCGCGGACAGGCTCGTACGGCGGCGCGGGCGTCGGCGAGCAGGTCCTCGGTGACCTCGCCCGTGACGAGCGGGTAGCCCCAGGGGTCGAGCTGCACGATCTCGGGCAGCAGCTCGTGGCACAGCCCGCGCGCCCGGCACGCGGGCCAGTCGACCCGCAGCTCGCGGCTCATCGGGCCGCTCCTGCCAGCTGGGCGGAGCTCACCGTGCAGCTGCCGTGCTGGTGGGCGGCGACCTCGTCGGGCAGCGTGAGCAGCAGCGACCGGACCAGCCGCACGGTGCCGTCGGGATGGGCGCAGGCGCCGCGACGGGCGACGAGGCCGCAGAGCTCCTCGACCCGCTGCCGCGAGCCCGTGCCCTCGAGCAGGCCCCGGACGGCCTCGGCCAGGGCGGGCAGCCCGTTGAAGCACGGCCCGCAGCGTCTCGTGCTCTGGCCGGCGAGGTGCTCGACGATGTCGGTCGTGACCTGCAGGCAGCAGGCGGACGGGCCGGGCAGCAGGACCACACCGGCACCGAGGGGAGCGCCCAGGGAGGTCATGCCGGGCACCGAGACCAGGGCGTTGGCCAGGGTCGGCCAGGTCGCCCACGACCCGTGGAAGCCGCCGACGATGCCGGGTGACCCCGCGGCCGAGACCGGCAGGACGTCGCGCAGCCGCGAGCCGTAGGCCACCTCGTGGACCGCCGGGCGGGCGCCGCGGGACGTCACGGTCAGCAACGTCGTGCCGGGCTCGCTCGTCGTCCCGCGAAGCCGGTAGCCCGCTGCTCCCCGCAGGACCAGCAGCCCCACGTGGGCCCAGGTCTCGGCGTTGGACAGCAGTGTGGGGCGCCGCTTGACCCCGGACACCGCCTCGGGGTCCCACGCCGTGACGGGGAGGTTGGGCCGGCGCTCGATCAGCTCGACCACGGCGCGTGCCTGTCCCGAGACGAAGCGTCCCTCGGTGACGTGCTCGACGAGACGGACACCGTCGGTCCGCTCGGCCATGGCGGCGCGCATGCGCTCCGCCGCGAGGGGGCGCTCGCCCGGCAGCACCACGTGCACCTCACGCGCCTTCAGCGCACGGGCCGTCGTGATCGCTCCGTCGAGCACCAGGTGGGGACGGCGCAGGGCCAGGGCCGTGTCCTTGCTGCTGGCCGTCTCTCCCTCGGCGAGGTTGACGACCACCAGCGCCCGCCGCCCTCGGCCCGCGGCCGCGAGCTTGGTGGCGAACGGGAACGCGGCTCCACCCCGGCCCCGCAGGCCCACCGCCTCGACCAGGGCCTGCAGCTCGGCGAGCGACGACGCCCGGGGCTCGTCGTACTGCTGGCGGTGGGCGGCGAGGCCCGGTCCGCGCTCGAGACCGTCGAGCAGGGCGGGGCCGGGGTGGATGTCGATCTCGTCGGGGAGCGGTGGCAGGAGGCTCACGGTGCCACCACCACGTCCGCGCGACGAGCGGGCCGGGCGCGTCGTCGTCTCCGCTTCGCGACCAGGCCGAGGCGGTAGGTCGCAGCCGTCAGGACGGCGCCCACGCACAGGACCGTCGGGGTCACGGCGAGGCCGGAGACGTCCTCGAGGTCGGTGCCGATGCCGATGCCGTGCGCGACACCGAGGGCCCAGCTGACCCACGCGAGCAGGTGGACGCGGCTCCAGAGCCCGTGGTGCAGGCGGGTGCGGAGCAGGCTGGTCACGACGATGACGGCGATCAGGTCGAGCGCCAGGGTGCCGAGCCCGAGCCAGAGCGGCTCGTAGGTCGCCCCGATCGGCACCAGGGCCTGCCACCAGCGGATGTCGACGAACGAGTCGGCGACGGCGGTCACGACGTGGACGACCAGCGCGACCACCGACAGCAGCGCGATGTTGCGGTGCAGGTCCTGGGTCACGAAGGCCGGCAGCCGGCGGCCGGGGCGACGCCCGACCGAGAGGACGCCCAGCACGACGCTCACGGTCAGGAGCACCATGATGACGATGCCCGAGCCTCGGTTGAGGTACCACAGCAGCGCTCCGTCGGTCATGCCACGCTCTCCTTCGTCGGTGGGGCTTCCGGGATCGGCCAGCCGCCCAGGTGCCGCAGGGCGCCGTCGTGCGCGACGAGGCGGGCGGTGACGGCGTGCTCGTCGAGCCAGGCCGGCGCGTCGGCGCCGAGCACCAGGGCGGCGGTGGTCGCGGTGTTGGCGGCGACACAGGTCTCGCCGACCGCCGTGGCGGTGCGCCAGGGGCCGCTCGTGGGCCGGCCGGTGCGGGGGTCGAGCAGGTGGTGGCGTCGTACGCCGTGCCGGGTCCAGCGCCGCACCTGCGTGCTGGAGGTCGCGAGCCCGCCGTGGGACAGGGTGACGGTCGTGTCGGCCGGGGCGCCGGGGTGCTCGGAGACGTCGACGACCCACGGTGTCCCGTCGGGGGAGGCCACGCGCAGGTCGCCGCCGACGCTGACGACGGCGGGCCCGAGACCGGCGTCCTCCCAGACCGAGGCGATCAGGTCGGCGCTCCACGCCTTGCCGGTCGCCCCGAGATCGAGCTCGGTGCCGTCGGGCACACGCAGGGTGTCGACACCGAGCCCGATCAGTTTCCACGCGTCGGGGGACGGGGGATCCCCGGCGACGTCGTGGGTCTCGCCCAGCTGCTCGAGCAGCCGGAAGTCGCGGTCGTAGCCGAGCTGCACCAGCGTGCGGCCCAGCAGCGGGTCGACCAGCCCGTCGGTCAGGGAGGCGGCGTCCCGGGCGACCCGCACGGCCTCGACGAGGAGGGGGTCGACCTCGACCCACTGCCCGGGGTGCCGGTTGGCCCGGCGCAGGTCGGAGTCGTCGCGGAAGCGGCTGCACACCTCGTCCACGTCGGTCAGCACCGTCTCGGCCAGGTGGCGGGCAGCAGGGAGGTCCGCGGGTCGTCGTACGGCCACGAAGACCTCGGTGCCCAGGGCCGGGAACCGGACGGCCAGCCGACCCGTCAGCGGCTCGCTCACGACCCGCTCGAGGGTGCGGGCGGCGGCGGGGGCGGGGGAGGCGGGGTGTAGCTGGGCGCGGGCGCCGGCGCCGGGGCGCTGCCGCCGCCGGACGAGCCCGAGGCGGGTGGGGTGCTGACCGATCCGCCGCCGCCGAGGCCGGACGAGGACGAGGAGACCGCAGCGCCGGTGACGTAGCGGACCGTCACACGGGTCCGGGTCGGACGCTCGCGCAGCACCACCGCCGGGCGCAGGGCGGCCGACTGGCGCCGGACGATCCTGGCGAGCCGCGTGTGGTAGCGGGCCAGCGCCCGTGCCGCCCGTGCGTCCTGGGCGTCTTGCCGCGCCTGCTGCTCGGCCTGGAGCTGTGCCTGCTCCTCGGTGAAGTCCTGGGCCGCGGCGCCGGCCGCCCAGCCGGTCGACGCCATGGCCGCAGCGGCCACGAGCCCGGTGACAGCGGCGACACCGGTGCGGAAGCGGTCCCTGCTGGTGGCTCGAGTGCTCATGGGGCAAACCTTGCTCACGCCGCGGCAAGAGCGCCTCATCGCTCCGTCAAGTTCAGGTCATGTCCACATTTGACCCGGACTTGAGGTTCCCGCGAGGTGCGCCTAGGGCGGCCCGGACCATCCTCGGGGCATGAAGTCGACCAGCAGCCTCCTCGCCGCCTCCCTCGTCGTCGGTCTGGGAGGCGCCGTCGCCGCCTACCGCGCGACCACCGACGACCTGCCGTCGCTCGAGGCGCCGGCCACCGTGGCATCCGCGGTCGCGTCTCCCGCGCCGCCCCAGGTGGTGCTCCCGGGCGCCCGCTTCCGGTGGGCGCCGTGCGCCGCCGGGGCCACCCTCGAGCAGGGGGTGTGCGTGCGCGACGTGGTCCAGACGATCGTGGTGCCCGCGCCTGCTCCCGCTCCGGTGCCTGCTCCCGCGCCTGCTCCGGTGGCGGCACCGGGAGCCGCCGGCGGTGGGTCCGACGACGGTGCGTCCTACGGCGAGCAGGACGACGACGGGGACGACGACCGCGACGGGGACGACGACGGGGACGACGACGGGGACGACGACGAGCAGGACGACGACGAGGACGACGACCGCGACGATGACTGAGGGCTCAGGCGTGCGTGAGCGGCAGGGTGACCTCGACGAGGGCGCCCCCGGACGGCGCGCGGCCCAGCCTCAGCTCGCCGCCCGCGTCGAGCGCCGTGCGGCGCGCGATGTCGAGGCCGAGGCCGGTCGTGCCCGGGCGATCGGTCCGGGAGCCCCTCGCGAAGCCCGGCCCGCCGTCGCTGACCGACAGGACGACCGCGGCCGCACCGTGGTCGACGTCGGGCGAGACGCTCAGCGAGGTCGCCGGAGAGATGTCCGGAGAGGTGGCCGGAGAGATGTCCAGAGAGATGGCCAACGGGACTCCCTCGGGCGTGTGCGCGAAGACGTTGTCGACGAGGACGTCGACGAGGTCGGTGAGGTCGTCGTGCGCGAGAGCGACCATGGCCGGCTCCTGGGGCAGCGTGATGGTGATCGGTCGGCCCTGGTCCTCGGCGAGGACCCGCCAGAAGGTGGTGCGCTCACCGACGGCGGCGGTGGCGTCGCAGGTCGGTGTCAGGTCCGTGCGCACGGGACGCCGGGCCTCCTTCACGATCGCGTCGACGGTGCGCTGGAGCACCGCGATGTGCTCCTGGAGCCGGTGGGCCAGCTCCGGCTCGGAGACCGCCTCGGCGTCGAGCCGCAGTGCCGTGACCGGCGTGCGCAGCCGGTGCGACAGGTCGCCGACGGCGGCGCGCTCGCTGGCCAGCAGCTCGGCTGTCCGCTCCGCGAGCCCGTTGAGGGCCCGGGCCAGCTCCTGGGTCTCCTCGGTGCCGCGCACCTCGGCGCGGGCCGAGAGCTCACCCTCGCGCAGCCGGTGCGCGGTCCCGGCCACCTCCAGCAGCGGCTCGCTGACCCGACGGCCCAGGCGCGAGGCGAGGACCAGGGCGAGCACGAGCAGCACGGCTCCGAGCCCGATGATGCCGCCCCACGCCCCTGCGACACCGCGGGTGAGCTCGGCCTCGGTGACCGTCGTGCGCACGATGGCGGTGCCGGGCTCGATGAGCACGGGCAGCAGCACCCGACCGCCCTGGTCGTCGATGACTGTGAAGGCCTCGCCGTCCGCGGCGCGCCGCAGCTCGGCGTCCGCGGTGAGCGGCGGGCCGGATCCGAGCTCGCTGCCGTCGGGCATCAGGACCTGGGTCTGCGGGGTGCTGCGAGCGTCGAGGCTGATGACGAGGTCGCCGAGCGTGGGGTCCGCGTGCAGGCCCGCCACCAAGATGGCGACGCTGCGCGCCTCCTGGTCGGCCGCTGCCATGGCCCGGTCCTCCGCGAGCGTGCTCACCAGCAGGCACAGCGGGATCACGAAGGACACCACGACCGTCGACGTCGTGGCGATCACCAGCCATGAGATGCGCCGGCGCATCAGTCCTGCCCGTCCGCCTGGCCGTCTCCCGGGTCGACCAGCCGCACCCCGACCCCGCGCACGCTCAGCAGGTAGCGGGGATCGGCGGCGGTCTCGCCGAGCTTGCGGCGCAGCCACGAGAGGTGGACGTCGACGGTGCGGTCGGAGCCGCCGTAGGCCTGCTGCCACACCTCGGCCAGCAGCTCGCGCTTGGTGACGACCTGCCCGGCGCGCGACGCCAGCAGGAGGAGCACGTCGAACTCCTTGCGCGACAGCTCGACCGGCCTCCCGGCCAGGACCACGGTGCGCGTGCGCTCGTCGATGACCAGGTCGCCGACCCGCAGCGCCGCCACCGCGCTCGCCTCGCGGCCGCCGCGACGCAGCACCGCGCGGATGCGGGCCGCGACCTGGTCGGTGCCGAAGGGCTTCACGACGTAGTCGTCGGCGCCGCTGTCGAGTGCCTTCACCATGGTGGGGTCGTCGTCGCGGGCGGTGATGACGATGATGGGCACGGCGCTCGCGGCGCGGATCATCGAGATCAACGTCAGGCCGTCGACGTCGGGGAGCCCGAGGTCCAGCAGCACCACCTGGGGCTGCTCCTGGAGCACCTGCTCGAGGCCGGCGAGACCGGTGCCGACCGCGATGACGGCATGGCCGCGCTCGCGCAGTCCCCGCTGCACCGCCGTGCGGATGGCGTCGTCGTCCTCCACCACGAGGATGCTGGTCATGTGCGAACCGTAGACCCGGCCGCCCACGGCACTCCTGGAAGGATGACCTCATGAAGGTCGCACGTCCCGCCCTCGTCGGCCTGGTCTCCTGGTTGGCGGTCGTCGCGGTCGGCTCCACGCTGGTGTGGACGGTGATCTCGCACGTCGGTGACGGCCTCGTCACGGTGGCCGAGCCGCGACCCGGCGCGAGCGGGTCGGTGGTGGCGGGAGCCGTCGACGCCGCACCGGGTCGCTCGCAGAGCAGCCGCCCGGGCCAGACGATCACACCCTCCTCGAAGCCGTCCGCGAGCCCGTCCGCGGCAGCCTCCTCCGGTGCCACCGGCCCGTCGCCCACCGACTCGGCTGCGCCGTCCACGGTCCCGGTGAGCCCGTCGTCCCTGCCGTCGCCCGATCGTCCGAGCCAGGGCTCCGACCCCACGCCGAGCGCGTCCAGCTCGAGCCCGCCGGCACCCACCCCGCGCCGGGCGACGTGGCAGGGCCTGGGGGGGACGGTCGAGGCCGAGTGCCGCGGCAGTGCCATCTCCCAAGTCGCGGTGCAGCCCAGCGAGGGGTTCCGGGCCGAGGTCAAGAAGGCCGGGCCGGAGGAGCTCGAGGTGGAGTTCGAGGGCCGCGAGGAGGAGAGCGGGAGCGGCTCCAAGGTGAGCGCACGGTGCCAGGGGGGCGAGCCACGGTTCAGCTCCGAGACCGCCGACGCCGAGGACGACGACTGAGGCGCTCGCGGAAGGTCATGGGGCTGCTTCGATAACGGTTCGGCAATGTGGTCGTGGTCGGGCCCGGTCGTGCCGCACACTTTCGTCGTGATCCATCGGGGGGCGACCATCGCGCGAGCGCGCCTGCTGACGACGGCCGTGTGCCTGTTCGTCGCAGCGTCGCTGCTGACCCTGTGGCTCTCCGACGCCAGCAGCGCCGGGGTCGACCGGTGCGCCCGCTTCGAGCAGGTCGCGGCCGCGCGCCTCGTCTCCGACGTCGGGTCGGGGGAGCGGGTCGTGGTCATCGGTGACTCCTACTCCGTGGGTCTCGGCCTCGACCGGGCCGCCGACTCGTGGCCCTCGCGCCTGCCCGGCCGCATCCACGTCTCCGGCTTCTCGGGCTCCGGGTTCAGCGACCGGGCCAGCGGCTGCGGTCGCGTCTCCTTCGCCGACCGCGCGGCGCGGGCCGTGCGCAACGGCGCCGACCTGGTGGTCGTCGAGGGCGGGCTCAACGACGTCGACCGCACCGACGCCGAGATCCGCGCCGGCTTCGAGCGGCTGATGCGTGCGCTCGGCGACCTGCCCGTGCTCGTCGTCGGCCCGGCCGACGCGCCGTCGCGCACCACGCAGGTGCCTCGCGTCGACGCCCTCCTGGCCGGGCTCGCCGAGCAGCACGGCGCGTCGTACCTCTCGATGCGTGATCTCGACCTGCCCTACCTCGACGACCGGCTGCACCTCACGTCCGCGGGGCACCGCGAGTTCGGCGACGTCGTCGCCGCGTGGGTGGTCGAGCGCGGCTAGCTCAACCCGGCCAGCCCCTTGAGGTCCGCCAGGATCCTGTCGAGCTGAGCCACGAGCGACAGGTGCCCCTCGTCCTCGACGAGGTGGGGCGTGGCTCCGGGCACGTGCGCTGCCAGCCACGCGCCGTGGGCGTAGGGCACCATCGCGTCCTGACGGCCCTGCCAGATCGCGACCGGCACGGAGATCGACGCGAGGTCGAAGCCCCAGGGAGCGGCGGCAGCCAGGCCGTCGTCCCGGACGCCGACGACGCCCTGGGCGGCGGCCCGTCGGAAGGTCTCGGCGAGGTACT
>NZ_CALRWD010000094.1:0-17200 GCF_943371775.1 Nocardioides psychrotolerans
CGACGACGGGAGCGTGCGTCGCGCCGACATCGACGTCGTGACCAAGAGCCGTCCGGGGCCCAAGCCCGGCTGTGGCTGGGAGGTCACGACCGAGGACGTGCGCATCCCCATGGAGCGACCCGCCTTCGACTACACCTACTGGGTGCGCATCGGCTACCTCGGCACCTCGGAGGACATCGTGGAGGTGACCGTGGGCGACCAGACCTACACTGCCGCGGTGCGCAAGGGACTGCACGACCTGTTCCTCAACGTGGTCGACGAGGTGCCCTATGTCACGCTGGGCGGACTGCAAGCGGGCACACCCCTGTGCGTCGACCAGATCGAGGTCGGCCCCGTCACGGCCGGAGGTGCGTGGTGACCGAACGTCTGGTGGAGACCGGCGCGAGCCTGGTGCCTCCCCCGCCCGAGACGGGCACGGACTTCCCCGTCCTCGACACGCTGCGCGCCGTCGGCGCCCTCTGCGTCCTCACGACGCACGCAGCCTTCTGGGCCGGCGATTACTACCGGAACGGCGCGTGGGGCACGTTCCTTGCGCGCCTCGACGTCGGCGTGGCCATCTTCTTCGTGCTGTCCGGCTTCCTGCTGGCTCGCCCGTGGCTCGCCCGCGCGGCCGACGGGCGTGACGCCCCCGGCGCTCGCCCCTACCTCTGGAAGCGCCTGCTGCGCATCGCCCCGCTCTACGTCGTCACCGTGGTGCTGGCGCTGACGTTCATCGAGGAGAACCAGGACCGCAGCCCGTCCGACTGGCTGGTCAGCCTGCTGATGCTCGACACCTTCACCACCGCAGGTGCACCAGCCGGGTTGACGCAGATGTGGAGCCTGGCGGTCGAGGTCTGCTTCTACCTCCTGCTGCCGGTCCTCATGGTGCTGCTGGTGGGCCGCCACCGGGTCCTCAACCCCGGACGAGTGCTCGTCGGGCTCGCGGCCATGGTGGGCGTCAGCGTGTGGTGGCACCTCGATGGCGCCGCGCGCGCCGGCGAGCTGTCGCTGGGCAACCCGCTGCAGTGGCTGCCGGCGTACCTCGGCTGGTTTGCCGCCGGGATCCTGCTCGCCCTCGCCCAGGTCCTGCACGCACGCGGGTCCACCCGATGGACCCAGGGCCTGGTCACCCTCGCCCGGCAACCCGGCAGCTGCTGGACCCTCGTCATCGGCCTGATGCTCGTGACCGCCACCCCGCTCGCGGGTCCGACCCTGCTCATCTCCCCGACCGCGGGTGAGTCGCTGCTCAAGAACGTGGTCTACGGCATCGTGGGCCTGCTCGTGGTGATGACCGGCGTCTTCGCGCTGCCCGGCGGCCTCTACGAGCGCACCCTGGGACACGGCGGCGGACGCCGGCTGGGCTGGATCTCCTACGGCATCTTCTGCCTGCACCTGCCGCTGCTGCACTTCGTCATGTGGTCGACCGGGTGGACGCTCTTCGAAGGACGTGGGCTGCAGATCTGGGCCCTGGTGCTGGTGCTCAGCATCGTTGCCGCGGAGCTCGCCTACCGCCTGGTCGAGCGCCCGGCCCTGCGGCTCAAGCGCCTGGTGCCCGACCGCTCGTCGAGCGCGACGAGCAGCAGCAGCCCGACCAGCGGCACCACCATCGCGTAGGCCGTCCAGGCGTCGGAGCCGGCCCAGCCGGACGTGTCGCCCCACGGGCGCACCGCGTAGGCAGCGCCCACGACCACAGCCGGGACCGCGATCAGCCACTCACGTGCCTCGAAGCGCCTGAGGGCGACCAGCAGGCCGCCCACGGCGATCCCGACGAGCACGCCGCCCCACCCCGCGACCAGGCCTGCGCCGACGACCGCGAGGCCGGCGAGCGCCAGGGCGGGGACCGGACGCTCCTCCAGGGACGGTGGCACCTCGTGATCTCGGCGGCGTCGTCGCACCACCGTCGCGACGCCCAGCCCGAGGAGCAGCACCAGGCCGACCAGCATGCCCCCGCGGTAGGTGCGGTCGGGGGCGAAGGAGGCGACCACGGGGGCGTCGCCGTCGAGCACCCAACCCTGCTGCCACCCGTCGAGGACGATCGGCTCGAGAGCCCGCCCGTCCTGCGCCGCCTCCCACCCGGGGTTGGCGTTCTGCCGCAGCGCGAGCACCGCGGCCCCGGCCGGGACCTCCACGGTGCGCGTGTCGCTGTCGGAGCGCAGCGTCAGCGGGACCGCTGCGGCCAGGTCCGGGGTCTCGCGCAGCAGCACGAGCGACGACGCCGCGAAGGCCGCGTTGCCCTCGACGTCCACGACGCGGGGGCCGGCCGCGAGGTCCACCTGCTCCGGCACGCCCGGCGCGGCGCCGCAGAGGACGGCCTGGACAGCGGAGCCGGCAGCCAGCTGTTGCGGCGAGGCCTGCACGGCGGTCTCGACGCTTCGCCCATCGACCTCCAGCTCGGGGCCGGTGCCGCAGTCGTAGGTGCGGACGTCGGGCGACAGCGCGAGGGGCAGGTAGTCGAGCCCGGGGATCGAGAGCTCGGTGACGCCCACTCCGATGTCGCGCAGCTGCGCGTCGAAGCCCAGGTCGGTGGTCGCGTCGGCCTCCTCGACCCGGATGGACAGCTGGTCGGTGCGGATCGCGGGGAAGGACACGAACCCGGCGGCCGAGACCTCGACCTCGCGGGTGCCCTCGGGCCAGCCGACCGTCACGCGCACGGCCTCGCGCGCCGCGGTCTCCTCGTCGAGCACCAACCGCACGCTGGAGATGCGTCGCTGTCCCAGCCAGCTGAGCCGAAGGGTCGGCCGCAGGTCGACAGCAGAGCTGATCCACGTGGTCGAGGGGTCGCCGTCGACGGCGGAGAGCGGCGATCCCCGGGGATCCGGGACAGCGACAGAGGACGCCGAGATGTTGAGCGGCTGGTCGGCCTCCAGCAGGTCGTCGAGCGCAGAGCCGCCGCGCGGGAGCGCGGTCAGCGTCGCCTCCCACGACCCGGCCTCCGGCAGCGTCACGACCCTGCCCATGGAGACCGGCTCCTCGCCCTGACGGGCCGCTCGCTCCACGCAGCGCACGTCACCGGCGACCTCGAGACATCCCCGACGGGCGTCCTGGTCCGCTCGCAGGACGATCGCGGTCGGCGCAGGCCAGCCGTCGGGCAGTGCGGGCAGAGCCAGGCGTCGTCGTACGTCGAGGCCCTGGACGTCGACCTCGGCCAGCGCGACCGGGCGTCCGTCGACACCCGTGGCGTCCTCGACCCTGATCCACGCGGTCTCGCCCGGCGGAGCGGCCACGACCCGCGTCTCCCCCGATGCCAGCTCGACGGGCTCGGTAGCGCCGGCCGCGGTGACCACGCGCACGACCTGCTCCTCGTCGGCGTCCTCACCACCGATGAGCGTGATGCGTCCGACCTCGACGGGCTGCTCCAGGTCCACGCGCCACCACGACTGCTCCGAGCGGCCGATGCCCGACACCCACTGCGTGTCGGTGTCGCCGTCGAGCGCCGCATAGGGAAGCTGCCCCGGGCGAGCCCCGCCGAAGGCATCGGCATCGGACGCCGACGACGAGGCCGACAGTCGGGACGCGCCGCTCAGGACGGCGCGCGTCGACCAGCGGTCGTCGGTGTCGATGCGGTAGTCGCGAGCCGGGTTGCCCGAGCGCGGCACGTCGCCCGGTGTCAGGGTGGCCGAGTCGCCGTCGTGGATGCGCGCGAAGAAGCGCTCCCGCGCACGGAGCCCGTCGGTCAGGACCAGGGGCGCGTCGCCGGCAGCCGGGGACGAGACGTCGGTGGCGTCGGTGACGTCGGCGGCCAGCAGCGTGGGCGCCGAGCCCACGAGGTCGAGATCGGCCAGGTCGAGGAGGTCCTCGGGACCGCCGACGACCACGGTGGGGTCGGTCGTGGACACGGCGGCGTCGACGGGACCGGGGACCTCGAAGACCTCGATCGCCCGATAGCGGGCCTGCCAGCCGCCGTTGACCACCACCCGGTCGCCCTCGTCGTCCTCGAGGGTCGCGCCACCGCCGACCTCCGGCCCGAAGCGCGCCACGAGCAGCAGTCCCGGGGAGTCGGACAGAGCCTGGTGCACGAGCGTGGGGTCGGGCACGTCGCCGCCGCGTGCCAGGTCGTTGCGGATGACCAGGTGCTGCACCCCGGCCCTCTGCAAGAACGCCACGAGCCCGGGAGAGCCGTGCCCCTGCGCGAGGCGCTGCTCGATCGCGTCCAGCATCCGGATGTTGCCGGGCGGGGTCAGCGGGATGACGTTGCGGACGGCCCACCGGCTCTGCCCGAGGTACTGCAACGGCTCATCCTTGGGAGAGCCCCAGAGGTAGTCGCCGAACGGTGCCCCCGGCAGCACGAGCGCGCTCCGGCCGTCGGACTCCTCCTCCAAGAAGGCGGCGGTCTGCTCCCAGTAGTCCGGGACGCCGAACGTCGCACCGGCCGGGGTGATGCGGCCCAGCGCCGCCGGGACGGCCGCCCCGGCCACGACCAGCACCGCCAGGCCCACCAACGCGAAGCGGTTGAGCGCGGCGGCGACCAGCGTCAGGCTGCGGCGCTCACCCGACCCGTCCGTCCCCTCCGCCAGCTGCGTCGCTGCGGGCTCCGGCTCAGCGGCCTGGCCGCGCCCCTGCAGCACGCGGTCGACGACCCAGGCCAGGCCCACCACCAGCGGCAGGCGCAGGATCGGGTCGAACTTGTGCACGTTGCGCAGCGGCGCCAGGACGCCGTCGAGCAGCCCGCGGGCGTCCGCGGCGAGCCAGCCCTCGACGGCCCCGCGGTGACCGGCGGCCACCATGAGCACCCCGACGAGCAGCGCCAGGACCAGGAAGCGGCGGTGCGGGGTGCGTCGGTCGGCCAGTCCCACGATGCCCAGGAGCAGGACCACGCCGCTGTTGAGGACGAGGTAGGACGTCGTGAGCAGGTCGTTGCCTGCCCGTGAGCCGGCGTCGACGTAGGGCACCCAGTTGGACGTGCCTCGCAGCACGTCGAAGAGCGTCGTGGGGAAGGTCGTGACCGACGTGGTCTCGATGTAGTCGAGGAAGGGCGGGCTGTAGGACCCCATGACGAAGAGCGGCACCAGCCACCACAGCGTGCCGACGAGGGTGAGGAGCGGCCACCAGAGCATCATCGATCGGCGCCGCGGTCCCGGCGTCCTGGTCAGGAGCCAGACGACGCCGAGCGGCAGGACCGCGAAGGTGGCCGCGGCGTTGACGCCCCCGACCATGGCCACTGCCAGGGCAGCCAGTGCCGCTGCCCGGCGCGGCGAGCCTGTGGCGCTCCCCCGGACCAGGAAGAAGAGCACCCACGGGGCCATGGCGCTGGGCCAGGCCTCGATCGAGATCGGACCCAGCGTCGTCAGCATCCGGGGCGAGAGAGCGAAGGCGAAGCCGGCGAGCAGGCAGGCCAGGTCCGAGCGGACGCCCAACGCCCTGGTGACCCGAGCGGTCCCGGTGAAGGCCACGCACAGGACCAGCGCCATCCACAGCCGCTGGACCACCCAACCCGGCAGGTCCAGGACCGAGCCGAGCAGGAAGAACGGTCCCATCGGCCAGAGGTAGCCGTAGGCCTGGTTCTGCAGCTGGCCGAAGGCAGCCTCTCCGTCCCACAGGTGGAGGGCGCGCGAGAGGAACTCCCCCGGCGCCGCCACGAGGTCGAACTTCGTGTCGGGCACGAGGTAGCCGGGATCCTGCACGAGGGCGATGCCGACCAGGAGCAGGCAGGCGGAAGCCACCCTGATCCAGAAGGTTGAGGTCACTTCTTGCGGAGGATCAGGACGAGGTTCCACGTCACCACCTCACGCACCAGCGGGACCTTGAGCAGCCAGTAGCTCCAGGACGGGTTGTAGCGCGGCAGCACCGCCACGACGTCGGCGTCGGTCTGCGTGCGGGCCCAGCGCAGGCCGTCGCGGACGGTCACGGCGAAGAGGGACTCGCCGTACTTGTTCTTGGGCTCGTGGCCGTGCGTGCGGGCGTAGCGCCGCCGGGCGCGGCGTCCGCCGAGGAAGTGCCAGGGCGAGGTCTCGTGGCCGCCCCAGGGGCCGAACCAGACGGTGTAGCTGATGAAGACCGTGCCACCCGAGCGCGTCACGCGCACCATCTCGTCGGCCATCAGCCACGGGTCGGGCACGTGCTCGAGCACGTTGGAGGAGTAGCAGACGTCGACCGCGGCGTCGCGGAACGGCAGCTGCATCCCCGACCCGATGACAGTGCCCTCGGCAATGTCCCCGAGGCCCGCGAGCTCGCCGGCATCTGCGTCGAGGGAGAGGTACGTCGCTCCGGCCGCGCGGAACGCGTCGCGGAAGTAGCCGGGCCCGCCACCCACGTCGAGGAAACGCTGGCCGTCGAGGTCGACGTACTGCGAGAGCTGACCGACGGAGTCGTCGGCGATCGCGGAGTAGAAGCGGGCCGGGTCGGTCTGCTCGTGACCGAACTCCCCCAACAGGTGGCGCGACCGTCGCAGGGTGGCCTTCCAGCGGGAGCTGGAGAGGGTGGTCGGCGTCGGCACGCGGGCGACCCTACCCGGTGGTAGTCGTCTGCGAGCGGGGTTGGCCTAGGGTGTGCCGGATGCACGACCTGCCCGAGCTTCCCGACCTGCCCGAGCTGGTGGGAAAGCACGTGGTCTTCCTCAGCTGGCGCGACACCCGCAACCCCGAGGGCGGCGGCGCCGAGCGCTACCTCGAGAAGATGGCGGCCGGTCTCGTGACCCGCGGCTGCACCGTGACGATCTTCTGCGCGTCGCACGCGGCGGCACCTCCGGAGGAGGTCGTCGACGGCGTCCGGTTCGTCCGCCGTGGCTCCAAGCTGTCGGTCTACCTCGCCGGCATGCGCGCCCTGCGGCGCGGCCACCTGGGGCGACCCGACGTCGTCGTCGACGTGCAGAACGGCCTGCCGTTCTTCTCCCGGCTCGTGACCCGGGCCCCCGTCGTGGTGCTGGTGCACCACGTCCACCGTGAGCAGTGGCCGGTCGTCTACCCCGGGCTCTCGGGCCGCGTCGGCTGGTGGATCGAGCGCCGGTTCGCGCCCTGGCTCTACCGCCGCTGCCAGTACGTCGCGGTGTCGCGCGCGACCCGGGCCGAGCTGCGTCAGCTCGGGGTCCGCGGGCCGCGCATCGCGGTCGTGCACAACGGCACCGACCCCTACGTGGCCGTCGATCCCGGACTCTCGCCCACGCCGCTGGTCGCCGTGGTCGGCCGGCTGGTCCCCCACAAGCAGGTCGAGCACGCCGTCGACGCGGTGCTCGCCCTGAGGGCCGAGCTGCCCGGGCTGGAGCTCGTCGTGGTCGGTGGCGGCTGGTGGGACGCCGAGCTCCGCTCGCACGTGCGCAGCGTGGGTGCCGAGGACATCGTGACGTTCGAGGGACACGTCGACGAGGAGCGCAAGCACGAGGTCTACGAGCGGGCCTGGGTGCTCGCCCTCCCCTCGCTCAAGGAGGGCTGGGGCCTGGTGATCGGCGAGGCCGGGATGCACTCGACCCCGTGCGTCGCCTACGCGTCGGCGGGGGGCACCCGCGAGTCGATCGAGGACGGCGTGTCAGGGCTGCTCGTCGACACGCAGGACGAGCTCACCGAGGCACTGGGACGACTGTTGCACGACGACGACCTGCGGGCGCGCCTCGGTGCAGGTGCGCTGGCCAAGAGCCATGCCTTCACGTGGGAAAGCGCACAGCAGGCGTTCGCCCTGGTGCTGCTCGCCAGCCTCCAGGGTCACCTGGTCGACAGCCAGGACCCCGAGGACGTCGACGAAATCGACGTCTGACCCCCGTCTGGTCCGGGCCGATCAGGGCCGGTCAGGGACGTGAAGGACGGCCCGGCCGAGAGGCCGGGCCGTCGTCAAGACGTGTGACGCTGGGGTCAGTTGGAGCCGTATTCGATGACCGGTGCGTTGACGTTGGTCGGAGACTTGTCCGGAGCCGCAGTCTGCGAGGACACCACACCCACGACGGTGGCTGTTGCCACGACACCACCGAGCACGAGCGCGCCGATAGTGGTCAAAATCGTTCCCATTTGAAGACCCCTCCCTGAGTTTCGCGCTCAGCGTAGCAGCGGCACAGGATTCCGATGGCTTTCTCGAGACCTTCGGTCAAATCGTGACCTGCCGTCGTCGAGGTCGCCCGCGCCGCCGCGCCAGGACGGTCCCCGCGGCGGTGGCGAGTGCAGCGACGAGCAGGCCGCAGAACGCCGCCCAGGCACCGGTCATCGCCACGACCCACCCGGTCGGGACGTCGCGCGCAGTCGCGTCGCCGACGACGACCACGACCAGGTCGGGCGTCGTCAGCACCCGCTCGCCGTCGACCAGCGGCGCCGGCCCCGGAGCCGTCACGTCGACGACCACCACGCTGATCCCCAGCGCCAGCAGCAGCTCCGCACGCTCCTGCGGCGTCGCCGCGTTCAGCGCCGTGCGGGCCTCGCGGACCCGGGGGTCCTCGCCGGCGATGACGACGCCCGACACGACGAGCTCGTCGCTGGCCACGTAGTCGGGCGTGAGGAAGCGACCCACCGGGTCCAGCACCTTGCGGCCGTCGTTGAAGGCGGGTCGGCGATAGCTGGAGAGGGGCAGCACCAGGACGTCCCCCGGCTGCTCGCCGACGGCCGAGGAGACCGCGTCGCGTGCTTCGTCGTACGACGGGGGGTAGGGGGCGCTGCCCAGGCGCGAGGTGGCGCCCCACGCGGCGTCGGGCAGCACGGCCACGGGTGCGAGGACCACCGCCACGGCGATCGCCAGGCGCGGCACGAGGATCGTCGGGACGCGCGCCCAGAGGACGTCTACGCCGATCGCGGCGGTGACGACCAGCAGCGGGGCGAGGAGCGCGAGCAGGCGCGCCCCGTCGCGCACGAGGCCGGCGCCGGGGACCTGCTCCACGAGCCACCCCACCACGCCTGGGGCCGCCCAGGTCAGGACGGCCAGCGCCCAGCCGATCACCGCGCACACCAGGAAGGCAGCCCCGTCGCGGGTGCCCACCTGTCGCCACCAGGTGCGCGCACCGACGGCGGCCAGTGCCAGGACGAGGACGAGCGCGACGACGGCGAGCGCCCCGCCCCGGGAGGACGGCATCGTCTCGGCGTTCCACGCGCCCCCGAGACCGAGAGCTGCCAGCGGCCCCGGGAGCAGGCCCTCGTCACGGAGCGCGAAGGCACTCGCGCCGTCGGCGTCGGTGACCGAGGACGAGGCGTGCAGGAGACCGGCGACGAGCCAGGGCGCGTTGGCGGCCAGCACGAGCAGCAGGGCCCGGACCGTCCGCGCGGCTCCGGCCGCGAAGGCCAGCACCACGAGCGCCGTGACGAGCCCGGCGCCCGCGCTCAGGCTGCCCAGTGGCACCAGGACGAGCAGCCGCCTCGGGAAGCGACCCGTCTCACGCCACTGCCGGGCGGCGAGCAGGCACCACGGCAGGACCGCGTAGCCCACCAGCACCGGCCAGTGGCCGAGCACGAGCCGCTCGACGACGAAGGGGTTCCACTGGAAGAGACCGACCGCCAGGGCCCGCGCGACGAGGGCCGTGCCCGGCACCAACCGCGCGGCGCCCAGTCCTCCGGCCACGAGCGAGCCGAGCAGGACGACCTTCTGCAGGAGCATCCCCGGCACGACCTCGTCCAGCAGTGCCACGACCGCGTCGGAGGGCACGGCCCGGGGCAGACCCGAGGCGACGCCGAGGAAGTCGGGCCGCATCGCCAGGTCGGGCACCCACACCATGTCGAAGGTCAGGACGTAGCCGCGGCCGAGGGCCGGTCCGAGCAGCGCCACGGCGAGCCCGAGCGACCACAGTGCGAGCACCCAGCTGCGCCACTGCTTCACGCCGGCCCTCCTCGTCGTACGGTCCGTCCCCTTCGCGGAGCGGTGGCGCCGATCCAACCACCTCGCACATCGATGCCCGCGCACGCACGATCCCACGTAGGCTCGTCACGTGACGTCAACGACTGCCGCCACCTCGCGCGGGTTGCGCGGGGGCGCCGCCATCGCGGTGGCGATGGGCATCATGAACATCGCGACCTACGGCTACACCGTGGCCGCCGCGCACCTGATCGGCCGGGTCCCGTTCGGGGCGTTCTCCGCCCTGATGGGCGTGCTGCTGGTCGTGAGCGTCGTGTCGCTGGGGCTGCAGGCCACCGGTGCTCGCCGCATCAGCGCCGACCCCGACCAGGTGGAGAGCATCGAGCGCAACGTCCTCGAGGTCGCCTACCGCGTCGCCGTCGTGCTGGGCCTCCTCCTGCTCGCCCTCGCCCCGGTGCTCAACTGGGTCCTGCAGCTCGAGAGCCTGGCAACAGCCACCCTCGTCGCCGTCGCCGCCGTGCCCCTGACGGTCATGGGTGGTCAGGCGGGCGTGCTGCAGGGCGAGCGCCGCTGGGAGCCGCTGGCCCTTGTCTACCTCTCGCAGGGTCTGGGCCGCGTCGTCCTCGGCACCGGCTTCATGGTCGTCTGGCAGAGCGAGTTCGCCGCGATGCTCGGAGTCGCGCTGGGGTGCTGGGTGCCGGCCGTCGTCGGCTACGTCGCCCTGCGCCGTCCGCGCGCCGTCAACGACACCCCGGTCGAGGGCCACCCGCGCACGGACATCCTCCGGGAGGTGGCCGGCAGCAGCCAGGCCCTGTTGGCCTTCTTCGCGCTCTCCAACGCCGACATCCTGCTCGCGCGGGCGGTCCTCGACGCCGACGTGGCCGGGCTCTACGCCGGCGGCCTGATCCTGGTCAAGGCGATCCTGTTCCTCCCCCAGTTCGTCGTGGTCATCGCGTTCCCGGCGATGTCGACCAAGGACGCCGGCCGATCGACGCTGGTCAAGGCGCTGGCCGTCTCGGCGGCGCTGGGGGCCTGTGGTTTCGCGGCGACCCTCACCCTTCCCGACCTAGCCTTGGTCTTCGTCGGCGGCGACGACTTCGCAGGCATCAAGGACAAGCTGTGGCTCTTCGCGATCGTCGGCACGCTGCTGTCGATGGTCCAGCTGCTGCTCTACTCGGCCCTGGCCCGGCGCCAGGGCCGCGCGGTGCTGATGATCTGGACGACGCTCGTGGCGCTGCTGGCCGGATCCTTCACCGTGCACTCGGTGACCTCGCTGGTGACTCTCGTGTGCATCGTCGACACGGCTCTGCTGGTCGGACTCGTCATCACCGCCTGGCGCGCCCAGCCGGCCTCCCCCGCCACCGAGGTCGCCCGCACCCCTGAGCCCTCCGAGGCCGACGCGACTCAGTGAGCGGCGTCGTGCCAGCTGTGGCCGGTGCCGACGGAGACGTCGAGCGGCACGGCCAGGTCGGCAGCGGCGCCCATCTGCTCGCGGACCAGCGCGTCGAGCCGGTCGCGCTCACCGGTCGCGACCTCGAAGACGAGCTCGTCGTGCACCTGCAGCAGCATCCGTGAGCGCAGGCCCTCGGCCTCGATCGCCCGCTGCACGTGCAGCATCGCCACCTTGATCAGGTCGGCCGCCGAGCCCTGGATCGGGGCGTTGAGCGCCATGCGCTCGGCCATCTCCCGACGCTGGCGGTTGTCGCTGGTCAGGTCGGGGAGGTAGCGGCGGCGGCCCATGATCGTCTCCGTGTAGCCGGTCTTGCGGGCCTCCTCGACGATCCCGCCGAGGTAGTCGCGGATGCCGCCGAACGTCTCGAAGTACTCGTCCATGAGGCCGCGCGCCTCCGCCGGCTCGATGCCGAGCTGCTGCGAGAGCCCGAACGCCGACAGGCCGTAGGCCAGGCCGTAGTTCATCGCCTTGATCTTGGCTCGCATCTCGGTGCCGACCGCGTCGGCCGGCACGTCGAAGACCCGGGCCGCGGTGATGGAGTGGAAGTCGTGTCCCGAGCGGAACGCCTCGATGAGCAGCGTGTCCTCTGAGAGGTGCGCCATGATGCGCATCTCGATCTGGCTGTAGTCGGCCGTGAGCAACGACTCGTAGCCGTCCCCCACGACGAAGGCCTCGCGGATGCGGCGGCCCTCCTCCGTGCGGATCGGGATGTTCTGCAGGTTGGGCTCGGTGCTCGAGAGGCGTCCCGTCGCGGCGATCGTCTGGTTGTAGGTCGTGTGGATGCGGCCGTCGGGCGCCACTGTCTTGAGCAGCCCGTCGATGGTCTGGCGCAGCCGGATCACGTCGCGGTGGCGCAGCAGGTGCTCGAGGAACGGGTGCTCGGTCTTGACGTAGAGCGCCTGGAGCGCGTCGGCGTCGGTCGTGTAGCCGGTCTTGGTGCGCTTGGTCTTGGGCATCTCGAGCTCGTCGAAGAGCACGACCTGCAGCTGCTTGGGCGAGCCGAGGTTGATCTCCTTGCCGATCGCGGCGTAGGCGGACTCGGCCGCCTTGCGCACCTCGGCGTCGAACTCGGACTGCAACGTCTCGAGGTGACCGGTGTCGACCGCGATCCCGACCTGCTCCATGTGGGTGAGCAGCTCGACCAGGGGCAGCTCGACGTCGGCGAGCAGGCGGGTGCCGCCGTGCTCCTCCACCGCGTCGTCGAGTGCCGCCGCCAGCTCGAGGACGGCGCGGGCGTGGAGCATCGCGGTCGAGGCGACGTCGTCACCACCGCCCTCGACGGAGTCGAAGAGCGCGTCCTGCTCGCTCTCCTTCTCCTGACGCAGCTCGCGGCGCAGGTAGCGCAGCGTCAGGTCGGAGAGGTCGTAGGAGCGCTGGTCGGGGCGCACGAGGTAGGCCGCGAGGGCCGTGTCGGACACGACGCCGGACAACGTCCACCCCTGGGCGGCCAGCGCGAGCGCCGGCCCCTTGGCGTCGTGCAGGACCTTGGGACGGGCGGGGTCGGCCAGCCAGGCGGCCAGCGCCGCGTCGTCGGCCGGGGTGAGCTGCTCCACCGCGACATAGGCCGCGCCCCCCGCCTGCATGGCGATCGCGAGTCCGTCGACGCGGCCGGTGCCGGCACCCCAGGCGCCGCGCACGTGGACGCCGACGCGCTGCTCGTCGAGCTCGGCGAGCCAGCCGGCCACGGCGTCGGGGGCGAGCACGACGCCCTCGAGCTCGAAGCCGCCCTCGTCGACGTCCTCCTCGGACTCGAGCGTCTCGAAGAGCCGGTCACGCAGCACCCGGAACTCCAGGCCGTCGAAGAGCGTGTGCACCTCCTGGCGGTCCCAGGGACGCAGAGCGAGATCGGCCGGCACCAGCTCGAGGTCGAGGTCGCGGACCAGGGCGTTGAGGTGGCGGTTGCGCATGACGTCGCCCAGGTGCTCGCGCAGGGCCTCGCCCTTCTTGCCGGTGATCTGGTCGGCGTGGGCGATGACGTTGTCGAGGCCGTCGAACTGGTTGATCCACTTGGCGGCGAAGCCCTGACCCACCCCTGGGACACCCGGCAGGTTGTCGGAGGTCTCCCCGACGATGGCGGCGAGCTCGGGGTAGCGGTGAGGGGGCACGCCGTACTTCGCCTCGACGGCCTCGGGCGTCATCCGCGCGAGGTCGGAGACGCCCCGCATGGGGTAGAGCACGGTGGAGTGCTCGGTGACGAGCTGGAGAGCGTCGCGGTCACCGGTCAGGACGAGCACGTCCATGTCGTCGGCGAGGGCCTGGGTCACGAGGGTCGCGATGATGTCGTCGGCCTCGAAGCCGTCCTTCTTGAGGAACGGGATGCGCAGGGCGTCGAGGACCTCCTCGATCAGCGGCAGCTGACTGCTGAACTCCCCCGGCGTCTTGTTGCGCTTGGCCTTGTACTCGGCGTACTGCTCGAGGCGGAAGGTCTGGCGCGACACGTCGAAGGCGACCGCGAGGTGGGTCGGCTGCTCGTCGCGCAGCACGTTGATGAGCATCGAGGTGAAGCCGTAGACGGCGTTGGTGTGCTGGCCGGTCGTCGTGGAGAAGTTCTCGACGGGCAGCGCGAAGAACGCGCGGTAGGCCAGCGAGTGTCCGTCGAGTAGCAGCAGACGAGGGCGGGTTGTCGTGGAAGCCTCGGGCACCCGCCGACTCTAGCCGCCACCACCGACAGCCCCGCGCGACCGGGTCGGACAGAATGAGGCCATGAGTGATGACCAGCAGGACGGCCAGTCCGTCGAGGAGTTCCTCGCCGCCATGCCCAACGGTGCCCTCGGCGACAAGATGGGCATCGAGGTCGTGGAGGTGACCCCCGAGCGGATCGTCGCCACGATGCCGGTCGAGGGCAACACCCAGCCCTACGGGCTGCTCCACGGCGGCGCGTCGGTGGTGCTCGCCGAGTCCCTGGGCTCCATCGGGTCGGCTCTTCACGCCCACCCGGACCGCGTGGCGGTCGGGATCGACATCAACGCCACCCACCACCGCTCGGCGACGTCGGGCCTGGTCACGGGGGTGGCCACGCCGGTGCACCTCGGGCGCACCAGCGCGTGCTTCGAGGTGGTGATCAGCGACGAGCGAGGCAAGCGGGTCTGCACCGCCCGGATCACCTGCGCGCTGATCCCCGCGGAGCGCCTCGCGAAGTAACGTCCGGCTGGGCTCGGCTCAGGCCGTCGGCGACTGGGCGCGCCGCATCGAGCGGCGCGCGGCGAGCACCCGCGTGAGCTGACGACCGCTCGTCGTCGGGAGCGCGGGACGCTGCGCGGTGAGCTTGGCGCGGACCACCTGGGTCGGCGCGATCCGGACCGTGGCGTGCGGCCCCAGGGCCAGGCGGGCCATGAACCGGTTGGCGTCGCGCGACCCGGAGCTGGCGGCCGTGGCGACGTGGCCGATGCCGAGCTCCTCAGCGAAGGCGACCGCGCTCTCCATGAGCAGACGCCCGATGCCGTGGCGACGGAACTGCGAGAAGACGTGGGGCGAGATCGCCTGGACGGTCTGCTCGAGGTTGATCGGGGTCAGCGTGCAGACCCGGAGGAAGACGGCGCCGGCGAGCTCGCCGTCGTAGTCCGCGACGAGCAGCCGCTGCTCCGGGGAGGCCGCGGCGGCCTTGATCACGAGCTCGAGGTCGGCGACCTGGTCCTGGTGGTCCGCACGTCGTAGGGCGTCGGCCCATAGCTCGGCGAGGACCGGTGCGTCGTCGACCTCGGCACATCGCAACGTCACCATCGAACGGCTCATGCGTCCCGCCTTCCAGAGCTGACCATCACAGGGACCGCGCTCCATGCCCACCACGCGCACGGCCCTACCGAAGACTACGCTCAGCCCGCCCGTCATGACAGAGGAGTCCCGTGATCCCCGGAGTCGGCACCGCCGTCAACGTCGCCACCGTGCTGGTCGGCGCCCTCCTCGGCCGGCTGCTGGGCAACCGGTTGCCGGTCCGGACCCGCGACCTCGTCACGGACGCCCTGGGCCTGGTCACGCTGCTGATCGCGGCCACGTCGGCCCTCGCAGTGCTCGACGCGGACCTCGCCGCCAAGGTGGGCGACAGCGCCCCGATGCTGATCGTCCTGGGCTCGCTGCTCCTGGGCGGGATCCTGGGCTCGCTGCTCCGTCTCGAGGACCGGGTGGAGTCCCTCGGTCGCTGGCTCCAGCGACGGCTCTCGGCCACGAGCGACTCCGTCGAGCGGCAGCGGTTCGTCGAGGGCTTCGTCGTCTCGTCGCTGATCTTCTGCACCGGGCCCCTGACGATCCTCGGGTCGCTCAACGACGGGCTGGGCAACGGCGCCGACCAGCTCTTCCTGAAGGCGACCCTGGACGGCTTCGCGGCGATCGCCTTCGCGGCCTCCTTCGGGTGGGGCGTCGCCGCCTCGGCCCTCACCGTCCTGGTCGTGCAGGGCGGCCTGACGTTGGTGGGCCTGGGGCTCGGTGACGTGCTCCCGGAGGCCGAGCTGGCCGCGATCACCGCGACCGGTGGTCTGCTCCTCGTGGGGGTCGCTCTCCGGCTGCTCAAGATCCGGGAGATCCCCGTCGCCGACCTGCTGCCCGCCCTCCTGGTCGCGCCGGGGCTCGTCTGGGCGGTCGCGCAGCTCGCCTGAGGCGCTGTGACCCAGATAACGAATCGGCTACAAACCTGGCACGATCCTCCATTCCGTCCTCAGCCGTCCCTGGGGGCATTACGTTGCAGCAAATCCCCTGGCTCCACGATGGGGCCGGTAAGACACGGAGGACGCATGAACCTCAGATCCACACGTACCCGACTGGCAGTAGTTGCGGTGACCGGCATGCTGGCCCTCTCCGCCTGTGGCGGCGATGATGGCGACACCGAGCCCAGCGCTGACGAGACGTCCGACACGACCGAGTCGAGCGCGCCGCCCGCAGAGACCGGCGACGGCGTCCTGACCTTCGGCTCGCTGCTGCCCGAGACCGGCAGCCTTGCCTTCCTCGGCCCGCCGGAGTTCGCGGGTGTCGACCTGGCCGTCCAGGAGATCAACGAGGCCGGTGGCGTCAACGGTGAGGACGTCGTCCACGTCCGCGGTGACTCCGGTGACGCCGACTCGGGCATCGCCCCCGCCGAGACCGACGAGCTCCTCGCCGCCGGCTCCGACGTGATCATCGGTGCGGCGTCCTCGGGCGTCTCGCTGACCGTCATCGACGCCATCCAGGCTGCCGGTGCCGTCATGTTCTCCCCGGCCAACACCTCGACGGCCTTCGACGAGCCGCCCTACGACTCGCCGGACCTCTACTTCCGCACGGCTCCCTCGGACATCCTCCAGGGTGCCGTGATGGCCAACCTCCTCATCGAGGACGGCCGCTCCAACGTCGCGATCCTGGCCCGCCAGGACGCCTACGGCGAGACCCTCGCCGAGCAGGTGGCGACCAACCTGGAGAACGCCGGTTCCAGCGTCGCCGCCACCGTGTTCTACGGCGAGAACGCTCAGTCCTTCGACTCGCAGGTCGACGAGATCGCCGCTGCCGGTGGCGACTCGCTGGTCCTGATCGGCTTCGAGGAGACCGCGACCATCGTGCCGCAGCTCATCACCGCCGGCGCCGGCCCGCAGGACATCCCGACCTACTTCGTCGACGGCAACACCGCCGACTACAGCGAGGGTGGCAGCACGCCGCTGCCGGCGGGTGTCCTCGAGGGCACCAAGGGCACCATCCCCGGCGCCGACACGGGCGGCGAGTTCCAGGAGCGTCTGCTCGCTCTCGACCCGGACCTGGACTCCTTCGCCTACGCGGCTGAGTCCTACGACGCCGTGATCACCTCGGCCCTCGCGGCCGTGGCAGCCGGCGCCGACGACGGCGAGTCCGTCGGTGCCGCCATGGTCGACGTCACCATCGGTGGCGAGAAGTGCACGACGTTCGCCGACTGTGTCGCGCTCCTCGACGAGGGTGCCGACATCGACTACGACGGCGCCTCCGGTCCCATCGAGCTCGGCGAGACGGGCAGCCCGACCGCTGCCTCGATCGGCATCTACGAGTACAAGGCCGACAACACCATCGAGGCTGTCGACTACATCAGCGGCCAGATCTGATCCACCGCTGACGGGGCCACGCCCCGACCGCAGGACCCCGCCGGGG
>NZ_CALRWD010000095.1:0-17032 GCF_943371775.1 Nocardioides psychrotolerans
ACCCTGCCGGATGGCCTCGTCCCCGAGGAAGCGCTCCACGGAGTTGATGCCGACGGCCTCGTCGAGCTGGCCGCGGTTGCAGGAGGTCTCGCACGGGTGGTAACAGACCCGGCCCATCACCGCCGGGAACGGGTTGGTCTCCATGATCGCGCGCCAGGCCCGCTCGTAGCCGGCGTCGCCGGACTCGGCCTCGTAGAGCCAGGACCGGACGTCCTCCCCCGCCGGGCAGGCGCCGCTGCACGGCGGCAGGTTGTCGACGTACGACGGCCGCTCGGTGCGCCAGGAACCGGTCTTGTTGGCGCGGCTGCTGCCGACGTCCAGCGTGATCGCGAAGGGCCTGTCCATGTCAGCGTGCCTCGGTCCCGGGTGTGGCGTCGGTGTCGGTGTCGGTGTCGCCCAGCAGCCCGAAGCGGGCGATGGCCCGGTCGGCGTCGGCCTGGATGCGGGCGACGAGGTCGGGTCGGGGGTGGTCGCCGAAGAGGTGGGCGTAGCGCCCCTGGAGCCGGAGGTAGTCGTCCACCGGCACCCGGTGGCGGATCGGGCTGACCGCGGTGACCACCCCCCGCTCAGCCTCGAAGAGCGGGAAGATCCCGGACTCCGTGGCCAACCGGGCGACCCGGATCGTGTCGTGCGCGGCCGAGCCCCACCCCAACGGGCAGGGCACGAGGACGTGCAGGTAGCGCGCCCCCCTCATGCTCATCGCCCGGGTCACCTTGTCCTCCAGGTCGCGCAGGTTGGCGACCGTGGCCGTGGCGACGTAGGGGATCTCGTGGGCCATCGCGATCAGCGGCAGGTTCTTGCCCTGCCCGAACGCGTTGCCCGGGGTCGGACCGAGCGCCGCCGTCGTCGACGTCCTGGCCGCCCCGGGGGTGGCGCCGGAGCGCTGGACGCCGGTGTTCATGTAGCCCTGGTTGTCGTAGCACACGAAGAGCACGTCGTCGTCGCGCTCGAACATGCCGGAGAGGGCACCGAGCCCGATGTCGACGGTCCCGCCGTCGCCCGCCTGGGCCACGACCCGCGTGTCCTGCCGTCCGCTCGCACGGAGGGCAGCCGCGACACCACTGGCGACGGCGGGGGCGTTGCCGAAGAGGGAGTGCAGCCAGGGCACCTGCCACGAGGACTCGGGGTAGGGCGTCGAGAAGACCTCGAGGCAGCCGGTCGCGTTGACCGTCACCATGTTGCCGTCCGTGGCACGCATCGCGGCGTCGAGGACGTAGCGGGCTCCGAGGACCTCGCCGCATCCCTGGCAGGCGCGGTGCCCGGAGGTGATCGCGTTGGAGCGGTCGGGGCAGGACTGGACCGAGCGGTCCTCGACGGGCAGCAGCCGGTTGCCGGCCGCGTAGGTCCCGACCTGGTAGAGCTTCAGCTCCTGGGTGGTCATCGTGTCTCCTCAGTCCGGTCCGGCGCGCGCGAGCTCGGCCTCGACGACCGCGGTGTGGAGGTCGAGGAAGTGCAGCCGATCGGCGTCGATGCGGTCGGCGAGCACGTCGTCGACGAGCCCTCGCAACGACGCTCGGGTGACCGGTCGACCACCGAGACCGGCCACGACGTCGTACACCCGGGTGGACGTGCCGGCCACTGCCAGGCGCGTGCTCTGGCCCACGATGCTCCCGGCGCCGACCGCGAACGCGCGCTCGACGACGATCACCCGGGAGGCGCCGACGAGTGCTGCTCGCACCGCCTCCGTCGGCCACGGCCGGAAGCAGGTGATGCCGAGGACCCCGACCCTGGTGCCGGAGTGCCGCAGCTCGTCCACGACCTCGCGGAGCGAGCCCAGCACCGACCCGAGGGCGACCACCACGACGTCCGCGTCCTCGGTGCGGTACGGCGACACGAGGCCCGGGCCCCCGCGCCCGAACCGCTCGGCGAAGTCAGCCGCGACCCGTGGGACCTCGTCCAGCGCCCGCAGGTGCGTGGCGTGCATCAGGTACTTCACCTCGGCGAAGGCCTCCGGCCCGACCATCGCCCCGATCGACACGGGGTCGGCCGGGTCGAGGACCTGGCGCGGGACGAACGAGGGGAGGAAGGCGTCGACGTCCGGCTGGTCCGGGACCTCGACCTCCTCCACCGCGTGGGTGAGCACGAAGCCGTCCATGCAGACCATCACCGGGAGCGAGAGCTGCTCGGCGATCGCGAAGGCCTGGACGTGCAGGTCGACCGCCTCCTGGTTGGACGCGGCGAAGAGCTGGATCCACCCGGAGTCACGCATCGCCATCGCGTCGGAGTGGTCGTTCCAGATGTTGATCGGTGCCCCGATCGCCCGGTTGGCGACGGTCATCACGATCGGGAGCCCCAGCCCGGAGGCGTTGAACAGCGCCTCGGCCATGAAGAGGATCCCCTGGCTGGCTGTGGCGGTGTAGCTGCGCACTCCTGCCGCCGAGGCACCGATGCAGGCGGACATGGCGCCGAACTCGGACTCCACGAGCATGAAGTCGCAGCGCTCCAGCGCCCCGGTCCGCACCAGGTCCGACAGTCCCTCGACGATGTGGGTCTGGGGTGAGATGGGATAGGCCGCGACCACCTGGGGTCGGCAGCGGGCGACGGCGCGTGCCACCGCCTGTGATCCTTCGAGCTGCTCAAGCACCGGTCCGGTCCCCCCTGGTCGCCATCACGTGCTCGTGGGCCAGTGCGGCCACCTCCATGTTCGGGAGCGCCAGCGCGCCCGCGAACCGCTCACCGATCGCCCGCTGCACCGCGTCGAGCGAGACGATCCCGGTCAGTGCGGCCAAGGCCCCCAGGAGAGCGGTGTTGGGCAACGGTCGGTGCAGCCGGTCGCGGGCCAGCTCGGTCGCGGGCAGGGTGACGACCCGACCCGGGTCGAGGGACGAGACGAGCTCGTCGATCCCGAGCTCGGCCAGAGGTCGCGACGTGTTGACCAGGAGGTAGGTCCGCGCAGCGACACCGTCGAGGAGCGGGACCTGGTGCAGCAGGGTCGCGTCCTGGATCACGAGCGCGTCCGGGTGCGAGATGGGTTCGTGGAAGGTGATCGGCCGCTCATGGATGCGGCAGAAGGCCACCACGGGCGCTCCGGTCCGCTCCGAGCCGAACGTCGGGAACGCCTGCGCGTGCAGGCCCATGTCGAAGGCCGCCACCGAGAGCATCTCGGCGGCCGTGACGACGCCCTGGCCGCCCCTGCCGTGGATCCTGACGTTGAACACGGCGCGGCTACGGGCGTCCGGCGGCGTCGGCCGCGGCGAGGGTCGCGATGTCGGCCACGTCGTTGATCGCCACCACCTCGAGGTCGGCGCGCTCCTCCGCGAGGCGGAGGAAGGCTCTGCCCACTCGTCCCGTGCCGTTGATGCCGACTCGTGTCATGCGCCGCTCCTCGCCTCGGGTGTCCTCCACGCCCACGATCCGGGGGCGTGGCACCTCCCAGCAGAGGCGAAGGTCACCGCCGGGTGTGACCTTGGGTCGACGACACCGGCCCGCCCACGACGACGACGACGGGGCAGGACACCAGCACGGCACAGGCCTCCCCCACGTCAGGGCGGCGACGGCCGGGACGGTCCGGGTCGGCTTGTCCGACCACGATCATCAACGCATCCGCGCCCCGTGCGACCAGGGCACCGACCGCGGGTGCGTTGTCGATGAAGCTCCGCACCGTCACCGGTGCGGTGCCACTCAACCCGGCGTCGACCAGCACGCGGTCCTGCTCACCGACCGCTCGACCGCGGGGCGCGCAGTAGTGTCCCGGCACCTCGTGGACGAACACGTCGTCAGGGTCGGGCCACGCCGTCACGACGTCGATGCTCCAGCCCTGCTCGGCCGCGTTGTCCAGGGCCCAGCGGAGTGCGACGGCGCTCCTGCTGGAGCCGTTGACCCCCCCACGACCCGCGTGGAAGAAGAGCCCTCCGGCACGGACGGAGCGAGGTGATCGTCCGCGCCGGAGGCCGCAGCGACCGACGTGGCCGGCTCGGCAGGCGAGTCCCTGTGCGTGACCTGGATCGCCTTCGGTGCTGCTGGTCCGACGCCCTGGACGGCGGTGTGCCCCGCGACGCCGAGTCGCCGCACGGCCAGCCGGTCGACCGGGACGGCGTGTTCGCGCTCACCCGTCCTGGACATGACCCGCCCCTTTCGTAGGACCGTGCCTCCATCCCATCGCATGCCCGAGGACGGTGGCAGGGCCCAAGGTCCCGAGCTGGCCCCACGACCGGGGGGACCCAGCACCGTCCGGTCACCGCCTACTTGAGGAGGCGCCCGGACCGCTCGATCACCAGGTCGGGGATCACGACCGGGATGCTGCTGGCCGGCAGGATCTCGACCGGGCATCGGCTGAGCTGGAGCACCCGTCGCGTGACGCCGCCCAGGTGCCCCGGCATCAGGTCGTGAGCACGACGGACGAGCAGCACGAGGTCGGCCTCGTCCCCGGCAGCGACCAGGGCGTCCGCGGGCGAGCCGTGGCTCACCCGGGTCTCGACGGGGACCTCGGGATAGCCCTCGCGCCACTCCTCCACGATCCGATCGAGCATCTGCTCGCCCTCCTCGATCCACTGGTCGGCGTGCGTCCGCTGCTCGATGGCGTCGGCGTAGGGATCCGGCAGGCCCCACGCGTGCAGCAGGACCAGCGCAGCACCCCTGGCGGCGGCGATCTCGAAGGCCTCCGTCATGAGCTCGTCCGCGTGGGACGGGGACTTGATGCCCAGCACGACCCGGCCCGTGGCCGGTCCGGGCTCCCACGCCGCGGGCACGACCACGACCGGGCACTGAGCGCGAGCCGCGATCTTGGCGGTGGTCGCCCCGGTGAGGAGCCGCTCGGCACCCACCCGTGTCTCGTGCCCCACGACCAGGAGCGTGGCACCGGTCGCCGACCGCAGGACGCCGTCGGTCCGTGACCCCTTCAGCAGGTCGGTGACCACCCTCAGCCCCGGATGGAGGACGAGAGCCCGTTCCTGGGCGTCGCGGAGGATCGCGCGCCCCTCGGACTCCACGTCCCGAGGGAGGTAGGGCAGGTAGGACGCCAGGGGCAGGTAGTCGGGACTGACGTGCACGATCCTCAGGTGGGAGTCGCTGGTCCACGCGTGGTGGGCGGCGTACTTCAACGCTCCGGCACTGCGACCCGTGCCGTCCACGGCGACCACCACGGCGGTCTTCTTGGTGCTCATGTGTCTGTCCCCTCGTCGATGCGATCAGCCTCCTCCGACGAGGCGACCCCCAGCAGGGCTCGATCTCCTCAACTCGACAGGACCTTGGTCCCTGTGGCGCGAGCACCCGAGCGCGGATGCTGGGCCGGGGAGGACGACATGACACCTGCGAGGCAGCACTCGGCGACCGGCCGCCACGTGGTGGGCGCCTTCTTCCTGGTCATGGGCGGCGTCCACCTGGGGATCGTCGCAGCGGACCCCCAGTTCTACGACGGGTTCGCCACCGGCGGCCTGTTCCCCTTCGTGCGTGAGGGGTGGGACCACGTCGTCATGGCCCGTCCTGCCGTCTACGGCCTGCTGCTGATGGCGGGCGAGGTCACCCTGGGCACCGCTCTCCTGCTGGGCGGTCGGACGGCGAGGTTCGGCTGGGCCGGGGTGATCCTCTTCCACGTCCTGCTCATGCTCTTCGGGTGGGGCGTGTGGCTCTGGTCGGTCCCAGCGCTGGCGATCCTCGTCCCGCTGGCCGCACATGACCTTCGCCCGGTGTCGCCGGAAGCAGCGTTGCAGGGCGCGGCATGACCGCGGGGGAAGGTGGCCGGGGCCCGACCGTCCCACCCGGCGTCCTGCGGGAGGTCGTCGAGCTGGCCTGTTGCGCGCCGAGCGTGCACAACACCCAGCCCTGGTCGTGGCGCGCGGTCGGCACCACGCTCGAGCTGTACGCCGACCCGCGTCGCCGCCTACCGGCCGCCGACCCGCAGGGGCGCAACCTCGTGATCAGCTGCGGGGCCGCCCTGCACCATGCCCACGTCGCCGCGCGTGCTCTCGGCTGGGAGGCGAGAGCCACCCGGCTGCCGTCCGGTGACCGGTCACCGCTGCTCGCCCGCATCTCGCTCACCCACGCCACGCCTCCCCGCGACGCCACGACGCAGGTCCAGGCCATCCGCGAGCGCCGCACCGACCGTCGGCGGTTCACCTCGTGGCCCGTCCCCGAGCACCAGCTGCGCGGCCTGGCAGACGTCGCCACGGCCTGGGGTGCCGATGCCGTGCCCGTCCTGGATCCGTCACGTCGACACCTCGCCGAGGTGCTCGTCGGGCGCGCCCTTGAACGGCAGACGGCCGACGAGCGACTCGACCGCGAGCAGCTGCAGTGGGTGGACCACGGCGAGCACGACGGCGTGCCGGGTGGCGCCGTCCCCAGGGCCCAGGCGCCGGAGGCCCGCCTGCGCACGCGCTACGGCACGGGAGCACTGGACGAGACCGAGCGAACGGTCGTGGGCACCGACCGGCTGATGGTGCTCCGGGGTGCCCACGACACGGTGGAGTCGTGGCTCCGCTCGGGCGAGGGCCTCAGCGCACTGTGGCTCCAAGCGGCACGTGAGGGACTCACGGTCGTGCCGCTGAGCCAGGTGATCGAGCTGGACGAGACCCGTGAGCAGCTGCGCACCGAGGTCCTGCAGGGAGTCGGGTCTCCTCACCTCATCCTGAGGGTCGGCTGGCAGGCCATCGGGCGCGACGCCGTGCCCCCGACCCCACGTCGCCCGTTGGACGACGTCCTCGTCGGCTGAGCGCCCCCGGACGCGCACGGGGAGCGGCTGCAGCTCGTCAGCGCACCGTGCGCAGCTGCCGTGGCAGGTCGAGCAGACCGTCGAGGGGGCTCAGTCGCAGCTTGGCGTCCACCACGGAGCACCCGATCGAGGTGACGATCACGGGATTCAGGTCCAGCTCGGCGACCTCGGGCACGTCGACCGCCAGTCTCCCCACCTCGACGATGAGCTGCTCCAGAGCACCGGTGTCCAGCGCGGCGGACCCGCGGAACCCCTCCAGCAGCGGTGCGAGCCGGAGACCGTGCACGGCGCGGGCTGCATCGGCCGCGGAGACCGGCGGGACCAGGAAGACCCGGTCGTCCCAGACATCGGTGGCCACCCCGCCCGCGGCCACCATCACCAGCGGACCCAGAGCCGGGTCGCGGACGACCCCGACCGCCAGCTCCACTCCGGCGACCACCGGTTGGACGAGCAGGTCGACCTCGCGACCCATCTCCTCGGCCAGCTCGACCACAGCCGAGTCCACCGCAGCGGCATCCACGAGCCCGACCCTGACCAGGCGTCGCTCGGTCTTGTGCACGACCTCGGCGGCGGTCACCTTGACCACCACCGGGAAGCCGCAGCGGGTGGCCTCCTCGACCGCCGCTTCGGCGCCCCTCACGGTCACGCCCAGCGGGGAGACCCCGTAGGGACCGAGCACCGCACGCAGACCCTGGTGGTCGAGCCAGCCACCGGCAGCGCTGGTCGTCAGTCTCCGTGCCTCGTCCCGGACCCTGCGCACCTCGTCGGAGCCGGTGCTCGGCGGCCAGGCCCTCGGCACGGAGAGCCAGTCGGCATAGCCGGCCACGCGCGCCATCGAGGTCACCGCCGCGGCCACGGAGCGATAGGTCGTGAGGCCGGGATGGGGAGCCTGCCTGATGGCGCCGTGCGGCACGAGCACGACCGGCAGGTCGAGGTGCCCGGCGCGCACCTGGACCAGCGCCCGCACCACCGCGTCGCCGTCGGTGACCCCCGTGCCCACGAGCACCATGACGACGCTGTCCACCTCGCCCGACGACAGGACGGCCTCGAGGATGGCAGCCATCTGGTCAGGACCGGCACCCGCACCGGCGTCCACCGGGTTGGTCGTCCCGGACGTCCCGTGCAGCAGCCCGGCCAGCTCGGCGCGCAGCCCGGCGGAGAGCTCCGGCACCTGGAGCCCCAGGTCGCCCGCCAGGTCCGCCACGAGCACCCCCATGCCGCCGGCGTTGCTGATCACGCCGACACGACGGCCGTGCGGCAGCGGCTGCTCGGAGAGCAGCAGCGCGGTCTGCACCAGGTCTTCGGCGTCGGTGCACCCGATCACGCCTGACTGCGCGAAGAGCGCGCGCACCCCGACGGCGGGCGTCGCCGCCGCCGCGGTGTGCGACGCGCCTCCCCTGCGCCCACCGGCAGAGCGCCCCCCGACCACGGCCAGCACCGGCTTCCGCTCGGAGAAGCGACGAGCCGTCCTGGCGAACTTGCGCGCGTTGCCGAAGGACTCGAGGTAGAGCACCGCCGCCGTCACCGCCGGGTCGTCGAACCAGGCGGCGAGCAGGTCGTTGCCGGAGACGTCCGCCTTGTTGCCGAGCGAGACGAAGGCGCCGACCCCGAGGCCGACCTCGCGGGCCAGGTCCATCAGGACGATGCCGACGCCGCCGGACTGGCTGGCCACGGCCAGTCCGCCGGGGAGCGGCAGGACGTCGTGGAAGGTGGCGTTCAACGAGACCTCGGGATCGGTGGAGACCAGGCCGAGGCAGTTGGGCCCGACGACCCGGATGCCCCGGGTGCGGGCGACGAGCGAGAGCTCCCGCTGGAGCGCGGCCCCCTGCTCCCCCAGCTCCTCGAAGCCCGAGGAGATGACCACCGCGGCCGGCACGCGCGCGTCGGCGGCGTCCCTCAGCGCGGCCACCGCTGCCGTGGCCGGCACGGCGATCACGACCAGGTCCACGCCGTCCGGCACCTCGGTGGCGGAGGCGTGGGCAGCCACCCCGTCCACGGCGCCCGCCGACGGGTGGATCACGACGAGGCGACCGCGATAGCCCCCGGCGCGGATGGAGCGGAGCACCGAGGCCCCCACACCGGTCCCGTCGCGACGCACGCCGACGACGGCGACCGAGCGGGGTGCCAGCAAGGGTCGCAGGGACTGCGCCTCGGCGCGACAGTCACGCGCGTCGGCCGCCTCCTGCTGGGCGGACGACACCGCGGTGGTCATCTCGACCAGGACCACGCCGCTGTCGAGGCGGCGTACGACCTCGAACCCGGCGTCCGCGAAGACGGACAGCATGCCGTGGTTCTCGGGCAGCACGTCCGCTTCGAAGCGGGTGATCCCCCGGTCCCTCGTCAGCGCCGCGAGGTGCTCGAGGAGGAGCGTGCCGAGGCCGTGGCCCCGGAAGTCGTCGGCCACCAGGAACGCCACCTCGCTGATCCCGGGCCGCAGCGGCTCCGCGGTCGCCAGTGCCACCAGGCGCCCGCTCGCCTCTGCCACGAGGGAGAGCGACGTGGGGTCGGCCAGCACGTGGTCGACGTAGTGGTGGGCAGCCTCCCGTGCCAGGCTGAAGAATCGGAGGCGCACGGACTCGTCCGACATCGCTGCGTGGAGGGCGTGCAGTGCCGGGCCGTCGTCGGGCGAGAGCCGGCGCACGACGCCGAGGGTCCCGTCGGACAGGAGCACGTCCGCCGGTGGGAGGGGACTGTCGCCGAGGGGGAGCATCCCCCGATGGTGCTGCCCCCACAGCCCCAGGAGCAGGGCCGTTGGTCCCGACGCACTCGTGACGTCGTCCTCTCACCGTCGCTCGCGGGGCACCGGAGTCTCGAGTGGTCACGTCGACGGACCGTTGGAGAGTGCACGATGCCCGAAGCAGCGCGCCCCCTGACGGCTCCCCCGCCCACCGACGACCTCCTCAGCGCACCGGTCAGCGAGGTCCTCGACCGTCTCGACTGCGACGCCTCCGGCCTGAGCAGCGCCGAAGCCGCTCGCCGACTCGCCGTGGAGGGCCCCAACACCTTGGCGACCCGATCGTCGGGCGGGCTGGTCGGCACGGTGGCCAGGCAGCTCCTGCACCCGTTGGCCCTGCTCCTGTGGTGCGCTGCCGGTCTGGCGCTCACGACCCAGGGCCCGGCCCTGGGGGTGGCGATCCTCGCCGTCATCGCGCTGAACGCGGTCTTCGCCGTGGTCCAGGAACGTCACGCCGAGCACGCGGTCGCGGCCCTGACGGCGTACCTGCCGCGCCACGCGACCGTCGTGCGCGACGGGCGGCACGTCGTCGTGGAGGCTGCCGCCGTGGTGCCGGGCGACGTGCTGCTCGTCGAGGAGGGCGCCGCCGTCAGCGCCGATGCCCGGATCCTTGTCGGTGCCGTCGAGGTCGACCTGTCCACGGTCACCGGTGAGTCCGCGCCCGTCCTGCGGCAGGCCGCGGGCACGGCGCCCTCGCAGCGGGGCGCGCGCCGGGCCGTGGACGCCGAGGACGTGGTCCTCTCCGGGACCAGCTGTGACTCGGGGGCGGCCACGACCCTCGTGGTGCACACCGGGATGAGCACCGAGCTCGGCCGCATCGCGGCGCTCAGCAGTCGCACCACGCACGAGACGAGCCCGCTCGAGCGGCAGGTGCGCCGTGTCGCCTGGATGATCGCGGGCGTCGCCGTGGGCGTCGGCGTCGCCTTCCTCCCGCTGGGCATGGCCGCGGGCCTCAGCTTCACCGAGGCCTCCGTCTTCGCCATCGGGCTCCTGGTGGCCAACGTGCCGGAGGGTCTCCTGCCGACGATCACCCTCGCCCTGGCGGTGGGGGTCAGCGAGCTGGCCCGGCACGGTGGTCTGGTCAAGCGACTGAGCGCCGTGGAGACCTTGGGCTCCACCGACGTGATCTGCACGGACAAGACCGGCACCCTCACGCAGAACCGCATGCAGGTCCACAGCGTCTGGGGGCCGACGGGGCGGTCGACCCCGTCGGCCCCGACGGGCGCCGCCATCGCGCGCGCCCTGCGCACCTGCTCGAGCGCGGACGCGTCGTCGAGCACCGGCGACCCCACCGAGCTCGGCCTCCTCCAGGCTGCCGAGCGGTTCAGCCCCGGCGGTGTATCGCTGGAACGGGTGAGCGTGTTCCGCTTCGATCCCCGCCTCCGACTGATGACCGTCGTGGGTCGCGGGCCCACCGGCTCCGGAGTCGCGTCGCTGGCGTTCACGAAGGGAGCCCCCGAGGCCGTGGTCGCCCGCTGCACCGGCTGGCTCGACGCCGACGGTCGGCCCGTGCCCCTGGACCAGGACGCACGACGCGCGCTCGCCGAACGGCTCGACGACCTGGCCTCCCAGGGGCTGCGGCTCATCGCCTGCGCGGAGCGACCGCTCACGACGACGTACGACGTCCGCGGCGAGGTGGAGACCGACCTGACCCTCCTCGGGTTCGTCGCCCTCTCCGACCCGTTGCGCGAAGCGGTCCCCGATGCCGTCCGCAAGGCCCACGCCGCCGGCATCACCGTGCACGTGATCACCGGCGACAACGGAGCCACCGCGGGTGCGATCGCGCGTGCGGCCGGCATCGCCGGCGCGGCCGACCAGCAGGTCGTGGCCGGGGCCGAGCTCGACGCGATGTCCGACGACGCGCTGGACGCGATCCTCGGGAAGGGCCACGAGATCGTCTTCGCGCGCAGCTCGCCCGAGGACAAGCTGCGCATCGCGACCCGTCTGCAGTCACTCGGCCACGTGGTCGCCATGACGGGTGACGGGGTCAACGACGCCCCGGCGCTGAGGCGTGCGGACATCGGCGTGGCCATGGGCGTCAGCGGGACCGACGTGGCGCGGGAGGCCGCGACGATGATCCTGACCGACGACGACTTCGCGACGATCATCCGGGCGGTCGAGTCGGGTCGACGCGTCTACGACAACGTCCGCAAGTTCATCCTCTACATCTTCGCCCACGCCATCCCGGAGATCGTGCCGTTCCTGCTCTTCGCCCTGTCCGGCGGCTCGATCCCGCTAGGGCTGACGGTGGCGCAGATCCTGATGATCGACCTGGGCACCGAGACCCTGCCGGCACTGGCACTGGGGCGTGAGGCGGCGGAGCCCGGCATCATGGAGCGCCCACCGCGGCGACGCGACGAGAGCATCATCACGCGCGCGATGCTGCTGCGTGCCTGGGGGATCCTCGGCGTCGTCTCGGCCCTCCTGGTCACCGGCGGCTTCCTCTGGGTGCTCATCTCGGCCGGCTGGAGCCCGGGCGACGACACCGGACCCGGCTCGCGGCTGCACGAGGCCTACCTCACGGCCACGACGATGACCTTCGCCGGCATCGTCGCCTGCCAGGTGGGCACGGCCATGGCCGCTCGCACCGAGCGGGTCTCGCTGGTCAGCATCGGCTTCCTCTCCAACCGTCTGCTCCTGCTGGGGATCGGCTTCGAGCTCGCCGTCACCGCGGCAGCGATCTACGTCCCGGCCCTCCAGTCGCTGCTCGGCACCCGCCCCCTCGACGCCGCCCACCTCGCCGTGCTGGCCACCTTCCCCGTCGTGGTGTGGGGGGTGGACGAGCTCTTCCGGGCTGCGGTGCGACGTCGCTCGGACCGAGCGTCGCGCACGGTGCTCGTCGGACTCGGCGAGCACGGTGGGCGATCGCCCTCAGCGACGCCGAGTCAGGCCGACGCCAGCCACGTGTCCGGCCCGAAGACCTCGTAGTGGATGTCGGACTCGCGGACGTGCTGCTCGATCAGGCTGGTGCGGACCTGCTCCATGAACGGCAGCGGACCGCACAGGTAGATCTCCGCGTCCTCGGGGATCGCGACCGCCTCGAGGTCGACGCGGCCGACCTGGAGGACGTCACGGGTCGGGCGGACGCCGAGGTCCTCGTACCACCGGCGCAGGGACGCGGTCGGCATCGCCGCCACGAGCTCCTTCAGCTCCTGCCGGTGAGCGTGCCGTGCCGGTGACCGGTCCGCGTGCAGCACCAGCACCTCGCGGGACGAATCGGTGCCTGCCAGGTAGTGGAGGATGCCGATGATCGGGGTGACGCCGATGCCCGCGGAGATCAGCACCAACGGACGGTCCGAATCCTCGATGACCAGGTCGCCGAAGGGCGCCGAGACCCTGATCTCGTCGCCCTCGAAGAGGTTCTGGTGCAGGAAGTTCGACACCTCGCCGGCAGGACTGTCCGTGCCGTCGTCCGCGTGGATCGTGGGGACGGCCTTCACCGAGATTCCCCACTCACCGGGCTCGAAGGAGCGCGTCAGGCTGTACTGACGGATCTGGCGAGCTCCGTCCGGCAGCGTCACCTGGAGCGAGATGTACTGGCCGGGGAGAGCCTTCGGCAGCGTGCTGCCGTCCGTCGTGCCGAGCACGAAGGACACCGTGTCCGGCGACTCCTGGAGACGACGCCTCAGCACCAGGGTGCGCCAGACGTCACCTTCCGCGACGCCGGTCTCGGCGTAGAGGCGCTTCTCGATGGTGACCAACGCTCCGGCCATGTGCCAGTAGACCTCGTCCCAGGCGGTGGCCACCTCGGGGGTGACGGCGTCACCCAGCACCTCGACGATCGCGGCGAAGAGGTGCTCATGGACGATCGGGTACTGGTCCTCGGTGATGCCGAGCGAGGCGTGCTTGTGGGCGATGCGGGCCAGCACCTCGAGCGGGTCGCGCCCGTCGTCGGCCACCAGGAGCGTGGCGTACGTCGCGACAGCGCCCGCCAGGGCGCTCTGCTGGTCACCCTGGGCCTGGTTGCCGCGGTTGAACAGGTCACGCTCGAGCTCGGGGTGAGCGGTGAGCATGCGCTGGTAGAACACCGGCGTGATGTCGCCGATCGCGGCTCCGATGACGGGCAGCGTGGCCTTGACGACGGCGGCGGACTTGGTGGACAGCATGGGGACTCCGAGACGTTGGGTGCAGGGGGCATGACGACTGTCCCGAGGAGGAGAGCCGCGTGCTCCACACGACCACGCCGCCTCCGGAAGCGGAGGGGGCGAAGGTCCCACCATCACCGGCGAAGGTCATCCCCCTCGGACCCGTCGCCGCGAGCACCCCACGTCCGCCCGGTTCGGGGTGCTGTCCCAGGGCCCAGCCGCGTTCTCGCGCAAACAGAAGTGGCCCCCACAGTCATCACTGTGAGGGCCACTTCTTCTTGTAGCGGGGGCAGGATTTGAACCTGCGACCTCTGGACTCATAGTGTGGTGGTGATTGCTTGCGCCCCTGCTTGCTGCCTTTTGACGCGTAGTGCTCTGACCTGCACAAACGCACCGCGGCAGTCGTGACGGCGCTCACTCCTTTTGATGCCGTCAGACCTCGTTAGGCGGCTTGCGTCGAGGTTTTCGGGGAGTAAACGTGGCATGGCTCGAATCTCATTCGAGCGATGCCCCACGCACCTCAGCGCGACAGCAAGCCGTCTTGTCCCTTGCGACACGCCGCCGGGCGACGGAAGGTTAGTTATCGGTTACCAACCGGCAGACCCGCGACACCGGCATGCCCTGGACCGACCGAACTGATGCTCAGGCAGACCCCGCACTTACCAACGCTCTCAACACGCCTGGGCGGCGGATCCTGGCCAAGGCGTCGGCGCCCGCGGCAGGCCTTAGTTACGTGTGCAGGGACGAGATAGCGCGGCTTGCCCTTTGGCGTCGGTGCCAGCGGTCACAGTGGTTGCTGCGAGCGTGAAGCCTCGCCCGTCGAACTCGTCTTGGAGGACTCCCGTGAAGCTTCGTGCCCTCACTGCCGGTGTCGCCGTCTCGCTGACCGCGGCGCTGCTGACCTTGGGACCCTCTGCCGGCCCCGTGGCGACCGCACCGGCAGCCGACGCGGCCGCCACGGGGTCGACCGTGCCGCGGACGACCACCGGGTTCACCGGCAAAAGGGTGACCATGCGGCTGCGGCGGGCGGTGACGAACCTGCCGGTCACGGCCGAGACACGGCGCGGGTACGACCGGGACAAGTTCCGGCACTGGATCGACGCCAACAACGACTGCCAGGACACCCGCGACGAGGTGCTCGACGCCGAGTCGGTGACCGAGGTGTCGGGCTGTGAGATCACCACCGGCGAGTGGAAGTCCTACTACGACGGCGAGGTGTGGACCGACTCCTCCGACGTCGACATCGACCACCTCGTCCCGCTCGCCGAGGCGTGGGACTCCGGTGCCCGCAGGTGGACCGCCGGCACCCGGACCCGGTACGCCAACGACCTGCGCGACCCACGGCCGCTGGTCGCGGTGACCGACAACGTCAACCAGTCCAAGTCCGACCAGGACCCGGCCGAGTGGATGCCGGAACTGGGCAAGTGCCGGTACCTGCGGGAGTGGGTGGCGGTGAAGATCCGGTGGCGGCTGACGGTAAACCGGCCGGAGAAGCAGGAGCTGCGCGACCGGGCCGCGAACTGCAAGAACACGTTCGTGACGGTCCGCCGCGCCAAGGTGGTCCGCACGGACACCGACGGCGGCGGCGGGACCGCAAACTGCGCGCCCGGGTACTCCCCGTGCGTGCCGCCCCCACCGCCGGACCTGGACTGCTCCGACCTGGACGGCCCAATCAAGGTCACCGGGTCCGACCCGCACCACCTCGATGGCGACGGAGACGGCTGGGCCTGCGAGTCCTAGGCCCCGCGCAGAGTTGGTCAGTCAGTCAGTACTACGACCTGTGATCACTTGTTCGCATAGAACTCGAACTGGGCAGCTAAGGGAAACCCCGGCCATTGGCCTGGGTCGCCGATGGACCGGCGATTGGGTCGCCGCGATTCCGGCTGATTTGGTGAACGTGCGCGGTCTCATGTCAGCGGGGATGCCGAGACGGCGCAGCGCACCGCTGTCGCACGAGTCAGCGGGCGAGCGCGTCGATGGCCTGGCCGCCGAGTGATCCCGCCTTAGTGTTTCGTGTCCCGACAATCCAGTGTCCGGGTCAAGTCCCGGCTGCAATCCACAGTTCGCCCAGGTCAGCGCATGGCACCCGATGCTCGAAGTGGGCACTGAATCCGAAGTAGAAGCATTGGGGCAAACGATCAACCTCCGACGTCCCTCATGTCCGCCTTCCAGGAGAGCTTGAATCGCCCCGGGTCTGATGGAGGCTCTCAATCCATGGAGGATGAGAGTCATGGCAGCACCCAGGAAGTACGGCGACGAGCTGCGTGAGCGCGCAACCCGGATGGCCGTCGAGTTGAGGCGTGATCCTGCAACGAGGTCTGGCGCGATCGCTCGAGTGGCCGGCCAGCTCGGCATGCATCCGGAGACCCTGCGCAACTGGGTCCGACAGGCCGAGATCGACGGCGGCAACCGGCCCGGCACCACGACCAGCGATGCGGAGCGGCTGGCGCAGCTGGAACGCGAGAACCGTGAGCTGCGGCGGACCAATCACATCTTGAGGACGGCCTCGGCTTTCTTCGCGGCGGAGCTCGACCGCCCCACCAGCAAGTAGTCGCCTACATCGACGCCCATCGCCACGACGTGGTCGATGGGCGCGAGGTCGGGGTCGAGCCGATCTGCGCCGCGCTGAAGGAGGCCGGCGTGCAGATCGCCCCGAGTGGCTACTACGCATCCAGGACCAGGCGACCGTCGGCGCGCACGATCCGCGATGCCGAGCTGGTCGAGGACATCAAGATCGCGCACAGGGTCAACCTCGGTGTCTACGGTGCCCGGAAGGTCCACGCCGAGCTCAACAGGGAGGGCGTGAAGGTCGCCCGCTGCACGGTCGAGCGATTGATGCGTGCCGAGGGACTGCGTGGGATCCCGCGCGAGAAGACCCGCAAGACCACCATCGGCGACGGTGCCGAGACCGAGCGCCCGGAGGACTTGGTCGAGCGGAAGTTCATCGCCACAGCACCGAATCAGCTCTGGGTGGCAGATCTGACGTATGTCCGCACGCACGCCGGGTGGACCTACGTCGCGTTCGTTCTTGACGTCTTCAGCAGGATGATCGTCGGCTGGCAGGTGTCCACCAGCCTGCGCACCGATCTGGCCCTCGACGCCCTCGACATGGGCCTGTGGACCCGGCAACGCGCCGGCCAGGACGTCACCGGCCTGGTGCATCACAGCGATAGGGGCGTTCAATATCGAGCGATTCGCTACACCGAACGGCTTGCCGAAGCCGAGGCCGTCGCGTCAGTCGGATCGCGCGGTGACAGCTACGACAACGCGATGGCCGAGGCGCTCAACTCGCTCTTCAAGGCCGAGTGCATCCGCAACCCGGTCATGCGCCCCAAGGGCGGCTGGAAGTCCGTCGGTGACGTCGAGATCGCCGTCGCCGAGTACGTCGACTGGTTCAACCACAGACGCCTGCACGGCGAGATCGGGCTCGTCCCGCCCGCTGAGTTCGAGGCCAACCACTGGACCCATCAGCAACCCAGAGTCGGACCCCAGCACTACCCTCAGACACCGGTCCCGATCGGGGCTGGTTCCAAGTAACCGAGCCTCCACGAAACCCGGGGCGATTCA
>NZ_CALRWD010000096.1:0-16379 GCF_943371775.1 Nocardioides psychrotolerans
CGATCACGTCGAAGCGGGACGGGTCGGTCGTCATGAAGATCATGGCCGCGTCGATGTGCATGTAGTCGACCGTGACCTCGGGGAACTCGCGGGCGACCTCCTGGGTCAGGCGCCACCACACGGCCCCGGCGTTGACGAGCACGTTGGTCTTGTGGACCAGCGTCAGCTTCTTGCGCGGTCGGCGCTGCGCCCGGGCGAAGGCGTCACGCACGACGCGCTCGACACCGAAAGCGGTGTTGACCGAGACCTCGGTGGCGATCTCGTGCGGCGTGCCGACGCGCAGGGCGCCACCGTTGCCCGTGTAGGGGCCCTCGGTGCCCTCGCGGACGACCACGAAGTCGACCTCTCCCGGGTTGGCCAGGGGCGACACGACACCCGGGAAGATGCGCGACGGTCGCAGGTTGACGTAGTGGTCGAGCTCGAAGCGCAGGCGCAGCAGCAGCCCGCGCTCGAGGATGCCCGGCGGCAGGTTGGGGTCGTTGGGCTTGCCACCGACCGCCCCCAGCAGGATCGCGTCGTGCTCGCGGATCTCGGCGAGCACGGAGTCGGGCAGCACCTCGCCGGTCGCGAGGTAGCGCTCGGCACCGAGGTCGTAGCGGGTGGGCTCGAACTTCACGTCGGCCGGAGCCGCCACCTCGAGGACCTTGAGGGCCTCGGCGGTGACCTCCTGACCGATCCCGTCGCCAGGGATGACGGCGAGCTTGAGGGTGCCCTCCGAAAGGGGCGCGTGAGAGTCAGAGATGGTCATGGTGGGAGACGTTAGTTGTCGTCGGGGCGCTGGCCGCCGTTGTCTCGCAGATCAAGCGACGCCTGGACGGCCTCGTGGCTGCGCGGGTTCTCGGGGTTGTGGCTGGCCGGGCCCCACTCGGGGTACATGTCGTACATGGCGGATCTCCTGTGGATCTCGTGATCGGAAGACGTGAAGGGAGGTTCGTCTTCGCCCCGCCGCAGGTGGGTGCGGCTCACGGATCGCGTGAGGGGAGCTGACCGAAGCAGGATGCGGATCGCGCGGTGGCTGATCGGGATCCTGCGGCGGAGCGAGAGACTGAGCCCGAAACCGGGCAAGAGACCGTACGACGCCGCTCACCGCGACGAGGTGGCCTCTTGTGAGCAGTGGTTACTGCTGGGCCTCGCCGCGGCGTTCGATGAGTACGAATACGCTCCGCATGATGGCGTCAGCCTAGAGGCACCCGGCAGACCCCGGCCATGGGTTTTCACGATGTGTCCGCATGCCGAGACGCGCGTCCCATGATGAAAGACTCGATCCATGAGCGCCCCGCCCGACCTCCCCGACGTGGTGCACCGCGCCTTCGCCGTCTCCCGCAAGGCGGGATACGTCTCCTTCTGCCGCAACGAGACCGGCCGGCTGCTGGCCACCCTGGCCGCCACCCGCGAGGGCACGATGGCCGAGTTCGGCACCGGCTGCGGTGTCGGCACGGCGTGGTTGCGCTCGGGCGTGCGTGGCGAGGCCAAGATCATCAGCGCCGAGCTCAACGCCAAGCTGGCCACGGCGGCCGCCGAGATCTTCGTGGACGACCCCCAGGTCGAGGTGCTCGCCGCCGACTGGTCCACGCTCCTCGACAAGGGCCCCTTCTCGCTGCTGTTCCTCGACTCGGGTCAGCCGGGCGAGGTCGGGGTCGACGCCGTCGCCGACCTGGTCGAGCCGGGCGGCATCGTCGTGCTCGACGACTTCACCCCCTGCGAGGTGTGGCCCCCGATCACCGGCGGCCGCGTCGACACCCTGCGCGAGCAGTGGCTCACCGACGACCGGTTCACCACCGTCGAGGTCATGGTCGCCTCCGACGCCTCCACCCTCATCGCCACCCGCCGCTGACGCGGTCGTCCGCCGGCCGAGCCCCTCACTACTCGCTGGTCGAGCCCGAGGAGCGTCAGCGACGAGGCGTCGAGACGCGGTGAGCCGACGAGGCGGGTGCAACATCGCGCCGACTCGGCGTCAGACCTCGCCGTCGGTCGCCCGTCGTACGACGATCCGGGTCCAGGCGCCGACGTAGATCCGCTCGTCGGCGGCGATCTCCTTCTTCTGCCCCGGAGGCACCGGGGTGCCGGGGAGCGGGCCGACCGAGCCACCGACGTAGGTGCCGTTGGAGGACCCGAGGTCCTCGACCCACCAGCGCGTGCCGTCGGTGGTGAGCTGGGCGTGGCGGCGGCTGATGCCGTTGTCGGAGGAGAGGTCGATGTCGGGGGTGATGTTGCGGCTGCGGGAGGCCCGCCCGATCAGGATCGAGGTGTGCTTGAGCGGCACCACGATCGGGAGGCCGGGCGAGGGCAGCGGGTCGGTCGACTTCTGGTCGGTGTACCAGTCGGGGTCGATCCACACCTCCGCCACCCACGCGTCGGCCAGCTTCGGCGCCGGGTTGGCGTCCGCCGGCGCAGCAGGCGGCGTCGCGGGATCGGCCGAGGCCGAGGGAGCAGCCGGAGCCGTGCCGCTCGGCGGGGTCAGCGGCCGCGGCATGGTGCCGGTGGTGAAGTCGTAGCCGCACGCCTCGCAGAACAGCGCGTTGGCCGGGTTGACCGTGGAGCAGTGCGGGCAGGTCGACGACGAGGTGGGCAGGGTCCCCGTGGCCTCTCCCGGCGCAGGAGGAGCGGCCGGATCGGCCGGCGTCGACGACGCGGCCGGCGCCGCGCCCATGGCGATGCCGCAGACGTCGCAGTAGTCGGTGGCGGCGGTGTCGTGACCCGCCGGGCAGAGGTTCACTTCTTGATCCGCGTGGTCTTGGTCGATGCGGTGTCGAGCGCCATCTCGTCGGCCTTCTCGACGGCCGCCTTGAGCCGCACGGTGCCTTCCTTCTCGTCGTCGATGTCGACGACCTTGCGCAGCTTGGAGGTCGCCTCGTCGTTGCCCGTCTCGGCCGCGAGCTGGACGGCGCGCCCGAGCTTGGTGGTCGCGGTCGCGGCGTCGCCGGCGGCCTTGGCGGCCAGCCCCTCCTGGATCATCGAGGCCAGCTCGGTCTGCCCGGTGTAGTGGGCGACCTGCTGGTCGATGCGTGCGGTGAGCTCGGAGTTGTTGGACCAGGTCGCCTTGACCAGCGCCTGCGCCACGACGTTCTCCCCCAGGGCGACCTGCACCCGCGCGGCCAGCTGCTCCTGGCCGATCGCCTTGGCCGCGACCCGGACCGCGACGTGGTAGTCGCGGGACTCGTCGGCCCACGCGCCGGTGGGGTAGCCGCCGGTGAGCGGGTTGACCACGACCCGGCGGTCGGTGAGGTCCTCGACGGTCGGGGAGACCTGACGCACGAAGAGCACCTGGGCGCCCTGGGGAGCCCACACCCGCAGCTGGGCGTCGGAGACGCCGCGGGCCATCGAGCTGCGCATCATCTCCTCGAACTGTGCCTTCATCTGGGAGGGCTCCGGGATGATGTCGACGGTGCCGAGCAGCGCCTGCGAGATCCGGCGCACCTCCTCGACCTGCCAGTCGGTGCCGGCGCCTCGACAGTCGCACTGGAACACGCCGGTGGCGCGCTGGATGGCGGCGTCGAGCGCCCCGGGCTGCTCGCGGTTCTCGCCGTCGGTGAGCAGGATGGCGTGCTTCTGGGTGACACCCGGGACGGACGCGAAGAGCGTGCCCGCCAGGTCGAGCCAGGTGCCGATCGCGGTGCCGCCGCTGCCGACGAAGCGACCGATGGCGGCCCTCGCCTCCTCCCGGGTCCGGGCGTCCATCTGCACGAGTCCGGGACCCGAGGAGACCTGCGGGTAGGCGAGCATCGCGCGGTCGGAGCCGGCGATCACGGCGAACCAGGTGCCGTCGATGATCTCCGCGAGCGCGGCCTGGGCGGCCTGCTTGGCCGCGGCCATCGTCTGCGGTCCCATCGAGCCGGAGGTGTCGACGATGATGATCTCGCCGGCCGCTCCCCCGCCGGACCGACCAGCCGTCCCCGCTCCCGCGCAGGTCACGGTGACGATCGCGTTGACGTCCGTGCCCCCGTCGGGCAGGAACTCGTTCTGGTAGACGGCGGCGGTGAACTCAGCCATGGGTCTCCTCCTGGGGTGCGGCGGCCTGGGGTGCGGGTACGACGGCGGGGTCGGCGGTCTCGACATGCTGCCCAGCAACGGGCCCGTCCACGCGTGCGAGCGTGACGGTGATGTTGTCGATCCCGCCCTGGGCGTTGGCGAAGTCGGTGAGCGCGAGGGCGAGGGCGGCCGGGTCGGTGGCGCCGCTGATCCGGACCTGCGCCTGCAGCGCCTCGGGCTCGGAGGCGTAGTTCCACAAGCCGTCGGAGCACACGAGCAGCCACCCCGGCTCGGTGAGCCGGAGCTGCCCGACGCGCGGGGCGAGGTCGCGGGCGTCGCGCCCGAGCCACTTGGTGATGGCGTGCGCCTGGGGCGAGGTCTCGGCCTGCGTGCGCGAGATGCCGGCGGCGATCATCTGCTGGGCCACCGAGTCGTCCTCGGAGAGCTGCACACCGGGACCGCCGTCGGGCAGCCAGTAGGCGCGGGAGTCGCCGACGTTGGCGTAGGACACCAGGCCGTGCTCCAGCACGGCGACCACGAACGTCGCCGAGGCCGGGTTGGGCGAGTCGGGTGCGGTGGCAGCGATGACGGCCGCGTTGGCGACCGCCACCGTGTCGGTGAAGACCTTGGTGACCGCGGCCAGCCGGCCGTCGGGCGTGCCCATCCCCTGCGGGAGCGGGCTGCGCAGGTGGTCACGCGCCGCCCGGGCGCCGGCCAGCGACGCCACGTCGGAGTCGAGGGAGCTGGAGACGCCGTCGAGGACGACGAGCACGGCCCGCTCCCCCGCCGTGGCGGACGCCGAGAGTGCCATCGCGTCCTCGTTGCGGGTGTGCCGGATGCCACGGTCGCAGACTCCGGCCACCCAGGCGGCGGGCGCCTCGCGGAAGTGGTCGCGCTCGCTGGGTGCCTTGGTGCCGCACTGCTCGCAGTAGCCGTCGGGTCCGACCGAGCCACCGCAGCTGCGACACGGCACGCGCCCGGTCACGGGCGCCGGTCCCGCGGCCGGGACCGGCCGGGTGGCGGCACTGATCGGCGCGACCTCGTCGATCGGGCTGTCACCCTCGACGGGGGCAGCGCCCTGCAGCGAGACCGGGCGGGCGCTGGGGTCGACCGGCGCCGGTGCGCCGAGGGAGGCCCCGCAGTTCTCGCAGAAGAGCGTTCCGGCCGGCATCGCGGCCGCGCAGGACGGACAGGTCTGCCCGCCGGGCACCGGAGCGGCGGCGGGGATCGGGGTCTCGGTCATGTCAGCGTCCACATCCGTACGGCGTTGGCCTGGTTGACGAGCTCGACGCGGGCCTTGACGTCGGTCGCGTCGCGCGCCAGCGCCCGGTAGGACCGCTCGAGCCCGTCGCGCAGCCCGGCCTCGGTGGCCGGGTGGGTGCCCACCTTCGCATCCGGGCGCGCGCTGCCGGCCAGCACCACGTCGAGCGCCTGGCTCAGGATCTTGACGGTGTAGGTCTCGCGCGTGCGCGGATCCATCGGCACCGACCCGATGCTGCCCATCGCCTGGTCCAGCAGGGCGAGGTCGCCCGAGCCGCCGCTGAGCAGCACGTCGGCGCGCAGCTGACGGCTCTCGGGGAAGCCACGGCTGGTCGAGGGCACCTGGTCGAGGGCCGCGATCGCACCCGTCATGTCGTGGCGGCGGGCGCGCACCCGGGCCATGCCGAAGGCCGCCGGAGCGACGTAGTTGGCGTCGGTCGCGGCACAGGTGGCGTAGAGCCCCTCGGCGACGTCGCCCTGCTGGCCGCGCTCGCACGCGACCGCCAGCGCGAGCTTGGGGGCCAGCTCACCGGGCACCTGCTGGTAGACCGCGTTGAACGACGCCTTGGCGGTGTCCCAGTCCTCGAGCTGCAGCGCCGCGAGGCCGTCGACCCACAGCGCTCGCCACTCCCACGGGTCCTGGGCGAGCAGGTCCGCGGCATAGGCACGGGCCCGGGCCGGCTGCTCCAGCTCCAGGGCCGCCTTCGCCCGCGCCAGCCACACCTCGGCGCTGCTCTCGGGGGCGTCCTCGAGGTCCTTGAGCCGCTGGGCCGGGTCGTCGGAGCCGATCGTCGCCAGCCAGGCGTGCTGGTCGTCGGTCGTGTCCTCGCGCAGCGCCGGCAGCTGCGACCAGGACAGGGCGGACGTCGAGGACGACGGCGGCTCGAAGAGCAGCGAGGCGGCCGAGGTGAGCGCCGTGCCCTGGGTCCGCGCCGCGACGACCTCGCGCAGCACGCCGAGCAGCTGCGTGCGCAGCTCGTCGGCCGAGGCGAAGCGGTCGGCCGGGTCGGCCGCGCAGCACTTGGCCACCAGCCAGTAGAACGAGTCGTAGCGGGCGAAGAGCGGAGTGGTCGCCGGCGGCGGCAGGGTGTGGAGGTAGGTCCCCTGGTAGCCGCGGAACTCCATGCACAGCACCACGAGCGTGCGACCGATCGTGTAGATGTCGGAGGCCACGCTCGGCCCGACCTCGGCGACCTCGGGCGCCTGGTAGCCGACCGTGCCGTAGATCGCCGACTCCTCGTCGTCGATGCGGCGCACACCGCCGAGGTCGATCAGCTTGACCGCGTCGCCGACCTGGATCAGGTTGTCGGGCTTGAAGTCGCAGTAGACCAGCCCGAGGTCGTGGAGGTACTGGAAGGCGGGCAGCACCTCGAGGATGAAGGCCAGAGCCTGGTCGACCGGCAGCGCGTCGTAGACCCCGTTGTTGGCGGTCATGCGCGCCTTGAGGATCTGCTTGAGCGACTTGCCGCCGACGTACTCCATGACGATGTAACCCGCACCCTCGTGGGTGACGAAGTTGTAGATCTCGACGATCAGCGGGTGCTCGACCTGGGCGAGGAACTGCTGCTCGGCGATCGCCGCGGCGAGCGCGTCGGGGTCACCGGAGTTGAGCAGGCCCTTGAGCACCACCCAGCGGTCGGAGACGTTGCGGTCCTTGGCGAGGTAGATCCAGCCGAGGCCACCGTGCGCGATGGCGCCGACCATCTCGTACTGCCCGCCGACGAGGTCGCCGGGCTGGAGCTTGGGCGAGAAGGAGAACTCCTGGCCGCACTGGGGGCAGAAGCCCTCGGTGCGCCCGGGCTGCCCGTCGCGCGAGCGGCCGATCTTGGTGCCGCACTTGGAGCAGCTGCGCTTGTCCTCGGGGACCTGCGGGTCCGGGTTGATCGCCTTGCTGGCGTCGACCGGCGGCGCGGGCGGTACGACGGTCAGGCCCGCCCCCAGGCGGGCGGCACGCATGCGCTGGGAGCCCGCGCGGGTGCGCCGCGTCGACGAGGTGCCCCGAGCACGGGCGGACCCGATCGCGGCCGACTGCACCTTGCTGGCCGACGTCGCGACCGACACCTCCCCACCCGACAGCGGCTGGCTCTCCCCCGCCGCCGCCGCGACGGACGCCGCGCCACCGGGCGCGCCGGCCATGCCGCAGGTGTCGCAGTAGCCGTCGGCGATGGTGCCGCTGCAGCCGGGCTGGGTGCACCTCGCGCCGTCGCTCGCCGCGACCGCGACCGGGGCGATCCCCGGCGACGGCGAGGAGGAGGCGGTCGAGGGGGCAGAGGCAGCCGAGGCTGCGGCCGCACCCGGCGCAGCGGCCATGCCGCACACGTCGCAGTAGCCGTCGGCGATCGTGCCCGTGCAGCCGGGCTGGGTGCAGGTGGGGGCGCTCATGCGGTCTCCCTCGATCTCGCGGCGGCGTCGCCGAGCTGGGTGAGCCAGGTCTGGTAGGTCGTGACGAGCTGACGGCACACGGCCATCGGGGCCGGCTCGCGGGCGAGCACGTCGCGGGCCCGCTGCTCGCTGTCGCGCAGGTCGGGCCGGTCGACGAGCCCCAGCGCTGTCGCCTTGGCGACGTAGGCGTCGAGGAGCTCGAGCAGCTCGGTGCGCTCGGCCAGCGCGGCGGCGTACTTCTCCTGCGCGAGCGACATGGCCTGGCCGACGCGGTCGAGACGGTCGAGGTAGGGGCCGATCGCCTCGGGGGTGTTGGGGATCGGCCCGAGCATGTCGACGTCGGGGACGGCGTAGCGCGGGGCCGGGTCGACCGTGCGAACGCAGGTGTCGGCGAGGTGGGTGAGTGCGGCCTCACGGGCCTCGAGGTCGGCACGCAGCTCGCGGGCCTTCTGCACCTGGTCGCGCGCGTCACGGCGGCGGGCGTTGCCGACGATCAGGTCGCGCTCGAAGCGGGTCGCGTCGATCTCGATCGGGCCGAGGAGGCCTCCGACGTCGGCGCCGCGCGAGGCCTTGTCGGCGATCTCCTGGAGCCGGGCCATCAGGCCCGCGAGCTCGTCGACGGCCGCGTCGCGCTGGGCGGCCGGCTCGAGGCCGACCTGGTCGCGCAGCCGCTCGACCTGCGCGCGCAGCTGCTTGATCCGGGCCGCCGAGGCATCCGCTCCGGGCACCAGCGAGAGGCGGGTGCGCAGCTGGCCCGCGAGTGCGTCGGAGAGCCGGCACGCCTCGGGCAGCGACACGACGAGGTCACCGGGCAGCGTGGTGGCACCGTCGAGGCGTCCCCAGATCAGCGTGGCGATCTTGGCCCGCTCGGCCTCGAGCACGCGGCCGCCGTCCCAGGTCGCGAAGACCAGCTGGTAGCGGTCGGACACGGCCTTCCACAGCGCCAGCGACAGGGCCATGTCGGCGGCCACGTCGGCGCCGCGGTTGGCGGCCAGCGCGGCGGAGTCGAGGTCGTCGAGCTCCGTGCGCCGTCCGCGGACCCAGGCCTCGAGGGCGACCAGGTAGTCCTGGAGCAGCGCGGGCTCGACGGCCTGGCCGATCCGACCGGGGGCGACGGGCGCGGTGAGGGTCGTCGGGAGGGTCACGGGGTGCGCCCGTAGATCGGCTGGGGCTGTCCGGCGCCCTGGCCCAGGGTCGGCTGGAGCCACTGGACGTAGCTCGCCCGCCAGCTGCCGTCGGTGCGCATCCGCTCGAGGATGCCGTTGACGAAGCGCACCAGGTCGACGTCGTCGTCGTTGATGCCGATGCCGTAGGGCTCGTCGGTGAAGGTCTCCTGCTCGGGCACGACGGCGTAGGGGTCCTGGGCCGCGAGCCCGGCGAGCACGGTGTCGTCGCCGGTGATGGCGTCGACGTCCCCCTGCTGGAACTTCACCAGGCACCCGGTGTGGCTGCCCGCCGGCACCACGACCGCCCCGGGGGCGAGGCGCTCGATGTTGTCGAGGCTGGACGTGCCGGACGGCGCGCAGACCCGCACACCGTCGAGCTCGTCGACGGAGTCGACGCCCTCGTCGGCCAGGTCCTGACGGACCATGAGCTTCTGGCCGGAGCGGTAGTACTCCGCCGAGAACGCGATGTCCTCCCAGCGGGTGCAGTTGATCGTCATGTTGCGCACGACGATGTCGACGTCCCGCGACTGCAGCAGCGGGATCCGGTCGCCGGCGGTGATCACGCGCAGCTGGATGAACCGCGGGTCGTCGCTGCCGAAGATCGCGCGAGCGACCTGCTTGACGAAGTCGATGTCGAAGCCCTCGATCTGCCCGTTGAACGGGTTGCGCGAGGCCATCAGGTAGGTGTCGGCCGAGACGCCCGCGATGAGGCGGCCGCGCTCGCGGATGGCGGCCATCGTGGAGCCGGCCGGGAGCTCGCTGGGTCCGGGCAGGGCGCCGGTCGGGGCGTAGGAGGCCGTGGCCTCACCACACTCCGGCGGCGTGGTCGGCTGGGTGATGGGCGTGCCCTCCGCGGCCGGGGGCTCGGGCACGCGGGTGGCGTCGTAGCCCCCGCAGCCGGTGAGCAGACCGGCGAGGAGCAGACCGGTGAGGGCCTGCGCCCGGGTGGATCGGCGCGCGCTCATGCGTACTCCCTGCGTCGCTGGGCGATGCCCCACGTCGCGGCTCCCGCGGCCGCGAGCCCGACCAGCAGGCTCACGGAGACGAGCATCAGCGCCGTGAAGGCACCGGAGCGCAGGCTGTCGGTCGTGCGGAAGGCGGCGTCGTCGATGACCTGCTGCGAGGCACTGTCGAACGCGTCGAGCGCCTGCGACGATCCGCCGGCCTCCGTCGTCGTGGCCTCCGCCACCGCGTCGTCCCAGCTGCCGGCCTCGTCGAGGGAGACGACCTCCGCGTGGCGGGCGGCGTAGGCCTCCCAGAGCGGCAGGGTCTCCGGTGACGATGCGCCACCGGCCTTGTCGGCGGCGGTCGTCCAGGCCGACTCGTAGGCATCGCCCGATCCGCGGGCGATCAGCCGCAGGCTCTCGTTGGCCTTGGCGTCGTTGGCCGCCGTGCGGGCCGACGCCTCGTCGAGCGCGAGCGCGAAGTCGCCCGCGCGCAGGTCGTCGTTGTCACCGGAGCGTTGAGCGCTGACGAACGTGCCGAAGAGCGTGACGACCAGGATCATCAGCGCGGCGACAGCCAGGCCCTTGTTGATGGCTCTGCGGAAGCGGCGCGCCATCTGGCGGTTGACCCACCACAGCAGCAGGATCGCCACGGCACCGGTCAGGAAGAGCGGCAGCGTGTTCTGCCCGTCGAGCTCGGTGTCGGCCCGCTCGGTGTTGGCGCGCACCAGCGACTGGAGGATCCGCACCGCGTCGGTGCGCAGACCGGCGCTGGCGCCCTTGAGGTACTCGGCACCGACGGGGAAGCCCTGACGGTTGTTGTCCCGGGCCTGCGCGTTGGTCGTGGCGTACGCCGCCACCTCGGTGTTGAGGGCCGCCAGCGCCTCGCGGTCGGCCGGCTGTGCCTCCGCGGCGTCGGTGATCTGACGCAGCACCATGTCGAGCGCCGCGTCGTACTCCGCCCGCTGGTCGGCCGGCTCGAGGCCGCCGATGAGGAAGGCGTTGGTGGCGAGCGCGTCGGCGCGGAACAGCGAGGACTGGATCTGCTGGACCCGCACCAGCTGCTCGGTGTTGTCGGCGGCGCGACCCGTGGCCTGCCAGGCGAGCAGCTGGAACAGCGCCGCGAGCACTCCGAAGGCCACGCACGTGGCGACCGCGATCGCCTGCCAGCGGGTGAGCAGCCGGGGCACGTCCTCGGTCGTGCCGGTCGGGCGACCGGCGAGGCGGGCGCGCAGATCGACGCGCGTGGCCGCGGTGGCGACGCCGGGAGGTGCGGGGACCGGGGCCGCCCGGGGCACGGGGGCCGGGGTCGGGGCCTGGGCCTGGCTCATGCGGGCTCCTCCTCGGCGGGGGTCTCAGCGGGGGTGGTCCCAGCAGGGTTGGTCTCGGCCGTGGGCTCGGCCACCTCGTGAGGAGCGACGTCGCCCACCTCGGGCGCGGGGTCCCACTCGACCGGCTCGGTCGGGCCGTCGGCGACGACCGGGTCGAGGTCGTCGGCCTCGAGGGTGCGCAGCTGCTCGAGGGTCGGGGCGTCGATGTCGCGCAGCCGCCAGGCGTGACGACCGATGGCGGCCTCGAGGACGTTGCGGACGTAGCGCGCGTTGCCGAACTGCGGGCCGCGCTGCACGGCAACGAGCAGCTCGCGCAGCCGGTCGAGGACCGGGTCGCCGGCGTCGTACTCGGCGCCGGAGGCCATGACACCGAAGATCTTCACCAGCTCGTCGTCGGTGTAGTCCGCGAAGTCGATCTGGGTGCGGAAGCGGCTCTCGAGCCCGGGGTTCTGCGCGATGAAGACCTCCATCGGCACGGGATAGCCCGCGACGATCACGACCAGGTCGTCGCGCTTGTCCTCCATCTCCTTGACCAGCGTGTCGACGGCCTCCTGGCCGTACTGGTCCCCGGCGAGCGAGTAGGCCTCGTCGATGAAGAGCACGCCCCCCTCGGCGGACTTCACGACGTCGGCGGTCTTCATCGCGGTCTGGCCCAGGAAGCCGGCGACGAGCTCGGAGCGGTCGACCTCGACGAGCTGGCCCCTCGAGAGCAGACCGAGCGCGCGGTAGATGCCGGCGACCAGCCGGGCCACCGTGGTCTTGCCGGTGCCGGGGTTGCCGTTGAAGATCATGTGCCGGGTGATGGTCGGCGAGGTGAGGCCGGCGTCCTTGCGCAGCCCCTCGACGCGCAGGATGGCCGCCTGGCGGTGGATCTCGGCCTTGACGTCGGTCAGGCCGACGAGCGTGTCGAGCTCGGCGAGGAGCTCCTCCACGCTCTTGGGCTCCGGCTCCGGCTCGGCGGGCTCCTCGACCTTCTCCCGCTCGACCGGCCCCGTCGGCTCGGCCGGTGGGGGCTGGGTGGCGATGGGGTCGCCCGACGGGTCGTCCCCGGGCGGGACCGGGTCGGCCCACACGTCGGCCCGAGCATCGTTCTGCTGGAGGTCGAGGTTGAGCAGCTTGTCCTGGACGTTCTCGAGCTGGTCCATCATCTGCGCGAGGAAGTGGTCGCCGGTGCGCGCCTGCTCGTGCGGCTGCGTGAGGTCGAGACCGGTGCCGTCGGTCGTCGTGGGCACCGGGGTCGGCGTGGCCTCGCCGAGCTGGGCGGCCGCCGCCGTGGCGGCGTTGCCGACGGTGCGCGGGTTCTCCTCCCCCAGCGAGGCAGCGGCCAGGGCGACGTCCGCCAGCGCCTTCGCGTACGACGGAGCGTGCGGCGAGCGGGCCAGCGCGAGGCCGTTCATGGCCGGGGTGGGCGCCGAGCGGTAGCGACGCCCCCGCGACGCCGCGTCCATGAAGTCCTCGGACGAGCGGGCGCGCCCGGTCTGCTCGGACCAGTCGACGAAGGCCCCCCGGGCCGGCTCGGCGATGGTCGCGGCCAGGCACTCCCCCTCACGGCGGGCCGTCGCGGCGTCGACGCCAGCGGTGGCGGCGACCGCGGCCAACGCGTCGAGGGCGGAGGAGAGGCTGAGGACGTCAGTCATGCGGGGATCCCAGGGTGAGGTCGGTGCCACCCGAGTGGCCGAACTTGCTCTTGAGGAACATGCCATGGGCCAGCAGCGCCTGCGCGTCGGCGCGGTTGGCGGCGTCGAAGATCTGGTCCATGGTGGCGCCCAGGAGCTCGAGCTGGTCGATGAGGACCATCAGCGAGGTCTTGTAGCCGTCGATCGGGCGGGTGTCCGCCCACTCGCGCGGCAGCCGGAGGTAGCCGCCGACCGCCTCGGGCAGGTAGTCGGTCGCCGTCGCGACGACCGAGTAGCTCTCCATGCTGCCCAGCCCGAGGTGCCGCAGGCGCGGCAGCGTGTCGTTGATGGTGCGGGCGATCCGGATGACGCGCGAGGTGACCACCGGAGGGGCGTTGCCCTCGCTGAGCATCGCGTTGACCCGGTTGAGCGAGGCGAGGATGTCCTGCTCGGTCGGCGCAGCGGGCACCGACGAGACCGGCTCGTCGCTCCTGCGTCGTCGTTGCAGCCATGACTTGAGACTCACGCTGTCCTCGGGCCTCGGGGGTTGCTCAGAGCGTCGGGACGGAGGAGAGGTCGAGGGTGCCGGTGGCGTTGCGGGCATCGTGGGCCTGGACCCGCTCGAGGTAGGAGCGCGACTTCACGACCTCGGTCTCGAGCACGCCGATCGTCGCCGCCATGTTGTCGAGCGCCTTGAGCTTGAACTCGTCGATGGAGTCCATCGTGGCGTAGATGTTGGCGAAGGCCGCCTGCAGCTGCTCCATGCCGATCGTCGAGGAGGCGGCCTGCTCCTGGATCGCAGCGCTGCTCTCCTTCAGCATCTCCGAGGTGCGCTGGATCATGGTGGACGTCGTGGTGTTGAGCGCGGTGATCTGGTCGAGCACGAGCTTCTGGTTGCCCAGTGCCTGCGCCACGATGACCGCCGTGCGCAGCGCGGAGATCGTCGTCGTCGAGGCGCGGTCGACGCCCTTGATGAGCTCGATGTTGTTCTTGATGATGATGTCGATCGCGAGATAGCTCTGGATCGACACCGCGAGCTGGGTGAGCAGGTCCTGGTGCTTCTGACGCACGTAGAACAGCACGTCCTGGCTGAGCGCCTTGGCGGCCTCGGGGTCGGAGAGCTCGAGCTCGGCGATCTTGGCCGACAGCTTGGCGTCGAGACGCTCGGCGACGTAGACGTACTGGTTGAGCCGGCCCATCACCGCCCAGAGGTTGGTCTTCTCCAAGTTGAGCGCGACGTTGTCCTTGGTGAGCTCGTCCTGGCCGTTGCGCAGGGCGTGCAGGATCCCGTTGAGCTGGCTCTGGCTGGACTGGTACTTGCGGAAGTAGTCCTCGACCTTGTCGCCGAAGGGCAGCCAGTCCATGAACTTGCGGGCGCCCTTGGCCTCGCTGGGGTCGAGGTCCTCGACGGTGCGGCGCAGCTCGAGGAGGGTCTTGCCGACCTCGGAGCCCTGCGAGAGCCCACCCTCCTTGAGGGCACGGACCGGCTGGTTGAGCATCCGGTTGGACGTCTCGGCCGCCTTGCGGATGTCGGCGTCGCCCATCGTGCGCACGCTCTCGGCCTGCGCGGCGAACTCCGGGCTGCGGCTCGCGGCGCTGGTCAGCGCGCTCATGAAGGTGTCGACCTTGGTGTCGAGCTCGGGGATCGCCTCGGCCGAGACCTGCGGCGCCATCTTGGGCGCCTGCGTCTCGATGACCAGGGCGGGCGGTGCCGGGGCGGTGAGGGTGATCACCGGCTCGGGCGGAGCCAGGGGTGCGGGCGCCGCGGCAGCAGCGTCGTTCTCGGGACCGGGTGAAGTCGTCATGCTGCCTCCGCGTGCTCGGACTGGACTGGCCGACTGGACTGGCCGACTGGGCCCGTCGGCGGCAGTCTGTCACGGCGGAGAAGGAGACGTCTCTAACCCTCGAGGTCGACGACGAAGATCGGCAGCAGCACCTGGGTGATCGGACCGATGGCGAGGGCGAAGACGATCGTCCCGATGCCCAGCACCCCGCCCAGGAGCAGGCCGATGAGCACCACGCCGACCTCGAGCAGCGTCCGCACCAACCGGATCGAGAGTCCTGTGCGCCGCGCGAGACCGGTCATCAGCCCGTCGCGCGGACCACGGCCGAGCTGGGCGCCGATGTAGAGCGCCGTGGCCAGCCCGCAGGTCAGCACGCCGGCCACCATGAGCGCGATCCGCAGCGCCATCGCGTCGGGGCGGTCGAGGACCAGCAGGGTCGCGTCGGCGGCGAGGCCGACGACGACCGCGTTGGAGATGGTGGCGAGGCCCGGCATCTCCTTGAGCGGGATCCAGAGCACGAGCACGACGAAGCTCATCAGGACGACAGCCTGTCCGAGCGTGATCGGCACGTGCCGGATCAGTCCGGAGTGCAGCACGTCCCAGGGCGCCAGGCCGAGGTCGGCCCGCACCATCATCGCCAGCGAGGCGCCGTAGACCACCAGGCCGACGTAGAGCAGCGGCAGCCGCACGGCCAGCCGACCGGCGCGCAGCTGGGCGATCGGCCCCAGCTCGGCGAGCGGCACGGTGGCGGCTGGGGTCTGGCTGAGCGTCATGCGACCAGCCTGCGCCAGATTGGCCCTTGATCAAATAGCCAATCGTGAGACAGTGGACTGCATGGGCACGTCCACCATCTCCGCCGCGCGCACGGCCGTCCTGGTCGGCGCCTTCGACCGCTCCCCCGCCTACGCCGGCCTCGCCGACGCGCTGCGGCTGCTCATCGGGGACGGTCGTATCGGGCTGGGCACCCGCCTGCCCAGCGAGCGCGAGCTGACCGAGGCGCTCGGCGTGTCGCGCACCACGGTCACCCGGGCCTACGCCGCGCTGCGCGAGAGCGGCTATGCCGAGGCCCGCCAGGGCTCCGGCACCTTCACCCGCGTGCCGGGTGGCCGCACCCGCGCCCACGACCGGTCCCTGTTGCCCAGCTCGGGCGACCGCGAGGCCATCGACCTCAACTGCGCCGCGGCGTCGGCGCCCCCCGGCGTCGCCCAGGCCTACGCCGAGGCAGCGGCCGAGCTGCCCGCCTACCTGGGGGGTCACGGCTACTTCCCCGCCGGGCTGCCCGAGCTGCAGGCCGCCATCGCGGCGACGTACGACGCCCGCGGGCTGCCGACGGCGCCCGAGCAGGTCATGGTGACGCCCGGTGCGCTCTCGGCGGCCGCGATCGTCGCGCAGGCCTTCACCGGGGTCGGCGACCGGGTGCTCGTCGAGTCGCCGGTCTATCCCAACGCCACCTTGTCGATCCGGCAGAGCGGGGCGCGGCTGGCCGGCGTGCCCGTCGACCCCGACGGATGGGACCTCGGGGCGGTCGCGACCGCACTGCGTGAGACCTCACCGCGGCTGGCCTACCTGATCCCGGACTTCCAGAACCCCACCGGGCACCTCATGAGCGAGGCCCAGCGCGAGGACTACGCCGCGCTGCTGCGGCGCGCGCGGACGGTCGCGGTCGTGGACGAGGCACACCAGGCGCTGGCGCTGGACGGCCAGCCGATGCCGCGCCCCTTCGCCGCCTTCGCACCCGACACGATCACCATCGGCAGCGCCAGCAAGACCTTCTGGGGCGGTCTGCGGCTCGGCTGGATCCGCTCCCCCGAGGGGCAGATGGAGCGGCTCACCGGCGCCCGCGTGGGCCTCGACCTCGGCGCACCGGTCATGGAGCAGCTCGTCCTCGCCCGACTGCTGGCCCGGGGCGAGGAGGTCGTCGTCGCGC
>NZ_CALRWD010000097.1:0-16097 GCF_943371775.1 Nocardioides psychrotolerans
CGTCGGCGGCCGCTTCCCACAGCTCGGCCTGGGTGAGGGTGACGCCACCGAGGCGCGTCGCGTCGTCGGCGGGCTGGGAGGGGTCCCACGGGATGAACGAGTCGGGCTGCGACCAGACCTCGATGCCGACGTCGTGGACCCCGGCCGGCACGTCGTCGGCGAAGCGCACCCCCATCGGGCGCAGCGAGCACGCGAGGACCACGAGGTCGTCGGCCCGCCCGGCCCAGTGGTCCAGGGTGTCGGGGCCGCACACGACCGCGTCAGGGTCCTCGTCGTCGACCACGACCAGGCCCGCGGTCCAGGCCGCGCCGAGGAAGACCGGACCGAGCCAGTGGGCCGGCAGGTCGACCCGCAGGGTGTCGCCGCGCTCGAGGTCGAGCTCCTCCACCAGCAGGGAGGCGGCCTTGGCCACCCAGTTGGCGTAGGTCGTCACCGACAGCTCGGTGCGCTCACCGGTCGCGTCGTCGTAGAACGTCACGAGCGGACGGCCGGGCTCGGTGCGGAGCTGGGCGGCGAGGACTGCTGCGAAGGTCGTCACAGGGCGAGTGTTCCGCAGTGCCGTGCGCCTGCCCTCACTAGGCTCCGACCATGACCCACATCGAGCACTTCTGGGCCGTGATCCCGGCCGGCGGAGCGGGCACCCGCCTGTGGCCGCTGTCGCGATCCACCTCACCGAAGTTCCTGCGCGACCTCACCGGCGGCGGGCGCTCCATGCTCCAGGAGACCTACGACCGGCTCGCGTCCCTGGCCGAGGACCGGTTCCTCGTCGTGACGGGTCGTGCGCACCGCGACGCGGTCGCCGAGCAGCTCGACGCCCTCGGCGACGACGCGATCCTGGCCGAGCCGTCGGCCCGCGACTCCATGGCCGCCATCGGTCTGGCCGCCGCCCTCCTCGAGGTCGCCGACCCCGACGCGGTGATGGGCTCCTTCGCCGCCGACCACGTCATCGCCGACGTCGCCGCCTTCGGCGACTGCGTGCGCACGGCGGTCGAGGTCGCCCGCGACGGGTGGCTGGTGACGCTCGGCATCGAGCCCACCTTCCCGTCCTCGGCCTTCGGCTACATCCACCTGGGCGATCCCCTCCCGGACCACCCGGGCGCGAGCTCGGTGCGCGAGTTCGTGGAGAAGCCGTCGGTGACCGTGGCCGAGGACTACCTCGCCACCGGGCGGTTCCGTTGGAACGCCGGGATGTTCGTGGTCCGCCCCACCGTGCTGCTCGACCTCCTCGCCATGTCCGACCCGGCCTTCGCGGCCGCCCTCCGCGAGATCGCGGCCGACCGGTCGCTGCTGGAGGAGCGCTGGCAGACCCTCCCCAAGATCGCCCTCGACCACGCGGTCGCGGAGCCGGCCGCCGCTGCCGGCAAGGTCGTCACGGTGCCGGCCTCCTTCGGCTGGGACGACATCGGCGACTTCGACTCGCTGGCCACGCTGCTCGAGGACGACTCCCGCTCCGGCGCGACCGTGCTCGGCGACGCGACCCTGGTGCGGATGCTCGACGCCTCCGGCCTCGTCGTCCCCCAGGGTGGCAAGGTGATCGCGGTCGTCGGGCTCGACGACGTGGTCGTCGTGGACACTCCCGACGCGCTGCTGATCACCACGCGCGCACGCGCCCAGGACGTCAAGCAGGTCGTGGGGGAGCTGAAGCAGAGTCGCCCGGAGCTGACCTGAGCCGTCCTCCCGTCCTGCCTCCTCGGAGATGGGGACTCAGCCTCGGAGCGCGTCCCGGACGTCCGGTCGGGCGAGCATGCGCACGCACCAGGCGAAGTGGCCGTCGGAGTCGTCGGCCCCGAAGCAGCTCGCCGTCGTCAGGGCGTAGGCGGCGCGGTAGATCGAGCAGCGGCGGCCATCGCCTGGGAAGACGGACAGGAAGGCTCGGTCCAGCTCGCGCTCGACCTCTCGCGAGCGAGGGCCGTACATGTCGAAGATGCTGGCCGTGACGGCGACGTCGAACAGAGGGTCTCCCGCGGTCGTCATGAAGCCGAAGTCGAGGACGGCGGACGCATGTTCTCCGCCGGTCATCACGTTCGCCGCGATCAGGTCGCCGTGGACGAGGGTGGGAGTGGCGGGGTCGAGCCCGTGGAGGGCCTCGGCGGTCTGCGCCACCAGGACGTCGACATCGGGGATCGCCACACGAAGTGGGCGCGCGAACCGTTCTGCCCGTCGGGTGACGAGAGCAGCGAGCTCGGTCTCGAACGGCGCGTCCGGTGCGAACGGTGGCTCGCCCGGGAGCATCGGGAGGGTGCGGAAGGCTGGGTCCCCGGGGATCGCTGCGAGCGCGGCCAAGGCCTCGATCATCGCGTCGACGTGCCTGGTGGTCAGGTGGGGCGAGGTGCCGTCGGCTCGCCACACCGGCTCGCCCGACAGTCGCTGCTCGATCGAGACGGGTGTCCCGTCGACCTCGCGAAGGTCGAGGATGTGCGGCAGGGCGACGGCTGAGGTGGCCGGTCGACCTCGTTCCACGGCGTCGTAGAACTGACGGAGCACGATCAGGTCGGCCATGCCGCGACCGGACCACACCTTGGCCACCGTGCCGTCGCCGAGGTCCACGACCGTGCCCTCGATTCCCGAGCCGAGCACGTCCCGAGGGCTCAGGCCGGCCCGCCGCAGCAGGTCCGTCGCGTCAGTCGGGTCCCATGGCACGCTCGCAGCCTCGCACGAGGCGCCCGATGGGCGGTCTCAGGGCAGCGGTGCCTGAAGGAGCCGCACATCCTCCCGGTGCTTCTCCGGGAGGTCGTAGCAGGAGTGCATGGCGAGCTGTGCGTCACGCGACACGCACCGCACTGCCCGACCAGCAAGGATCCCTCGACCCGACAGCGTGTCGGTCGGCAGCGGCCAGGGACCATCGTGGAGCTGGATCACCTCGTCGTCGAGCACGTCGACCACGTGGACGTCGATCTCGCGCCCGTCTGGATGCGCATCGACGAACGCCGTGTCGGAGGTGACGCCGTCGATCTCCACAGACCGGTTCTCCGACCACTCCAGCTTGCGAGCGAACCCTCCGCTCCCCGTCAGGTCGGTGTACCGGGCCAGGTCCGCGCGGTGCACGAGAAGGTCCAGATCCTTGTGCTCCCGGGTCACACGGCCGAGAAGGGCGTCCACACCCCAGCCGCCCATCACCCAGCACCTGACACCAGCCGCGTCGAGCAGCTCGTAGACGGTCACGGCCTGCACGACTGTCATGGCATGAGTCATGTCCTTGAGCCTGCCCTAGTGCTCGGCCAGTCAGGGGTCAGTGAGGTCTCTCGTGCCTTGTGGGGTGGTGAGGAGGGTCTGGCCGTGGGGTTCGCGCCAGAGGAAGGTGCCGGGTGTGAGTTGTTGGTAGCGCCAGCCGGCGTGGGTCTTGAGCTGGTGGTGATGTCGACACAGGGGTGCCAGGTTGCACTCGCACGTCACGCCTGACGTTGCGTGGGCGATCAGGTGGTCGAGGTCGCAGCTGCGTGAGGGCTTTGAGCAGTGGGGGAAGACGCAGGTGGGGTTGCGGAGCCGGACCTTCTCAGCGATCAGGTGGGCCGGGACGTAGGGGTCTGAGCCGTCGTGGCCGGCATTGTGGCCGCCTGCGCAGTGGTCGCGCAGGTCGAGGACGGGGCGGATGGTGACGTGGCGGTCTTGGCGGGCGAGCCAGTCGCGGACGGTGGTGGCGAGGAGGGTGTGGCCGTGCTCGTCGGTGGCGAGGAGTCCGCGGCCTTCGAGGGCGTCCTGGTTGAGGTGGACGTAGGCCACGATGCTCTTGCTCGGTGCCGGCGCGTCCTGGTGGTTGAGGAGGGCGAGGGCCCGGGCGGGGTCGGCGAGGATCCCGACCGCCATGGAGCGGCGGACGTCGAGGGTCTCGAGGGAGCCGTCCCTCTTGAGCGCCTCGGCGACCTGTGACAGGGCGGTGTCGAAGTCGTGGAGGTCGGCCCAGTCGGCACGGATGTCCATGGTGGCGATCCCGGTGTGGCCCATGGTCCTCTCGTCGAGGGTGACGTGGCGGTGCTCGAGGGCTTCCAGGGACTCGATCTCGACGAGCTCGGCGTACATCTCGAGCCGTGCTTCGTCGATGAGGCGGTCGACGGTGACGAGGCCGGCGGTGTCCGCGATGGGGGCGATCGCCTGGTCGACGTGCTCGATGACGTCCCTCGGTGTGCCGAGGACGGCGCGGGCGATGCGGTGCGCCCGCCAGACGGGGACCTTCCCGGAGGACACTTTGGCGTGGAGTCGGGGCATGCGGTGCCGGATGACGAGGCTGTCGCGGATGAATGCCCGACCGGCCGTGGTGGACATGTTGTTGGCGGTCGCGAAGGGTGCGGCGGCGTTCCACGCGATGGGTGGGATGCCGAACCACTGGTCCTCGTCGAGGTCACCGGTCCTGGGGGTGCGGTCGTCCCGGTCGCCGAGCTCACCGGCCGGCACGTGGGCGCGCCTGGGTGTTTTCCAGGACTGGTCGCCCGGGGTCTCGGGGTGGGCGTGGGCCCACGCGATCGCGAGGTGGAACAGGTCGAGGGCGGCCTGGTCGGCGGCTGCTCGAGTCTGTCGGACCAGGGTGATGAGGTCGGTGGGGGTGGGCGCGTCGTCGTCGACCTGGTGGGGGTCGATGACGGTGGTCATGGCATCTAGTGTAGTCGAAGACACGTTCGGTTGACAAGCACAATTTCACATGTATCCGCCGTCCGGTGGGTGGTTTCGAGGCTCGCTGCGCTCGCACCTCAACCACCGTGAGCGGCTCTGCGCTCGCACCTCAACCACCGTGAGGGTCTCGACGCCTCCTCGCTGGCGCTCGTCGGGCTCGACCACCGAAGGTCGGGCTCGACCGACGATCGGTCGGGCTCGTCCAGGGAGGGCCCTCTCCGGTGGCCAAACGTGTGACCACCCCGCAAGCGCGGGGTCCAGCCGGTTTCGACGCCTCCTTGCTGGCGCTCGTCGGGCTCGACCACCGGTGGTCGAGCAGTGAGGAGCGCCAGCGACGAACGCACGTCGAGACCCCGCCGTACGACCACCTCCCCCGGCCGCCTCTCGGCTCACCGGGTCTCGACGACCGCTCGCTGCTCGACCACCGAAGGGGCTCCTTGCGGTGCTCATCGGGCTCGACCACCGAGGTGATGTGCCCGGCCTCCCGCTATCGTCGCCGTCGTGCCAGATCACCAGCGCATCCTCGTGGTCAGCACGACAGCAGCCGAGGCGGAGGTGAGGCGGCTGCGCACCGACCTCGGTCGGGACCCGTTGGTCCTCACCGCTCCGACCGCCGAGGCGGCCGCCCTGGTGCGTGCCCTCCAGGTCGAGCCGCAGGTCGAGGTGCTGCTGGCGCCCGTGAAGTTCCCCCAGGTCGACCGTGGTCACCGGCTGGACGAGCTGGTGCGTGACCGCGCGCTGCGCGACCGGTTCCGCGACGTCGTCGTGGTGACGGACCCGGCGACCGCGACCCTGCTGCTGCGGGTCCTCGCGCCCGACCAGCTGCCGTCGAGCGCCACGGTGACCCTGGTGGGCCTTCCCCGCGGGGTCCGCCCGGTCGACTACCGGCGTGCGGCCATCGGCGGGGGAGTGCTGGGGCTTGCCGCAGGCGTGGCGGAGCCGCTGGCGCCCCTCCTCGCCCTGCCCGCTGCAACAGCCCTGGTCGGCCTCGGCCTGCTGCTCGTCGAGCCCTGGAGACACGTGGGTCGTGAGCTGCTGCTCGCCGCGACGATCTCGCTCGCCGTGCTGCTCGTGGTCGTCGCCAGCTCGGCCCGGTTCCCCGGCGGCTGGTGACGACCGTCGAGGCGACTACTGGACGGTCGGCTCGGGGGAGTCGAGGTAGGGGTAGTCGAGCATGAAGGTCTCGAGGGCCTCGCCGCTGAACTCCGAGCAGTACTGCCACACGCCGACCTGCTTGGCCGCGTCGGTCTCGCCCTCGCCGCCCACGGACCAGTGGGTGTAGGCCACGTGCGTGCCCTCGGGGAACGACGCGCCGTCCTCGTCCTCGGAGGTCCACGGGGCCGCGATGAACTTGTAGCGGTAGTTGTCCGTGCCGGGGAACTTCTTGGCGACGGCCCTCAGCTCGGTGAGCGCGTCGTCGTCGGCGGCGACGGTCTCGTCGTACCAGACGACCGTGTAGCCGTGCTCGAGGTTGTGGACCAGCGACTCCAGCGCCGGGCGGTCGGAGTCGGTGTAGAACTTGCGGTCCATGGGGGCCGGCGCGACGCCGAACTCGTTCCAGTGGGGACCGAAGGCCGGCGGGGCGTCCTCGTAGACGACCGGCGTGTCCGTCGGGATGTGGTCGTTGTTGCCCTCGGCGGTCTTGGTCGTGACCTTCTCGCACACCGACGGGGCAGCGCCGATGCTGGCGAGGCCCAGGTCGTTGAACTTGCGCAGGTCCCAGGCGTTCTTGAGGGGCCGGTAGGACGCGGCGCCGATGATGAGCAGGGCGACGACGACGCAGACACCGACGATCATGAAGCCGCGGCGCTTCTCGGCGCCCTTCTGCTTCTTGCGGATGTCGTCGATGACCTTCTGGCGGTCGGACTTGGCTTGCTTGGCCACGGTTGGGTCTACCTCGGTTCGGGGCGGGGTCGCGGTGAGTCTACGGAGTCGACGGGCGGAGTCGCAGGCGGTCCCGCCGAGTCGTCCCGGCCGGTGCCGCGTCGGGCACCCACCCGTGCGCGAAGGCGAGCACCAGCACGAGGGCCGGCTCGCGGCTGTCGCTGACCTCGACACCGCCGTCGTACGCCGTCGTGGTGCCGCCGGTGCTGCGCGCGGCGACGTCCAGCGCGCGCAGCAGCTCCTCGGTGCTCGCCGGGGTGCCGAAGACCGCCTGGTCGCCCGGGTCTCCGGCCACCGCCCGCAGCACCGCCTCGCGGGCCCCGAACCCGAACAGGTCGGCTCCCTCGGCGCGCACCAGCGCGACGGCGCCGGTGCCGTCGTCCCCGCGGGGCAGGACCAGGTCGGCGCGCCCGCGCACGACGGCGACCGGACGCCCGCCGAGCTTGCCCTGGGCGAGCTCGGCCATGCCGGCGATCTCGTCGGCCACGGCCGGCGCGGTGACGGCGAGCTCGTTGCCGTGCCCGTCGACCCGGCCGGCGAAGTCCTCGGCGACCAGCAGGCCCGCAGCACCGATGGCGATGTCGGTCTGTCCCTCGCGCCAGGCCCGGCCGGCGGTGTCGGTGACGATCACGCCGACGTTGGCCCCCGTGATCGCGAGCAGGGAGGCGCGCAGCGACCGGGCGGACGCGTCGGGGTCCACCGGCAGCAGCACGATCGAGCCCTGCTCGACGTTGGAGGCGTCGATCCCGGCCGCGGCCATGATCAGCCCGTGGTGGGTGCGCACGATCTGCGTCGGTCCCTTGCGGGCCACCACGCGGTCGGTCTCGCCGGCGAGCGCCTCCTCACGGGTGGTGCCCGCCACGACGCGTCCCTCGGCCTTGCTGACGACCTTGCTGGTGACCACCACGACGTCGCCGTCGGCGAGCGGCGCCAGCACCGGGGCCAGGAGGGTGGCCAGATCGACGCCGGCGCGCACCTCGGGGAGGCCGTCGGGCGCGGTGACGGAGACGGTGCTCATCGGGCGGCTCGGCCCACCAGCTCGATCGCGGCAGCGGCCATCGCGGCGGTCGCGTCGTGGTCGCGCATCATCAGGGGCACAGCGCGGCACGCGAGACCGGCGTCGGTCAGTCGGGGCACGGAGTCGGCGTCGCGCTCGTCGACCAGCCACCCGTCGAGGAGCCCACCCTCGGAGCGGGCGCCGTAGTGCAGCCCCACCCCCGCGGCGCTGACCTCCACGCCGATCGCGTTGAGCATCTGCTCGGCCATCCCGCGCACGTGGGTGCCGCCGACGATCGGCGACAGTCCCACGACCGGAGCCCGCGTGGCCGCGACGGCCTCGCGGACGCGGGGCACGCCCAGGATCGTGCCGACCGAGACGACCGGGTTGGACGGCGGGAGGATGACCAGGTCGGCGTCGGTGATCGCGTCGATGACCCCGGGGCCGGGGGAGGAGTCCGCGAGCCCCACGAAGAGCACGGTCTCGGCGGGCACGGAGGCGCGCAGCCGGATCCAGTACTCCTGGAAGTGCACCACGCGCCGTCCGCTGGGCGAGTCGGCGTCGGCGATCGCCACGTGGGTCTCGACGCGGTCGTCGGTCATCGGCAGGAGACGGACGCTCTCGCCGAGGGTCGGGAGGAGCCAGCGGCGGCACAGCGCCTCGGTCACCTGCGAGAGGGGGTAGCCGGCGTCGAGCATCTGGGTGCGCACCAGGTGGGTCGCCACGTCGCGGTCCCCGAGGCCGAACCACGTCGGCTCGACGCCGTACGCCGCCAGCTCGTCCTTGACGCTCCACGACTCGTCGCGACGACCCCAGCCGCGCTCGAGGTCGATGCCGTCGCCCAAGGTGTACATCACGGTGTCGAGGTCCGGGCAGACCTTGAGGCCGTGCACCCAGATGTCGTCGGCGGTGTTGGCGACGACCGTGACGACCGCGTCAGGAGCGACCCCGGGCAGGCTCCCGGAGCGGATCCCGTGGGTGAGTCCCTGGAGGAACTTGGCGCCGCCCATGCCGCCCGAGAGGACGGTGATCCGGCGCAGGTCAGGAGGTGTGGAGGGGACTGATGAGCGATCCGGCATGGCCGCTACCTTGCCGCACGTCGCCACGCCGCAGCCCAGGCGGCTCATTCCTTAGCAGATCGGCGCTTGACTTCCGGGGTACGACAGGCATGTAATTCCCACAGTGTTGTTCGGGGTGTTGCTGGGTCGAAAGGGTGAAGACCGTGAGAGAACTGTTTCTTCTCGAACCGGACGCCGAGGATGCGGGTTGGCAGGATCGCGCGTTGTGCGCGCAGACCGACCCCGAGGCGTTCTTCCCTGAGAAGGGTGGGTCGACGAGAGAGGCCAAGAAGGTCTGTCTCACGTGCGAGGTCCGAGACGACTGTCTCGAGGCCGCGTTGTTCAACGACGAGCGTTTCGGCATCTGGGGTGGTCTCTCCGAGAGGGAGCGCCGCAAGTTGAAGAAGCGCGCAGTCTGACGATGGACAGGAATACCCCGGCCCGAGCGGCCGGGGTTCCTGCCATTTCTGGGGCATTTCGGGGCTGGCGCGACCCCGACTAGGGTGGCCGATCGTGTCAGCGCCCCCGGAGACCTCGGCCCCGACCGTCGCAGTGCTGCTCGTCAGCCACGACGGCGCCCGTTGGCTGCCCGCGGTGCTGGAGGGCCTGGCGGCCCAGACCCGTCCGGTCGACCGGGTCGTGGCCGTCGACACCGGCAGCAAGGACGAGAGCGCCGACCTGCTCGACGCGGCCCTCGCGGCGCAGCACGGACCGGCCCTGCGGGTGCCCGGCTCCACGCACTTCCCGGCGGCCCTCGACCTCGGCCTCGAGCAGCTCGCCGCCGCCGGTGCGCCACCGGAGTGGGTGTGGGTCCTGCACGACGACGCCAATCCTGCGCCGAGCGCTCTCGCGACCCTGCTCGCCGCAGCCGAGCAGCACCCCGAGGCCGATGTCCTCGGTCCGACGCTGCGGGAGTGGCCCTCGCTCAAGCGCCTGCTCGAGGTCGGCGTCACGATCTCCGGCACCGGCCGCCGCGAGACCGGGCTCGAGCGTGGCGAGTACGACCAGGGCCAGCACGACGACGTACGACGGGTGCTCGCGGTCAACACCGCCGGCATGCTGGTGCGCCGCACGGTCCTCGAGGAGCTCGGCGGTCTCGACGACCAGCTGCCGATCTTCGGCAACGACCTCGACTTCGGCTGGCGCGCCGCCGCAGCCGGTCACACCACGATCGTCGTGCCCCAGGCCGTCGTCTTCCACGCCGAGGCCGCCCACCGCGGGATCCGTCGTACGCCCCTGACCGGGCGGCACACGCACTACCAGGAGCGCCGCGCGGCGCTGTGGACGCTGCTGGTCAACAGCCGGACCCGGGCGTTGCCCATCCAGGTGCTCCGCCTCGGGCTCGGGACGCTGCTGCGGATGGTCGGCTTCCTGCTGGTCCGCTCCGTCGGTGAGGCGCTCGACGAGCTCGCCGCGCTGGTCTCCGTCTACTCCAGCCCGCGCCGGGTCCTGACGGCCCGTCGTGAGCGTCGGCAGCGGCACGGGGAGGGTGCGGCCGACGTCTCCGACCTGCTGGCCCCACCCTGGCTGCCCTACCGCCACGGCCTCGACTTCGTGAGCGACCTCGCGGCGGCGGCCACCCACCAGGCCGCCGACGTCGCCGAGCGACGCCGGGCGGCGGCGCTCGAGCGCGACCCGTCGTCGATGGTCACGCGACGACCGACCCTCGACGACGAGGACGCCTTCGAGGACACCGGTGTCGTCGCGCGCTTCCTGACCAACCCGATCGCGGTCCTGCTCGCGCTCTTCGTCGTCGCCGCGCTGGTCGGGGCGCGCGAGGCCTTCGGCTCCGTGGTGGGCGGGGGGCTCTCGCCGGTGCCCGAGTCCGTCAGCGACTGGTGGGGCCTGCACCTGGAGTCCTGGCACGCGCTCGGCCAGGGCAGCGCCGTGCCGGCCCCGGCCTACCTGCTCCCGCTGGCCCTCCTCGGCTCGGTGCTCGGCACCACCCTCACCGTCTCGGCGCTGCTGGTCCTCGCCGTGCCCGCCGGCGTCTGGGGCGCCTGGCGCTTCCTGCGCGTGACCGGCCGGCTCGTCAGCCCGCAGGGCGCCCCTCGCTGGGTGCTGCTCTGGGGCGCCACCACCTACGCCCTCGTGCCCGTCGTCAGCGGCGCCTGGGGCGACGGCCGGCTCGGCCCGGTCGTGACCGCGGTCCTGCTGCCGTGGCTGGCCCACGCCGCGCTCGGGTTCGCCGACCCCTCGGCCGACCGCCGCTGGCGCGCCGGGTGGCGCACGGCGCTGCTGCTGGCCCTCGTCAGCGCCTTCGCCCCGGTGGCGTGGCTCTTCGGCCTCGTGGTCGGCCTGGTCGTGGTGGCCGCGGCCTTCGCGATCGTGCCGAGCGCCATGCGCGACCGCTCCACCTGGGGCCCGCCCGCGGCGGCGGTCCTCACGGTGCCCGTCCTGCTGGCCCCCTGGTGGCTGCCCTCGCTCGTGCACGGTGCCGCCTCCGGGCTGGTGCTCGACGTCGGTCGGCTGCCGCTGCCGGCGGTCGACACCCTCGACCTGCTGTCGGGTCGCATCGGCGACCTCGGCGCGCCGTGGTGGCTCGGTGTCCTCGTGCTGGTCGCCGCGCTCGGCGCGCTGCTGCCCCGTGCGACGCGGATCCCGGTCCTCGTGTGCTGGATCGTCGCGCTGGTCGCGGGCGTGCTGGCGGCGGTGCTCGGCAACCTCACGGTCACCCTCGACACCACGACCACCCCGCTCGGCATCGGCTTCCTGGTCGTCGTCCTCCAGGGTGCGCTCGTCACGGCCGCGACGCTGGGCGGCCAGGGCCTGGCAGCCGCCACGCTCACCCACGTCGGGGCGCGGCGCACGCTCGTGAGCCTCGTCGCGGTCGTGGCTGCCGTCGTCCCCCTCGGTGGGCTGGTGTGGTTCGGCATCGGGGGCCACGACGGCCTCGCTGACACCGAGGACACCGACATCCCTGCCTACATGGTGCAGAGCTCGATGACCGGCGACGAGCACGGCATCCTGGTGGTGCGCGGCTCGGTCGAGGAGGGCCTGGACTACGTCGTGCGCCGCGGCGACGGGGTGACGCTGGGGGAGGACGAGATCCTCACCCGCACCCCTGAGGACACCGCGTTCACCGACCTGGTGCAGACCCTGCTGTCGCGACCCGGCCCCGACGTCGTCGACCGCCTCGCGACCCAGGGCATCGAGTACGTCGTGATGCCCTCGCCCGCCGACGGCGACGTGGCCGCCCTGCTCGACTCGACCGGCGGACTCGTCCAGGCCAGCGCCGAGGACCGCGAGACCCGGGCCTGGCAGGTCGGGCGCGCGCTCGACGAGCAGGCTGTCGAGGGTCCGACCGACTGGCTGCACCTCGGGCTGGTCGTGCTCCAGGGGCTGGCGATCGTGGTGGTCGCCGTGCTCTGCGCCCCCACCACCGAGAGGAGACGTCGATGACCCGCACCCCGCTGCGCCGACGCCTCGACGTGACCACCGTGCTGGCGGTCCTGCTGCCCCTGCTCACGGTCGCGGCCCTGCTGCTGGTGCGCCCCGACGTCCCCACCCCCGGCCCCCGGCCGCCCGAGCAGACCCCGCTGACCCGCGCGGTCGCGATCTGCCCGAGCGGCGACCCGGAGGCCTACGTGACCTCGGTCTCGGACGTCGGTGGTCCGATCGACTTCCGCCTCGGCGACCGCGAGGGCAGCGCCGACATCGAGCCCGGTCGCATCACCACGCTGGACGGCGGCGACGGCCCGCTCGTCGTCCGCGCCGACGGCGAGGTCGCGCCCGGCCTGCTCGCCGGCCGCTTCGCCAGCCCCGTGGCCGCCGCCGAGTGCCGTGCGCCCGCCTCCGACCAGTGGTTCACCGGCGTCGGCTCCGGTGCCCGGCACACCTCGGTCCTCGAGCTGGTCAACCCCGACGCGGGACCCGCGGTCATCGACGCCACGCTCTACGGCGTCAGCGGCATCGTCGACGCGCCCGACCTGCGCGGCGTGGCCGTCCCGGGACGGGGCGTCGTACGCCTCGACCTGGGGAAGGTCATCCCGCGCCGCGACGAGCTCGCCCTGCACGTGACGACCTCGAGGGGCCGGGTCTCCGCGAGCATCCGCGACCGCTACGCCGAGCTCGGCACCGGCGGCTCCTCGACCGACTGGCTGGGCGCCCAGCCGGAGCCGGCGCGCAGCAACCTGCTGCTCGGCCTCGCCCCCGGCTCGGGCCTGCGCACGCTCACGCTGCTCAACCCCGGGGACAGCGAGACCCGGGCCCGCGTGCAGCTGGTCTCTCCCGAGTCGGTCTTCACCCCGTCGGGCCTCGACGAGGTCGTGCTCGCGCCCCAGAGCGTCACCCGCGTCTCGCTCTCCGACCTGCTCGGCACCAGCGCCGCCGACGGCACCCTCGGGCTGCTCGTCGACGCCCCTCAGCCCATCACGGCGAGCGTGCGGTCCTACGTCGCCCGCGACCTGTCCCACGCGGTCAGCGGCCTCCCGGTCGACGAGGCCACCACCGTCCTCGCCCCCGTCGGGGACAAGCGGCTGCTGCTCGCCGGCGCCTCGCGCTCCGGCTCGGTCTCGGTGACGGCCCTGGCCGCCGACGGGAGCGTGCTGGCCGAGGAGCGCACCGAGGTCCTCCCCGGGCGCGGCTACGCCCTCGACCTCCCGCGCCGCACCGCGCTGGTCACCGTCACGCCCCGTCAGGTCTCCGTCGTCGCCTCGCTCCTCGTGAGCGAGGCCGAGGGCCCCGGACGAGGATCCACCGTCGTCCGGCTGCGGCCCCAGGTCACCAGCGGCCTGGTGGCGTCCGTGGGTCCCGGCTTGCCCTGACGCGCGGGCCCCCGCGCGTCAGTCCGCGGAGTAGCGCGGGTCGACGTCCTCGGCGTCGATCCCCAGCAGCTCGGCGACCTGCTCCACCACCAGGGTCAGCACCAGCGCCTCGAGGTCCGAGCGGGTCTCGCAACGGTGCTCGATCGGCCGGCGGAAGAGCACCAGCCGCGTGGCCTGGGTGCCCGTGCCGCGCACCAGCGACGAGAGCGGCACGGTGCCCGCCCAGTCGTCGGGGACCAGGGGCGTGTCCTCGACGGCGTACTCCACCAGTCCCAGCCGCGACGACCACCGCTCGTCGATGGCGGTCACGACGTCGAGCACCAGCGCGTCGAAGCGCTCGCGCGCGGTCCTGAGCTCTGGTCGGCCGGGGGTGCGGGGCATGACGGCGGGCCCGCGCATGCCGCGGCCGCGTCGGTCTCGGGTCCGGCCGGTGTCGCTCACAGCCGCGAGCCTAAACGGCGGTGGGGGTGTGGACCGGTACGGTCACGCTCGTGAGTCTTGCCCGTCGTTGTTCGCGATCCCCGTGTGGGCGTCCAGCGGTCAACACGTTGACCTACGTCTACGCCGACTCCACGGCGGTGCTGGGGCCGCTCGCGACCTACGCCGAGCCCCACGCCTACGACCTCTGCGCCCTCCACAGCGAGCGGCTCTCGGCCCCCCGCGGGTGGGAGGTCATCCGACTCCAGGGCGACCCTCGCGAGACCGGGCCGTCGGGCGACGACCTGCTCGCCCTCGCCGACGCCGTGCGCGAGGCCGCCCGCCCTGCACCGGTCGCCCGTGTGGCGCCCGAGGACGAGACCGGCCACGAGTCCACGCGGCGCGGGCACCTGCGGGTGCTGACCAGCGACTGAGGGATCTCCACTACTGTCTGCCGCATGGCAGACAGCCCTCACGACGTCACGTCGGGCACCCTGGACCCCGCCAACATCAGCGCCATCTTCAAGGCCTACGACGTGCGCGGCACGGTCCCCGACCAGATGGACGAGGAGCTCGCCCGGGCCACCGGTCAGGCCTACGTCCAGGTCGTGGGTGCCACCCAGGTCGTGGTGGGTCACGACATGCGCCCGACCTCGCCGGGCATGGCCGCGGCCTTCGCCGACGGGGCGACCCAAGCCGGTGCCGACGTCGTGATGATCGGCCTGGCCTCCACCGACCAGCTCTACTTCGCGTCCGGCCACCTCGGGCTGCCCGGTGCGATGTTCACCGCGAGCCACAACCCGTCGAACTACAACGGGATCAAGATGTGCCGCGCCCACGCGACGCCGGTCGGCATGGAGACCGGGTTGGCCGACATCCGGGACCTGGTCGTCTCCGGTGACTTCGCGCCGGCGTTCAGCGTCGGCGAGATCAGCGAGACCGACGTGCTCGAGGCCTACGCAGCCCACCTGCTCACCCTCGCGCCCGTGACCGGTCGTCGGCTCAAGGTCGTCGCCGACGCGGGCAACGGGATGGCCGGCCACACCGCGCCGGCCGTCTTCCGTCGCCTCGGAGACGCCCAGGTCGACCTGGTCCCGCTCTACTTCGAGCTCGACGGCTCCTTCCCTCACCACGAGGCCAACCCGATCGAGGCCGAGAACCTCCGCGACCTCCAGGCCAAGGTCCTCGAGACGGGCGCCGACATCGGCCTGGCCTTCGACGGCGACGCCGACCGGTGCTTCCTGGTCGACGAGCGCGGCCAGGCGGTCTCGCCCTCCACCCTGACGGCCCTCATCGCGGCCCGCGCGCTGGCCAAGGAGCCGGGCGCGACGATCATCCACAACCTGATCACCAGCCGCGCGGTGCCCGAGATCGTCACCGAGCTCGGCGGCAAGCCGGTCCGCACCCGCGTCGGCCACTCCTTCATCAAGGCCACCATGGCCGAGACCGACGCCATCTTCGGCGGCGAGCACAGCGGCCACTTCTACTTCCGCGACTTCTGGCGTGCCGACTCGGGCATGCTCGCCGCCCTGCACGCGATGGCGGCCCTCGCGGAGACCGACGGGACGCTCTCGGAGCTGCTGGATCAGTACGAGCGCTACCCCGTCAGCGGCGAGATCAACTCCGAGGTCGCCGACGCCATCGGCGTCATGGCAGCCTTGGAGGAGGCCTACGGCGGCCAGGAGGCCGTCACCACCGACCGGCTCGACGGGCTCACCGTCAGCCACCCCGACTGGACCTTCAACGTCCGGCCGTCCAACACCGAGCCCCTGCTCCGGCTCAACGCCGAGGGCAAGGACACCGAGACTATGGACCGCGTCCGCGACGAGGTCCTCGCACAGATCAGGAGCGGCCGATGAGCGTCGAGCTCGACCCCACCCTGCTGGACATCATCGTGTGTCCGGCCTGCCACACCGACCTCGAGCTCGTGGGCGACGACACCGCCACCCCCGAGCTCGTCTGCCAAGGCTGCGGCCTGGCCTACCCGATCCGCGACAACATCCCCGTGATGCTCGTCGACGAAGCCCGCAAGCCGGCGTAGGCCCGCGATGTCCTGGTTCGACGAGTCGCGGCTCGATGACGAGGTCGCGCTCGGCGCGGCCGACCTGCGACTGCGCACGCTGGCCGAGTCGGGCGCCCGCGTCCGACGTGAGGCCGGCGACGCTGCCGAGGCGATCGCCGACGTCGTGGCGCGCAGCCACGACCAGGCGCGGCCGCGGGCCATCATCGCCGCGGGTCCCGACTCGCGGCTGCTCCGTGCGGTCCTCGAGCCCTGGTGCCCGGTGCCGTTCGTGGCCTGGCCCGGCCAGGCGCTGCCCGGCTGGGCGGGAAGCCTCGACCTGGTGATCGTGCTGGCCCCCGACGGGGGCG
>NZ_CALRWD010000098.1:0-15663 GCF_943371775.1 Nocardioides psychrotolerans
CCCCCCCCCCCCCCAACCCCCGGTGACACGTCACCGACCCGAGCCGACCCTCACCGCGACAGACACACCGCCGGCAGGTCGAACCACCGCAGGTGCTCGAAGTCGGGGCTGACGTTGCCGGGGTGGCCGGCGAGGTCGGGACCGACGGCGGCGTGGAGCAGCGCCGCGCCGTCGCGCAGGTGGTCCGCGAGGAGCTCGACTCCCCCGGTGGCGGTGTTGGTGGGCATGGAGGCCACACCGCCGGCGTAGGACACGTCGCGGAGCGAGAGCGGCGGCATGACCAGCCCGTCGCGGTGCCGCCACAGTCCGGTGGTGGTGTCGAAGGTGTAGTCGCCCAGCAGCTTCCACCCCTCGCGCGCCACCAGGCGGACGGCGTCGACGACGTAGTCGGCGACCTCGTCGGCCACGAAGTAGTTGAAGTTGACCCGCACCCAGCCGGGCTTGATGCCCTCGCAGCCACCGGAGATCTCCCGCTCGAACTCGTGGGAGCGCTCGAGGTCGATCCCGAGCAGGCGGTGGCCGTAAGGGCCGGCGCACGAGCAGCCGCCGCGCGACTGGATGCCGAAGAGGTCGTTGAGCAGCGCCACGACGTAGTTGTGGTGCAGGTAGCGGCCCGACGGCGAGCGGAGGATGAAGGAGACGATCGAGAGCCGTTCGGCGTCGAGGTTGCCGAGGACCTCGATCGCGGGGTCGTCCTTCCAGGAGCCGATGGCTCGCGAGAGGTGTCGCTCCTCCTGCTCCCGGATGGTCTCGACCCCCACGGCCGCCTTGAGCTGGAAGACCAGGCCGGCGCGGATCGACTCGATGATCGCCGGGGTGCCGCCCTCCTCGCGGTGGGTCGGGTCGTCGAAGTAGCGGTGGTCGTCGTCGTTGACGTAGAGGACGGTCCCGCCGCCGGGCACGTCGGGCACGCGGTTGGCGAAGAGCTCGCGCCGTGCGACGAGCACGCCGGGCGTCGAGGGTCCCCCGATGAACTTGTGCGGCGACAGGAAGACCGCGTCCTTGTAGGACAGCGGGCGGGCCGCGTCGACGGCCTCCATGTCGATGTCGATGTACGGCGCCGCGGCGGCGAAGTCCCAGAAGCTCAGTGCCCCGTGCTCGTGCAGGAGCGTCGAGATCCCGGCCGTGTCGGACAGGATGCCGGTCACGTTGGATGCTGCCGAGAAGGACCCGATCTTGAGCGGGCGGTCGGCGTGCTTCTCCAGCTGCTCCCGCAGGTCGTCGGCGTCCACTCCCCCGTCGGCGTCCTGGCGGATGACCACCACGTCGGCGATCGACTCGCGCCACGGGATCTCGTTGGAGTGGTGCTCGTAGGGGCCGAGGAAGACCACGGGCCGCTCCGAAGGCGGGATGTGGTCGGTCAGGTGGTGGGCGTCCTCGAGCGCCGAGGGGATCCGCAGGCCGAGGACCCCGATGAGCTTGGCGATCGCCCCCGTGCACCCCGAGCCGGCGAAGATCACCACGGAGTCCTCGCCGCCGACCGCGCGGCGGATGATCTCGCGCGCGTCCTCGCGCAGTCGCGTGGTCTGCAGGCCGGTGCCGCTCGACTCGGTGTGGGTGTTGGCGTAGGAGGGCAGCACCTGGTCGCGGATGAAGTCCTCGATGAAGCTCAACGCCCGCCCCGAGGCCGTGTAGTCGGCGTAGGTCACCCGGCGACGGCCGTAGGGCGTCTCCATGAGGTGGTCCTCGCCGATCACCGAGTCACGGATCAGCTGGAGGAGCACGGCCTTCTCGGCGGTTGCGGCGTCGGCGTCGAGGAGGTCCATGACCCCACGATAGGCCTCGTCACGACGCCGCGGGCCGGGAGCGTGCTCCCGACCCGCGGCGTGTGCGACACATCCCCCGGAGGGGACGAGTCAGCGGACGACCACGCGCACCCGGCGGTTGCCGTTCACGACCATGTCGACCGGGCCGAGGACCTGGCTCTTCTGGATCTGGAGCTTGCGGCCGAAGATGCTCAGGTCGGCCTGGACCTCGTCGTTGCGGACCTGCTCCCGCACCGCCTTGAGGATCTTGGCGAGCGAGCTCTGGTAGGCCGCCTCGCTGTAGATGAAGTTGCCGCCGGTCATCGAGATCGATCCCCGCTGCCCGGCCGCGCGGGCCGGCACGGTGAAGGAGACCGGCACGGTGCGCTGGCCCGAAGGACCGTTGAGCACCTGGCGCAGCAGGAGCTTCTTGCCGGCGACCGCCAGTGCGGGCTCCTTGCGGCTCAGCGTCACCCACGCGCCCTGGCGGTACTGCTGGACGGCTCCGAGGGTGTACGTCGCCTTGCCGTCCGTGACGTCGCCCTCGGCCGTGGCGCTCGTGACCGTCACCCCGTCGAGCTGGCTGAGCCCGAAGAGCACGTCGGGCAGGTCGAAGCTCGACTCGTAGGTGATGTCGCGGATCGAGGTGAACCGGTCGGCGTGCTCGAGGGTGAACGGCGTGCCGTCCGCGTCGGTCCCGGTGATGGTCCAGGTCTGGCTCTCGGTGCCGCCCGTGATGCCGTCGATGACGCGGTCGTGGTTGGCGACGAGCTGGTAGAACGTCAGCTCGGCGTTGGCCAGCGGGACGGTGATGTCGGTGACGCCGGTGCGGGAGGTGTCGCCCTTGGTCAGGGTCGAGGTGACCGTCATCGCATCGGGCAGGGGCCCGTAGGTGCCCGTGATGCCGGTGAGGCGGTCGTCGGTGATCGTGCCGACGGGGGCCGCGATGTTGGCGACCTTGAAGGGCGCCCCGAGCGGTTCCTCCTGCACGTAGATGGCGTCGGCGGGGTGCATGCTCATCGTCGCGGGGCCGCTGAACTGCATCGGGTGGCCGAAGCCGACGACCCGGCCGTCGCAGACGCTGGTCGCGGTGCCGACCCCGGCCGCGGTGATGTCGCCGTAGGCGAGCGAGGAGGCGATGTTGCCGCCGGCCACGATGTCGGCGGCGGTGGGAGCAGCGGCTCCGGTGGCCTTGCCGACTGCGTAGGTGTTGCTCGTGAGGTAGGGCCGGCCGGTGGAGCTGTCGAGCCGCGAGGCGTTGACCCCCGACACTCCGAGCGGCATCGGTAGCTGGCGGAAGCCGTGCGAGGCCTCGGCCGCGGAGGCGTCGGACTCACGTGCGATGCGCTGGGCCATCGCCTTGTCGATCGTGATCCGGCCCGGGCGGGCGGTGGCGTCGAGGTAGTCGTCCATGTCCTCGAAGGGCGTGATGCCGGCGACCGGCGACGATCCGAAGGCCAGGCCGTAGGCGACGGCGCCGATCAGGCGGCCGTCGTCGGCGTAGACCGGGGATCCCGACATGCCCTGCCAGATGCCGCCGGCGGCCTGGATGGCTGGCGAGTCCAGGTCCATGATGATCATGTCGAGACCGGGAGCGATCCCGCCCTCGAGGACGCCCAGCACCTCGCCGGTGAACGGCTCGGGGGTGACCCCGGAGTCGACGGTCAGGCCTTCGACGAGCTGTCCTGCCGCCACCTCGGCGACCGGGAAGACGGCGGTGCAGTCGCCCGCGGGCTCGGCCGATGTGGCGGGCCCGGTCGCGGTGACACCGACGAGCATCCCCGTGGTCGTGGCGAGGGCCGCGAGCGAGAGGGCACGGTGACGACCCGGACGGCGATGACTGGTGAGCGGCATGGTGGTGCCTTCCTCCCGAGAGAGGGACGCATGGGGCGTCCCGTGTGACCTCTACGACGCACCAGCATCACGGTTGGTTGCTCCGGTGGCCCCCCTTCTTCGTGAAACCTTCGCAACTAGGGTGATCTGGTGACGACCAAGAGCCAGAGCCTGCAGCACACCGAGGCCCAGGAGCGCCGACGCCTCCTCGCCGTGACGTCCTACGACGTGCGCCTCGACCTCGCCTCCGACGACGCCACCTTCGGGTCGGTGACCACGGTGCGCTTCACCAGCGAGGGGGGTCCGACGTTCCTCGACCTCAAGCCGGTGAGCGTCTCCTCGATCACCCTCGACGGGCGCCCCGTCGACCGTGACCTGCTCGACCGGGGCCGGCTGCCGCTGGACACGACGCCCGGCGAGCACGAGCTCGTCGTCGATGCGACGATGCGCTTCCGCAACGACGGGGAGGGGCTGCACCGCAGCGTCGACCCGGCCGACGGCAAGCACTACGTCTACGGGATGTCCTTCATGGACGCAGCTCCCAGCATCTTCGCCTGCTTCGACCAGCCCGACCTCAAGGCGCCCTACACCTTCCACGTGCGTGCGCCCGAGGACTGGGTGGTCGTCGGCAACGGCGCGGCCAGCAACCCCGAGCCCGGTGTCTGGGAGCTGGCGACGACGCAGCCCCTCTCGACCTACTTCGTCACCCTGGTCGCCGGGCCCTACCACCTGGTCCGCGACGAGCACGACGGCATCCCGCTCGGGCTGAGCGCCCGCGCCAGCATCGCCGGCGACCTGGACAAGGACGCCGACGAGCTCTTCACGATGACCAAGCAGTGCTTCGACGAGTTCCACCGGCTCTTCGGGATCCGCTACCCGTTCGGCGACTACCACCAGGCCTTCGTGCCGGAGTTCAACGCCGGCGCGATGGAGAACCCCGGCTGCGTGACCTTCCGCGACCCGCTGATCTTCAGCTCCCGCGTCACCCGCGGCGCGCGGGTCAACCGCGCGACCACGGTCGCCCACGAGATGGCGCACCAGTGGTTCGGCAACATCGTCACGCCCGCGTGGTGGGACGACCTGTGGCTCAACGAGTCCTTCGCCGAATACATGGGCAACCGCGTCACCGCCGACGTCACCCAGTACGACGACGCGTGGGTCCACCAGGCCTATGCCCGCCGTCAGTGGGGGCTCACCGCCGACCAGCGGCCCAGCACCCACCCGGTGGCCGGCAACGGGGCCGTCGACGCGACGGCCGCGCTGCAGGACTTCGACGGCATCTCCTACGCCAAGGGCTCGAGCATCCTCAAGCAGCTCAACGCCCGTCTCGGCGACGAGGTCTTCTTCGCCGGCGTCATCGACCACTTCACCACGCACCGCTTCGGCAACGCCACGATGCACGACCTCTTCACCAGCTGGGAGAAGGCCGGCGCCGGCGATCTGTCCGGCTTCACGTCGAGCTGGCTGCGCACGGCCGGCCCCGACACGGTGAGCCTGGACCGGTCGGCCGGCGTGCTCCGTCGTACTCCCCCGGCCGACCACCCCGCCGACCGCGCGCACCGGCTGCGGATCGCGACCGCCGCCGAGGGCACCTGGAGCACGGCCGAGGTCACGCTCGAGGGCCCGGAGACGCCGGTGTCCGTCGGTGACGCACCGGTGGTCATCGACCCCTACGAGGACAGCTGGGGTGTCTTCCTGCCCGACGCGGTCACGGTGCGGGCCCTCAAGACGCTCCTGCCCTCCATCACCGACAGCGCGCTGCTCGCGGCGTCCTGGAACTCGGTGCGCAGCGCCTTCCACCAGGCCGCGATCGACCCCGCCGACGTCGTCGACCTGCTCGAGGCGCGACTGCCGATCGAGGACACCGAGTTCACCGCCCGCCACACCCTGCCGTGGGTCTTCTCCACCGTCGTCCCGCTGGCCGGCGCCGACGCGCTCCCCCGCATCCACGCCGCAGCCCTCGCCCGGCTCCGGGCAGCCGAGGCGGGCTCCGAGTCCCAGCTCGCGGCCTTCCGCACGGCGATCACGGCGAGCACCTCGTCCGACGAGCTGCGAGCATGGCTCACGCAGGACCTGCCGGCCGGCCTCGAGCGCGATCTCGACCTCCGGTGGCGGATCCTGGTCCGGCTGGCCGCCCTGGGCGCGACCGACGCCGCGGAGCTCGACGCGGCTCTCGCCGAGGAGCCCACCGGGGTCTCGCGCGTCGAGCACTCCCGGGCGCGGGCCTCGCTGCCGACCACCGAGGCCAAGGAGTTCGCCTGGGCCCGCTTCACCGGTGAGGTGGACGTCGCCAACTACGAGCTCGTCGCCGCGGGTGCGGGCATGTGGCGCGGTGGGCAGGACGAGCTGACAGCGCCCTACGTCGCCCGCTACTTCGACGAGCTGCCCGCCACCGTCGCGGTGCGCAGCGGCTGGGTGCTGGCCGAGGCGGCCGAGGCGTTCTTCCCGCTCGGGGCCCTCAGCGACGACACCCTCGCCCGCACCCGGACGTTGCTCGCGCAGGACGGGCTCGACCTGTCGTTGCGGCGACGGGTCGTCGACCAGGCCGACGAGCTCGAGCGTCGGCTCGCGGTGCGTGCCGCCTTCGCGACCGGCGGACCGGCATGAGCGAGCGGCCGCGTCGGCCCGGCCCCTCGGTGCGGACCCGGGTCGAGGAGCTCACCGATGACGGGGTGAAGCGCCGCGAGGACCGCCTCGTCACCGAGGAGCCGCTGGAGATCCGCCTCGCGTGGCCAGGCTCCCCCGCGCGGCGGGTCTGGGTGACGATGCGGACGCCCGGCCACGACTTCGAGCTGGCCGCCGGGTGGCTGCGCCACGAGAGCCTGATCGGCGACCAGCACATCTCCGGTGTCGCCTACTGCACCGATGTCGACCTCGAGCCCGAGCAGGAGTTCAACGTCGTCACGGTGACCTTGTCGGCTCCGCCGCTCCACGACCCCGGCCACCGCCACGAGACCCAGTCGACCGGCTCGTCGGCCTGCGGCGTCTGCGGCAAGGACAGCGTGTCCGCGGCGCTCGCGGTGACCCCTGCGGCGCGGTGGGGTGGCGCGCTGCCCGAGCCGTCCGTCGTACGACGGCTGCCGGAGGTGCTGCGCACCCAGCAACAGGTCTTCGACCGGACCGGCGGCGTGCACGCGGCCGGGCTCTTCACCGCCGAGGGGGCTGCTCTCGTCGTGCGGGAGGACGTCGGGCGTCACAACGCCGTCGACAAGGTGACCGGGGCCCGGCTGCTCGCCGGGTCCTCCCCCGCCGAGGCCTGCCTGGTCGTCAGCGGGCGGGCCGGCTTCGAGCTGGTGCAGAAGGCGATCGCGGCCGGCGTCGGTGCTCTCGCGGCGGTCGGCGCCCCCACGAGCCTGTCGGTCGACCTCGCCCGCGAGGCCGGGCTGACCCTCTACGGCTTCACGTCCGAGGGCCGCACGGTGCGCTACAGCGGGTGAGCCGCCCCACGTCGTCGGAGGTCCCCGGCGTGGGTGCACCAGGGTGTCGGTGGGCGCCTCTAGGTTCGACGTGTGCGCATCCTCCACACCTCTGACTGGCACCTCGGCCGGTCCTTCCACCGCGAGGGGATGCTCGCGCACCAGGCCACCTACCTCGACCACCTGCTGGAGGTCGTGGAGTCCGAGCGGGTCGACCTCGTGGTCGTCTCGGGCGACATCTACGACCGGGCCCTGCCGCCGGTCGACGCGGTGCTCCTGGCCGACGACGCCCTCGTGCGGCTCGCCGCCTCGCGTGCCTCCGTCGTGCTCACCAGCGGCAACCACGACTCCGCCCGCCGCCTGGGCTTCAGCTCGCGGCTGATCGACGCCGCGGGTGTGCACATCCGCACCGACGCCTCGGGCGTGGGCACCCCGGTCGTCCTGCACGACGAGCACGGTGCGGTGGCGGTCTACGGCCTGCCCTACCTCGACCCCGCGGCACTCGTCGAGCCGTGGTCGCTGTCCGCCCGCTCGCACGAGGCGGCCCTCACCACCGCGATGGGTCGGGTCCGGGCCGACCTGGCGAAGCGCCCTGGGATGCGCTCGGTGGTGATGGCGCACGCCTTCGTCGCCGGGGCCCAGCCCAGCGACTCCGAGCGCGACATCTCCGTCGGCGGCGTCTCGATGGTGCCCACGTCGGTCTTCGACGGCATCGACTACACCGCGCTCGGCCACCTCCACGGCCGCCACACGCTCACGGAGCGGGTCCGCTACAGCGGCTCACCCTTGGCCTACTCGTTCTCCGAGGCCGACCACCTCAAGGGCTCCTGGCTGGTCGAGCTCGACGCGGACGGCTTCACTGGGACCCACTTCCTGGAGGCCCCGGTGCCGCGAGCGGTTGCGCGGCTCTCCGGTGACCTCGAGACGCTCCTGAGCGACCCGGGCCTGCGTCACCACGAGCAGTCCTTCGTCGAGGTCACGCTCACCGACACGGCGCGCCCGAGCCGGGCGATGGATCGGCTGCGCCAGCGTTTCCCGCACACGTTGGTCCTGCGCTTCGCGGCCTCGGCGCCCCGCCTCGGCTCGCTCCCCGCGTCGCAGACCCACGCGCGCTCCGACCGCGACATCGCCCTTGACTTCATGACCGACATGCGCGGCGGGCAGCCCGACGAGTCCGAGACGACCCTGCTCTGGAGCGCGGTCGACGCGTGCTGCGACGACTCCGACGTCGACACGCTCCTGTCCGACCGTGACGACGCGGGCACCGACGACGAGCAGTCGGAGGAGGTGGACTGATGCGGCTGCACCACCTCGAGGTCACCGCGTTCGGACCCTTCGCCGACACGGTCCGCGTCGACTTTGACGAGCTGTCCGACGCCGGTCTCTTCCTCCTCTCGGGAGCCACCGGTGCCGGCAAGACGAGCGTCCTCGACGCCGTCTGCTTCGCGCTCTTCGGCGACGTCCCGGGTGACCGCAACGCCGCCAGACGACTGCGCTCCGACCAGGCCGAGCCTGGGGTCGCCCCGCGGGTCCTACTCGAGGCCACCCTGGGGGCGCGTCGCTTCCGCATCGAGCGCTCACCGCTCTGGGAGCGCCCCAAGCTGCGCGGCGAGGGCACCACGACGCAGCAGTCGTCGGTCACCCTCACCGAGCGGGTCGACGGCGAGTGGCGCCACCTGTCCAGTCGCCTCGACGAGACCGGGCACCTCGTCAGCCACCTCGTCGGCATGAACGTCACCCAGTTCACCCAGGTCGCCATGCTCCCCCAGGGGCGCTTCCAGACCTTCCTGCGCTCCCGCTCCGAGGACCGCCACGCCGTCCTTCAGCAGCTCTTCCGCACCGGCCGCTTCGCCGACGTGGAGCGCTGGCTGCGCGACCGGCGCGTCCGGTTGCGCCGGGCCGGCGACGAGGCGCACCAGCGGGTGGCCGACCTGGTGAGCCGCGTCAGCGAGACGGCGGAGAGCCCGCTCCCCGGTGACTGGGACATCCGCGACCTGACGCTGCCGGCCGCCGATGGGCAGCTCGGCGCCTGGGCCGACGCCCTCCACGACGACGCCACCCGGTCACTCGTGGAGGGGCGAGCCGCGGCGGCCGGGGCCGGCGAGGCCGAGGCCACCGTGCGTGCGAGCCTCGACGAGGCGCGCGCCCTGCACCAGCGGGTGGCGGGCCACCGCGCCGCCCGGGTCGAGCACGACCGCCTCGTCGCAGCGGCCGACGAGATGGCCGACGCCGTCAGGCGCGTCTCCCTCGCCCAGCGCGCCTCCGGGGTCGCGCCGCTGCTCCGGCTGTGCGACCAGGCACGCGACCAGCGGGACCGCCTCGCCGCAGACGTCGACCTCCTCGAGGTCCGTGACCGGGCCCACGTGGCCGCCCGGGTCGAGTCGTCGCTCGACGAGGCAGCCCGCGTCCGCGCGCTGCGACCTGCCGCAGCCCGCCTGGCGGAGGCGACGACCGAGCTGGGTGGCTGGCACCAGCGTCAGGCCGAGGTCACCCGCGAGACCCACGAGCTGCGTCTGCAGTCGCGCCTGGCGGCGATCGACGCACAGGTCCGCCTGCTGCGCGAGCACCGCTCGGTCTCGCACCGCATCGACGTCGCCCGCACCGCCTGGCACACCGCGCGGGAGACCGCGCTGAGTCTCCACGAGTCGCTGCTGTCATTGCGCGAGGCCCGGTTGGACTCCATGGCCGGCGAGATCGCTCTGGCTTTGGCCGTCGGAGCGTGCTGCCCGGTGTGCGGCTCGGCCGAGCACCCCCACAAGGCGAGGCCCGCGGCCGACGCCCCGGACGCTGCGGCCGAGAAGGCCGCCCTGCGCGCCGTCGACGACGCCAAGGCCACCGAGCACCTGCGCGACCTCGAGGTCCGCGACCTCGTGGCCGCCCGCGACCGGCTCACCGACGCCCTCACCGACGCCCTCACCGGTGCCTCAGGCGAGGTCACGCTCGACGAGCTCCAGTCGCAGCGGGCCGACGTCGAGGCCGAGCTGGCTCCCCTGGCAGCCAGCCGCGGTGGCCGAGCCGGAGCGAGCAGGCCCCCCGACCCCGCCCAGCTCGACGAGCAGCTGCGCGCGCTCGACCGCCGCTCCGCCGAGGCCGCAGCCCGCATCGACGGTCTCACCACCGAGTGCGCCGAGCTGCGCGCCACCCTCGACGAGGCCCTCCAGGGCACCGACTGCCGTGACCTGGACACCCTGCTCGCCACCCACGAGGCGCAGCTCGCGTCCGACCGCGCCACCCTGGGCGCGTTGGACGCGCTCGCTGCCGCCGGCTCGGCCCACGACGAGGCGCGGGGGGCTCTCGAGCGCGCCAGCGCCGAGGCGGGGTTCGACTCTCCCAAGGTGGCGGCCGCGGCGGTGCTTCCGGACGCGGAGGTCGAGCGACTGACCCGCGCCGTCCGCACCCACGAGCAACGGCTCGCCGCCGTGCGAGAGGTCCTCGGCGCCCCGGGTGCCGATGAGCTCGCCATGGTGCCGCCACCCGACCTGCCACCGCTGGTCCGAGCCCACGCCGACGCCCTCGCCGCCCTGGCCCGCACCCGCGGCAAGGTCGAGCACCTGGATCTCCGGGTGACCCGCCTGGCGGCGCTGCGCACCCAGCTCGACAGCGCCCTCCAGGCGTGGGCACCCCTGCGCGAGGACCTCGAGGTGACCGTGCGGCTGGCGGCGTTCGTGGAGGGCAAGGCCCCCGACAACCGGCTCAAGATGCGGCTCTCCGCCTACGTCCTGGCCTACCGCCTCGGCCAGGTCGTCGCGGCCGCCAACCAGCGGCTGGCCTCGATGAGCGACCAGCGCTACTCGTTGGTCCACACCGGAGACCGCGGCGCGGGCGAGACCCGTGGTGGTCTGAGCCTCCTGGTCCGCGACGACTGGTCGGGTGAGACCCGCGACCCCGCCACGTTGTCCGGCGGCGAGACGTTCGTGGTGTCGTTGGCCCTGGCGCTCGGCCTCGCCGACGTCATCACCCACGAGGTCGGTGGCGCGGCGCTCGACACCCTGTTCGTCGACGAGGGCTTCGGCTCGCTCGACGCCGACACCCTCGACGACGTCATGGACACGCTCGACGCGCTGCGCGACGGTGGTCGCGTGGTGGGCGTGGTCAGCCACGTCGCCGAGCTCCGCGACCGCATCCCCACCCAGCTGGTCGTCACCAAGTCGCGGTCGGGTTCCACCGTGGCGCTGCGCCGCTGACACCAGTCCGCTCACACGGGTCCGCTCACACGGGTCCGCTCACACGGGTCTGGTCAGGCACGGCCGCGAGGTCTACGTTCGGCTCATGTCCTTCGTGGTGCCACCGGACGCCTATGCCCGGTTCATGGGGCGGTTCTCGGTGCCGCTGGGGCCGACGTTCGCGGACTTCATCGGTCCGGTGGCAGGCCAGCGCGTGCTCGACGTGGGGAGCGGGCCGGGTGCACTGACGACCGAGCTGGTGCGGCGCCTCGGGGTCGACGCGGTCAGTGCCGTCGACCCTTCGCCTCCGTTCGTCGCGGGCCTCGCAGAGCGTCTGCCGGGGGTGGACGTGCGACCTGCCTCGGCAGAGGACCTGCCCTTTGCGGACGGCGCGTTCGACGCGACCGTCGCGCAGCTGGTCGTGCACTTCATGAGCGACCCGGTCGCCGGCCTCCGCGAGATGGCGCGCGTGACCCGACCGGACGGTGTCGTCGCCGCCTGCGTCTGGGACCACGACGGAGGACGGAGCCCGCTCAGCCTCTGCTGGCAGGCCGCGCAGCAGCTGAGCCCCGGCGCCACCGCCGAGGACGGGCTGCCTGGTGCCCGGCAGGGGCATCTCGAGGAGCTGGCGACGCTCGCCGGCCTGCGTGATGTCGTGAGCGGAGACCTGCGCGTCGACGTCACCTTCGACGACGCGGACGACTGGTGGGAGCCCTACACCTTCGGGGTCGGACCGCTCGGCGAGCACGTCGCGGGACTGGACGAGGCCGGACGCGCAGCCCTGCGTGAGCGGTGCTTCGAGCTGCTGGGGCCTGCGCCCTTCACGATCTCCGCGCATGCCTGGGCCGTGCGCGCGCGTCGCTGAGGGACGGGCCTCTTCGGATAGGTTCGCTGCATGAGTGGACTCCCGGGCGCACCCACGCTCGACCCGACCTTCTCCTCGCTCCCCTACCGCCACCTGGGCGACGCGGCCCTCACCCGGGCGCGCGAGCTCGGGGTGAGCCACGCGGACTTCCGCTTCGAGCGGGTCCGCTACCAGCGCGTCGCGGTGCGCGACGGGGTGCTGCAGAGCGCCAGTGACACCGAGGACCTCGGCTTCGCCGTGCGGGTCATCCACCACGGTGCCTGGGGCTTCGCCGCCGGGATCGCGCTCACGCCGGAGGAGGCGGTCCGGGTCGCCGAGACGGCCGTCTCCGTCGCCGTCGTCGCGGCAGCCATGACCAGCACGCCCGTGGAGCTCGCGGCCGAGCCGGTCCACGACGACGTCACCTGGGTGTCGTCCTACGTCACCAACCCGCTCGAGGTGCCCGTGGCCGAGAAGGCGGCGCTGCTCGTCGACTGGACCGAGCGGCTCCGCACGGGCGCGGCGGTCGACCACGCGTCGGCGTACGCCCTGCAGGTGCAGGAGAACAAGTACTACGCCGACCTGCACGGCACCCGCACCACGCAGCAGCGGGTGCGGCTCCAGCCCGGATTCGAGGCCATGGGGGCGGGGGCCGACACCTTTGACTCCATGTCGTCCATCGCCCCGCCGGTCGGGCGCGGCTGGGAGTACCTCACCGACGGCAGCCACGACTGGGACGAGGAGATCGAGCAGGTGCCCGAGCTGCTCGCCGAGAAGCTCAAGGCGCCCAGCGTCGAGGCCGGTGACTACGACCTGGTCATCCACCCCTCCAACCTCTGGCTGACGATCCACGAGTCGATCGGGCACGCCACCGAGCTCGACCGGGCCCTGGGCTACGAAGCCAACTACGCCGGCACGTCGTTCGCGACCTACGACAAGCTCGGCACGCTGCACTACGGCTCACCGGTCATGAACGTCACCGGTGACCGCACCGTCGAGCACGGGCTGGCGACCATCGGCTACGACGACGAGGGCGTGCAGACCCAGTCGTGGGACATCGTGCGCGACGGGGTGCTCGTGGGCTACCAGCTCGACCGGTCCATGGGCCACATGAAGCCCGAGCTGGCCGGGCCCGACCACCCGGCGGGTCGCTCCAACGGCTGCGCCTACGCCGACTCCCCCGGTCACATCCCGATCCAGCGCATGGCCAACGTGTCGCTCCAGCCGGCTCCCGACGGGCCCTCCACCGAGGAGCTGATCGGCCGCGTCGACCGAGGTCTCTACGTGGTCGGCGACAAGTCGTGGTCGATCGACATGCAGCGCTTCAACTTCCAGTTCACCGGGCAGCGGTTCTACACGATCAAGGACGGCGAGCTCGTCGGCCAGGTGCGCGATGTCGCCTACCAGGCCACCACGACGGACTTCTGGGGCTCGATGGAGGCGGTGGGCGGACCCCAGACCTGGGAGCTCGGCGGAGCGTTCAACTGCGGCAAGGCCCAGCCGGGCCAGGTGGCCTCGGTGAGCCACGGCTGCCCGACCTCGCTCTTCCGCGGCGTCCGCATCCTCAACACCCTCGACGAGGCAGGCCACTGATGACGATCCCGACCACGCCCCAGTCCCTGGTCGACCAGGCCGTCGCCGTCTCCACGGCCGACGACTGCGTCGTCATCGTGCGTGACCACACCAGCGCCAACCTGCGGTGGGCCAACAACACCCTCACCACCAACGGCGTGATGCACGGCGTCTCGGTCACGGTGATCTCCTTCATCCGCTCCGGCGACGGAGTGGCCACAGGCTCGGTGAGCGGCAGCGCGAGCACGCAGGCCCAGGTGACCGCTCTCGTCGAGGCGGCGGACGCGGCCGCCCGGCTGTCGTCGCCGGCCGAGGACGCCGCCGACCTGGTGCGTGACCGCGTCTCCCCCGACTGGGACGAGCAGGCGGTGCCCACCGACATCCACGTCTACGACACCTTCGCCCCGGCCCTCGGCGAGGCGTTCGGCCGGGCCTCCTGCGCCGACCGGGTGCTCTACGGCTTCGTCAACCACGAGGTCGCCACGACCTACCTCGGCTCGACCACGGGCCTGCGGCTGCGCCACGTCCAGCCGACCGGTCACTACGCCTGCACCGGCAAGACCGCCGACCTGCGCGAGAGCGCCTGGGTCGGCGGCGCGACGCGCGACTTCGCCGACGTCGACGCCCTCGCCATGGAGGCGACCGTCGCGCGGCGGCTCGGGTGGGGCTCGCGCCGCGTCGACCTGCCGGCCGGGCGCTACGACACGATCCTGCCCCCGACCGCCGTCGCCGACCTGATGATCGACGCCTACTGGTACGCCGGCGCCCGGGTCGCCTGGGAGGGCCAGTCGGTCTACAGCCAGCGCGGGGTCGGCACGCGGATCGGTCAGCAGATCACCTCGCCCGGCGTCCACCTCTACTCCGACCCGTCGTACGACGGCCTCCAGTGCGCGCCGTTCGCCCTCGCGGGCGCGTCGGGCAACGAGTCCTCGGTCTTCGACAACGGCCTGCCCCTGGAGCGCACCGACTGGATCCGCGACGGCGAGCTCACCTCGCTGCTCCAGACCCGCCACTCGGCGGCGATGACCAGCCAGCCGGTCACCCCGGCGGTCGACAACCTGGTGCTCGAGGTCGACGGCGGCGCCGGCTCGATCGAGGACCTCGTGGCCGGCACCGAGCGGGGGCTGTTGCTGACCTGCCTGTGGTACATCCGCGAGGTCGACCCGCAGTCGCTGCTCCTGACCGGGCTGACCCGCGACGGCGTCTACCTCGTCGAGGGCGGTGAGATCGTCGGGTCGGTCAACAACTTCCGCTTCAACGAGAGCCCGATCGACCTGCTGCGCCGCTTCTCGCACGCGTCGGCGACGGTGCCGAGCTTCAGCCGCGAGTGGGGCGACGACTACTTCTCGCGCACCGCGACCCCCGCGCTGCGCGTGCCCGACTTCAACATGTCGAGCGTGTCGCAGGCGATGTAGGGCCGGTCTGGACCGCCTCGCCGGCGGTTGCAACCGTCGACGGGGCATCGGCGTCTTGGACCTGTTCACCCTTCGACAGATCCAGGAGCACCGCACCATGCGCACCACCGTCACGACCCTCGCCCTCACCACCCTGATCGGGCTCGGGACCATCGGCACCGCCACGGCCCACCCCGCCGAGACGTCCGAGGCAGCCGAGCAGGCCCGCACCGCACCGGTCCGCGAGAAGGGCATCGTCCTCGAGTGCACCGGCCGGGCCGACGGCCTCTCGGCCTACGTCAACCTCTACGAGAACGACGCCTACACCCACTACCTCCAGGTCCGGCTCGACGACGACCCGTCGCTCTCGAGGTCACGCGAGCCGCGCGACATCCTGCGCGGCACCGACGTCCGCACATCGCTGCTGATCGACGGGCTCCGAGCGCGCGTGACGGGAACGGCCACGAAGGTCGGCCCCAAGAAGCACGTCCACCAGGAGGTCGACGACGCCGGGCAGCACGTCGTGATGGACGGCTTTCACCGCCGCCTCGCCCACGAGCTGACGCTCACCTACGACGGCACCACGGTCCCGCTCCGATGCGCCCCGGCCTTCGCCTACGTGCTGAACGTGACGAAGACCGACACCACCGGCGACTGAGCCACCCACCCCGCGTCGGCGCGATGGTGCAATCCGTG
>NZ_CALRWD010000099.1:0-15207 GCF_943371775.1 Nocardioides psychrotolerans
TCGGCTGGACGACGAGACCCAGGGCCCGCAGGGCGGCGACCTCGGCGCCGCTCGGCACCGAGTCGAAGGTGACGATGGCACGGTTGCCGTAGGTCCCCGCGGCAAGGAGGCGGTCGAGACCGACGTGGGTCGCGCGGAGGGAGGTGAGGCTGGTCGTGGCGGGGGTGGAGCTGGTGGCTCCCGTGGCGGCGGCGGTCGCGGTGGCACTGCCGGCCAGGGGGAGCGCGACGGCGGCGGCGCAGGTGAGCGCGGCCATCCGTGAGCGCAGGTGCGACATCGGTTCCCTTTCGTGGACTGGCCTGCTAACGCGCCTCAGCCCGTCGGGGTTACGACGTACCGTGCCTGCATGAGGCGTCTTGCGGTGATCGGTGTCCTGCTGGTGCTCGCGGTCGGCGCGTCGGGTCCGTCGTACGCCGTCGAGAGGCTGCCGGTCGGGACCGACGTGGACTACCAGCTCGGCGGCGACCTCGAGGCGCCCGCGCACGTCGGCATCGTCGTGCGTGACCGGACGTCGGAGCCCCAGGCGGGGCGCTACAACGTCTGCTACGTCAACGGCTTCCAGACCCAGCCCGACGCCCGTGGCTTCTGGCGCCGGCACTGGTGGCTGGTGCTCAAGCGCGACGGTCGGCCGGTCGTGGACGAGGCGTGGGGCGAGTGGTTGCTCGACGTCCGGACGGCGAGGAAGCGCACGGCCCTCGCGCGGATCGTCGGGCGCTGGACCGCCGGGTGCGCGGACGACGGCTTCGCCGCCGTGGAGCTCGACAACCTCGACTCCTTCACCCGCAGCGGTCGGCTGGTCACCCGCGCGCACGGTCTCGCCTTCGCCCGGCTGCTGGTGGCCCGCGCGCACCGCGAGGGCCTGGCCGTCGGGCAGAAGAACCTCGCGGGCTACGACGGCACCCGGATCGGCTTCGACTTCGCGGTCTCCGAGTCGTGCGCGCAGTACGACGAGTGCGACGCCTACGTCGACGACTTCGGCGACCAGGTGCTGATGGTGGAGTACCGCCTGCGCGACTTCCGCGAGGCCTGCCGTCAGCACGGTGACGACGTGGCGGTCGTGCTGCGCGACCTGGACCTCAGCCCCGACGGGGTGCACCGCTGGTGCTGATGGTGCTCGGACGGTGGATAGCCTGACGTGGTGAGCCAGAAGATCCGCGCCAACTCGGTCCTGCCCGCGCGACGCGAGCGACTGACGCTCGAGACCGCCGACGACCTCAAGCTGGTCGCAGAGCTGGCGCTGCCGGCCGAGGGTGAGCCGGTCGCGACGATCATCTGCCTGCACCCGCTGCCCACGCACGGCGGGATGATGGACAGCCACGTCTACCGCAAGGCCGCCTTCCGCCTGCCGGCCCTGGCGGGCGTCGCGGTCCTGCGCTTCAACACCCGCGGCACCTGGAGCGAGCAGGGCACCAGCGAGGGTGCCTTCGACAACGCCGTGGGGGAGCGCTACGACGTCGCTGCCGCGATCGAGTACGCCGAGTTCCACGACCTGCCCAACATCTGGCTGGTGGGCTGGTCCTTCGGCACCGACCTCACCTTGATGTACGGCCTCGACCCCGCTATCCAGGGCGCGATCCTGCTCAGCCCGCCGCTGCGCTTCAGCGAGCCCGAGCACCTCGAGCCGTGGGCTGCGTCGGGCAAGCCCGTGCACGCGTTCGTGCCCGAGCACGACGACTACCTGCAGCCGGCCGAGGCCCGCGAGCGGTTCGGTGCGATCCCCCAGGCCGAGGTCGTCGGCTTCGACGGGAGCAAGCACCTGTGGGTCGGCGACGCCGAGAAGGTGCTCGACGAGATCGTCCGTCGGGTCGCGCCCGGGGTCGACGTGCCGCTCCCGCGCGAGTGGGACGGACCGATGGAGCTGGCCGACACCTCGGCGTACAACGCGCACAACCTGGCGGCGTATCGGGACGTGCCGGTCCCCGGGCCTGCTCAGACCTGAGGGTCTCGACGCCTCGTCGCTGGCGCTCCTCGGGCTCGACCAGCGAGGGCAAGGCGGGTCTCGACGCCTCGTCGCTGGCGCTCCTCGGGCTCGACCAGCGAGTCCGGTCAGCCGGCGGTGGCCTGGCGGGCGCGGTAGGCCGCGACGGCGTTGCGGTTGCCGCAGGGGGTGGAGCAGAAGCGGCGCGAGCGGTTGCGCGAGAGGTCGAGGACGACGCCGGTGCAGTCCTCGTCGGCGCAGTGGCCCAGGCGTGACATCTCGTCGGCGCGGATGACGTCGATCATCGCCATCGCGGTCTCCACGAGGATGCGGGTCTCGAGCGGGGCGTCGTCGTCGACCGCGTGCAGGTGCCAGTCGAAGGGCTCGTGGCGCACCAGCTGGGGGAGGGCGCGGCCCTCGCGGAGCATGGTGTTGACCAGCTCGACGGCGTCGTCGCGCTCGGCGGTGAGGAGCTCGCGCAGACGCGAGCGGAGCGCCCGGATCGTGTCGAGCTCGGCCTGGTCGGCGTCGTGGCGGCCGGTGTAGGAGAACTCGTCGTAGAACCGCTGCAGGTCCGCGACGGTCGCCAGGGTGTCGTCGGTCGGGTCCTCGGTGTTGACCAGCGTGACGGCCGCCTGGAGGGACATCTCGGTGTCATGAGCGAAAGTCACATTGACAGGTTACTGCACGAGCCCTAGCGTCATGACCCATGACGACTTTGACTCGTGACGACGCTGCGACGGCCGGTGCGTCGCGCACCGTCACCGGGCTGCTCCTCGCGTTGCTGTCCGCGGTGACGTTCGGGCTCTCCGGTGCGCTCGCGCGTGGCCTCCTCGACACCGGCTGGACCCCCGGATCGGTCGTGCTCGTGCGCATCGGGCTCGCCGCCCTGGTCGTCGCTCCCTTCGGCTACGTCGCGCTGCGCGGACGCTGGGACCTGCTGCGCGCCAACCGCGGGCTGGTCCTCACCTACGGGCTGCTGGCCGTGGCCGGTGCCCAGTTCTGCTACTTCTCCGCGGTGGGCCACATGCAGGTCGGGCCGGCGCTTCTGATCGAGTACACCGCACCCGCGGCCGTCGTCGTGTGGCTCTGGCTCCGGCACGGCGAGCGCCCGGGGGCACTCACCCTGGTGGGTGCCGGTCTGGCCGCGCTCGGCCTGGTGCTGGTGCTCGACCTGGTCAGCGACGCGGAGCTCAACGTCGCCGGGGTCCTGTGGGCGCTCGGTGCCATGGTCGGCTGTGCGGTCTACTTCGTGATCTCCGCCGACGAGGACAACGGGCTGCCGCCGCTGGCGCTCGCCGCCGCGGGCCTGGTCATCGGTGGGCTCTCCCTCGCGATCCTCGGTCTGGTCGGGCTGCTGCCGATGACGGCCACCACCCGGGACGTGACCATGGCGGGCTCCTCGGTCGCCTGGTGGGTCCCGCTGGTGCTGCTCGGCCTCGTGACGGCCGCCATCGCCTACGTCTCCGGCATCGCGGCCAGTCGACGACTGGGCTCGCGCGTCGCGTCGTTCGTGGCGCTGATCGAGGTCGTGATGGGGGTCCTGTGGGCCTGGCTGCTCCTCGACGAGCTGCCGCGTCCCGTCCAGCTCCTCGGTGGCATCCTCATCATGGCCGGTGTCGTCGCGGTCAAGCTCGGGGAGCGGTCGGTCCCGTCGACGCCGGAGCTGCCCGCGTAGGTTCGCTCCCATGACTCGTGATCGTCCCAGCGACGGACCGCGTGAATGGGATGCCACCACCTACGACACGCTCACGCTGCCCCACGAGCAGTGGGGTCGCGGGGTCCTCGACCGGCTCCGGTTGGCCGGCGACGAGGTGGTGCTCGACGCGGGGTGCGGCACCGGCCGCGACGCCGCTGCGCTGCGCGCCCGCTGTCCCGACGTACGGCTCGTGGCGCTGGACGGCTCGCAGCAGATGCTGGACGTCGCGCGCACCCGCTTGGGGGACAAGCGGGTGTCCTACGTGCACGCCGACCTGATGGAGCCGCTGCCGGTCGCCGAGCCGGTCGACGCGGTGATGAGCGTGGCGGCCTTCCACTGGGTGCCCGACCACGAGCGGCTGTTTGCGCACCTCGCGGCGGTCATGCGATCGGGAGCCCGGCTGGTGTCGGACTGCGGCGGTCGCGGCAACGTGGCGGGCGTGACGCGCGCGATCGCGTCGGTGACGGGGGAGGCGCCGGGCGACTGGGAGTTCGCCGACGACGTCGCCACACGGTCCCGGCTCGAGGCGGCCGGCTTCGACGTCGAGGACGTGCGGCTGCGGCCCGACCCGTTCCGTTGCGACGACCCGGCGGTCCTGGAGACCTACCTCGCGACCGTCGTCCTCGGCTCGCACCTCGACGGGCTGCCGGTCGACGAGCAGGCGGGGTTCGTGCGCGACGTGCGGCTGGCGCTCAGCGAGCCGGTCGTCGACTACGTGCGTCTCGAGATCGAGGCCGTGCGGCGCTGAGCACCTGAGGGAGGTGCCCGCGCGGGGTGGTCAAACGATTGACCACCCGCCGAGGGACCTCTCGCCGGAGAGTGCGCGGCACGGCGCGCCACCTGCCCCGCCGGTGCGCCTACCGCGCGTCCTGCCGTCGTACGACGACCTCGCGCAGGATCAGCAGGATGGCAGCCGCCGTGGGGATGGCCAGCAGCGCGCCGACGACGCCCAGCAGGCCGGCGCCGACGAGGGCCGCGATGACGATGACGGACCCGGGCAGGTCGACCGACTTCGACATCACGCGCGGGTAGATCACGTAGTTCTCCACCTGCTGGTAGATCAGGAAGAAGATCGCGCAGATGATGCCGGTCTTGACGTCGGTGGCGAAGGCGATCGCGGTCACGATGACGGCGCCGAGGGTGGCGCCGATCATCGGGATGACGTCGAGCAGCGCCACCACGAAGGCCAGGGCCACGGCGTAGTCGCCCAGACCGACGGCGAAGAGGAACACCAGCGAGGAGACGCCGGCGCAGAGCGCGACGATGAAGGCGCCGGAGACGTAGCCACCGACGTTGCGCACGATCTGGTCGCCGAGCAGCGAGACCCGCTGCCGGCGCGAGGCGGGGGCCAGGCGGTAGAAGGCGTTCTTGGTCTTGTCGAGCGAGCTCAGGAAGTAGAGCGTCAGGACCAGGATGATGAACGCGTTGAAGAGCGCGCCCAGGATCTTGAGCCCCACCCCGAGCACGCCGCCGAAGATGCCGCTGACGAAGTCGCCGTTGGCGACGTAGTCGCGGACCTTGGAGATGATGTCGTAGTCGTCGTCGAGCTTCTGGATCTGCTTGTTCTTCTGCAGCTCGTCGAGCCACCCGGGGGCGCTCTGGCTGATCGCGGTGACCTGGTCGGTGATGACCGGGACGATCGCGACGATGAAGAGCGCGACCGCCCCGAGGAAGGCGACGATGACCGCGGTCACGGCCAGGCTGCGGCGCATGCCGCGGCGCTCGAGGAACTCCACCGAGGGGTTCAGCCCCGCCGCGATGAAGAGAGCGACGATGATGAGCAGCAGCGTGGAGCCGATGCTCAGCAGCGCCGACCAGAGGAAGTAGGCGACCAGCACCCCGAGAGCGCCGAAGAAGCCGAGGTAGAACGGCGAGCGCTTCTCGAAAGGCTTGCCGGGCGTGCCGTAGTCGTCGGTGTGCACCTGCTCGACGACGTGCTCGGCCTGCTCGGCGGCCGCTTCAGCGTGCTCGGCCGCGGTCTCCGCCTGCTCGGCGGCGGTCTCGGCGTGGTCGGCCGCCGCCTCGGCCCGCTCGGCCGCCTCCTCGGCGGCCTGCGGGTCGTTGCTCAACTCTCGTCCTCGCCGAACCCGGCGACGACGTCGCGCAGAGAGGCGAGCTGGGCGGAGATCGCGTCGCGACGCTTGGTCAGGCGGTCGAGCTCGGCGCGACGAGCGGCGATCTCGCGCTCGATCTCGACGGTGCCCGTCGAGGCCACGGACTCGGCCTGGCTGTGGGCGGTCGCGACGATCTGCTCGGCCTCACGACGGGCGCGCGAGAGCGTCGCCTCGGCCTCGGCCTGGGCGGCAGCGCGGTTCTCGGTGGCCTGCTTGCTGGCCTGGCTGGCGCGCTCCTCGGCGGCAGCGGCCCGCTCCTCGGCCTCCTCGACCAGGCGACGGGTCTCGGCGGTGGCGGAGTTGTGGTGGTCGGTGGCCTCGCGGGCGAGGCGCTCCTTCTCCACGGCGAGCGTGCGTCGCGCCTCCTGGACCTCGCGGTCCGCGGCCGCGCGGGCCTGCTCGACCTCGCGGGTCGCCGACGTGCGCATCTCGCTGGTCTCCTGCTGGGCGGCCAGTCGCAGCTGGTCGGCCTCGCGACGGGCGGCGGCCAGCGTGTCCTCGGCCTCGGCCTTCGCCAGCGTGCGCTCCTGCTCGGCGTCGCCCAGGACCCGGATGCGGGTCTGGTCGAGCTCCTGGAGCTGGACCGAGCGCATGTCCTCCGCCTCGCGAGAGGCGTCGGCGCGGATAGCCTTGGCATCGCGCGCGGCCTGCTCGCGGATCTCGTTGGCGTCGCGCTCGGCCACGTCACGGATCTCCGTGGCCTCCTCCTCGGCCAGGCGCAGCATGGTGCTGGCGCGGCCGCCGAGCCCGGCGTAGGAGGGGGTCGCGTTCTCCGCGATCTGCGTCTTGGCGTCGGTCAGCTCGGCCTCGAGCTCGAGGACGCGACGCTCGGACTCGGTCAGGCTCGCGCTCAGACCGGCCTTGTCGCGGGCGAGCTGGTTGACCTGCGTGTCGACGGCCGCGCGGTCGTAGCCGCCACGGCGTACGACGGGGAAGCCTCCGGCCGGCGCGCTCGAGATCGGAGCAGCGGCACGGGACGGAGCGGCCGGGGGTGCGACGGGCTGGGCGGCGGTGCGCTCGGCCGGCGGCGGGAGCACGGGCTTCTGGGCCGGCTTCTGCGCCGCGGGCTGGGCCGGAGACGGGGCGGGCTTCTGGCTCGCCGGGGGTGTGGACGCGCCCTTCTGCTCGGACTGCACCGGGATCACCTGGGTCGCTTCCGCGTCAGGCTCGTTGGTCGCGGCGTCGGGCTCGTGGTCGAAGATGGACAGACCCTGGTCGCTCATGGGGGAGTTTCCTCGTCGCTGGTGGTGGGTGACGTGGCCATCTTCCATGATCCGGCTGAGAGAACCCACCCCGGCACACGGGCCGTCTCAGGGTTGAGGGTGACGAGCGCGACATGGCCCCGACCTCGGCGTGGAGCAGCCCGAAAATGGGCAGTGACCCGCCCCCCAGATGGGGGACGGGTCACCGATGATCGGGTGGTGCTGGGTCAGACGCCGCGGAAGCGGTTGATGGCGTCCAGGTGCTTGGCGCGCTTCTCGTGGTCGCGCACGCCCAGGCCCTCCTCGGGGGCCAGGCAGAGCACGCCGACCTTGCCCTGGTGCAGGTTGTGGTGCACGTCGAGCGCGGCCTGACCGACCTCGTCGAGGGAGTAGGTGCGCGACAGGGTCGGGTGGATCTTGCCCTGGTCGATGAGGCGGTTGGCCTCGAACGCCTCGCGGTAGTTGGCGAAGTGGCTGGACACGATGCGCTTGAGGTTCATCCACAGGTAGCGGTTGTCGTACTCGTGCATGTAGCCGGTGGTGGAGGCGCAGGTGGTGATGGTGCCGCCCTTGCGGGTGACGTAGACCGAGGCGCCGAAGGTCTCGCGGCCGGGGTGCTCGAAGACGATGTCGATGTCCTCGCCGCCGGTGAGCTCACGGATCCTCTTGCCCAGGCGCTGCCACTCCTTGGGGTTCTGCTCGGTGCCCTCCTCGTTCCAGAACTGCCACTTCTCCTCGGAGCGGTTGATGATCATCTCCGCGCCCATGGAGCGCACGATGCCGGCCTTCTCCTCGTTGGAGACCACGCAGATCGGGTTGGCGCCGCCGTTGAGCGCGTACTGGGTGGCGAAGCCGCCCAGGCCGCCGGAGGCGCCCCAGATGAGGACGTTGTCGCCCTGCTTCATCTGGCCGGCGTTCTTGGAGACCAGCTGGCGGTAGGCCGTGGCGTTGACCAGGCCGGGGGAGGCGGCCTCCTCCCAGGTGAGGTGGGCCGGCTTGGGCAGGAGCTGGTTGGACTTGACCAGCGCGATGTGCGCCAGCCCGCCGAAGTTGGTCTCGAACCCCCAGATCCGCTGCTGCGGGTCCATCATCGTGTCGTCGTGGCCGGCGGGGTCCTCGAGCTCGACCGAGAGGCAGTGGGCCACGACCTCGGTGCCGGGCTTCCACCGGGTGACGCCCGGACCGGTCTTGAGGACGACGCCGGCGAGGTCGGAGCCGACCACGTGGTAGGGCAGGTCGTGGCGCTTGGTGAGCTCCGACAGGCGGCCGTAGCGCTCGAGGAAGCCGAAGGTGGACACGGGCTCGAAGATCGAGGTCCACACCGTGTTGTAGTTGATCGCCGAGGCCATCACCGCGACGTAGGCCTCGCCGGGACCGAGCTCGGGCAGGGCGACGTCCTCGACGTGCAGGCTCTTGCGGGGGTCCTTGTCGCGGGTGGCGACACCCTCGAACATGTCGACCTCGTCCTTGTGGACCGTCACGGCCCGGTAGGACTCGGGGAGGGCCAGGTTCGCGAAGTCCTCGCTGCTGGTGTCTCCGGCTTGGATGGCGTCCAGGATGTTCTGCACGGGTGGCTCTTTCCTCTGCTCGGTGTCGCGGTCGGGCTGGTCCGGCCCACTGGATTGGCCCGAAAGATACCGGTGGGTAACCAGATGTGGGGCGGAGTGTGCGGGTTGTCTCAGTGCGGGGCGGCCGCCGGCTCGACCAGCTCGACCAGGACGCCGCCGGCGTCCTTGGGGTGCACGAAGTTGATCCGCGAGTCGGACGTGCCGCGCTTGGGTGCGTCGTAGAGCAGCCGCAGGCCGCGCTCGCGCAGGATCGCGCTGACGGCCTCGACGTCGGTGACGCGGTAGGCGACCTGCTGGCAGCCGGGTCCGGACCGGTCGATGTACTTGGCGATCGTCGATTGCTCGTTGAGCGGCGCGAGCAGCTGGACGCAGGATCCGGAGTCCCCGACCGCCATCATGGCCTCGCGCACGCCCTGCTCCTCGTTGACCTCCTCGTGGGCCAACGTCATCCCGAAGGTGTCGCGGTAGAAGGCGATCGCGGCGTCGAGGTCGGGCACGGCCATGCCGACGTGGTCGATGGCGGTGAACAGGTGGGCGGGGACGTCGAGCGATGCGGTCATGGGCACATGCTCTTATGACGGGCCCGTCGCCGCGACCCGTTGTGACGTGTGCCTCACGGTGTGGGCGGCGGACACCCTCGCCGCGCGATGTGACTCGTGGGTATCGTCACGAGAGACCCATCTCGGCACCGCACATCACCGCTCATCTTGTGGAGGCACCCATGTCAGCATCCGTCATCGTCGCCGGGGCACGCACCCCGATCGGTCGTCTGCTCGGAGGCTTCAAGGGCCTCTCGGCCGCCGAGCTCGGCGGGCACGCCATCAAGGGCGCCCTGGAGAAGGCCGGCGTCGCCGGTGACCAGGTCGACTACCTGATCATGGGCCAGGTCATCCTGGCCGGTGCCGGCCAGAACCCCGCCCGCACCGCGGGCATCGCCGCCGGGCTCCCGCTCTCGCTGCCCTCGATCACGATCAACAAGGTCTGCCTGTCGGGCCTCAACGCGATCGCGACGGCCGACCAGATGATCCGCGCCGGTGAGGCCGACATCATCGTGGCCGGTGGCATGGAGTCGATGACCAACGCGCCCCACATCCTTCCCAAGTCGCGTGAGGGCTTCAAGTACGGCGACGTGTCGCTGGTCGACTCGATGGCCTACGACGCCCTCTTCGACCAGTCCACCCAGCAGGCGATGGGCGCGCTCACCGAGCAGTGCAACGCCGCGGGCACCCAGCTGACCCGTGCGGAGCAGGACGAGTTCGCCGCGCAGTCGCACCAGAAGGCCGCCGCCGCCTGGAAGAACGGTGTCTTCGACGACGAGGTCGTCCCCGTCTCGATCCCGCAGCGCAAGGGCGACCCGGTCGTCATCAGCCAGGACGAGGGCGTGCGCGGCGACACCACCGCCGAGTCGCTCGCCGGCCTGCGTCCCGCCTTCTCCAAGGACGGCACCATCACCGCGGCCTCGTCCTCGCAGATCTCCGACGGCGCCTGCGCCGTCGTCGTCATGAGCAAGGCCAAGGCCGAGGAGCTCGGGCTGGAGTGGCTGGCCGAGATCGGTGCCCACGGGATGGTCGCCGGTCCCGACTCCACCCTCCAGATGCAGCCCGCCAACGCCACCGCCAAGGCCTGCGCCAAGGAGGGCATCGCCCCCACCGACCTCGACCTCGTCGAGTTCAACGAGGCCTTCGCGGCCGTCGGCATCGAGTCGGCCCGCTCGCTGGGCCTCGACGAGTCGAAGGTCAACGTCAACGGTGGCGCCATCGCCCTGGGTCACCCGGTCGGCATGTCCGGAGCCCGCGTGGTGCTGCACCTGGCGCTGGAGCTCAAGCGTCGTGGCGGCGGCGTCGGCGCGGCCGCCCTGTGCGGTGGCGGCGGGCAGGGCGACGCCCTGATCGTGCGCGTGCCGAAGGCCTGAGTGACCCTCGAGCCCACCGGGGGCCGACGCCGCACGGCGTCGGTCCCCGATCTCGTCTCCGGGGCCCTGGCGGGCCAGGCCCGCTCGGTCGCCCGGCTGATCTCGCTGGTGGAGGACGAGTCCCCGCTCCTGCGCGAGGTGATGGCGGCCCTGGCGCCTCTCACGACGTCGGGCCCGCGGGCGCACGTCGTCGGCATCACCGGCTCCCCGGGCGTTGGCAAGTCGACGTCGACCAACGCCCTCGTCGGTGAGCTGCGCCGCCAGGACAAGCAGGTCGGCGTCCTCGCGGTCGACCCGTCCTCCCCGTTCTCCGGGGGAGCGCTGCTGGGTGACCGGGTCCGGATGCAGGACCACGCCTCCGACCCCGGTGTCTTCATCCGCTCCATGGCCTCGCGCGGCCACCTCGGTGGTCTGGCCTGGTCGACGCCGCAGGCGCTGCGGGTCCTGGACGCCGCCGGCTGCGACGTGATCCTGGTCGAGACCGTCGGTGTCGGCCAGAGCGAGGTCGAGGTCGCCGGCCTCGCCGACACCACGATGGTGCTGCTCGCGCCGGGCATGGGGGACGGCATCCAGGCGGCCAAGGCCGGCATCTTGGAGATCGGCGACGTTTACGTCGTCAACAAGGCCGACCGCGACGGGGCGGACTCCGTGCGCCGCGACCTGCGCTCGATGCTCAACCTCACCGAGCGTCGCGAGGGCGCCTGGCAGCCGCCGATCCTGAAGACCGTCGCCCAGAAGGGCGAGGGCGTGGACGAGGTCGCCGCAGCCCTCGACGAGCACCTCGCCTGGCTGGAGGCGACCGGTGAGCTCACGCGCCGTCGTACGCGCCGGGCGCGGGACGAGATCGAGGCGATCGCGCTCACCGCGCTGCGTCGGCGGTGGGGCGACGTGCACGGCCGCTCCGAGCTCGACGAGCTCGCTGCCGCCGTGGTGGCGGGGGAGTCGGACCCCTACGCGGCCGCCGACCGGCTGCTGGAGTCCTTCACGGACTGAGGGCGCGCCTGTCGCGTGACCAGAGTGATCAGTGGTACGAATGTGCCGATCCATTCTCTCGGGCTCATGATGGAGACTCTCTCGATGAACAAGGTGCTCATCGCCCTTGTGGTGCTGTTCCTCGGCTTCTGGATGTTCACCGACCCCAGTGGCCTCGCCGACACCACCGGCGCCGCAGGCGGGCAGGTCGCCGACTGGGGCAGCCAGCTCTTCCGCGCGGTCATCGACTTCTTCGGTGAGCTCTAGCGCTGCGCATGGGGCTGCTGACCTCGTGGGGTGACCCGAAGATCTCCCGCCACCTCCTGCGCGAGGAGGGGGAGGTCATCGTCGACGAGGTCCGCCACCACTGGGTCGCCTACCTGCGCCCGTGCCTCGAAGGGCTCCTGGGGCTGGCCGCCGTCGTGGCGGTGCCGTTCGTGCACGTGGACATCGGCTGGCTCTTCCTGCTGGTCGCCCTGGTGCTGGGCCTGCGGGCCGCGTGGGGGATCCTGCGCGAGCGGCGCGACCGTTTCGTGATCACCAACATGCGGGTCTTCCGGGTCCACGGCGTGCTCTCGACGCACCTCGCGACGATGCCGCTGAGCCGGATCCTCGACATCAGCGTCGTGCGGCCGCTGCACGGCCGCGTGCTGGGCTTCGGGCACTTCTGCTTCGAGTCGGCAGCGCAGGAGCAGGGGCTGCGCGACATCCGCTACGTCGGGCGTCCCGACGAGCGCGACCTCGCGATCCAGCGGGTCGTCCAGCGCTCGGGCCTGCGCGGCCCGCGCGTCGTCAACTGAGGTCGCGCGTGCGGCCGCGGCCGACACCTGCTCCAATCAACGGGTGACCCTCGCCCAGCACCTGGCCCGCCTGCCCGCCGACCCGCGCATCGTCGTCACGGGCAACCATGCGACCCCGTGGACGACGCTCGGCCTCGTGGACGAGCTGGTGCCGTCGTACCGCCTGTGGGTGCTCAACGCCCAGCACGGCGTGCCCGACCGCGAGGGCGTCACGCTCGAGACGTCCTTCGTCGGTCCGGGCATGCGGCGCAGCCCGCGCCTGTCCTACGTGCCGTCGCGGCTCTCGCTGGTGCCGGCCCTCTTCGCGGGACCGCTGGCACCGCACGCGGTCGTCCTCCACACGACCCGACCTCGCGGGGGCAAGGTGTCCCTGGGGGTCGAGGTCAACGTCCTGCCGGCGGCGATCGAGGCCGTGCGGCGCTCCGGCGGTGTCGTCGTCGCGCAGGTCAACGAGCGGATGCCGTGGACCTTCGGCGACGCCGAGGTCGACGTCGAGCACATCGACGTGATGGTCGAGGTGGACGAGCCGCTCCTGCACGCCACCGGGAGCCCGATCGACGCCGCCTCCGCCCGGATCGGGGAGGAGGTCGCGGCACGCGTCGGGGACGGGGCGACCCTCCAGGCCGGCATCGGGGCGGTCCCCGACGCCACCATGCGGGGCCTGGTCGCCCGGCGGGGGCTGCGGATCTGGACCGAGATGTTCTCCGACAGCGTCCTGGCGCTGGAGCGGGCCGGCGCGCTGGAGCGGCAGGTGCCGATCACCGCGTCGTTCCTCTTCGGCTCGCCCGAGCTGCTCGACTGGGTCGACGGCAACGAGCGGGTGCGGATGGTGCGCACCGAGGTCACCAACGACCCGGCCCTCATCTCACGCAACCCGGCCATGGTCAGCGTCAACACCGCGCTCCAGGTCGACCTCTTCGGGCAGGCCAACGCGTCGCGGATCGGTGCTCGGATCCACTCGGGCTTCGGGGGGCAGACCGACTTCATCGTCGGCGCGCTGCACTCGACCGGGGGACAGGCCTTCATCGCCCTGCGCTCCTGGCACCCCAAGGCCGACTGCTCCACCGTCGTCGCGCTGGTCGACGAGCCGGTCACCTCCTTCCAGATGAGCGCGATCGTGACCGAGCAGGGCATCGCCGACGTCTTCGGTCGTGACCAGCGCGAGCAGGCGCGCCAGATCATCGAGCACGCCGCCCACCCGTCCGTGCGCGAGGAGCTGCGCGAGGAGGCGGTCGGGCTGGGACTGGCGTAGGCGCTGCACCATCGCGCCGACTCGGCGTACCTGCCCGAGCGTCGCGCGGCGGCCTCCCTAGGATTGGCCCCATGACCCAGCAGCCGTTCACCCGTCCCGGAGCGTTCGACCTCTCCGCCCTCAAGCGCCCGGCCGCGCCCGCCCCGGCAGGTGGAGGCCCCGGACGCGGCGGACCCGGTGCAGCGCCCGGGGTGGCGTCCGCTGCCGGCGCGGGTGGAGCGCCGACCGGCTCGTCGTCCTACGCGCTCGACGTGACCGAGGAGAACTTCCAGGCCGTCGTCGAGCAGTCGATGACCGCGCCGGTCATGCTCGCGTTCTACTCCCGCACGCGGATGCCCGAGAGCGGTCAGCTGGCCGACGACCTCGCGGCGCTGTCGGGGGAGTTCGAGGGCAAGTTCCTCGTCGGGCTCGTCGACATCGACGCCGCGCCGGGCATCGCCCAGGCCATGCAGATCCCCTCGATCCCGCTCGTGGTGGCCGTGCTGGACGGCAGGCCGGCGCCGCTGCTGCAGGACGCCCTGCCGATCGAGGAGCTCCGCGCCACGCTGACCCAGGTGATGCAGGGCCTCGCGGCCCAGGGCATGACCGCGCGGCACCAGCCGCTGCCCGGTGCAGCGGCGCCCGAGGAGGCCGACGGCGAGCCGCAGGCCGACCCGCGCTACGCCGCCGCCGAGGACGCCCTCGGCCGGGGCGACGTGGACGCCGCGGTCGTGGAGTACCAGAAGCTCGTGACCGCCAACCCCGCCGACGTCGAGGCCGCCGGCGGCCTCGCGATGGCGAAGGTGCTGCAGCGCACCCAGGGCGTCGACCCGGCTGCGGCTCGTGCCGCGGCCGACTCGGCACCCGACGACGTCGAGACACAGACCCTCGTGGCCGACCTCGACCTGCTCGACGGTGCCGTGGAGGACGCCTTCGGTCGCATCGTCGAGCTGGTGCGCCGGTCCGCGGGCGACGAGAAGAACGCCGCCCGCGAGCACCTGCTGGGCCTCTTCGCCGCCGTGGGCAACGACGACCCCCGCGTCCTCAAGGGGCGCCAGTCGCTCGCGTCCGCCCTGTTCTGAGCGCCGCGTGACCTCGGGGGACGGCTACCTGCTCCGCGGCTTCGGCCTGTGGCGGCGACGCCCCGGGCTGATGCTGCTGGGGATGCTCCCGGCGTTGCTGGTCTTCGCTGTCCTGGCGACCGCCTTCGTGGTGCTGCTGCTCCGGCTCCCGGAGCTGGTGGGGTGGCTGACGCCCTTCGTCGACGACGCGTCCGACCTCGTGCGCACCCTGGTCCGGGTGGGCCTGGCGCTGGCGCTCGTGGTGGGCTGCCTGGCCCTGGCGGCGTCGACCTTCGTGGGCGTCACCCTGGCCGTCGGCGACCCCTTCTATGCCCGCATCTGGCGCGAGACCGAGCTGATGCTCGGGGGCGAGGTGCCCGACGCCGAGGTCGGGGCGTGGCGGGCCGCCCGCGACGGCCTCGTGCTCGTCCTCGGCAGCGCGCTCGCGGGGCTGCTGGTCGTCATCGCGGGATTCCTCCCCCTGGTCGGGGCCCTGCTGGGTGCCGTGCTCGGCCTCGTCGTCGGGGGGTGGCTCCTGGCCCGCGACCTGCTGGGGCGGCCGTTGGAGGCGCGCGGTCTCGATGCCCGGGGGAGGGCCGACCTCGCGAGAGGACAGCAGGGGACCGTGCTCGGCTTCGGGATCGCCGTGCAGGCGTCGTTCCTCGTGCCGCTGGGGGCGGTGCTGGTGATGCCGGCCGCGGTCACCGGCGCAACGATGCTGGCCCGCGAC
>NZ_CALRWD010000100.1:0-14675 GCF_943371775.1 Nocardioides psychrotolerans
CCCCCACTTTCCGGGCCGACGATGACTTTGCCGGTCGACGCTGGTCTGTGTGGGAGGCAGACTGGCGCGAAGGAGCAGGCATGGGTGGGACAGCAGTGAGGACAGGACCAATGGACAGCACGGCGAGCACGGCGGTGGACGTCGAGGCCAAGCAGGCCGAGCTGGCCGACTTCGACGGCCTGACCGAGCGCTACCAGCGCGAGCTCCTCGCGCACTGCTACCGGATGAGCGGGTCGGTCCACGAGGCCGAGGACCTCGTCCAGGAGACGTTCCTGCGGGCGTGGAAGGCCAGCGCGGCGTTCCAGGGCCGTTCGTCGGTGCGCACCTGGCTCTATCGCATCGCCACCAACGTGTGCCTGACCAACCTCGAGGGACGGCCGCGTCGGCCGCTGCCGACCGGGCTCGGCACCAGCGACTCGCTGGCCGGCGACGCGCTCGAGGAGAACCACGAGATCGCCTGGCTCGAGCCGATCCCCGACGCGGCCGTGGTGGTCGCCGAGCGCGACTCGATCCGCCTCGCCTTCGTCGCGGCCCTCCAGCACCTGCCGGCCCGCCAGCGCGCGGTGCTGATCCTGCGCGACGTGCTGCGCTGGAGCGCGGCCGAGGTCGCCGAGGCCCTCGACACCACGCCCGCCGCGGTCAACTCCGCCCTCCAGCGCGCCCACGCGCAGATGGCCGAGCGCGGCCTCACCGAGGACACCGTCGAGCCCGACCTGAGCGCGGCCCAGGCCTCGCTGCTCGAGCGCTACGTCGACGCGTTCTGGCGCAAGGACGTCGACACGATCGTCAGCATGCTCACCGCCGAGGCCGTCTGGGAGATGCCACCGTTCGTCGGGTGGTACCTCGGTCGCGAGCAGATCGCCCAGCTCATCGGCGGCCAGTGCCCCGGAGGTTCCTACGACATGCCGATGATCCAGACGGTGGCCAACGGGCAGCCGGCGTTCGGGCTCTACATGCGCACCCCCGACGGCAGCTTCCTGCCCTTCCACCTCCAGGTGCTGGAGCTCGTCGGCGACCAGGTCCGCCACGTCGGCGCCTTCTTCGACGTGTCGCTCTTCGAGACGTTCGGGCTGCCCGCGCACCTGCCGGCCGACTTCGTGCCGACACCCGCGGTGAGCACCAGCACGCCATGAGCCCGCGGCTCGCGCGGCTCCCCGACCACGACGGAGCCGTCGAGCTGCTGGACCGGTCCCTGGCCTACACCCGGGTCGCCCTGGCGGCCGTCACCGACGACCGGCTGGGGGCTCGGACGCCCTGCGAGGGGTGGGACCTGGCACGGCTGCTCGCCCACATGGAGGACTCGCTCGACGCGTTCGGCGAGGGAGCCACGGGGCGCGTGCGGCTCACGACCACGACGCCTGCCGACGTACGCGTGCGGACGCTGCAGCAGAAGGCCTGCGCCCTGCTCGGCGCCTGGAGCCACGAGGTGCCCCTGTCGGTGACGGTCGGCGGGCGCGCGCTCGACACCTCCGTGCTCGCGCTCGCCGCGGCGCTCGAGATCACCGTCCACGGCTGGGACGTCGCGTGCGCCGTGGGGCTCGACCACCCCGTGCCCGACGCCCTCGCCCTGGAGCTCGAGCGTGTCGCGCGGGCCCTGGTGACCCCCGCCGACCGGGGCACGCGCTTCGCCGCCGCAGTCCCCGTGGACGCCACGCCTAGCGCCTCCGCACTACTGCTGGGACACCTCGGGAGGCGGATGACTGGTCCACCGGGACAAGAAAGTGCCAAACCCGGTGCGGGCCCGCAGATCGCTTCCTAGCCTTGCCCGCATGTCGTCACCAGCCGAGTCCCCGGCGCCCGTCAACGCGCCGGTCACTCGTCTGACCGCGGCGGCGACGCAGGTGCAGGAGGGCGCGATCACCCTCGCGCTCGGCGCCCTCGACAGCCTCGCCACCGACGCCGACGCCCGCGCCCAGCTGGGACGGACCGACGAGGTCCGCATGCTCGCGCTGCTCGTCGAGTGCCGCCTCGCCCGGGGTGACATGAGCGAGGCAATGGACCTGGGTGACGAGCTCAGCTCCTGCCTGGCGGAGCCCGACCAGGGCGTCCTGGCCGTCGCGCTCGCCCACCACGCCATCGCCGAGATCGCAGCCGCGCTCGGCGACCCCGAGCTCGCCGCCACCCACTACCTCGCCGCCGGGCGCGCGCTCGAGAACGACCCCGAGCTCCCCGAGGCGAGCCGGCCGCCGTGGCGGGCCGGCAAGGCCCTCGTGCTCGTGCGCGCCAACCGGGCCCGGGACGCCTCCGTCCGCGCCACCGAGCACCACGCGGCCGCTGTCCGCGACGGGTCGCCGTACGCCGTCGCCCACGCACTGCGCGTCCTCTCCGCCACCCAGGCCGGCGCCGAGCGCGTCGCCCTGCTCCGGGAGGCGCGCGCCGTCCTCGAGCCGGTGCGCGCCGAGCGACTCGCCGCCCAGATCGACGCCGACCTCGCCGGGCTCCTGATGCTCACGCCCACCCCGGAGCTGGTCGCCGAGGCCGTCGCGCTGCTGCGACGCACCGAGATCTACGCCGGCCGGCAGGAGCTGTGGCCACTCCAGGGTCGCGTACGACGCATGCTCGACCGGCTGGGCGAGGCACCGTTGCGCGTCACCTCCGAGGCGCTGGCCCTGCTGACCGTCACGGAGCGTCGCGTGGCCGCCTTGGCCGCGACGGGGCTGACGAACCGGCAGATCGCCGAGGAGCTGCTGGTGTCCATCAAGGCGGTCGAGTGGCACCTGTCGCGCACCTACCGCAAGCTCGGCATCTCCTCGCGCGCCGGCCTGACGCTGATCTTCGGCATCCCCGCCTGAGCGTGCTCAGTCGCGCAGGGGGTGCGCGATCTCGTCGGCCGGCAGCTTGGCCCACACCGTCGCCACGACCGCGGCGATGCCGGGGACGACGGCGGCGATCAGGAACGTCGTGCGGATGCCGATCAGCTCGGAGACGGGTCCGGCCAGCGCCATCGACACCGGCATCAGGCTGATCGAGACGAAGAAGTCGAGCGAGGCCACGCGACCGAGCATGTGCGCGGGCACCCGGCGCTGGAGCAGCGTGCCCCAGATGACCATCGGCGCGGAGAACATCGCGCCCAGGACGAACGCCGCCGCGACGACCTGCCAGACCGCGGTCGCGATGCCCATGACGAGGAACGGCAGGCAGCCGACGCCCCACATGACGTTCATGACCGTGAGGTAGCGGCGAGGCATCGGGAACGATGCCATCGCCAGCGAGCCGAGCGCCCCACCGATGCCGAAGGCCGCGAGCACCAGCGCGTGGTCGCCGGGGCCACCGCCGAGGCGGTCCTTGATGAGGAACGGCATCAGCACCTCGAGCGGTCCCATGATGGCCAGGATCATGATGGAGGCGAAGAGCAGCGTCGCCAGCAGCCACGGCGTGCGCACCATGTAGACGAAGCCCTCGCGCATGTCGGCGAGCGCCGAGGTGGGACCCTGCGCGGGCTCGCCCTCGACGGCCGGGGCACGGCGTACGGCGGTCTTGGGCACGGCGGTCAGTGCCAGCAGGCCCAGCGCGGTGCCGACCGCCGCGACGGCGACGGCGGCGCTGGAGCTGGCGACGCCTACGATCGCGCCGGCGACCCCGGGGCCGATCGCCTGGGCGAGGGTGGGGCGGACCATGCCCTCGAAGCCGTTGACCGCCATCAGGTCCGACTCGGGCACCAGGGCCGGCAGCCACGCGGAGTAGGCGGGGTAGTAGAACGCCATCGCCATGCCGAGGACGAAGGTGACGACCCCCAGGTGCCACACCTGGGTGAGGTCGGCGAACGAGAGGACGGCCACGGCCGCCATCCCGACCGCCTCGAGGGCACCGACGAAGAGCAGGATCGTCTTCTGCGGCACCCGGTCGGCCACGACCCCGGCCAGCAGGGCCGGGATGAGCACCCCGACCGCACCGGCGGTGGTGACGAGCGAGAGCTGTCCGGGACCGCCACCGATCCGGATGACCTCCCACACCAGGGCGACGATCCACACCCCGCCCGCGAACATCTGCAGCACGAGCGCCAGCGCGAGGCGGCGGTAGGCCGCGTGGCGGAACGGCGTCAGCGCGCGCGGCAGCGCCCGTCCGGTCGGCCCGGTCGGCCCGGTCGGCCCGGTCTGGCTGGTCTGGCCCGCCTGCTCGCCGAGTGGGGTCTGCCCGGTGTCCTGCACCTGCTCGGTCATCTCACGCTCCTCGACGTCAAGTCTGACGGAAGAGACCGACAGTCTCGACCGAATTCATCGCCCCCCCACCCCCTCCGCCGAGTCGGCGCGATGGCTCCAGGGGACAACCTCAAGGTTGCTTCAAGTCAAGGCCCGACGGCTCCGCCGCGTGCCACACTCGCCGGATGGCGATCCCGGGGGGCGGGCGCGCGAGGCGGAGCGTGCTCGCGCTAGCCCTGTCGACCGCCCTGGCGGCCGCCCTGATGCCCGCGCTCACCTCCTGCAGCGCCGGCATCGACCAGGCGCAGAGCGTGCAGACCCGGATCGGCCGCATCCCCGGCATCGACGCGACCCGGGTCTCGCCCCCCTCGGACGCCCGGGGCGGCACGGTCACGGTCGACCTCGACCAGGGGCTCTCGGTCGCCGAGGTCCTCGCCGTCGTCGGCGCCGTCGCCCGGGCCGCCGAGACCGAGGACTACACCGACTACCGACTCACGCTGCGTGAGGGGAGCGACCGGGGCCGTGACCGGAGCACCCTCGTCGTCGACGGTGACCTCGCCGAAGGCAGGCGCGCGGACGCGGTGGTCACCCAGTGGCGGCGCCTCGACAGCGCCCTGCTCGGCACCGTCGCCTTCACCCACCAGGCCGACGCGGAGACGATCGACGTGACGACCTCCGGCGGCCTGCTCCACGACGTGGTCGAGGCGGCCCGGATCGGCTACGGCACCGCGACGACGACCTGGCGCTTCGCCGACGGCGGCTCGACGTACGTCGACGACGGGCGGCTCGGTCCGCGCGACGTGCTGCTCCTCGAGCGGGTGCAGCGCACGGTCGCCTCCCCCAGCCTGCCGCTCGCCGCACCCGACTGGCGGCTCGGGACGCACGACACGCAGGTCCTGCTGGACCTGCCCCTCGACGTCGCCGACCAGGTCGACCCCGCAGCCTTCACGCTGCGCACCTTCGCCCGACCGGCGCGGCTGCTGGTGGAGGCCGCCGTGGACGCTCTCGACGTGCCGGGCCGGGACCTGGTCGTGCGACTGCTCGACGACGGCGACGTGGTCGGCTGGTGGCGCTCGGTCGGGCCGGTCGTGCGCGGTCGTGACCCGCTCCACCGAGGGTGGGACGCGTGGCTCGCCACGGTCGCCGGCCGGGCTCTGGCCGGCGACCCCTCCTGACCCCTCCTGACCCCGGCTCTCCGGCGGGGCCGGATCAACCGGCGGGCAGGGCGACGTAGGTCGTCTCGAGGTACTCCTCGATGCCCTCGAAGCCACCCTCGCGCCCGAAGCCGCTGGCCTTCATGCCCCCGAACGGCGCCGCCGGGTTGGAGATCAGGCCGGTGTTGATGCCGACCATCCCGAAGTCGAGCGACTCCGCGACCCGGATGGTGCGCGCCAGGTCGCGGGTGTAGACGTAGGACGCCAGCCCGTAGTCGGTGTCGTTGGCCCGGCGGATCGCCTCGTCCTCGGTCTCGAAGGTCGTGATGGGGGCGACCGGACCGAAGATCTCCTCGACGTTGATCGCCGACTCGGGGTGTACGTCGACCAGGACGGTCGGCGGGTAGAAGTAGCCCGGGCCGTCCGAGACCGTGCCACCGGTGACGACCGTGGCCCCGTCGTGGATCGCGTCGGTAACGAGCTGGGAGACCGACTCGACCGCCTTCTCGTCGATGAGCGGCCCCACGTCGACCCCTTCCTCCTGGCCACGGCCGACGGTGAGCGCCCCCATGCGGGCACCGAGCTTCTCGGCGAACTCCGACGCCACGGAGGTGTGCACGAGGAACCGGTTGGCCGAGGTGCACGCCTCGCCCATGTTGCGCATCTTGGCGATCATCGCGCCGTCGACGGCGGCGTCAACGTCGGCGTCCTCGAACACCACGAAGGGTGCGTTGCCGCCGAGCTCCATGCTCACGCGCAGCAGCTGGTCGGCCGACTGGCGCACCAGCACGCGACCCACCCCGGTGGAGCCGGTGAAGCTGACCTTGCGCAGCCGGTCGTCGGACATGACGGCCTCGCCGACCTCGCCGGCGGCGGTGGTCGTGACGATGTTGAGGACCCCGTCGGGCAGGCCGACGTCGGCCAGCAGCCCCGCCAGCGCGAGCATGGTCAGGGGCGTCTGGGCGGCCGGCTTGATCACCATGGTGCAGCCGGCGGCGATGGCCGGGCCGATCTTGCGGGTGCCCATCGCGAGCGGGAAGTTCCACGGGGTGACGAAGAAGCACGGTCCGACCGGCTTCTTGATCGTCAGCAGCCGGCTGCCACCGGCCGGGGCCTGCATCCAGCGTCCGTGGATGCGGACCGCCTCCTCGGCGTACCACCGGAAGAACTCCGCGCCATAGGTCAGCTCGCCCTTGGCCTCGGCGACGGTCTTGCCCATCTCGAGGCTCATCAGCTCCGCGAAGTCGTCGGCCTGCGCGGTCAGCCGCTCGAAGGCACGCCGGAGGATCTCGCTGCGCTCGCGCGGCGCCGTCCGGGCCCAGTCGGCCTGAGCGGCGACGGCGGCGTCGAGGGCGTCCATCGCGTCGCCCGCGGAGGCGTCGGCCACCGTGGTGAGCACCGAGCCGTCGGCCGGGTCGACGACGTCGAAGCGCTCACCTCCGGCAGCCTCCTGCCAGCTCCCGCCGATGAGCAGCTGACGACGGTCGGGGGGCAACAGGTCCAGTCCAGTCATGCCCTCCAGCCTGCCATCTCCTGTAACTCCGCGAAACGGGTGACGCGCCTTGTGCCAGGGCGTAATATCGTCCTTGTCGACTTCGGAGGGAGCACCTAGAAGTAGACGCCGAGGACCCCTTGCCGACCCCATGCGGCGAGGGGTCCTCTTCTTGTCCTCAGGTCGCGGCTGCGCCGGCCGACGGACCGGCCGACGGGCCGACCGACGGGCCCAGCAACGTGGCCAGCTGCGTGCGCGAGCGCACGCCGAGCTTGCGGTAGACCCGGGTCAGCGTCGCCTCGACGGTCTTGACGCTCACGTAGGTCCGTTCGGCGATCTCACGGTTGCTCGCACCGGCGGCCACCTCGTGCGCCACGCGGGCCTCCGACGGCGTGAGCTGGTCGAGCAGGCCGTCGGGCACGACAGGCCGGTCAGGAGTCGTCTCGCCCCGCACTTGTGCCACCCAGGAGCCGGCATGCAGGGCGCTGAAGACCGCGTCGGCGCGCTCGAGCGCGGAGCGGGCGGCCGCGACGCGGCGCCGCCGCCGCTCGAGGTGGGACCGGGTCACGAGGCTGCGACCGACGTCGACGCGCATGCCGAGGTCGGCGCAGACCTTGGCCGAGCGGTCGAGCACGACCTCCGCTCCCGGGAGGTCCCCGCGGGCGATGAGCAGCTCGGCCTCGGCCCGGTCGAGCGTGGCAGCCACCCCGTCGGTGCCGGGACGCGCGTCGAGGACGTGGCGCGCCGCCACCAGCGTCGCCTCGGCGTCGTCGAGCCGCCCCAGCAGCACGAGGGCGCTCACGAGGTCGGCCTGCCACCGGTTGATGGTGGGGTCGGCGATGCCGTGCTCGCGCTCGAGGTCGCGGATCCGGGTGAGGGCGTCGCGGGCACCGCCGGCGTCCCCGGAGCGCAGCAGCGCCTGCCCGAGCAGCACCAGGTGGCGCTGGAGGTAGCGGTTGTCGCGTCCCTCGTCGGCGGCCGCCGCGCCGCGGGCGGCCAGGGTCCGTGCCCGCAGGAGGTCGCCCCCGACGATCTCGGCCTGGGCGGCGATGAACCACCCGGTGTGGGCGCTCAGCCCGAGCTCCTCCCCCACGCGCACGGCCCTCTCGGCGTAGGCCGTCGTCTCACGGCAGCGTCCGGCGCGCGCACCGACCTCCACCAGGCAGCGCAGCACGTGGACCTGGTCCATCCCCGGGGCCCGCTCGACGTGGGCGAGCAGCCGCTGGAAGCCCTCCCAGGCCTCGTCGAGCCGGTCGTCGTAGAACGCGAAGCGCGCGGCCATGTAGTCGGGCGAGGTGTGCACGTAGCCGGTCGGCGTGGGCACGCCGAGGGCGACCGCGCGGTGGAGGTGGTCGGCGTGCGGGAGCCCCAGCCAGCGCCGCGAGACCGCGAGCAGGGTGAGCGCGACGGCCAGGTCGCCGGTGTCGCCGGAGGCCTCGAGCAGGCTGACCGCCCGCTCGGCCGACCGGGCCGCCTCGGCGGGGCGGGACTCCATGAGCGCCATCCGCGCCCGCTGGAGCAGCACCATCGCGACCAACCGGTCGTCGTCGCGAGCATCGGCCAGGGCCGCGGTGAGCACCTCGTCCAGGACGGCGGGTCCACTGCCCGCGAGCTCGGGGATTGCCAGCCGCACCCGCACGGCCTGGGCCCGGCTGCCGGGGCGCTCGAGGACCTCGGTGATCCCGCGGTGCAGCAGGTCGACGTGGTTGCCGGGCGCTGCCGTCTCGACGGCCGTGACCAGCCACTCGGTGCGCTCCCCCGCGAGGTCGCAGGGCGCCCGGTCAGCAGCCAGCAGGTAGAGCTCGGCCGCCAGCTCACGCCCGCCACCCGTGGCCACCTCGTGGGCGGCAGCGCCCAGTGCCCGGGCCAGGTCTGCATCGGGGCGAGGGTCGGCCAGCGCCCGGTGCCGCAGCTGCTCGCCCGGTGTGACCGCGACCCGGGCGAGGTCGAGGTGGAGGGCGGAGCGCTCCGCGGCGGGGATGGTCTCCACGACCACGGCCCGCAGCATCGTGGGGGCGAAGCGCACGGTGTCGTCGGCCCGGGTCACCAGCCCGGCCAGCTGGGCGCGCCGCAGGTGCTCCCCGCCCTCCAGACGACCGGCCCGCTCCAGGTGGCGCAGGGTCGGCCGGTGCAGGAGCGCGGCGGTGCGCAGCGTGTCGCGTACGTCGTCGGGCTGGGCCAGGAAGCGGTCCCGCAGCACGCGCTCGAGGCTGGTCGGCAGCGGTGTGGGCCGACCGAGCAGCGACGGCGTGGTGCCGAGGGCGCCGGCGAGTGCCAGGGCGAGGGCCGGGATGCCCCCCGACTCGACGTAGATCGTGTGTGCCACCTCGGCACGCAGGCCGTGCGCGCAGAGGAGGTCGACCATGTCGTCGGCTCCCAACGGGGCGACCTCGACGTGGCAGAGGCCCGAGACGTCGATCTCGGCGTTGTCGCCGACCCCCGTGGTGACGGCCACGCTCACCCGTCCGCGCAGGCGTCGACGGGCATAGCCCACGACCCGCGAGGACTCGGCGTCGAGCCACTGGACGTCGTCGAGCAGGAGCAGCACCGGCTGCTCCCGCGACCAGCTGTCGAGGACGGCGTGGAAGCCCGCGGCCAGGTCGGAGCGCAGCTCGTCGGTGACGGCGAGCCCGACCAGGCCGGCCGCGACGCGCGCTCGCACCCGGTCGGGGAGGGCCTCGACCAGCTCCGCGGGCAGCTGCGCCATCAGGTCGCGCAGGGCCGCGAAGGGGAGCGCGTGCTCGTCGACGGCGCCACCGGCTCGCAGCGAGACCGCGCCCCGGTCGCTGCGGCAGCGGTCCTCGATCAGGTCGAGCAGCGCGCTCTTGCCCACACCCGAGGGGCCGTGGAGGGCAACGGAGTCACCCCGCTCGAGGAGACCGAGTATCTCCGTGAGCAGGGTGAGACGGCCGTGGACCCGAGACACCGACTCCAGGGTACGGGGCCCGGGGCGGACCGGAACAGGGCCGAAAGGTCACGAGCCCGTGAAGAACCGGTGCTCAGCGGGCGGCCCGCAGGAAGGCTTCCAGGATCGGACCGGCCGTCCGCGAGCCCGAGGCACCGACCTCCACGAAGACGGCCACGGCCAGGTCGCCCTGCGCGGCGATCATCCAGGCGTGGGTCTCCAGGCGTCCGCCGCGCTCGAACTCGGCCGTGCCGGTCTTGGCGATGACCTCGGGTCCGGGCACGTCGAGGAGGCCGGACCCGCTGCCGCTGGTCACGACGCTGCGCAGCATGCTGCGCAGCTGGCCGGCCTGGGTGTCGGTGATCTGCTCGACGTCGGGCGCGGTCACCTCCACGGCCGGCACGAGGCTCGGGATGACCAGGTCGCCGCGCTGGATGGAGGCGATGACGGTGGCCATGACCATCGGCGAGGCGAGGATGCGGCCCTGACCGATGAGGTTGGCGCCCTTCTCGGTCTCGGACGCCGCGGGCTCGACCTGGCCGAGGTAGGCCGGGAAGCCGAGGTCGTGGTCGATGCCCATGCCCAGCGCTGCGGCCGCGTCGAAGAGGTCGAGCTCGCCCAGCTTGCCGCGCTGGGAGATGAAGGCGGTGTTGCAGGAGTTGGCGAGCGCCGTGCGGAAGGGCACCTGCCCCAGCGCGCTCGCGGGGTAGTCGGAGTAGTTCTTGAAGGACTTGCCGTCGACGTTGATCGTCGGCGTGCACGGCACGACCGTGTCGGGTGTCAGACCGGCCCTCAGCAGCGCGAGCGTGCTGACGCTCTTGAACGTCGAGCCGGGAGCGAACTGCCCGAAGGTGGCGATGTTGAGCCCCTCGGTGCCCGGTCCGTTGGCGGCCGCGAGGATCGCCCCGTTGCTGGGGCGGATCGCCACGATCGCGCTCGAGGGCGCGACGTCGGCCAGCAGCCGCTCGGCCTTCACCTGGAGGTCGAGGTCGAGGGTCAGCTCGAGGGGCGTGCCGGTCTCGCCATCCACCCGGAACACCTCGCGCTCGACCCCGTCGGAGGAGACCGCGTTGACGACCGCGCCCGACGTGCCCTGGAGCTGCTCGTCGTAGCGCGCCTGCAGTCCCGACAGTCCCGCCTGGTCGCCCGGCTGGTAGCGCTCGGGGTCCTCCTCGACCATCTCGGCGGTGACCTCGCCGACGGTGCCGAGGAGGGGGGCGGCGAACTCCCGCGTCGGGGCGAGCGGGAGGTCGTCGCCGATCGCGCGCGCGCCCTTGATCTGGTCGAAGAGCCGGCCCACGTCGGACGGCACCTCGTCGGCGCGGTAGACGATGGCCTCCACGAAGGCGAGCTCGCCCGCGGCCTCGACCCGCTCGACGAAGGACGCCGCGTCGATCCCGATCAGCCGCGCCAGCCGCTGGGCGGACTGACCGGCCCGGGCCGGCGGCACCATCGAGCGGTCGATGCCGAGCCGGACGACGGGGCGCGGTGTGACCAGCGCGAGCCCCCGGGCGCCGGTGATGTCCCCGCGGGCGGCGCGGATCGGGGTGAGGTCGAGCGTGGTGGCTCCCGCGAGGGAGGGCTCCACGACGTCGCGCTCCCACACGACCTGCCACTCCTGGTCGACCAGCGCGAGGCTGGCCTCGCTGTCGTAGGTCCACTCGGACCCCTCGAGGACCGGCCACGACCAGGTCAGCGTGGCCACGGCCCGGTCGCCACCGTCCTCCTCCACGACGTCGACCGCGCCGGCCTCGACGGTGGGCTGGAGGCCACCCATGCCCTCCACGACCTCGGCGTAGTCGGCACCCACCTGCTGCGCCGTCTGCTCGACGAAGGGCACGTCGGCCAGCTCGCCCGACACCAGCCCGGAGGCCAGGGCGGCCACGGTGTCGTCGGGATCGGGGCCGCCGCCGTCACCGTCGTCGGGGTCGCCGGAGGAGGTGCAGCCGGCGGCGAGGAGCACGAGCGCGGTCAGGCCGGCCAGTCGGGAGCGCATGGTCCCTTCTATCAGCCGGCCCCGACAGGGGCGGCGCCGACGGTGCCGTGTGCGTGGCGGCGTGGCGGGTGCGAGGTCGCGTAGACGGGGAACCCCTGCGCCGTGCCGTCGACCAGGTCGTCCACGAACGAGCGGAAGTGCGGGCAGGCCGCGACGTCGTGAGCGCGACAGGCCAGTGCGTGCAGGGTCATGTCGCGCGAGCGCTCCATCTCGGCCATGCGCCGGTCGAGCTCCGCGACGTGGGCCGTGAGCACCTGGTGCCGGTCGTGGGCCTCGGCGTCGAGCAGCACCTGGATCTGCTCCAGGGTCATCCCGGCGGCCTTGCTGCGCACGATGGTCGCGACCCGGAACACGTCGGCACGGCCGTAACGACGCCGTCCCGCACCATCACGCCGGGGGGTCAGGAGGCCCACGTCCTCCCAGTGGCGCAGCACGTGCGTGGCGATCTCGAAACGGGCAGCCAGCTCCCCCACGGAGAGGTCCACGTCGTCGCTTGACTTCATGTCGACATGAAGTCACATCCTTGTCGCAGAAGCAAGATCCGACGACGAGGAGCACTTTCATGACACAGAGCGAGTACGACGTGGTCGTGGTCGGCGGCGGCCCCGCCGGCCTCCAGGCGGCGCTGACGATCGGGCGGGTGCACCGCTCGGTGCTGCTGCTTGACGCGGGGACCTACCGCAACGACCCGACCGACCACCTGCACAACTTCATCACCCGAGACGGCACCCCGCCGGCCCAGTTCCGGGCCGAGGCGCACCGCGAGCTGGCCACCTACGACACGGTCACTGTCAGGAGCGAGGCCGTCGCGACCGTGGCACCGACCGGCGACAACGCGGCCGGCGACGGGTTCACCGTCACGTTGGCTTCAGGGACGCAGGTGCTCGGCCGCCGGGTCCTGCTCGCCACGGGAGTCCGCGACACCCTCCCCACCACGCCCGGCCTCGCGGACCTCTTCGGCTCCGTGGTCGCGCACTGCCCGTTCTGCCACGGCCACGAGTACGCCGGGGGGCACGTCGCCGTGCTCGGCAACGGGCCGCACGCCTCCCGCCTCGCGTTGCTGGTCGCCCCGATCGCGTCGCGGGTCAGCGTCCTCACCGACACCGGCCCCCTGGACGCGCCGACCGTGAGCCTGCTGGAGGGCGCCGGGATCTTCGTACGGGACGGCGCGGTGACGGGCGTGGCCGCGGCCGACAGCGGTGCGCGGGTCTCCTTCGCCGACGGCGACGACGAGGAGGTCATCGGCATGTTCGTGACGACGGCGCTGCACCAGGCCGCGCCTTTCGCCGACCAGCTGGGCCTCGCGCTGCTGCCCTCGGGCGGCATCGAGGTGGACATGATGGGCCGCACGAGCCTGCCGGGTGTCTACGCCGCGGGCGACCTCGCCTACGTCGCCGCGCTGCCGATGGCCTTCGCCTCGGTGCTCACCGCGGCCGCGGCCGGCATGGCCGCCGGCGCTGCGTGCGTCGGCGACCTGCTGATGATCGACCACCCGGCGCCGGTGATGGCCTGAGCCGGGGCACGTGGGTCGCTCATGACGGGCGTCGGAGGCTGGGCGCGGAGCCGAGTCGGGTCGTGTGCCGCACGCAGCGCTCAGGCGGGCTGTTGTGTCTCAGGACATCGCGGACACATATGTCTCAGGACTTCGCGGACACTTTTCTACCGTTTGGGTTGGCTGATTGGTATCGCAGCCCGCGTTTGAGGTCGATCTCGGTGATGAGTCGCTCGTGGCCGATGACGGTGATGCGTTGTGCCTGACGGATCACGCTGACGCTCGTGCCGGCGTGCGCGCGACCGATGCCGATCGAGGTTCGATCGATGGCGATGGTCCCGTTGGGAGCGACGGGTTTGGTCATGATGCTCACCGGTCCGCTCGCGCGCCCGATAGGGCCGTCGAGCGGGCCGAGTCGGTAGCGCTGGGCCGGGGTCATGTTGTGCAGGTGGCGTCGTCGACGGCTGTTGTTGTGCAGGCACCGGTAGTTGTCCAGGGCGGTGTTGAGGTCCTCGATGGTGGCGAACGAGGGTCGCATCGAGAGCCACAGCCGGCACGTGCGATGGGCGCGTTCGCACTTGCCGCAGGTCTGTGGATGCTTGATCGAGCTGGTGATGTGCCCGGTCCCGAGCGCGGTGAGGTTCTCGGTGAGGGCGCTGACCCAGCCACGGCGGAACCCGGAGAACGCTGTGCCGTTGTCGGTGAGCAGCTGCGCTGGTAGCCCGTAGCGTGCGGCTGCGTCCTGGAAGACCGACCACACATCAGCACTGTTCTCGCTGGGCACGGCACGCAGCGCGATGTCCATGCGTGAGCAGTCATCCACGATGTGGAGCACGCACACCGGGGTCCCGTCGCCCAGGGCGACTTCGAAGCCATCCATCTGCCACCTCGTGTTGGGTTGCTGGGCCTCGAACCTGCGCCGCGACTTCCTGGGGCGTCGTTGCGGGACCGCGATCAGCTGGCCACGTCGTTGCAGGATCCGGTTGATCGTGGCCCGCGAAGGGATCACGGCCCCTGAGGGCCACGGCTGGGGGGCGACCAGGCCACACACCTGTTCCCCGCCGCGTTCGGTGCCGTCCTCGAGGCCCTCGGCCCAGGCCTGGAGCTGGAAACCAATTGAGTCCGCCCCGGCGTCCCAGCCACCGTCGTGGAGCAGCTTGCGGGCCAGGACCACCAGGTCTTCGACATCAACTGTCACAGCCGTGGGCGAGGACCTGGGGCGCCGGGTTTCGGGGTACAGCCCATCGACGCCCTGCTCGGCGAACCGGGCGGCGTACTTGTAGAACTTCGACTTCGAGGAACCGATCTCGGCGCACTTCGCGCGGACGTTGAACCTCTCGCCCTCGACATAGCGCGCCACCAACGCTGCGAACTCCGGAGACACCGGCACTCCATCCCTGGCCATGCCCCAGGCTCGTCCAACCAAGGCCACACAGCCGATCAGGTGTCCGCGATGTCGTGAGACTTAATGTGTCCGCGATGTCCTGAGCCTTCACA
>NZ_CALRWD010000101.1:0-14652 GCF_943371775.1 Nocardioides psychrotolerans
GAGGGTCTTCAGACGTCGAAAACGTCCCGCACTTTCCGGCCAGACTGCGAGGCTCAGATGCGGGCGCCGTCGTCGTCGGGGTCGCGCGGGCCGCGGGGCATCTGGAAGACGAGGTAGAGGAAGCCGCCGACGAACGCCGCCACGAGGGCGTAGGCGACCAGCTGCGGCAGGTCGATGGCGAGGACCAGGCAGACCAGCAGCACGGCGGGGGAGCCGAAGATGCCGATCCAGGCCGCCATCCGGTCCTTGCTGGTGCTCGGCACCGGCGGGGGCGGGGGCGGCACGAAGCGGTCGGTGCTCCAGTCGGAGTCGACGTACGCCTCATCCCAGGAGGGTGCCGGACCCGCCGGAGACGGCGCGTCCGGGAGAGGCTCGTCCCGCCCGGCCGACGGGGGGTCGGGGTCGGGGTCAGCGCGCTCGCCGAAGTTCTCGACGATCGCGCGCCAGGCGTCGTCCTCGTTGTCGCGCTGCACGACTCGAGGTTACGCCGAGGTGGTGCGGGCGATGAAGGCGGCGGACAGGTCGAAGATCTGCTGGGCGTCGTTGTCGAGCGTCGCGACGTGGTAGCTCTCGGTCAGCGGCACCACGGTGACGTCGCGCGAGGACACCTTGCTGGTGATCAGGGGCTGCGACGCCTCGTCGACGACGTGGTCCTCGGTGGAGCGCAGGTAGAGCAGGGGCGCGGTCACCTTGGGCAGGTCGGCGACCAGGGGCGGCCACGCCTTCATGAGCGAGTGGATCGCCTTGAGCGGGGTGCGGGAGTAGCCGTGCTCGTCCATGCCCGGCTTCTTGATGTCGTTGGCCAGGCCGGGGAACGACGGGACCAGGTGCTTGAGCACCGGGAGCAGCTTGACGTCGAGCCTCTTGCTGGCGACCGCGGGGTTGACCACCACGACGCCGGAGATCCGGTCGGCGTGGTCGGCGGCCAGCCTCAGGACCAGCGCGCCGCCCATCGAGAGACCGCCCACGACGACCGCGTCGTGCTCGAGGCAGAGGGCGTCGAAGGCCCGGGTGAGCTCGCCGTACCAGTCGTCCCAGGTCATCGTGTTGAGCTCCTGCCACGTGGTGCCGTGACCCGGCAGCCGCGGGACGGACACGCCGTAGCCGAGGGAGCCGAGGTGCTCGCCCCAGGGCTTCATGGAGGCGGGCTGGCCGGTGAAGCCGTGGCTGAGCAGGACGCCGATGCGGCGTCCGCCCGTGAGCTCCGGACGCGCCTCGATGGTCAGGGGCGAGGCGAGGGGGTGCAGGGTCATGGCGGTGATTGTGCCCCACCACGGTGGTAGGTGAGAGGGCCCTCAGGCACTAAGGTTCGAAAGGTCAGGACGACTCACGGGTCGGCGATGGGGAAAGGCGCTTCGTTGTTCTACTGGTTCCTCAAGTGGGTGGCTCTGGGCCCCCTCCTGCGCGTGGTCTTCCGTCCCCAGGTCGAGGGCTCCCAGCACGTCCCCGAGGAGGGGCCGGCGATCCTGGCGAGCAACCACCTCTCCTACGCCGACTGGCTCTTCATGCCGCTCACGCTGGCGCGGCGCGTGACCTTCGTGGCCAAGGCGGAGTACTTCACCACCCCCGGCATCAAGGGCTGGTTCCAGAAGCAGTTCTTCTCCGGCGCCGGCCAGGTGCCCATCGACCGCTCCAGCGGCTCGGCCGCCGAGGGTGCGCTGTCCTCGGCCAAGCGGATCCTGGGCGAGGGTGACCTCTTCGGCATCTACCCCGAGGGCACCCGCTCGCACGACGGCAAGCTCTACCGCGGCAAGACCGGCGTGGCCCGCCTCGCGCTCGAGACCGGGGTGCCGGTCATCCCGGTCGCGGTCGTCGGCACCGACGTCGTGGCGCCCCCGGGCAAGACCTTCGGCACCTTCACGCGACCCGTCGTACGCTTCGGCAAGCCGCTCGACTTCTCCCGCTACGCCGGGATGGAGAACGACCGCTACATCCTGCGTTCCATCACCGACGAGATCATGTACGAGATCATGCGCCTCTCCGGCCAGGAGTACGTCGACATGTATGCGGGGCGCGCCAAGGAGGAGTCCAAGCGGCTCGAGGCGGAGGCCAGGGCCAAGGCCGAGTCCATCACGCCGCGCGACCCGAACGGCGACGAGCAGAAGAAGGCGTCCTGACCCAGCTGCGGCTCTGGTCGCGTCCGGCCCTCGACGTCGAGGACCGGCTCTTCCGGGCGCTGGGCATCCTGCGCGTCGTCCTGCTGGTCAACGCGATCGGCCTCAACGCCTACCGCGCCGACAACTTCGAGCGCCCCCTCGCCGGCGTGCTGTGCGTGCTCGTCATGGTGCTGTGGACGGGTGCTGCCCTCGTCACGTACGCCGATCCGGCGCGACGTCGTCCGTGGTTCCTCGGCCTCGACCTGCTCGTGACGCTGGCCCTGCTCGTCGCGTCGCCGATCGTCAAGGGCGAGAGCTTCAACGCCACGGTCCCCGGCTTCTGGGTGATGTGCGCCCTGCTGGCCTGGGCGATCCGCTTCCACTGGCGCGGCGGGCTGGTCGCCTCCGTCCTGGTGGCCGGCACCGACCTGCTGGTGCGCGACGAGGTCACCCAGGGCAACTACGGCAACACGTTCCTGCTGCTCATCGCCGGACCGATCGTGGGCTTCATGTGCGAGTCGCTCCAGCTGATGGCCCGGGAGCGCGACGAGGCGCAGCGCGCGGCGCTGGCCGACGCCGAGCGGGCCCGTCTGGCGCGGGCGGTGCACGACGGCGTCCTCCAGGTCCTCGCGCTGGTGCAGCGCCGCGGCGCCGAGCTCGGGGGCGAGGCCGCCGACCTGGGCCGGTTGGCCGGCGAGCAGGAGCAGGTGCTGCGCACGCTGATCCGCTCGCAGGACGCGGTGTCGTCTTCCCCTTCCTCTTCCTGGTCGGTCGAGGCGACAGACGCCGTCGCCGACCTCTCGGCGGCGCTCGGGGAGCTGGGCGCGCGACCGCACGTCAGCATCGCCACCCCCGGGACCGTCGTCGAGCTGCCGGCGGCGGTCGTGCGCGAGGTCGTGGCGGTCGTGTCGGCCTGCCTCGACAACGTGGCCGTCCATGTGGGTCCCTCCGCCCCCGCATGGGTGCTGCTCGAGGCCTTCCCCGACCGGGTCGAGCTGTCCGTGCGCGACGAGGGTCCCGGCATCCCCGCGGGACGGCTCGAGGCCGCGGCCGCCGAGGGGCGGCTCGGGGTGAGCGAGTCGATCTGCGGCCGCGTCACCGACCTGGGTGGGACCGCCGAGCTCTCGACCGGCTCGTTCGGCACCGAGTGGGAGCTCGTCGTACCCCTGGGCCAGCGGTGAGCGCCGCTCGTCGCTGAGCCCGGTGGCAACCTGCTGCTCCAGCGTTGCCGCTGCCGCTGCCGCTGGCGAGCTGACTGAGGAGACCGGGTGGAGGCCGGGCACTGGGGGCTGGCTCGCGGTGGTCGTGGGGGAGTCCTGTGCCGCCGACCGCGGCCGGGCGCTGCCTGCGGCACACGACCCGACCACCGCTCCTGCTGCGCCAGCGCCAGCGCCGGCTCGTGGTGAGCGCGGTCGCGAGGTGGTCCCTAGGCTCGGGGCGTGACCATCCACAGCACGCACCCCTTCGCCGACGCCGAGCCCGACCCGGTGCGCCGCCTCCGGGGGCGGCTCGGTGGTGCGGTGAGCCTGTGGACCTCGGGTGAGGGGCGGGGGCGTGAGGGTCTGACCGTCACCTCGTTGATGCTCGCGCACGGCGAGCCCGCCCATGTGCTGGCCCTGCTCGACCCCGACTCCGACCTGGCCGAGCGGCTGCTCGAGACGGAGCGCTGCGTCGTGCAGCTGCTCTCCTGGCCCGACCGCGACCTCGCAGAGGCGTTCGCCGGGACCGCGCCGGCGCCCGGGGGCCCCTTCCGGATGGGGGACTTCGAGCAGACCTCGTGGGGGCCTCGCCTGACCTCCGCCACCGCCTGGGCCGGGTGCACGCTCGTCGAGTCGCGTGAGGTCGGCTGGTCCGTCGAGGTCACCTGCCGGGTCGACGAGATCGAGGTCGGTGACGAGGACGCGCCGCTGCTGCACCGGCGGGGTCGCTTCCTCCGGCTGGATTGATCGCGACGTCCCCGAGGCTGCTTCTCGGCTCACTGGGTCTCGACGCGGCCTCGCCCGGGGGCTCGGCCGGCTCGACCAGCGAGGGGAGGTCTCGACGCGGGCTCGCCAGGGGGCTCGGCCGGCTCGACCAACGAGGGAAGCGATCGACCGCGGAGAGCCCGGACTCGTCTAGGGTCCAGCCATGGACTCGGACACCGACCCGCAGCCGATCCGCGTGATGGTCGTCGACGACCACCCGATGTGGCGCGACGCGGTCGAGCGCGACCTGCAGGCGGCCGGCTTCGAGGTGGTCGCGGTGGCGGCCAACGGGTCCGAGGCGGTCGCGCGGTTCCCCGCGGCCCGGCCGCAGGTGGTGGTGCTCGACCTGCAGATCCCGGCTCCCAACGGCGTCGAGGTCACGGCCGAGGTGCTGCGCCACGACCCGTCGGCGCGGGTGCTGATCCTGTCGGCCTCGGGTGAGCAGACCGACGTGCTGGAGGCGGTGAAGGCGGGGGCGACCGGCTACCTGGTCAAGTCGGCGTCGCGTGACGAGCTCGTCGACGCCGTACGACGGGTGGCGCGCGGCGACACCGTCTTCACGCCGGGCCTGGCCGGCCTGGTGCTCGGGGAGTTCAGGCGGCTGTCGGACCCATCGACCCACGAGGTCGACCAACCGCAGCTGACCGAGCGCGAGACCGAGGTGCTCAAGATGGTCGCGAAGGGCATGTCCTACAAGCAGATCGCCGAGCGGCTCGTCCTCTCCCACCGCACCGTGCAGAACCACGTGCAGAACACCCTGCGCAAGCTCCAGATGCACAACCGGGTCGAGCTGACCCGGTGGGCGATCGAGCAGGGCCTGGACGACGACGAGTGACCGAGTAACGCCGAGTGACGCCGACCAGGTCTCAGTCGCCCCGCGCCGGGTGCGGGACCCCGCCGGAGGGTGAGGCGTCGACGAGGTCGTGCTGCACGCCGTACCTCCCACGCAGCCGGGCGTCCTGCTTGACCCGGTAACGCTCACCGGCCCGGGCACGCGGACCCAGCAGGGGGCCCACCCGGTCGAGGCCGCTGTTGAGCCGGGCCAGCACCGGTCCGGTCCGCTCGAGCAGCCGCAGCGTGCGGGGAGCGGCCGGGATGCCGAGCTCGTCGGCCAGCCCGTCGCCGAGGAAGAGCCGCTCCAGCGCGTGCACCACCGGGGGTGCGATCGCGCGCAGCCGGGACGGTCGCGCCGGCAGCAGCTCCTCGATCTCGGCGACCAGGAACTCCCGGTTGATGCTCGCGACCAGGTCGCGGCAGAAGTCGTCGACGGGCGGCCTGGTCAGCAGGTAGATCTCCTCCAGCCGCTCCTGCTCGGCTCGGTCGGTGGGCAGGAGGGCCTCCTCGATGCCGAGCAGGTGCCCGAGGTAGCGCCAGCGGGCGTAGGCGGCGGCCTCCTCGTGGGGGAGGTAGGGCGCGCCGATGGTGCGCAGCCCGCGCAGCGGGATCAGGGCGAACTCCACGAGCGTGTAGGCGAGGTAGGACTGGCAGATCGGCACGCCCCAGGACGGGAGGTCCCACGCCGGGTCGTCGCGCAGCGCCGCCCGGACGAGCGCGTGGATGACCCGGACCCGCACGGTCAGCTCGAAGCCGGGGGAGAAGCGCTCGAGCCCGCCGCCGCGGCTGACCTCCACCAACCACGAGCTGACCTCGATCGTGCGTGCGCCGGCGCTCTCCACGTAGCGGCCCGTCATCGCCAGCGGTCGCGACGCCGCCGCGTTGGCATAGCCGCTGACCAGCGACGCGGCGCCGAGCACGATGCCCGACTGGCGCGTGTAGCGCCCGATGTGGGCGCTGTCGCGGTCGATGGCGGCCAGGTCGACCCACGCCGGCACCTCGTCGAGCTGGGCGAAGAGTGCGCGCAAGGAGTTCGGAGCGTCCGGGACGGCGTCGATGCCCTCGCGGCAGGCCTGGCGCAGCAGCCGCATCCCGCGTCCGTGGCCGAGCGCCGCGAGGTCGGCGACGAACGCGTCGGCGAGGTCGTCGCCGCGCCACATGCCGTCGACGTACGCCGTGGCGAAGCCACCATGGCGTGCCTCGGCCTCCGCGAGGTGCCGCACGCTCGTCGGGGGCTGTCGTCGGGTGGGGATCGCTGCCATGCTGCGAGCCTAGAAGTGAGAAGCCCTCACCTTCCATTCACTTCTGCGACCGACCGAGCAGCGACGCCAGGAGGCCCAGGAGTGGCTCAGAAGCAGCGGATCCGCCCCTCGCAGGCCCGGGCGGTGCAGATGCGACGCGACCTGCTCGACGCGACCCTTCACCTTCTGGCGACCGATGGGGCGGAGCGGTTGACGACGACCGCCATCGTGGAGCGGGCGCACGTGAGCAGCGGGACGTTCTACCGCTACTTCAACGACCGGGCCGAGATCCTCGGGGTGCTGCGCGACGAGGCCGTCGAGGCGATCTCGACGGACCTGATGGCCGGGGTCGTCCGGGCGCTCGACCACGACCTCGACGGCGGCGTGCGCGAGATCGTCCTGACCCTGGTCGACGCCTTCGAGCGGCACCGCGCGGTGATCCTCGCGATGGTCAACGCGATGCCGGCCGGCAGCAACGCCAACATCCTCCCGGAGGTCGAGTCCCGTCTCTTCCAGCTCGCGTCGGTCCTGCCACGTCGCCACCTGCCCCACCTGTCTCCTGCGCGGATGGAGGCGGTGGTCTTCATGACCATGGGCGTCCTCGTCTCGACCTGCCTGCGCGTCGCCCTGATGCGACCCGACGGCGTCGACCGCGACGAGGTCGTCGACATCACCGCCGCGATGATCACCGCCGGGCTCCGGGCCGGCTGACCGGCGGCGCGATCTATGCTCGGCGCGTGTCGATCCGCGCCTACCTCGCGCACCTGGGCATCGAGGAGCCCCTCCCGCCGACCCTGGAGTCGCTGCGGCTGGTGCACCGGCGCCACGTGGAGCAGATCCCCTACGAGAACCTCCAGATCATGCTCGGCCGGCCCCCGTCGGTGGACCCTGAGTCGAGCCTCACGCGCGTCGGCGAGGTCGGCCGGGCGGGCTACTGCTTCCACCAGAACGCCGTGCTCGAGCTGGTGCTGCGCGACCTCGGCTTCGCCGTCGAGCGGCGCCACGGCCATGTCTGGGTCACCCCCGAGCAGCGCGCCGACCCCTTCCTCAACCACCTGGTGCTGGTCGTCTCCGGGCTGCCCACCGACGACAACCCCGACGGCCGCTGGTGGCCCGACGTCGGGCTGGGCGAGGGCTTCCTCGAGCCGCTCCCTCTGGTCGCCGGCGAGTTCGTCGACGGCCCGCTCCGCTTCGCGATCACCGAGGTCACCGAGGACGGCTGGTCCTTCCGCAACGACCCGACCGGCACGTTCACCGGCCTCGAGGTGACGGACGCCCCCACCGACCCGATGACCGTCCTCTACTCGCACGCCACGCTCTCCACGGCCCCCGACGGCGTCTTCTCGCGGATCCTGGTGGTCCAGCGGCGTGACGCCCTCGGCGTCGACACCCTGCGCGGCTGCGTCCGGGGACGCGTCGACGGCAAGGGACGCCGCACCACCGACCTCACGTCGTACGACGAGTGGCGCCGCGCGCTCGTCGGCCTCGGGCTGTCGCTGGCCGGGGTGGAGGAGACCGACCTGCGGGCGCTCTTCGACCGGACGCTGGCCGGCCACGAGCAGTGGGTGGCGGCGGGGCGACCGTGACCTTCCGTCCCGCGCGGGCCGACGACGCGGCCGCCCTGCGCGACCTCGAGCGCGAGGCCAACCTGGTGGGGCTGGCGCACGTCTTCCCGGCAGCGGACTTCCCGTTCCCCGACGACGCCGTCCTGGCCCGGTGGCAGCAGGTGCTGGCCGAGCCGGGCGTGGTCGTCGAGGTGGTCGACGGACCCGGGGGTGACGGGGGTGACGGCGGCGAGGGCCTCGACGTCTTCGTCGCTCACGACGCGACCACGCTGCGACACCTCGCCGTCCACCCGCGACGTTGGGGGACCGGCCTGGCGCGCGTCGCCGTGGAGCGGGCGGCGGGCCGGATCAGGGCCGGCGGGCAGCAGCCGCGACTGTGGTGCCTCGCGGCCAACGACCGGGCGCTGGGGCTCTACCTCCACCTCGGCTGGGAGCCGACCGGTGTCGAGCAGCGCTCGGAGTGGACGCCCTACCCGGTCGAGCGCGAGCTGGTCCTGCGAGGATCGGCCGATGTCTGAGGAGCTGCTCGCGGTCGCCGACGAGCTCTATGCGCTGACGCTGGCGGAGTTCACGCCGGCGCGCGACGCACGGGCCAAGCAGCTCAAGGGCTCCGACCTCGGCACGGCGGTCAAGACGCTCAAGAAGCCGTCGCTCGCCGCGTGGGTCGTCAACCTGCTGGTGCGCCGCGACCCCGACCAGGTCGACCAGGTCCTCACCGTGGGCGCCGCCCTGCGCGAGGCCGCCGCGGCCATGTCCGGGGAGCAGCTGCGCGCGCTGACCCGCCAGCGTCGTCAGGTCACCGCCGCGGTCACGCAGCAGGCGCGGTCGCTCGCGTCCGAGGCGGGGGTCAAGGTGACCCAGGCCGTGGCCGACCAGGTCGAGGCCACGCTCACGGCCGCGATGCTCGACGAGCGCTGCTCCCAGGCGGTCCGCAGCGGGCTCCTCGTCACCGCGATCACCACCACCGGTGTCGACGAGGTCGACCTCGGCGGCGCGGTCGCCCTGCCGGGTGCGCTCGGCTTCGAGGCCAGCCCCGTCGCGTCGCCCGACCCCGACGCTCCCGCCGCCGGCGCGCGGCCCGACCTGCACGTCGTACCCGATCCCGAGGCCGAGGAGAAGGCCCGCGCCGCCGCCCAGGAGGCCCTGGACGAGGCGGAGGACGAGGTGCGGACGGCGCGCTCGGCCTACGAGGAGACGGTCTCGGCCCAGTCGGAGCTGGAGGCGCGCTCCATGCAGCTCCAGGCCGAGATCGACGAGCTCAAGCGGCGCCTGGCCGACCTCGAGGCATCGGCTGACGAGGTCGACGACGAGCTCGGCGACGCCGAGGAGGCGCGCACCGAGGCCTACGCCGAGCTCGAGGAGGCCACGGCGACCCGCGACGCCGCTGCGGCCGAGCTGGAGCGCCGCAGCCCCTGAGGCGTCAGACGGTCGCCCAGCCCTTCGACCGCTCGACGGCCGCGCGCCAGCGGCCGTGGGCCCGGTCGGCGGCGGCGCGGTCCTCGGACGGCTCGAAGCGCCGGTCGAGCTGCCAGGTCTGGCGCAGGTCGTCGGTGGAGTCCCAGACGCCGGTGCCGAGCCCGGCGAGGAAGGCCGCGCCCAGCGCCGTGGTCTCGACCAGCCGGGGCCGCTCGACCGGCACGCCGACCTGGTCGGCCTGCAGCTGGCAGAGCAGGTCGTTGGCCGAGGCGCCGCCGTCCACCCGGAGCGACCTCAGACCCGGCATGGTGTCGAGGACGTCGCGCACCTCGAAGGCGATCGCGTCCAGGGTGGCCCGCACGAGGTGGGCGCGGGTCGTGCCCCGGGTGATGCCGATGACCATGCCGCGAGCGTGCGGGTCCCAGTCAGGAGCGCCGAGACCGGTCAGCGCCGGCACGAAGACCACGCCCTCGGAGTCCGCCACCGTCGCCGCGATCGCTGCGGTCTCCGCCGCCGAGCCGACGATCTGCAGTCCGTCGCGCAGCCACTGCACGGCCGCGCCGGTCACGAAGATCGAGCCCTCGACCGCATAGGTCAGCTCGCCCGACGGGGAGCGCCACGCAGCGGTCGACAGGAGCCCGGCGTCGGAGCGGCACAGCGTGGAGCCGGTGTTGGTGAGGATGAAGGACCCGGTGCCGTAGGTGCACTTGGAGTCGCCCGCGTCGAAGCAGGTCTGCCCGAAGAGCGCCGACTGCTGGTCACCGGCGATGCCCGCGATCGGCAACGACAGGTCGAGGAACGACCGGGCGTCGGTGACCGCGAGCTCGCCCCAGCTGGGCACCAGCTCCGGCAGCGCGTCACGGGGCACACCGAGCAGCGAGCAGAGCTCGTCGGACCAGTCGCCGGTGGTGAGGTCGAGGAGCAGCGTGCGGCTCGCGTTGGAGACGTCGGTGACGTGCTCGAGGCCGCGGGTCATGCGGGCGATGAGGTAGGAGTCGACCGTGCCCACGGCATAGCGCCCCGACTCCACCAGCGCCCACGTGTGCGGCTCGTGCTCGGCCAGCCACATCAGCTTGGTGCCGGAGAAGTAGGGGTCCAGCCGCAGCCCGGTCAGCTCCGCCACGCGCGGCTCGTGCCCGGCGTCGCGCAGCCGCGCGCAGATGTCCGCCGTACGACGGTCCTGCCACACGATCGCCCGACGGGGAGACCCGAGGGTCTCGCGGTCCCACAGCACGATCGTCTCGCGCTGGTTGGTGATCCCGATGCCCCGGAGCTCGGCCCGGTCGACCTGCCCCAGGGCGACCCGGCACGCCTCCAGCGTCGCCTGCCAGATCTCCTCGGGCGCGTGCTCGACCCAGCCCGGTTGGGGGAAGTGCTGGGCGAACTCCTGGTAGCCCTTCGCCGCGATCCGTCCGTCGGGCGTGACGACGACGGCGGTGACGCCGGTGGTGCCGGCGTCGATGGCGAGGATGCTCACCGATCGCCTCGCACGATGGCCAGCACCCGCCGGTCGATCCACTCCAGCTGCGGGGACACCCGCATCTCGTAGTTCTCCGTGCCGACCCAGGTGTGGAAGTCGGGGTGGCCCTGCGCCTGCGCGAAGGCCTCGAGCTCGGCCTCGAGCTCGGGGGTGACCGCGACCTGCTCGTCGGGCGTCGAGGCGGTCAGGTAGAGCACGTTGAGGTCGAGCAACCGCGTCAGCTCCTCGATGGGTGCGACGTGGTCGTCGACGCGCAGGTCGGTGTCGATGTCGTCACCGCCGCCGTAGCCGGCCTCGTCACGCACGACGAGCAGCGCGGCCGACTGCCGCCCGCGCTTGTCGCCTCCCGCGGCGTCGCCGGCCGCGAGCGCGGCGAGCAGGCGCTGGGCCAGCGGGGACTCCGGGTCGGAGGCGAGCCAGGCCCGCTCCATCTCCTCCACGACCTCGGAGCCTGCCAGGCAGTTGCCCTGGATGGCGTAGCCCTCGCCCGTCACCCCGCCGGCCCACTCGATGCAGGCGTGGCCGGTGTGGGACGCCGCGTTGCCGTCGAGGTCGACGATGCCGACCTGGCGCTCGTCACGACCCTCGTCCTCCTCGAGCAGCCGCTGGAGCGCCACGGACGCGGTCGCGCCCTCGTCGAGGTGGGCGAGCGCGAGGCCCTTGTAGGCGACGTTGGCGTCGGCCTGCGTGGCGATGGCACCGACCTGGGCGACGGCGGCGGGGACGACGGCACCGACGGCGAGGAACTTCGAGGCCACGGCGACCCCCCAGGACTCGGTGTCGGCGGAGCGGGCAACGATCGAGAAGGTCATGCGCCGGAGACTATCGACCCGGCCTGCGCGGTTGGGGTCATCACCACGGGGCAGGCTCCAGTCGTGCTCAACGACCTCGCGCGCCAGACCCGGATCATGCTCTTCGCCCAGCTGCTCGGACCCGCCCTCCTGTTCGGCTCGGTGCTCGCGGTCGACGGGGAGCACTGGGTCGTCTTCGGATCGCTCGTCGGCCTCGGCATCCTCGTGACGATCGGCTGGGCGATCGGTGTGGTCGTGTGGAACAGGCGCGCCGACCGACGCTTCAGGGCCGCGCTCGAGGAGGGCGCGGCCGCCCTCGTGGCGGGGCGCGTCGCCGGCGTGCCGGCGCCGGGGCTCGTCGTACGACGCAAGCTGGCGCGGCGTTCCCCGTCGTTCCTGGTCGGGACGGCCGGGCCGATCGAGGGGCCGTCGGCGGTCCTCGCGATCACCGTGCTCGCCGAGGGTGGTGCCCGACGCGTGGCGGCCCTGGTGCCGGCGATGCTGGCGCTCCACGCCCGCAAGGCACCGGTCGCGGTGCTGCTGCACCCCGACGACCCCGAGGTCGCCGTGCTCGACCCGCGGGTCGGCCAGTCGCAGCTCGCGGCCATCACCGAGGACCCCCGGTGGCGCAGCGAGACCCTGCCGACCGACCGCACCGTGGTCGGCGGCTGGCTGCCGCTGGTCGGCTGCGCGCTGCTGGGCGTGGCCGTCGGTGTCGGCTTCGACTGGCTCGTGGTGACCCTCGCCACCTGAACCCAAACCTGGCTAGGGTGGGCGAGCTCCCTGTGAACGATCCAAGTCCCGCCCGCCGTCGGTCTCGTCGACCGGCTCATCCAGGAGGTCCCATGCGCGTCGGAGTGCTCACCGGAGGCGGGGACTGCCCCGGCCTCAACGCCGTCATCCGGGCCGTGGTCCGCAAGGGCGTCAGCACCCACGGATTCGAGTTCGTCGGCTACCGCGACGGCTGGAAGGGACCGCTCGAGGGCGAGACGATGCAGCTGGGCATCCAGGAGTGCCGCGGCATCCTGCCCCGTGGCGGCACGATCCTCGGCTCCTCGCGCACCAACCCCTTCAAGATCGAGGGCGGCGTCGAGCGCATCAAGGACAACCTCGCGAGCGACGGCGTCGACGCCCTCATCGCGATCGGCGGCGAGGACACCCTCGGCGTCGCGACCAAGCTCGCCGACCTCGGCGTGCACGTGGTGGGCGTGCCCAAGACCATCGACAACGACCTCTCGGGCACCGACTTCACCTTCGGCTTCGACACCGCGGTCAACATCGCGACCGAGGCCATCGACCGGCTCCACACCACGGCCGAGTCGCACCACCGGGTGCTGGTCGTCGAGGTCATGGGCCGCCACGCCGGCTGGATCGCGCTGCACGCGGGCATCGCGGGCGGCGCCAGCGCCGTGCTGATCCCCGAGCAGCCCTTCGACATCGAGGCGCTCTGCGAGCACGTGGAGACCCGCTTCAAGACCAAGTACGCCCCGATCATCGTCGTGTCCGAGGGAGCCGTGCCGCAGGAGTCCGACGGCGAGCACGGCATGACCCTGGTGTCGGGGGAGAAGGACGCCTTCGGCCACGTGCGCCTCGGTGGCATCGGCGACCGGCTCGCCAGCGAGATCGAGCACCGCACCGGCAAGGAGGCCCGCGCGGTCGTCCTCGGCCACGTGCAGCGCGGCGGCACGCCCACGGCGTTCGACCGCTGGCTGGCCACCCGCTTCGGCCTCCAGGCCGTCGACGCCGTCGCGGACGGCGACTGGGGCACGATGATGGCGCTGCGCGGCACCAAGATCATCCGGGTGCCGCTGGCCGAGGGCACCGCCGAGCTCAAGCTCGTCAGTCCCGAAGAGTACGCCGAGGCGCAGGTCTTCTTCGGCTGACGGCACGCGGGCGCCCAGCGGGCGCAACGCCGGGGCGCCTGGTGGCCAAACCGGCCTTCTGGGTATTGGGTTGGAGCACTGTCCCCTCCTCCGCAGGAGCCCGCGATGACCGCCAGCAGCACCGACGTCGACGTCAACGGGCCCGAGCCCGACCTCCAGCGGGTGATGGGCCCCAAGCTCCTGCTGCTCTTCATCGTCGGGGACATCCTGGGCGCGGGCATCTACGCCGTCACCGGGGAGATGGCCCTCGAGGTGGGCGGCATCGTGTGGGTGCCGTTCCTCGTGGCCTTCGCCGTGGCCACGCTGACCGCGCTGTCCTACCTCGAGCTGGTCACGAAGTTCCCCCAGGCGGCGGGTGCGGCGCTCTACACGCACAAGGCCTTCGGCATCCACTTCGTCACCTTCCTGGTGGCCTTCGGCGTCATCTGCTCCGGCATCACCAGCGCCTCGACCGCCGCCAACCTGCTCGGGACCAACCTCCTGGCGGGGCTCGACGGTCTCGGCGTCGGCGGCATCGACCCCGAGAGCAGCACCGCGATCACGGCGGTGGCGATGGGCTTCATGGTGCTCCTCGCGCTGATCAACCTGCGGGGCGTGGGGGAGAGCGTGAAGTTCAACGTCTTCCTGACCCTCGTGGAGATGCTCGCGCTGGTCATCGTCATCGCGATCGGCTTCGTCGTGATCTCCCGTGGCGACGGCGACCTGGGCCGGATGGTCGTCTTCGAGAGCGGCTCCGAGCGCGGGCTCTTCCTCGCGGTCACGGTCGCGACGGCGATCGCGTTCTTCGCGATGGTCGGCTTCGAGGACTCGGTCAACATGGTCGAGGAGATCAAGGACCCGGAGCGCACCTTCCCCCGGATCATGCTGACCGGGCTGGGGATCGCGGTGCTCTTCTACGTCCTCGTCTCCATCTCGGTCGTCGCGGTGATCCCCGAGGGCGAGATCGAGCAGGTCGTTGCCGACGAGGGCAAGGTCCTGCTCAACGTCGTCAGCACCGGAGCGCCCAACCTGCCGATCGACGACGTGTTCCCCTTCCTCACCGTCATCGCCGTCGCCAACACCGCGCTGATCAACATGCTGATGGCCAGCCGCCTGCTCTACGGCCTCGCCCACCAGGACGTCCTGCCCCGCAGCCTGGGCAAGGTGCTGCCGGGTCGTCGTACGCCGTGGGTCGGCATCCTCTTCTCCACCGTCCTGGCCCTCGGCCTGATCTTCGCGGTCACGTTCCTGGCCGACACCTCGGTCATCAAGGCCCTCTCCGGCACGACCGCGCTGCTGCTCCTGTGCGTCTTCGCGATCGTCAACGTCGCCTGCGTGGTGCTGCGCCGGGAGCCCTCCGGTGCCTTCTCCGCGCCGACGTGGGCGCCCTACGTCGGTGCGGT
>NZ_CALRWD010000102.1:0-13811 GCF_943371775.1 Nocardioides psychrotolerans
CGCTCGATCGCTGGACCCGGCACACGACCGCACGCACCATCGCGCCGACTCGGCGTGCGACGTGCAACATCGCGCCGACTCGGCGTACGGCCTGCAACATCGCGCCGACTCGGCGTAGGGGCTAGGGACCGCCGAGCTCAACGACGGCCCGTGCGCCACCCTCGGCCGGGCGCGAGAGGACGAGACCGCCACCGGACTCGGTGGCGGTCCTCTCGACGATGGAGAGGCCGAGGCCGGTGGAGCCGGCGCCGGAGGTGCCCCGGCCGGCGACGTCGATGTCGGCGGGATAGCCCGGTCCGTCGTCCTCGACCGTCAGCACGAGACCGCCGCCGTCCCGCGGGGCGAGGGTCACGCGCACCGCGGCGGAGTCCGGGGTGTGGGTGAACACGTTGTCGAGGAGCACGTCGAGGAGAGCGGCGAGGTCCTCCTCGGCGGCGCGCACCGGCACCGGCACGGAGCCCGCGACGAGCACCTCGACCGAGAGGTCCCGCTCCTGGTCCTCGGCCAACGGCTCCCAGAAGTGGGCGCGCTGCTCGAGCACCGCGACCCCGTCGCACTCGGGCACCAGCCCCTCGCGCTCGGAGCGGCGGGCCTCGCGCACCACGTGGTCCACCATCGCCTCGAGCTCGTCGAGATCACCGCCGAGCCGGGCCCGCTCGGCCGGGTCGCCGATGCCGTCGACGCGCAGCCGCAGCGCCGTGATGGGGGTGCGCAGCCGGTGGGAGAGGTCCGCGACTCCGGCGCGCTCGCGCTCGAGGAGGACGTCGATGCGGCCGACCAACCGGCTCATCGCGAGGGCGAGCTCGCGCACCTCGGCGGGGCCCTCGGCCGAGACGGGGTCGGGGCGACGACGGTCGCCGAGCTGCTGGGCGTAGGTCGCGAGTCCTCGGATCGGGACGACGAAGGAGCGGCCGAGCCGGTCGGCGAGCACCAGCGCCCCGGCGAGCAGCACGATGCCGAGCCCGAGCAGGACCAGCCAGCTGCGCACCAGGGCGGCGTCGAAGCCGGGGGAGTCCACCACCACCCGGATCACCGGGGTGCGTTCGGCGCTCAGCGAGCTCCCGCTGAGCGAGACCGGCACGAGGAACTCCGCGCCGCCGTCGACGTCGTCGATGCGTGCCTGGCCCGTCGCGCGCGCCTCGACCACACGCTGGTCCTGACCCGGGTCGGGACCGACGTCGAGGCCCTCGGGATTCAGCGCCGAGGCCGGGTAGAGCACGGTGGTCTGGATCTCGGAGTCGGCGTTGATCGCGTCGAGGTAGACCGACACCGCGCCGACGTCCTGCCCCGACACCACCGTCTCGGTCGCCTGGACCTCCAGCGCGGCGCGCGAGAGCTGGTCCTCGAGGGCATAGCTGCGCAGCAGCACCGCCATGGGCACGAGCATCGCGAGCAGCACCATCGACACGGCCGCTGCGACGGTCAGGATCAGGCTCCGACGCACGTCAGGCCTCGTCGGGCGCGGCCAGACGCACGCCGACCCCGCGCACCGTGTGCAGGTAGCGCGGCGCCGAGGCGGACTCACCGAGCTTGCGCCGCAGCCACGACAGGTGGACGTCGACGGTCTTGTCCGAACCGCCCCACGCCTGCTGCCAGACGTCGGTGAGCAGCTCCTTCTTCGTCACGACCTCGCCGGGACGCTCGGCGAGGTGGCGCAGCAGGTCGAACTCGCGGGGGCTGAGATCGAGGGCCACCCCGTCCATCGTCGTACGACGGCCCGCGACGTCGATCTCCAGCCCACCGACGACGAGGCTCGTCCGGGGCGTGCGGGCACCCGTGCCGACCCGGCGAATGACCGCGCGGATGCGTGCCTCGAGCTGAGCGGTCGTGTAGGGCTTGACCACGTAGTCGTCGGCGCCCGCGTCGAGGCAGCTGACCAGCGACGGGTCGTCGTCGCGTGCGCTGGCCACGATCACCGGCACGTCGCTCACCGCGCGGAGCATCGAGAGCACCTGGGTGCCGTCGACGTCGGGCAGGCCCAGGTCCAGGATGACGAGGTCGGGCCGCTGCTCGACGGCCATCGACAGCCCCTGCATGCCGGTCGACGCCGACGAGACGGCGTAGCCGCGCTCGCCGAGCGCGCGCATCAGCAGCGGGCGGATGCGCGCGTCGTCCTCGATGATCAGCACCTGCGCCACGCAGGCAACCTAGCCGAGTCCGGCACCGGGTCCTGGCGCCTTAGCGTCGCCTTAACCGTCCCTTGGGGACATCACAGCGATCCGCACGGCACGATGGCCTCATGACCGAGGACCGTCGCACCCGCCGTGCGCTGGGCTACGGCGCCGGCTGGCTGGCGGCCGCCGTCCTCGCCGTCGTCGTGGGCGTGCTCGCCGTGAGCTCGCTCGGGGCCAGCATCCGCGACCGTGGGCCGGTGGTCACCGAGGCGATCCGCACCGCCCAGCTCGAGGAGGAGGGCCGGCTCGAGCCGGCGGTCGAGGACGACGTCGTGCGGCAGGAGATCAGCGACGACTTCGGGGTCTTCGTCGTCGAGTGTCGCGGCGTCGTGGCCTACGGCATCGACGCTCGCACGGCCTCCGGGTGGCGCACCGTGAGCTTCGAGCCCGGACCGGACGACGACGTCGACGCGGTCTTCGTCCGGCAGGCCGAGTCGATCGAGCTGGAGGTCTTCTGCAACCGCGGCCGACCCACGATCGCGGAGATCGAGCGCAAGACCTTGCCCGACGACGACTGAGCAGGTCGGCTGCCCCTACGCTGTGCCGCATGGGCAAGCAGGAAGACTTCGTTCTCCGCGCTCTCGAAGAGCGTGACGTCCGCTTCGTGCGGCTGTGGTTCACCGACGTGCTGGGCTTCCTGAAGTCCGTCGCAGTGGCCCCGGCCGAGCTGGACAACGCCTTCGACGAGGGCATCGGCTTCGACGGCTCCGCGATCGAGGGCTTCGCCCGCGTCTACGAGGCCGACATGCTCCTGCTGCCGGACCCCTCGACCTTCCAGATCCTCCCGTGGCGCGGTGGCGACGGCCCGGCCACGGCCCGGATGTTCTGCGACGTGGTGATGCCCGACGGCAGCCCGTCCTACTCCGACCCGCGCTACGTGCTCAAGCGCACGCTGAGCAAGGCGGCCGACAAGGGCTTCACCTTCTACACGCACCCCGAGATCGAGTTCTACCTCTTCAAGGACACCCCGCAGGCCGGCGTCGACCCGGTCCCCGTCGACCGCAGCGGCTTCTTCGACCACACCGCGCAGTCCCACGGCTCCGACTTCCGCCGCGAGGCGATCACGATGCTCGAGGCGATGGGCATCTCGGTGGAGTTCAGCCACCACGAGGGCGGCCCGGGCCAGCAGGAGATCGACCTGCGCTACGCCGACGCGCTCTCGACCGCCGACAACATCATGACCTTCCGCACCGTCATCCGTGAGGTCGCGCTCGGCCAGGGCATCTGGGCCAGCTTCATGCCCAAGCCCTTCACCACCCACCCCGGCTCCGGCATGCACACCCACGTCTCGCTCTTCGAGGGCGACCAGAACGCCTTCTACGAGGCGGGGGCCGAATACCAGCTCTCCCAGACCGGCCGCCGCTTCATCGCCGGCGTCCTGCGCCACGCCCCGGAGATCAGCGTCGTCACCAACCAGTGGGTCAACTCCTACAAGCGGATGATGTTCGGCGGGGAGGCCCCCTCCTACATCTGCTGGGGCCACAACAACCGCTCCGCGATGGTCCGGGTCCCGATGTACAAGCCCAGCAAGGGCAACTCCACCCGGGTCGAGCTGCGCACCATCGACGCCGCCTGCAACCCCTACCTCGCCTTCGCCGCCGTGCTGGCGGCCGGCCTCAAGGGCATCGACGAGGGCTACGAGCTGCCCCGCGAGGCGGAGGACGACGTGTGGGCCCTCACGGAGCGCGAGCGCAAGAACCTCGGCATCGAGCCGCTCCCGCACAACCTCAACGAGGCGATCAAGATCGCCGAGACCTCCGAGCTGCTCGCCGAGACGCTGGGGGAGAACGTCTTCGACTACTTCCTGCGCAACAAGCGGGCCGAGTGGGACGAGTACCGCGGACAGGTCTCGGTCTTCGAGCGCGACCAGATGCTCCCGGTCATCTGACCAGGCAGGTCCCACGATGCCGTCGGTCCTGGTCGTCCAGCACGAGGACGAGTGCCCCCCGGTGCTCCTCGGGCGCTGGCTGACCGAGGCCGGCTGCACGCTCGAGGTGTGCCGGCCCTACGCCGGCGACGCCGTCCCCGACCTCACGTCGTACGACGGAGTGCTGGTGCTGGGCGGGCCCCAGCAGGCCGAGGACGACACCGTCGCCTGGTTCGGTCCGCTCAAGGAGCAGCTCCGTGCCGCCCACACGGCCGGTGTCCCCGTGCTCGGGGTCTGCCTCGGCCACCAGCTGCTCGCCTCAGCGCTCGGCGGGCGCGTCGAGCGCAACCCGCGCGGCCAGCAGCTCGGCCTGCTCGACGTCGGCTGGACCGCGGACGCGGCGACCGACGAGCTCCTCGGCCCTGTCGCGACCCCCCGGCGGGGCGTGCACTGGAACGACGACGTCGTCACCGTCCTGCCCGCCGGCGCCACGGTCCTCGCGCAGACCCCCGCGGGGGAGCCGCAGGTCGTCCGCTTCGGCCCGCGGGCCTGGGGGCTCCAGCTCCACCCGGAGGTCGACGCGGCCACCCTGCGGCCGTGGGCGGCCGACGACCGGGAGGCCCACGTGCTGCGCGGCATCGACCAGGACACCCTGCTGGCCCAGGTCGAGGACGCCGCCGACGAGCTGACCGAGGCCTGGCGCCCCCTGGCCCGGTCCTTCGCCCGGGTCGCCGGCGCCGCAGGGGGCCCGCGATGACGCGCACCACCACGACCAGGGGCGCCCTCCTGCGGCTCGGGTTCACCGACACCGCCGCCGCCCAGGAGGCGCTGACGGGCCTGGGCGGGCAGGCCGAGCCGATCCTCGCGATCCTCGGGCGCACCGCCGACCCCGACCTGGCCCTGTCCGCCCTCGTGCGGATCGCCGACGAGGTCGAGGACCGTGAGGCGCTCCTGAGCGCGGTCGCCGACGACGAGGGCACCGCGATGCGGCTGCTGTGCGTGCTCGGCGCGAGCAGCGCGCTGGCCGACCACCTGGCCCGGCACCCCGAGCAGTGGCACGAGCTCACCGACCCGACGATGGGCTCCACACGTCCAGCGGCCTGGAGCGTGCGCGCCGGCCTCCTGGAGGCGGTGGGCGCCGACCCGCACGCCGACCAGCCGGTCGCGACGCTCCCGGACGCCGAGGCTGTCGACGCCCTGCGCGTGGAGTATCGCCGCGTCCTGCTACGTCTCGCCTCGCGCGACCTCTCCCACGACGTCGCCATCGACGACGCGGCAGCCGAGCTGTCCGACCTCGCGGCCGGCACCCTGGAGGCCGCACTGGCCGTGGCCCGGCAGCGGGTGGGGGAGTCCGCCTCGCTCGCGCGGCTGGCGGTCATCGCGATGGGCAAGCTCGGCAGCAACGAGCTCAACTACGTCTCCGACGTCGACGTGATCTTCGTCTACGAGCCGGCCCCCGGGCACGAGGACGCCAGCGACCAGGCGGTCGTGCGGGCCGCGACCCAGCTGGCCAGCCACCTGATCCGGATCTGCTCCGACCACACCACCGAGGGCACGATCTGGCCGGTCGACGCAGCGCTGCGCCCCGAGGGCAAGGCTGGCCCCCTGGTGCGCACCCTCGCCAGCCACCTCGGCTACTACGAGCGCTGGGCCAAGACCTGGGAGTTCCAGGCGCTGCTCAAGGCCCGCCCGGTCGCCGGTGACCTGGCGCTGGGTCGCGAGTACGTCGCCATGCTCGCCCCGCTGGTGTGGTCCGCGGCCGAGCGCGAGGGTTTCGTCACCGACGCCCAGGCCATGCGGCGGCGAGTCGTCGAGCACATCCCGGCGCGGGAGGCCGACCGCCAGCTCAAGCTCGGCTCGGGAGGGCTGCGCGACGTCGAGTTCGCCGTGCAGCTGCTCCAGCTCGTCCACGGCCGCATGGACGAGCGCATCCGGCCGACCGCGACGCTCAGCGCGCTGGCCGCGCTGACCGACGGCGGCTACGTCGGCCGCGAGGACGGGGAGGCGCTCCACGACGCCTACGCCTTCCTCCGCACCCTCGAGCACCGGATGCAGCTCTTCCAGCTGCGCCGCATCCACGTGGTGCCCGAGGACGAGCCGTCCCTGCGCCGTCTCGGCCGCAGCGTGCGGCTCTTCAAGGAGCCGGTCGCGTCGCTCGACCGCGTGTGGGAGCACCACCGCCGCGAGGTCCGACGGCTGCACGAGAAGCTCTTCTACCGCCCGCTCCTCGCCGCGGTCGCCGGGATCCCCGGCCCCGAGGCCCGGCTCTCGTCGGAGGCCGCCAGCACCCGGCTGGCCGCCCTCGGCTACGCCGACCCTCAGGCAGCGCTGCGACACCTGGAGGCGCTGACGGCCGGGCTCTCCCGCACCTCCACCATCCAGCGGGCCCTGCTGCCGGCGATGCTCGAGTGGTTCGCCGAGGGCCCCGATCCCGACGCCGGCCTCTTCGGCTTCCGCCGCATCAGCGAGGCCCTGGGGCGCACCCCGTGGTACCTCAAGACGCTGCGGGACGAGGGTGCCGTCGCCGAGCGGCTCGCTCACCTGCTCTCCACCTCGCGCTACGTCACCGACCTGCTCGAGCGGGAGCCCCAAGGGGTGCGGATCCTCGGTGGATCGCTCGCCCCGCTGCCGGTCGAGCCGCTCGTCGAGGAGATGCTCGCCGCCGCCGGTCGCCAGGACGACGTCGAGAAGGCCGTGCGTGCCATCCGTGCCGTGCGACGGCGCGAGCTCTTCCGGATCGCCGCCGGCGACGCGCTGCGGCTCACGGACGTGGCCGACGTCGGCAAGGGGCTCTCCCGCCTGACCGACGCCACCCTGGAGGCCACGCTCCGGGTCGCGGGGCTCGCCGTACGACGGCAACGGTTGCTCGAGCAGGCGCCCGCACGCATCGCGATCATCGCGATGGGTCGCTATGGCGGCTTCGAGCTCTCCTACTCCAGCGACGCCGACGTCCTCTTCGTCTTCGAGGCCGAGCCGGGCGCCGATGCGCAGGTCGCGACCTCCTACTCCCAAGCGGTCGCCAACGAGCTGCGCCGGCTGCTGGCCCTGCCGGGGGCCGACCCGCCGCTCCAGGTCGACGCCGACCTGCGTCCCGAGGGCAAGCAGGGCGCGCTGGTGCGCACGCTCGGCTCCTACGCCGCCTACTACGCCAAGTGGTCGATGGTCTGGGAGGCGCAGGCGCTCCTGCGCGCCGATGCGGTGGTGGGTGACGAGGACCTGCGACGGCGGTTCACCGATCTCATCGACCCCCTGCGCTTCCCGGCCGACGGGATCTCGGAGGACGACATCCGCGAGGTCCGTCGGATCAAGGCCCGGATCGACCGCGAGCGCCTGCCGCGTGGCGCCGACCCCCACCTGCACCTCAAGCTCGGGCGTGGCGGCCTGGCCGACATCGAGTGGACCGTGCAGCTGCTCCAGATGCGTCACGCCGGTCAGGTGGCGTCCCTGCGCACGCCGCAGACCCTCGATGCGCTCGCGGCGGCGCGGGACGCGGGGCTGCTCGGTGAGGAGGAGGCGGCGCTGCTCATCGAGGGCTGGCGCACCGTCAGCCGGACCCGCAACGCCGTGACGCTGGTGCGGGGCTCCTCCGGCGACCAGATTCCGCGTGACGCCCGGGAGCGCGCCGCGGTCGCCAACATCCTGGGCTACCCGCCGGGGGCGACCGACGAGATGGTCAACGACTACCTGCGGTGCACCCGGCAGGCACGTGCGGTCGTCGACCGTGTCTTCTGGGACTGACCTGCCGCGACCGTCGCGCAAGTGACGGTGTCGGTCCGGCGCGAGATGTGGGACAATCACGGAGCCAGGCCGCGATCGACTGCCCCCCAGAGGTCGCGTCCTGGCACTTCCATGTCCGGACGTGCGACACGCACCGCGCTCCGTGAGCCTCGTGGAGCAGCCCACCCCCGGGATGTGGGCTGAAGAAAGTCCGAGACGAGGTCGGAGCAGCAGTGCGTGTCGAGGTAAGCCTGCCCCCGGTCCCACGGGTCCAAACATCCGATCTCCCACCGGTTCGGACCACGTAGGATCGGGGTCGTGTCCAAGCCATGGGGGCGGTCCACCGACACGGGCCGAAGCGTCACCGTCCAGCGATTCACGCTGCTCGGCGTCCTGGGTGCGACCGCACTGACCGTGGCGCTCCTGGTCGCCCAGTTCTCCACCGACCCCGGTGAGCCGGAGCAGGTGCCGTTCGCCGACACCGCGGCCGTGGCCCTCTCCGTCCCGCCGGCGGCCAAGGTCCTCTTCATCGGCGACGACTGGACCGCGGGGGAGGGAGCAGCGCTCCAGAAGGCCAGCTTCGTGCACCTGCTGTCGAAGGACCTCGGCTGGGAGTACCGCGTGGACGCCGTCCCCGGCTCCGGCTGGGCACACAGCGCTCCGGGGACGCCCGGCAGCCAGTACCTCGACCGCGTCTTCCGGCTCCAGACCGACGAGGACTTCGTGCCCGACGTCGTGGTCATCTCCGCGCAGATGCGCTCGCCGGCCACCACGCCGGTCATCCGCAAGCTCATGCGCAACACCGTCACCACCCTGCGCGGGCGGGTGCCCGACGCGGTCATCGCCGTGGTCCTGCCCTACGGCAACCCGCGCGGGATGGGCATGTGCGAGCCCCTCGAGAACGACCACATCACCTGCGTCGACACCTTCGGCGAGGAGTGGCTCACCGGCGCCGACGCACCCGCCTACTTCGCGGAGGACGGGCTCCTCAACGGCGACGGCCACGCCTACTTCGCGCAGCGGCTCGCAGCCGACCTGGAGCGCGACCTCGTCATCGGCTGAATCCTTGCGGCTTGCTTGAGGTTTCCGCGCAGATCCCTTGATCTGCGCCGCGCACCCTGGAGGCAGCAGCCCCGAACAGTCGCGGTCGCGCTCAGCCAGGAGGACACGTGAGCACGTTCGACCCGCGTGACCTCGACCGGTTGGCCCAGGACGTCGACAACTGGCCGTTCACGGTCTCCTTCGCCCACACCTACCGCCGGCTCCTCCCGCAGCGGGTCGAGCGGATCGTGACCGCGACCGAGGTGGGCGACCTCGACGCGGCGCTCGATGCCACGTTGAGCCTGCGCGTGGCCTCCAGCATCGTCGGCACTCTCGAGCTGGTCGAGATGGCCCGGTTCATCGAGGGCCGGCTGCGCGTCGGTGACGTCGTGGGGGCCACGGCCCGGGTGCGGCTCGTCCCTGCTGCCGCGCAGCGTGCCGACCGGGCGCTGGCGTCCTACCTCATGGAGTACGCCGACTCCTAGAGCGGGCCCTGGAGCGCATCCATCCGGTAGCCGACGCCACGCACCGTGCGGACCAGGCGGCCGGCGTCACCGAGCTTGCGGCGAAGGTTGCCCACGTGCACCTCGACGAGGTGGGTGTCGGTGGCCCAGTCGGTGCCCCACACCGAGCGCAGCAGCGCCTCGCGGGTCCAGACCCGTGCGGGGGTGCGCATCAGCTCGGTGAGCAGGTCGAACTCCGTGCGGGTGAGCGCGAGCTCCTCGTCGCCCCGGAAGGCCCGACGGCCGTCGACGTCGACCTTGAGGGGGCCGTGGTCGAGGATCTCGTTGTGCGGGGCCGCCAGCGGCGTGTGCTCCTCGACAGGGGCGGTCGAGCGTCGCGGGCGGCGGAACATCGCGTTGACCCGGGCCTGGAGCTCGCGGGGGCTGAAGGGCTTGGAGATGAAGTCGTCGGCGCCCGTCTCCAGCCCGATCAGCCGGTCGATCTCCTCGTCGCGCGCGGTGATCATGACGATGTAGACGTCGTTGGTCTCCCGGATCCGCCGGCAGGTCTCGATGCCGTCGATGCCCGGTAGTCCCAGGTCCAGGGTCACCAGGTCGGGGTCGAAGGTGCTGATCGCCTCGAGCCCGTCGAGCCCGGTCTCCACGGACCGGACGTCGAAGCCCTGGCTGGTGAGGGTGAACTCGATGAGTGACCGGATGTCCTCGTCGTCCTCGACGACGACCGCACGACGTTCGGTGGTGGCGGCATCGGGCATGGGGCCGACTATGCCAGACCGACGACCGGATTCCGGTCGCTCCGGCCTGTCACAAGGACGAAACAATCCGGACACGAGGGCCACCTAGATTCCCGGTATCCACCCGTGCACGTGCGCGGGGCATGCCCGAGGGAGCCCGATCTTGAGTAGCAACAACGTCCGTCTGCAGGCCATCACCTCGGTCGAGGCCTACATCCCGCCGCCCATCTCGTTCGACCCGGGCGAGGAGCCGGGCGAGATCTTCGGTCAGAACGTCTTCAGCCTCGCGGTGATGCAGAAGCGGCTGCCGAAGGCGGTCTACAAGTCGGTGCTCGCGACCATCGAGCACTCCGCGCCGCTGGACCCCGAGATGGCCGACGCCGTCGCGTCCGCGATGAAGGACTGGGCGCTGGAGAAGGGCGCAACCCACTACGCCCACGTGTTCTACCCGCTGACCGGCCTGACCGCCGAGAAGCACGACAGCTTCCTCGACCCCGTCGGCGACGGCTCGGCGTTCGCGTCGTTCTCGGGCAAGACGCTGATCCAGGGCGAGCCCGACGCGTCGAGCTTCCCCAACGGCGGCCTGCGCAACACGTTCGAGGCTCGCGGCTACACGGGCTGGGACGTCATGAGCCCGGCGTACGTCCTGGAGAACCCCAACGGCAACACGCTGTGCATCCCGACGGTCTTCGTGTCCATGACCGGCGAGGCTCTCGACCACAAGACGCCGGTGCTGCGCTCGCAGCAGGCGATGGCCGCGCACGCCGAGCGCATCCTGCGCCTCTTCGGCCACGACCCGTCGCGCGTGGTGTCCTACTGCGGACCCGAGCAGGAGTACTTCCTGGTCGACAGCCACTTCTTCCTCGCGCGCCCCGACCTGCTCAACGCCGGTCGCACGCTCTTCGGGGCCAAGCCGCCCAAGGGCCAGGAGTTCGACGACCACTACTTCGGAGCCATCCCCGAGCGCGTGCTGGGCTTCATGATGGACACCGAGCGGGAGCTCTTCAAGCTCGGCATCCCGGCCAAGACCCGGCACAACGAGGTCGCTCCGGGCCAGTTCGAGATCGCCCCGATGTTCGAGCGTGCCAACGTCGCCTCCGACCACCAGCAACTGCTCATGACGACGTTCAAGTCGATCGCCAAGAAGCACGGCATGGAGTGCCTCTTCCACGAGAAGCCCTTCGCCGGGGTCAACGGATCCGGCAAGCACGTGAACTTCTCGCTCGGCAACACCACCGAGGGCAACCTGCTGCTGCCCGGCGACAACCCGCACGACAACGCGCAGTTCCTCGTCTTCTGCGCTGCTGTCATCCGCGCCGTGCACAAGTACGGCGGCCTGCTGCGCGCGTCGGTCGCCTCGGCGAGCAACGACCACCGCCTGGGAGCCAACGAGGCCCCGCCGGCGATCATCTCGATCTTCCTCGGCGACCAGCTCGCCGACGTGTTCGACCAGATCGCCAAGGGCGGTGCGACGCGGTCCAAGGAGAAGGGCACGCTGATCATCGGCGTCGACACCCTCCCCGACCTGGCCAAGGACCCGGGCGACCGCAACCGCACCAGCCCCTTCGCCTTCACGGGCAACCGCTTCGAGTTCCGTGCGCCGGGCTCCCTGCAGACCGTGGCCGGGCCGATGGTCATGATCAACACGATCATGGCCGAGGCGCTCGACCACTGCGCCACCGTGCTGGAGGCGGCGATCGAGGAGGGCACCGACTTCAACGAGGCCGTGCAGGACCTGCTGACGACGATCGTCAGCGACCACGGCGCGGTGATCTTCAACGGCAACGGCTACTCCGACGAGTGGCAGGTCGAGGCGGAGCAGCGCGGCCTGAAGAACCTGCGCACCACGGTCGACGCGCTGCCCGAGCTGATCACCCCGGAGGCGATCGAGCTGTTCTCGAAGTACTCGGTCTTCAACGAGCGCGAGATGCACAGCCGCTACGAGATCGGCCTCGAGCACTACCTGCTCACCGTCGGGGTCGAGGCCAACCTGACGCTCGAGATCGCGACGACGACCGTCCTGCCGGCAGCGCTGCGCTACCAGACGGAGCTGGCAGCCAACGTGGCGGCGCTGAGGGCTGCCGGTGTGGACGCCGACCTGTCGACCCTCGAGTCGGTCTCGGCTCCCATCGCTGCGCTGCGTGCCGGCATCACGTCGCTGTCCGCGGCCCTGGCCCACGACCACGACGAGGACGCGCTGCTCGCGGCGACCTTCGCGCGCGACGAGGTGCTCCCGGCCATGGGCGCGATCCGTGAGGCGGCCGACACGCTGGAGAGCCTGATCGCCGACGACCTGTGGCCGCTGCCGACCTACCAGGAGATGCTCTACATCCTGTGAGGTCCAGACCAGGAGGGTCTTTACCCCGGGCGACGTTTGGGGCATGACCCACCGGGGCACCGATCAGACGGCTCCGGCCGACGGGCGCATCCGCGTGCCCGTCTCTCACCTGAAGGAGACGTCATGGTCATCGGACTGGGCATCATTCTCATCATCCTGGGCCTCATCCTGGTCTTCGATGTCGTCACGATGGATCTCGCGCAGATCGACGACGGTGCCCTCGGGGGCATCCTCCTCGCGGCGGGCATCCTCGCGATCGTCGTGTCGCTGGTGGTCAACCAGCAGCGCACCCGCTCGACCCACGTCGTCGAGGAGCGCACCACCCGTCCGCCCCTGTGACGGCACCGGTGGTGGAGGACCACGAGCACACCTGGACGTTGCGCAGCATCGACTTCACCGACGGGGTCGAGGTGCGTGAGTTCGCCTGCGGCTCCTGTGAGTCGCTCTGGTTCCACTAGCGCCACACCTGTTCCGTCGCCTACGGCCGGTCGCAGTCCCTGCGGCCGGCCGTCGTCGATTTCCCGTGTGATGATGCGCGGGACGCGTCCGCCTGTCAGTCCACCTGTCGAGGAGAACCCATGAGCGACCCGAACCAGCCCAGCACCCCCGCCGGGTGGTATCCCGACGGCCAGGGTGGTCAGCGCTGGTGGGACGGGGCCCGGTGGACCGACCACGTCCAGCCGGCCGCGCCCGCTGCGCCTGCGACGCCTCCTGCCCCGGCCACACCTCCGGCTGGGGGCTTCGACCCGAACCAGACGGTCGTCGCCCCGCCGCGCGGGGACCGGCCCGGCCAGGCCGCCTACGGTCAGGCGCCGGTGGGCCAGCCGCCGGTGGGCCAGCCGCCGGCAGGGCCGCCGCCCGGCGCGCCGCCGTGGCAGGCGCCGTACGCCGGTCCCAGCGGAGGCGGGGGCGGCAAGGGCAAGGGCAAGATCATCGGGGCCGTGGTCGGTGTCGCGGTGCTCCTCGTGGTCGGGCTCGTGCTGCTGTTCACCGTGGTGCTGGGCGGCTCGGGGCCGGCTGATGCCGCCGAGGACTACCTGCAGGCGCAGTCGGAGGGTGACCAGGAGGAGGTCTGCGCGCTGACGTCGACCGAGAGCCAGGACGAGATCTTCGAGGTCTACGAGGTCGACGACTGCGCGGCGTTCGTCGCGGCCTTCGAGGACCAGGACGGCTTCGACGACTTCTCCACGCTCCTCGAGGACATCGAGATCGACATCGAGATCGGCGAGGTCGACGAGAAGGAGGAGTCCGCGACGGTGGACTACACCGAGCAGGTCGCCTACACCGGGGACGACGCGGACACGTTCGCCGAGCTCTTCGGCGAGGAGCAGACCGAGTTCACCGTCACGGGCACGATCACGCTGGTGAAGCAGGACGGTGACTGGAGGATCGACGAGGACGAGAGCACCACAAAGTGACGTGGTGCGCCGGCCTCAGCCGCGGCGGAGGGGCGGCAGCTCGAGCTGGGGCGCGGCG
>NZ_CALRWD010000103.1:0-13112 GCF_943371775.1 Nocardioides psychrotolerans
TCGCGCCAGACCTCGTTGCAGGATCACGCCTCAACTCGACGGCCATCCGGGTTGCGCGCTCACGCAGCTCGTCGCCGTACTTCCTGGGTGCTGCCATGACTCTCATCCTCCATGGATTGAGAGCCTCCATCAGACCCGGGGCGATTCAGTCACCCGCGAGATCACTGGGACTGGCCGAAGCTCAGCGGCCGCAGAACGGGAACTGAAAGCCAAGATCGCCGACCGCAGTGCTCCCGCTGGAGACCTAATCGGCCCCGATATGAGAATCAGCCAAGTGGCCGACATCTGGGTGTCGCTCTACCGTGCCGAACAACGCTCCGAAGCGACCACAGCGAACGAATATCAGCGCATCATCGAGAACGTCATAAACCCAGCGATCGGCAACGTGCGGCTACGGGAGGCGACAGCTGGGCGCCTGGAACGGCTCATCAAGGCCCAGGAGTCGCACAGCCGGCGCAAGAAGACCAAGACGGTCCTCAAGATGATGTTCGATGCCGCGGTCATCGACGATGCGCTTCCGGCCAACCCGGTCGCCTCGACGTCGCGACTCCGGGGCCAGAAGAAGGAAGTCCAAGCCCTCTCAGTGGAGGACCTCAACGCAGTGCGTTCTGCCGTGGAAGCGTGGATGACGAAGAAGCGGCCCGGCCCAAAGCCGAACAAGGACATGCCCGACATCGTCGACCTCTTACTCGCGACCGGTTGCCGGATCGGAGAGGTGCTGGCCATCCGTTGGAGCGACATCGACTTCGCCGCGACCCCGCCGACGGTCTCTATCTCCGGGACGATCAAAACCGAGACCGGAAAGGGAACCTACCGGAAGCCGAAGCCGAAGACTGACGCCTCGCAACGCAGCATCGCGATTCCGCCGTTCGCTGTCGGTGTACTGATGAGACGGCGCATCGAACAGCCCGCGAACCACTACAACGCTGTCTTCGCTACGCGGAACGGCACCTGGCACCAGGTCGGCAACATCGAGCGGCGCTGGCGCACAATTCGAGCGGACTCGGGTTTCGAGTGGGTAACGCCGCACACCTTCCGCAAGACGGTCGCGACGTTGATCGATCGTCTCGTCGACTCCGGTACAGCGGCTCGCGTCCTCGGACATAGCTCGGACGCGATCACCAAAGAGTTCTACATCGAGAAGGACCGGTTGGTGCCCGACGTGAGCCACATCCTTCAGTCCTTCGCCGGCAAGGCATCGTCGCCCTCTTCGGCCGACTGAACGACTCACTTGTCGTCTGTCCTTTGTCACCCGTGACGTCTTGACCAGATCGCCACAGCCGCGAGCTGTCAGACCTTCGGGGCATCCGAATCGAGAGCCACCGCAGACAGTTTTCGGGGAGTAAACGGGGAATAGGGCAATCTGGTTCAAGAAACCAAGTGGCCCCTGATCTGCGTTTCCGCAGGTCAGGGGCCACTTTCTTTGTAGCGGGGGCAGGATTTGAACCTGCGACCTCTGGGTTATGAGCCCAGCGAGCTACCGAGCTGCTCCACCCCGCGTCGGTGAACACAACGTTAATGCATGCGGGGTGAGGCAACAAATCGGGCTACTGGGCGGCACCCTCCGTTGCCCCGTCGGTCGACCCGTCGGTCGCCCCGTCGGTCGCCCCGTCGGTCGTGTCGCCACCGGTGGAGCCGGTCGCGCCACCCGGCCGGGTGCCGGCCAGGGCGACCGCGTCGGAGATGAGCTGACGGGCCTCCTGCACCTTCTCGGCGTAGGTGACGGGGTCGCCGTCGGTCAGCGCCTGGTCGGCGTCGGCGAAGGCGGCCTCGGCCTGGGCCAGCAGGTCACGGATCTGCTGGTTGATGGTCTGCGTCGGCTCCGGCTCTCCCGGGTTGCCCGGATCAGGCTCGGGGACGGTCGGGTCGGTGACCGTCTCGGGGTCGACGTTGAGGGCGTCGGCCAGGGCCGCCGTCATGGTGGCGCCGATGCCGACCTCGTCGCCGTAGGAGACGAGGACGAAGCGCAGGATCGGATAGCTGGACGTGGAGCCGGCGCGCACGGCGTAGACCGGCTCGACGTAGATGAGCCCGTCCTGGACCGGCAGGGTCAGCAGGTTGCCGAAGAGCGGCGGCGACTGCCCCGACTGGAAGGGCAGCAACGCCTCGCGGACGTTGTCGTCGTTGCTGAACTCGTTGGCGATGAGGCCGGGACCCTTGGTGTTCTGGTCGGTCAGCTCGCGCACCGTGATCTTGCCGTAGTCGGGCGAGGTCGCATCGGAGTTGACCGACACGAACGACGCCAGGTTGCTGCGGCCGAACGGCACGAAGGTCGAGGTCAACGACCAGGTCTCCTGGGACGTCGCACCCTCGGCGCCCACGGACTCGTCGACGAAGAGGCGGTAGGGAGGCTGCAGGTCACCTTGGCTGTTGGGGTCCTCGGGGACCTCCCAGCGGTCGTCACCCTGGTACCACGCGGTCTCGTCGGTGATGTGGTAGCGCGCGTACTGGTAGCGCTGCACCTTGAAGAGGTCCTCGGGGTAGCGCAGGTGCTCCTTCAGCTCGTCGGAAATCTCGGACTTGGGCACCACGGTGTCGGGGAAGGCACCCATCCACGCCTTCAGGATCGGGTCCTCCTCGTCCCACTCGTAGAGCGTGACGGTGCCGTCGTAGGCGTCGACCGTGGCCTTGACCGCGTTGCGCATGTAGTTGATCTCGTCGGTCGGCAGCGTCGCGAGGCCGGTGGTGTTCTGCAGGGAGTCCTGCGTCATGGTCTCGAAGGACTCACGCTCGGCGCTGGCGTAGCGGTCGGTGGTGGTGTAGCCGTCGACGATCCACACGACCTTGCCGTCCACGATGGCCGGGTAGACGTCGTCGTCGATGGTCAGCCACGGCGCGACCTTCTCCACCCGCTCGCGCGGGGTGCGGTTGTAGAGCACCTGGCTGTTCTCGTGGACGCGGCCCGACAGCAGGAAGTTGGGCTCGCCGAACTTCACCGCGTAGAGCAGCTGACGGAAGGTGGAGCCGATGTCGACGCCGCCCTCCCCGTCGTACGTCGTGGTCTGGTCCTCGTCCTGGTTGGGACCGGCCAGGCTGAGCTCGACGCTGCCGGAGTCCTCGGACTGCTTGCCGACGACGGAGTAGTCGGGGCTGTCCTCGCCGAAGTAGATCCGGCTCTCGTAGTCACCGGTGGCCTGGCTCAGCTCGTCCTGCCGGCTGCCGTCGGGGTTGGTCTGGTTGCCCTCGGCCCACTGGATGTCGGTGCCGGGGCTGTTGTCGTCGGACCCGCGCTGGTTGGCGTAGGCGGCGATGACGCCGTTGCCGTGGGTGTAGACGGTGTGCAGGTTGGACCAGTTCTGGTCGCCGGCGTTGAGGCCGGACTGGTCCAGCTCGCGCACGCCGAGCACCAGGGCCCGGTCGACACCGTTCATCTCGTAGCGGTCGACGTCGAGCACGTCGGCGACCGAGTAGTAGGCACGACCCTGCTGGTTCTGCTCGAAGGTCTGGCGCACCAGCTGGGGATCCACCAGGGGCACGGAGGCCGACTCGGCGCTCAGCGTGCCGGCAGCGTCGGCGTTGGCCGTCGAGTTGCTGGTGTAGGCCTGGCTGTCGATCGACTCGAGGTCGTAGGCCTCCCGCGTGGCCGCGATGTTGGCCGCGATGTAGTCGGCCTCGCGGTCCGCCTCGGAGGGCTTGACCTGGAACTGCTGGACGATGCCGGGCCAGATCATGCCGAGCAGGATCGCCGACAGGGCGAGCAGCGCGAGACCGACCGACGGCAGCATCCAGGTGCGGCGCCAGACGTTGAGGAAGAAGAGCACCGCGCAGATCAGCGCGATCCCCATCAGGATGCTCTTGGCGGGGAGCACGGCGTTCTCGTCGGTGTAGGTGATGCCGGTGATCAGGCGCCCACCCTGGTTGACCAGGTCGAAACGGTCGAGGTAGTAGTCCCCGGCCTTGGCCAGCACGAAGAAGCCGAGCAGGACCGAGAGCTGGACCTGGGCGGCACCGGAGAGCCGGTCGCGGCTCGCCTGGAGCCGCACGCCGCCGTAGAGGTAGTGGGTGACCGCGGCGGCGATGAGCCCGACGACCAGGGCGGCCATCGTGAAGTCGACCATGAAGTGCAGCCACGGCAGGTCGAAGACGTAGAAGCCGATGTCGCGCTTGAAGTAGGCGTCGGTGGTGCCGAACTCCTGGGAGTTGCGCCACAGCATCCAGGTGCGCCACTGGCCGGCGCCGGAGGTGCCGGCGAAGATGCCCAGCACCACGACGATGCCGACGACCAACCAGGTGCGGATGGGCGTGACGGCGTCGCGGTAGCGGTCGAGGTTGGTCTGCTCCGGCGACGAGGGGCGGAAGAGCGGCCGGAAGCGGTAGGCCAGGACGATGTTGACGCCCACGACCACCGCCATCAGGGCCCCGAAGCCGAGGAACAGCCCGGCGCGGGTCCAGAAGAGGGTGCTGAAGACGCTGCCGTAGCCGGCGGCGTTGAACCACAGCCGGTCGGTGTAGAGCGCGGAGAACGTCGTGAGCCCGAAGAAGGCGACGATGAGGACGACCGCGGTGATCACCAACGCACGGGAACGCCGAGACGACGACCTCGGGGTCGTGTCACGGGGGTCGTCGTCGAACAGCTCGCTCACTCGTTCTCCTCTTGTTCTGACGGTTCATCCGTCAGTGTCGCGCTCAGCAGTCCCAGCAGGCCAGGGACCAGGTCGATGCCCCCGACGACGGATTGGTCGTCGTCGTGGGCACGCAGCCTCAATGCACAGTACGTAGAACCGTCGCGAGTAGTTCCCGCGACGATGCGGACCTCTTGGCGGTCCGGGTGCTCGCGGGCGAACTCCTGGGCTGCTGTCTGGTCCTCCGGGATGTCGTCGTCGACGTCGGGAGGCAGGACGAGCCGCTCCACGACGGCGGCGCAGCCGTGGACGTTCGGAGGCCACACGATGGACTCCAGGGCCCGCTCCAGCTCCACCGTGGGGTCGAGCTGGTCCTGCTCGATGGCGGTCAGCGAGCCCTGCTCGGAGGAGTCGTCCAGCCCCATCATCGACGCCAGGGCCGGCTCGTGCTCGACCAGCTGAGCGGTCGGCACGAGCGCGTAGAGGCGGGCCGGCTGGTCCCAGCCGCCCTCGGCGATGTGGCTCTCGATCTCCAGCACGGCCGATGCCAGGGCCGGGTCGGCGTCGAGGGGGTCGGTCAGGGTCATGAGGCGTCCTCGCAGGAGGGAAGGTCGGCATCGGGATCCGCGACCCAGTCCTGGATCGCCTTCAGCGCGATGGGCATCGTGGTCGCCTTCACCAGGCGCATGTCCTCGTTGTTGGCACCGAGGGCCTCCTCGCAGTTGTCCGGAGGCACCAGGAAGAGCTCGGCGCCGTCGTCGCGGGCACCGGCGATCTTCTGCTGGATCCCGCCGATCGGGCCGACCGTGCCGTCGCCGGCGATCTCACCGGTCCCGGCCACGACCTTGCCCCCGGTGAGGGAGCCGGGCGTCAGGGTGTCGTAGATCGCGAGGGAGAACATCAGGCCGGCGCTCGGTCCCCCGATGGCGGGGTCGATGTTGACCCGCACGTCGAAGGGGAAGAGGTAGCCGATGCCGGGCGTGATGCCGATGCGCATCTCACCGTCGACCTGGCGCGGGACGATCGAGACGTCGTAGTCGGTGCGCACCCGTCGTACCTTGAAGTCGACCGCCTCCCCCGGCTCGGCGCCGTGGATGGCGTCGACCAGCTGCTGCGGGTCCTTCAGGGGCGTGCCGTCGACCTCGAGGATGATGTCGCGCACCAGCAGCTTGCCCTCCGAGGGCGAGCCGGGCTCCACGAACGCGACCTCGACGGCCGACCTCGGCTTGTAGCCGAGCTGGCGCAGCGCGACCGCCGTCGCCGCGTCCTGGGAGGTCACCATCGAGACCGCTCCCTCGCGGTCGTTGGACTCGGGCGTCTCGTCCTCGCCGTAGACCGCGTCGTAGGGGTAGACCGCGTCGTCGGACTTGGCCCACACGAGCATCAGGTCGAAGAGGTTCTTGCGCAGCTTGGGCACCGAGACCAGGACCGTGGTCATGCGCAGCTGACCGTCGTCGCGGTAGGTCTTGGCACCGTCGACCTGGATGATCTCGGCCCCGGCGTCCTCCGCCAGCACGTCGACGGTGTAGCCCGGCGCGTAGGTCACGTAGGGCAGCGGCAGGAAGGCGGCCGTGACGAGGAGCGCGAGCACCAGCGGTCCCGCGATCAACGCGGCGATCAGGCGCTGGCTCATGGCGCCCACCCTCTCATCCCGGCCAAGCACGGCAGGGAGCGGATCAGCGTCAGGACACCCGACGCTGGGGCTGCTCGTCGGGCCGCTCCCGAGGCGGCTCGACGGGGGGCACGACGGGCGCCGGCACCGGGCGTGGCGCGCTCGAGCGGCGTACGGCGATCCCCGTGCTGCGGTCGGGCTGACGCGTCGGCGCGTCCGCGGGGCGACCGGTCGCGCGGCTCGGGACCGGCTTGCTCCGCTCGAGCGCCTCGCCCAGCCGGCGCACGGCGACGTCGCGATCGACCTCGCCACGCCCCTCACGCCCCAGCCAGCTCACCCACACCATGGCGACGACCGTCACCACGGCGGGCGGCACGAGCCAGAGCAGGATCTCCATGCCCGCCAGGGTAGGTCGACGGGCGGGCCGATCAGGCTAGGGCGCGCCGACCCATTCCTCGGTGCCGTCGGCGAACGCCTGGTGCTTCCAGATCGGCACCTCGGCCTTCAGGGTGTCGATCAGCGCGCGCGAGGCGTCGAACGCCTGGCCTCGGTGGGCGGCGGCCGTCGCGACGATCACGGCGATGTCTCCGATGTCGAGATGACCGACCCGGTGCACGGCCGCGACGCCGTGGACGGGGTGGTCGGCAGCGACCTGCTCGCACACCGCGCGGAGCCGCTCGAGCGCGGTGGGATGGGCGGAGTAGTCGAGCCCCTGGACGCCCTTGCCCCCGTCGTGGTCGCGCACCCGCCCGACGAAGACGGTGACCCCGCCGTCGGTCGGGTCGTCGAGCACGGCCATGACCTCGTCGATGCTGAGGGGGGTGTCCCGGATCTCCACGAGACGCACGACGGATGCGTTGACGGGTTCGCTCACGGGCCGACCCTACGGCCTTGCCGGTTCGCAGTACCGTGGCCTCATGAGCACAGGATCAGGAAGCGGCTCCGGCGAAGGGCCCGACGACGGCCAGAACCCGTTCAAGGGCACGCCGTTCGAGCAGTTCTTCGCGGGAGGCATGCCCGGCCTCGGCGGCGCCGGTGGTGGTGCGATGCCGGACCTGCAGGCGCTCTTCGGCCAGATCCAGGCCATGATGCAGCCCTACGACGGCGCGCTCAACTGGGCTGTCGCGGAGGACATCGCCCGCAAGTCCGTGGCCCGGTCCCCCGACCCCACGCCCTCGCAGCGCGAGAAGGACGCGGTCGCCGACGCGGTCCGACTGGCCGACCACTGGCTCGACGAGGCGACCGGCTTCCCCTCGGCGGTCACCACGACCGCCGCCTGGAGCCGTGCCGACTGGATCGTGCAGACCCTCGAGGTGTGGAAGGTGCTCGTCGAGCCCGTCGCCGAGCAGTCGGTCAAGGGCGTCAGCGGGGCCCTGCCGCCGGAGGCCCAGGCTGCGGCCGGTCCGATCCTCGGCATGCTCGGCAAGGCGATCGGCGCCATGCTGGCCAACCAGGTCGGCTCCGCGCTCGGCGGCCTGGCCGGTGAGGTCCTCACCGCCTCCGACATCGGCCTTCCCCTCAGCGCCCCCGGCCGGGCGGCGCTCGTGCCGGCCAACGTCACGGCGTTCGCCGACGGCCTCGACGTCTCTGAGGACGACGTCGTCCTCTACCTCGCGCTGCGCGAGGCCGCCCACCAGCGCCTCTTCGCCAGCGTCCCGTGGCTGCGCGACCACCTGCTGGGTGCGGTCAAGGACTATGCGGGCGGTCTCGAGATCAACGCCGAGGGCCTCCAGAGCCGCATCGAGGAGCAGATGCGCGGCATCGACCCGAGCAACCCCGAGTCCATGCAGCAGCTCATCGAGGGCGGCCTCTTCGACCTGCCCAAGTCGCCGGCCCAGCAGGCGGCGCTCGAGCGGCTCGAGATCGCGCTGGCGCTCGTCGAGGGCTGGGTCGACGAGGTCGTCGGTCAGGCCACCGAGTCGCGCATGCCCGCGGCCACCCGCCTCCAGGAGGCCGTACGCCGGCGGCGTGCTGCCGGCGGTCCCGCCGAGGAGACCTTCGCCGCCCTGGTCGGGCTCGAGCTGCGTCCGCGCCGACTGCGCGACGCCTCGACGCTGTGGGGCTCGCTGCGCACCCGCCAGGGCACCGAGGCCCGTGACGGCGTCTGGACCCACCCCGACCTGCTGCCGACCTCGGCCGACCTCGACGACCCGCTGGGATTCCGTGAGGACGCCGCGGCCCCCGAGAGCCTGACCGAGGACGACTTCGACGCCGAGCTGCGCAAGCTGCTCGACGGCGAGTGAGCCTCCACGGCGACGCGCTCGACTCCCTGCGTGGCTGGTCGGCGCCCACGTCCGAGCAGGACGTGGTGCGTCGTCGTTACGTCGCGCACCTCGAGGCCCGACCGGACGCGATGACGCGGGAGTGCCGGCCCGACCACCTCACGGCCAGCACCCTGGTGCTCAGCGCCGACCACACCCACGTGCTGCTGACCCTGCACGCCAAGGCGCGGCGCTGGTTCCAGTTCGGCGGCCACTGCGAGCCGGGCGACACCACGCTCGCCGGGGCCGCGCTGCGGGAGGCGACCGAGGAGTCCGGGCTCGCCGACCTCGTCCTCGACCCGGTCCCGGTCCAGCTGAGCGAGCACGCCGTGCCGTTCTGCGGGTCGGGACCAGGTGGTCCCGTGCACCACCTGGACGTGCGCTTCGTGACCGTCGCACCGGCCGACGCCCACCACGAGGTCAGCGACGAGTCGCTCGCCGTGGGCTGGTGGCCCATCGACGCGCTCCCCGACCCGGACCCCGACCTCGTCGAGCTGGTGGCCCTGGGGCTCGCCCGCGTCGCCTAGCTGATCGACCGGGTCAGTCCGTGCCCGGCGGCGGCTCCATCTTGACGGCCGCCGACCACCCCTCGAGGAAGCCCCTGGCCTTGTCGGCCTGGGGGTAGCGCTCCACCCAGCCCCAGAACGCCGCGTCGTGACCCGCCTCGAGCAGGTGCGCCAGCTCGTGGACGAGCACGTAGTCGATCACCCAGCCCGGCATCCCCTGGAGCCGCACGGAGAGCCGGATCGAGCGGTCACCGGGCGTGCACGAGCCCCACCGACTGTTCTGGTTGTCGACCCAGCGCACCGACTCGGGCACCGCCAGGCCGCCGAGGTAGTCGTTGCTCAGCCGCCACGCCCGATCGCGCAGGTCCTCGTCGCTGAGCTGGCGGCGCTGCTCGGAGCGCTCGATGCGCTCCACCATCGTCTCGACCCACTCGGCCTCCTCGCGCCGGGTGAGCGTGGCCGGGATCAGGACCACGATGCGGTCGCCGTCGCGGTAGGCGGACACCGTGCGGCGGCGTCGCTTGCTGCGGCGCACCTCCACCTCGGCCTGTCCCATGGAGGGAATCTACTTCCGCGCCCAGCTCAACAGGCGCTCCTGCGGCCACGTGTTGACGATGCGATCGGCCTCGATCCCGGCTGCCTCGGCCCGCGCGCAGCCGAGCACGAGGAAGTCGAGCTGTCCCGGGGCGTGGGCGTCGCTGTCGATGGAGAACACGCAGCCGAGGTCTCGAGCGAGCTCCAGGAGACGGGTCGGCGGGTCGCGACGCTCGGGCCGGGAGTTGATCTCGACCGCCACCTGGTTCTTGGCGCAGGCCTCGAAGACCGTGCGGGCGTCGAACTGCGACTGCCCCCGCACCCCGCGCCCACCCGTGACGAGGCGGCCCGTGCAGTGACCCAGGACGTTGGTGCGCGGGTTGCGGACCGCACTGACCATCCGGCGCGTCATCTCGCGCGCATCCATGGCCAGCTTGGAGTGCACGCTCGCGACGCGCACGTCGAGCCGGTCGAGCAGCTCGTCGGTCTGGTCGAGCGAGCCGTCGTCGAGGATGTCGACCTCGATGCCCTTGAGCAGGGTGAAGCCGCTGCCGGCGAGGTGGGTGTTGACCGCGTCGACCACGTCGAGCTGGCGGGTGAGCCGCTCGGCGCTGAGGCCGTGGGCGATCCGGAGTCGCGGCGAGTGGTCGGTGAGCACCAGGTAGTCGTGACCGAGCTCGATCGCGGTGAAGGCCATCTCCTCGATGGGCGATCCACCGTCGGACCAGTCGGAGTGGGAGTGCAGGTCGCCGCGCAGCTGCGAGCGCAGCCGGTCGCCGGCGCCGCCGTCGGTCAGCGGGCCGGCCAGGTCGCGCTCGGCCTTGGCCAGCCGCTCCGGCACCTCCCCGCGCACCGCCGCCGCCACGACCTTCGCCGAGCTCGCACCGATGCCGGGCAGGTCGGTCAGCGTGCCCTCGGCGACGTGGCGCTCCAGCTCGTCGGCCGACAGCGGCAGGACCGTCGCGGCGGCCCCGCGGAACGCCTTCACCTTGTAGGTGTCCTCGCGCGCCCGCTCCAGGAGGAAGGCGATCCGGCGCAGCGCCGCGACCGGCCCGGCGTCGTACGTCGTCATGCGGCTCGCCTCCTCAGCGGAATCTTTTCCTCCACAGCCCGTGGACGACCATTGTGGCTGGTCAGGGCGTCGTACGGCGGACTCCCGGGCGTGTCCTCCACAGGCTCGTCCCGTCGATCGGACGGGTTCTCCACGGGCGAGGCCTGTTTTCCCCAGAGTTATCCACAGGCCCGTCCACAGGTGCTGCCGCGGAGGCGTTGACCCGGGACGGGGCTGGTCCTAGCGTTCGGGACAGACGAGGCCCCTGGGCTGCCGGTCGACGTTCGCAAGGGGAAGGCAAACGTCGTGCCGGTGGGCCGGGGGCCTCTTCTCGTCACGCGTGCTCAGCGACCGGTGAAGACCGCCGGGCGCTTCTCCTGGGCGGCCCGGATCCCCTCCTGGAGGTCCGCGGTCGCGAGCGTGATCGGCTGGGCCATCGCCTCCCACTGCAGGCAGGCCTCGACGTCTCGGTGGCCTTCGTCGGCCAGCGCGAGCTTGGTCAGCCTGCTGGCGATCGGAGCGGTGGCGGCGATGTCGGCGGCGACCGCGAGCGCGTCGTCGAGGAAGCTCTCGCGCTCCATCACCCTCGAGACCAGACCCAACGCCTGGGCCTCGTGGCCCTCGACGATGCGACCCGTGAGCAGGAGGTCCTTGGCGGCGGCCTCCCCGACGACGTGCGGGAGCAGGTAGGTGCCCGCCATGCCGGGGTGCATGCCCAGCTTGACGAAGGGCAGGCCCATCTTGGCGCCGGTGGCAGCGAAGCGCAGGTCGCAGGCCAGGGCCATGCAGAGACCGGCGCCGATCGCGGCGCCGTTGATCGCCGCGATCGTGGGGACCTCGAGGCGGCGGATCGAGAGCCACGCGCGGTAGAACGCCAGCATGCGGGTGCGCAGGTGGTCGACCGACGCGTCGGGCTCCGAGGCGATCCAGCTGGTGTTGCCACCGGAGCAGAAGGCGGAGCCCTCCCCCGTGACGACGACCGCGCGCACCGAGGGGTCACCCGCCAGCTCGTCGACGGCCGCGACCCAGGACGCGGTCATCTCGTCGGACATCGCGTTGCGCATGTCGGGGTTGTCCAGGACCAGCAGGGCGACGCCCTCGGAGGGGCGCTCGAGGCGCAGATGGGTGAGCTCAGTCATGGACCGACCCTACTGAGCGGGGCGGCTGTGCGCCGTGAGGCGTTTCACGGGCGATTTCAGGCGCGCGGGGCGCCTAGTGCGCCTGCGCGTCGTCGTGTCGTAGGGTCGCATCGGCTCATGGGCACCCGTCCACGAGCTTCCGACGGGCTTCCCCACCGATCCCCGTCGCGACGACCGAGTGAATACCTAGTCAAGGAGGCCGTCATGGCGGAGACCTGGAGCGGCGAGTTCTACTGCGTGAAGTGCAAGGAGAAGCGCGAGGCGGAGGGCGAGGTCAAGGTCAACGACAAGGGCACCCGCATGGCCAAGGCCGTGTGCCCCGTGTGCAGCACCAACCTCAACCGCATTCTCGGCAAGGCCTGAGCTTCTAGCACCACGCACCACATGCTTCGCGGCGGCGTCCCCCTCACGGGGGGCGCCGCCGCTGGCACGTCCGGGCGACCGACGTTCCGTCGACCTGTGGAGGAGCGCCGCGGGCCAGCGGCCGACGGTGCGAGGGTGGCCCGATGGCACACCACCCTCCTCTCGCCGGACTTCCGGAGCAGCTCGCGCTCAGGCCCGGCGTCACCGTGGCCCGCCATGACGACCACTGCCTCCAGGTGGGGATCGACCCACCCCAGCGGGTCGTCGTGCCCGACGTGCCGGCGGTGCGACGCCTCCTGGACGCGCTCATCGGGTCGAACGCCCCGCCGGCGCCGGACGAGCAGACCTGGCCCGTGCTGCGTCGGCTGTGGGAGGCGGGGCTGCTCGTCGACAGCCGGGCCGTCGCCGCATCGGCAGCCCACGGCCCCGCGGCAGCGGTGCGAGCGGCCTGGGCGCAGGTAGGTCCCGAGGCGGGCGAGCGTCTCACGGCGCGAGCGGCCGCCCGCGTGCGCGTGGTGGCCGAGGACGAGGCGCGCGCCGACATGGCCCGTCTGTTGCGCGCCTCCGGGGTGCAGGTGGTCGAGGACGGCGCCGCGGACGTCTGGCTGGTCGCCCACGACGGCGAGCTCCCTCGCGCCCGGGTGGACGACCTGGTGCGCGAAGGGGTCGCGCACCTGCTGGTCTCCGGAGCCCTCGGCTCGGCGGTGGTGGGGCCGTTCGTCCTGCCGGGCGTGACCGCCTGCCTGCGCTGCCTCGACGCCCACCGGGCGGAGGTCGACCCGCGACGCGCCCTCGTGATCGAGCAGGTCGTCGCCCGACCGCCCGCGGTCGTGCGCGATCCCACGCTGCACGCCATGGCGCTGGCGTGGGCGACGCGCGACGTGGTGCGCTTCGTCGAGGGCGCCCAACCCTCGACCTGGTCGACGTCCTTCGAGCTCGGTCCGCTCTCGGCGCCGGTGGGCCGCACCTGGACCCGGCACCCGCACTGCGGCTGCGCCTGGGACGAGGGACTGCTGGGGCGGGTGGGCTGACGCTCGACCCTCACCAGTGCTCGACGTCGAGCTTGCCCTCCATCGAGCGCAGG
>NZ_CALRWD010000104.1:0-12950 GCF_943371775.1 Nocardioides psychrotolerans
GGCGGAGACGATGACCAGGTCCCGCAGGCGGCGCAGCAGGTCCTCGGTGAAGCGGCGGGGGTCCTGCCCGGTCTCGATCACCTTGTCCACGACGCCGAAGACGGCCGAGCCGTCGCCGGCCGCGAAGGAGTCGACGACCTCGTCCAGCAGGGTGTCGGGCGTGTAGCCCAGCAGGCCGCTGGCCAGGGTGTAGGTGACTCCCTCGGGACCCGCGCCACCGAGCAGCTGGTCGAGCACCGAGAGGGTGTCGCGGGCCGAGCCGGCGCCGGCGCGCACGACCAGCGGCAGCGCGGCGGGCTCGATCGAGACACCCTCCTGGGTGCAGAGCTCGGTCAGGTAGGAGGAGAGCAGCCGCGGCGGGATCAGGCGGAAGGGGTAGTGGTGGGTGCGCGAGCGGATGGTCGCGATGACCTTCTCGGGCTCGGTCGTCGCGAAGATGAAGCGCAGGTGCGGCGGGGGCTCCTCCACGAGCTTGAGCAGGGCGTTGAAGCCCTGCGTCGTGACCATGTGGGCCTCGTCGATGATGTAGACCTTGTAGCGGCTGCGCACCGGCGCGAAGAACGCCTTCTCCCGCAGGTCGCGCGCGTCGTCCACACCACCGTGGGAGGCAGCGTCGATCTCGATCACGTCGATGGAGCCCGGGCCGCCGCGGGCGAGGTCCACGCAGCTCGGGCACTCGCCGCACGGGTCCGCGACGGGGGCGAGGTCGCAGTTGAGCGCGCGGGCCAGGATGCGGGCCGACGTGGTCTTGCCGCAGCCGCGCGGGCCGGAGAAGAGGTAGGCGTGGTTGACCCGGTTGTTGGCCAGGGCCACCCGCAGCGGCTCCGTCACGTGCTCCTGCCCGATGACCTGCTGGAAGGTCTCAGGTCGGTAGCGGCGGTACAGCGCGAGGGGTGACTCCACGTCAGAACACTAACCACCGGCGCCGACACCCGGTAGCGGGCCGGTCCGTCCTCGGTGGAGGACCGCCTCCCGGGCGGGCGTGAAAAGAAAAAGGCCCCCCATGCACCCGACAGAGCTCACTTACCCTTGCTGCCTTCCGGCCCTGGGGGAGTTGGGCGAGATGCCGCCACACGGGGGGTTGCGGAGAAGTCTAGGCGATCCCCGACGAGAGTCCGAGGTGGGATCGATTTCATCCACCCGGGACCTGCCCGGTAAGGTCTCCGGCGGAGGATTCGCCTAGTGGCCTATGGCGCTCGCTTGGAAAGCGGGTTGGGTGTGAAAGCCCTCAGGGGTTCGAATCCCCTATCCTCCGCCGCTGAGCAGGGATGACGCCGGCTCTCGTCGACAGACGGGAGCCGGCGTCCTGCGTCTCAGGGGGGTCCGGCAGACCAGCCCTAGGAGGGCAGCGTCCGGTCCAGGGGCAGGAAGTGGGCCAGGCACCGGTCGATCCAGGTCGCCAGGTCGACCAGGTCCCGCAGGTCGACGGCGGCCGTGACGCCGGCCATGCCCTCCCGGAGCACCGCCACGTGGCGACCCAGCAGCGCCCGCAGGACCTCGTGGAAGGACGGCTCGCAGCCCGACAGGATCGCCAGGTCGTCGAAGACGTCCGCGTAGTCGTCCCAGGGGAAGCCGTGGAGGTCGGCGAAGGTGCTCACGAGGCCGTGCTCCCCGGGGGTCAGCCCCTCGAAGGCCGCACGGTCGGTTGCGCGCTCCCGCTCGAGCATGCGTGCTGCGTTCATGCCCACCATTAGAGAGGTGTCGCACCCACGGACACCACCCGCCGAGCGCAGTCCGAACAACCCCGAACAGGCCACGGGATCAGGTCACACCGGGCTCCTGCAGTGACTACGCTGGGGTCATCGTCGGACCTGCAGCTGGAGGAGCGCCCGTGGAGGTGCAGGGCACCCCGCCCGAGTCACGCGAAGAGGCCCGTTGGGACCACCTGGCCCTCGAGCTCCAGACGTTGCGCACGCGCGCCGGCGACCCGTCGTTCGCCGAGATCGCCCGCCGGGTGAGCGAGCAGCGACTGGCCCGTGGCGCGAGCGAGCACGCGGCCCGTGTCGCGCGCACGACGGTCTACGATGCCTTCCGGACCGGCCGCGCCCGGGTCAACCTCGAGCTCGTGCGCGACATCGGCACGGCGCTCGGCGGGAGCGACGCCGACGTCGACGGCTGGATCGCACGCTGCCGACACCCCCAGCCCCCTGAGCAGTCCTCGGCGCCGGAGCCCCAGCCGGTCGAGTCCTCCGTCGTCCCGCCCGCCGGCGTCCGGGAGGCCGTGCTGCTGATGGCGGCCTGCTTGGCGGCCAACCTCCTGGGGCGGACGTTCGTGGACTTCCTCCACCTGCCCATCCACCTCGACATGGTGGGGACCGCCATCGCCGCGATCGCGCTGGGCCCGTGGCGGGGGGCCGCCGTCGGCGCCTCGACCAACGTGGTCGGGGCTCTCCTGAGCGGCCCGGCGTCGATCCCCTTCGCGATCGTCAACGTCGCCGGTGCGCTCGCCTGGGGATACGGAGTGAGGCGCTTCGGCCTCGGCCGGACCCTGCCACGCTTCCTCGCGCTCAACGTGATGGTGGCAGCACTCTGCACGCTCCTGGCGGTGCCGATCCTGGTCGGGCTCTACGGCGGGTCCGCGGGCAACGGCCAGGACACGATCACGACGACCTTCCTAGCGCTCACCCACCAGCTGACCGTGTCCGTCGGATTCTCCAACCTGCTGGTCTCGCTGGCCGACAAGCTGTTCAGCGGGTTCGTCGCGCTGGTCGTGATCTCCACCCTGCCGGCGGGGCTGCGGCTCGGCTCGCGGCTCGTGCTGTCCGCGCCTCCCCCGACGCGCTGAGGTCAGTCGCGCCGGCGGGCCAGCACCGGGCGGAGCAGGACGGCCACGACGAGCGCCCCACCGGCCAGCAGCCCCCACCAGACGGCGTTGCGCTTCGTGCTGGCGAGCACGTCGGCCTCCGGTTGCGGCGCCTCGGCCCGCTGGTCGCCCTCGTCGACGACCCGGGTCCCCCCGACGTCGCCCTCCTCGGTCGGGCGCAGCGGTCGGGTGAGCGCCTCGACGGGCTGGACCACGCCGTGACCGGTCAGCACCGTGGACGCGCGCAGCGAGCCCGTCGCCGTGCTCTCGAGCCGGGCCACGACCTGTCGCGCCGACTCCTCGGGGAAGGCTGATCGCACCAGGGCGGCGACCCCGGCCACCTCGGCGGCGGCCCAGGCCGTGGAGATGTCCGACAGCAGGCAGGTGCTGCGTCCGTCGATGCCGACCGAGACCGCGTCGAGCGTGGGGGCCGCCAGGTCGGTGGCCGAGCTGCGCAGGACCTCACCGTCGGCGTCGCCCACGACCACCTCGTCCTCGACGAGCGCGGTGCCCGTCGCGTTGACCGCGAGCACCCCGGGGTTGGCCGCCGGCCAGATCACCGGCCGCGCGTCCTCACCGTGCGGCGGCTCCTCGCCGTCGTAGCCGAGCTCGGGGTAGAGAGCGTCGGACTCCTCGGTGGGACGGTCGCCGCTCGCCGCCACCACCAGCACGTCCTTGGCCGCGAGGTCGGCCAGGACGGCACGCAGGTCGGCGTCGAGCTCGGGGGTGCGGGCGAAGCTGAGGCCCACCACGAGCACGCCCACGTCGCCGCGGGGCAGGCCGGCGACGTAGCGCAGCCCCTCCAGCAGCAGGTCGGCACGGGGACCCACCTCGGCGCTGGTGTCGTCGGGGTCGCGGCGGTCGTAGACGCGCACGTCGAGGATCCTCGCGCCGGGGGCGATGCCGATGGGCTCCTCCGGTGTCCCCTGGGCCGCGATGAGCCCGGCCATCGAGGTGCCCTGGGGGTCGACGAGCTCGCGCGCCGCCTGACCCGCCGGGCGGACGACGTCCATGAGGTCGGAGTCCGCGACCCCCGAGTCGAGCACCGCCACGGTCACGCCGGCGCCGGGCACCCGGCCACCCTCGGCGGCGACCTGCTGGGCCCTCGCCACCTGCATCAGCTGGACCGGGGAGCCGGTGCGCTCGGTCGTCACGACGTCGGCCTGGTCGGTAGCGATGTTCTCGCAGCCTTGGTCGACGGCGTACGACGGCGCGGTGCCGCCCAGGGCCAGCAGCCCGAGCGTCAGGCCGGCCGCGGCCCCGGCCCGGCCGCCCCGGGCAGCACGGCTCACTCGCACGAGCGGCTCTCGCCGGCCTGCTCGTCCTCGGCGCCCTGCCCCAGCTCCTCCGGCCGGGTCGGCGGGCACAGCGCGGCGTCGACCGACAGGGCCTCGCCCTCCACGAACAGCTCGAGCCAGCTGTCGGGGACCACGGGCGCCTCGTCGTCGTCGAAGCCGAGGTTGGTGACCGCGTCGGTGCCGATCAGGGCATAGCTGTAACCCTTGGCGTCGATGACGAACGGCTCGCCGACCTGCGAGCTCTCCCAGCCGCCGGACAGCACGAAGGCGCCCTTGCCGGGGTCGACCGTGACGTCGCGCTGACCACCCTCGACCTCGGCGGCGCTGGCCTCGTCCTCCGGCAGCTCCACCAGCACGACACCCGGGACGGAGCCGAACGCCGGCTCCAGCCGGGCGCACTGCTCACCCACGACAGGGCGCAGGACCGCCCCCGGCCAGTCCGCGTCGAGGTAGGGCTCGACGCCGGCGGTGACGTCGGGCGGGGTGGTCAGCCCGAGGTCGCGCGCGACCCGGGGCAGGCGGGCGTCGAGGTAGACCGCCCGTGCGAACTCGCTGAACTGGGCCGGGCCGTCCTCGGTGACGACGAAGAGCTGCCCGTCGATCTCGTAGTAGTCGCCGATCCGGGCGTTGTCCGGGAGCCCTCCCTGGCCCGCCTGGTCGGACACCTCGCCGAAGCCGGCCAGGCCGAAGCTCGCGAAGTCGAGGGACCCACCACGCGGGAAGAGCGCGAGCCAGTCAGCCGGCACGACCTTGGCCTGCTCGAGGATCGGCAGGCCGAGCGCCCGCAGGGTGTTGTCGAGGCCGGGCAGGTTCGTGGGCAGCGCATAGCTGTAGGCGCGCGACAGCTCGGTGCCCTCGGGCCGGGACTGGGCGATGACGTAGAACGAGCCCTGGCTCTTGACCAGCAGCCCGGCCTCGGGAGCGGCCGTCACCCGGTCGGTCTCGGACACGTCGAGGTGCAGGCCCAGTCCGTCGTCGGTGCAGGCGGTCCAGCCGGTCTGGATGAGGTCGTCGGTCTCGGGCACGGTCACGGGCGCACCGAGGATCCCGATGTCGGCGCCCGGAGTGTTGGTGTCGATCTCGGACTGCGGCACGACCTCGGGGACGGCGTTCTCCTCGCCCAGGATCAGCTGGGCCGAGGTGATGTTGATGACCGGCCGCACCTGCGGGTTGCCGTCCTCGTCCGGCTCGAGGATGACGTAGGAGGCACCCTTCTCCTTCGACTGCACCAGGCCCGGCTCGTCCCAGTCGATGTTGACGTCGGGCTTGAAGACCCCGGCGATGGCCGCACCCGCGAGCAGCAGCACGGCCAGGGCCGCGCCCCCGATGATCGTGCGTCCCGGTCGCGTCGGCTCGACCTCGCGTCCACCCGGGGCACCGGAGACGAAGGCCGTGACGAGACGGCGACGACTGAACGCATGGGCCTCGACGAGGTCCTTCTTGGTGGCCACCGGCGATCAGCCCTCGACGATCGACTCGAACACGCCGACGGCGAGCACGAGGAGCGGCAGAAGAGTCAGCAGGGCGATGCTCTCGACGACGTCGCCGAACCTGCCGCGGCGCACGGACGGCGTCGTGGGCAGCAGCGTGACCGCGAGCAGCACGGCGCCCGAGGCAGCGAGCACCACGGCGGCGACCGGGCGCCAGGACTCGTGCATGGTCAGGACGGAGGCGGCGACCGCGACCAGTCCGGCGATGCCGGAGACGAGCCCGACCAGCACCTCGGAGCCCGTGCGGTACTGGCGGGTGCGCAGCATGACGATCAGGCACGCGACGACGGCCAGCAGCGTGCCGAAGAGCCCGCGGGAGACCGCCACCGGCGCGACGAGGACGAGCAGGAGACCGACGGTGCCGGAGATGGCGACGAGGATCTCGTGGGCGACGCGGGCGTCGGCCCCGACGCGGCGGGGGTCCACCTCGTCGGGGTCGGCGGTGATGTCGGCGGCCGAGTAGAGCTGGTCCACGGTCGTCTTGGTGACACCGAGGGCCAGCCAGGGGAACACGCTGCCGATCATCACGACGACGGTCATCACGACGGGCAGCAGGATCGTCGGGTCGACGTCGGTGGAGTCGACCAGGAAGCCGGTGCCGACGAAGACCGCACCCACCACGACCGGTGGGATCACCAGCGTCCGACCGTCACCGAGACCGACCAGGCAGACCAGGCCCGCCACCAGCGCCCCGGCACCGGCGAAGGCCACCGGCAGGCCGGACAGGTCCGACAGTCCGCCCTCGGGAGCCAGCATGAAGCCGGCCACGGCGGCGTAGCCCGCCCCCATCCAGGCCACGGCGACGGCCGCCTCGGCCTCGACCTGCACCCGCGAGAGCACGATCGCGCCCGCGACCAGGGCGAGTGCCACCGTCGCCGCCGCGACGGCCGCCAGCTGCGAGCCGTCCTGCACCAGCAGCGCCACGGCACCGAGGGCCATGAGCATGGCCCCCGCCGACAACGCCGTACGGCGCCCGGAGGCGGGCTGCCACGGCTTGAGGTCGCGCTCCACGACGTCGGTCATGGCCTCGACCACGTCGTCGTAGACCCGTGGTGTGGCGTCGTCGATGCCGGCGGTCACGGTCAGCGTCACGCCGTCCTCGACGCCCTGGAGGGTGAGACCGGAGTCGGTGGCCAGCCGGCGACCCTCCGAGGTCAACAGGTGGTAGCCGCCGTAGACGGTCGTGGCGTCGAGCATGCCGACGCTGCGGGCGAGCTCGGGCACCAGCTCGGCGACCGGCACGGCCCCGGGCAGCACCAGGTCGACGCGACGGGTGCCGGACGTGACCGTCACGCGCACCAGTCCCGAGGTCCCGACGGGGGTCTGGCTCATTCTTTCTCCCAAGATGTGCGCAGCAGACGAGCGAGCCGCATGCTACCCGCCGACCCTGCCCGCCCAGAATGTCTGCATGTGGACGTGTGTCTGCATGTGGACGTGTGTCTGCATGTGGCGGTGCGGCGGCACGAGGACGTGCGAAGGGGCCGACACGTCATGTGTCGACCCCTCCGAGGTCCGGGTCCGACGGACCCAGGACCCAGGACTCAGATCTCGAACTGAGCGGCGCCGCGGGCGTCCGCGGCCTTGTATTCAGCGTTGGACTGGTAGACCGTCTGGCTGCTGCGGTCGAGCAGGTCACGCATCTCCTGGATGGCCCAGTCCCACTTGGCCTTCGAGACGCGGTACTGCTCCTGCGCGTTACCGACCCACTGGCTGCGCAGCGGCTCGAGCTCCTGCTCGAGGCGGTTCATGCGGTCGTCGATGTCCTTGACCTTCTGGTACATGTCGGCCGCGGCCTGGTCGACCGCACCGTGGTTGACGCGAATTCCGTCGAGACTCATGTCGATGCTCCTCAGTTGCCCATGCGGTTGGAAAGGTTGGTGAAGTTGGCGCCCTGGGCGTCGTCCGTGCTGATGTTGTCGCGCTCGGTGACGCCGAGGGAGTTCTCGAACTCGTTGAGGGCGTCGACGATGACCTGCTGCTTCTCGGTCCAGGCCTGCTGGAGGGCGAAGAACGCCGTGGCGCCCTGGCCGCCCCAGCGACCCTGCACGCCGGCGATCTGGTCGGACAGCTGGCGGCTGATGTTGTTGAAGTCGATCCGCGCGTCGGACACCATCCCGGCCGCGCGGGTCAGGACTCCTTCGCCTTGGCCGAACTCGTTGGCGGTCTCTGCCATGGCCTTCTCCTTCGATTCTGGCGACGGTCAGCCGCGCATGAGGGGTGGGTTCTTCGTCAGGTGGAACGCTGTTTCGGGGCCTCGCTCCCGGTGAGGAGCGGGACAAGCACGTCTTTACCCGGCGCCTAGACCCCTAAACCTCAGCCTGTCAATTCCCACAGGTGGCGGAAGAGGCCGACGGCGACCACCACCGCACCCACCGCGAAGGACGCGCAGATGCTCTCCGCGACCTCGGCCCGACGCGACCACCAGGCCGAGCGCCAGCCACGGCCCAGCGGGACCGCGAGCAGGATCACGGCCCCGGCGAGCACCAGGGCGACGATGCCGATGGCCAGGTCGGAGCCGGCGCCTCCCTCGACCAGCACGACGACCAGCAGCACCAGCACGCACGTCAGGCCGGCCGCCCGCAGCAGCGCCCGGGCACCGAGGTGGCGATAGCTGCGGGCGGCGAAGAGCAGGGACAGCCCGGAGAACCCGACCATGGCCCGCGCGCCCACCCCGTCGTGGCGCTGGGTGGCGGCCTCCAGCAGCAGCGGGGCGGAGACCACGACGACGGCCAGGATCGCGGTGGCGGAAGCCGTGACGATGCGGGTGCCGCGCGCCGCGACGAGCTCGACCGCACGCGGAGGCACGACGATGCGACCGCGCCGCCCCGTGGGGCGGTCACGGGCCGACCAAGCGGTGACGGCGAGCCGTTCGAGGTCGATGAGGAACTGGTCGGGCACGTCGATGGCGAAGGACGGCACGAACCGCGCCGCGAGCGTGGCGAGCAGGAGCAGCAGCGCCCAGGCGACCTGGGGCCGGAAGTCCAGCAGCGCTGCGCCGCAGGTGAGCACGAAGACCAGGGAACCCACGACCACCCAGACCCGGAGCGCCTCCTCGGAGTGTCGGTCCAGGGCGCGGGCGATGGCCGCGGTCACGGCGCCGGTCAGGGCGGCCACCCCGATGATCGTGGGCAGCCGCTCGGGCGCGGGGTCCCACGCGACGACGAAGGCGGCCGCCGCAGCGAACACCGGGGCCGCGAGGATCCGGTGCGCGGCGTAGCGCCCGACCGGCAGGATCCCGAGGAACGCCGCGGCACCGAGCACGACCACGGTCGTCGTGCGGAGGTCGGAGGGTGGCTCCTGGGAAGCCGCCCATCCCGCGACCAGCGCGAGGCCGACGGCGACGCTGAACCACAGGACCGACAGGGCGCCCGGTGGTGGCGACGCCGGTCGGGAGGCACGGTCGTCGGTGCGCCGGCGGCGTCCGGTGCCGCGGGTCGGCTCCCCGCCGGGGAGCAGCGCGACCAGCACCGAGCCGGGTCCGACCCCGGCGGTCTCCAGGGCCTGGTCGGGGGTGAGCCGCCGACCGAGCGGGGTGCACAGTGCCGGGACGGACCCGAGGCCGGCCTTGTCGGCGTACTCCACGGCGACGTCGGCGACCGATGCCCCGGAGGGGACGAGGAGGTCCAGCACGCCGACCGGTCCGTGCACGCTGAGCGCGACGACGTCCGCCGTGGGCATGGTGGTCTCGCCGCCCGAGCCGGTCACGTCGCCTCCCCGAAGAGTCGCGGGTGCCGATCCACCCGGTCGAGCGCAGCGTAGTCGTTGACCAGGGTGGTCACGGCGCGGTGTGCCTATCATCAAGCCTCCGCAGCGGGAGCGGACCGGCCCTCTCGGGCACGGATGGTCGAAGGCGAGGACTGATCACGGTGAGTACGACGCTTCGCGGGGCTCGGGTCGACGAGCCCGAGATGCCGTCCGGGCAGATCGTCCTGCAGCCCCCGCCGCAGATCCAGCCCAGCGAGGGCGCTGCCGGCGTGATGATGAACGCGATCCCGATGCTCGGCAGCCTGGGCTCGATCGTGCTGGTCGCCACCATGGGCTCGCGCACCGGAGGCGGCTCGCTGCGCTTCATCGCCGCCGGCATGTTCCTCTTCGCCACGGTCGGCTTCATCATCGTGCAGGTCGACCGGCAGCGGAAGCAGCGCGCCCAACAGGTGACGGGCTCACGCACCGAGTACCTCCGCTACCTCAGCCAGGTCCGCAAGGTGGCGCGCGAGTCCGCCGACCAGCAACGACGCGCCCTGACCTGGCACCACCCCGATCCCTCGTCGCTGCCGGCCCTGGCCGAGGAGCGCTCGCGGATCTGGGAGCACAGCAGCACCGACGCCCAGTTCCTCCACGTCCGCTACGGCCTCTGCGCCCAACCGCTCGCCCTCGAGCTGGTCCCGCCCGAGAGCGCCCCCATCGACGAGGTCGACCCCGCCGCCGCCTCCGCCCTGCACCGGCTGCTGGTCGTGCACCGGCTCCAGCCGGACCTGCCCGCCTCGATCGACCTGCGCGCCTTCGACGGCGTCGACATCTGCGGCGACGAGGAGGAGGCCCGGGCCCTGGCCCGCGCCATCATCTGCTCGGCGACCGCCTTCCACTCCCCTGAGAACCTGCTCGTCGCCGTCCTGGCCTCCGACCAGCACCTGGCCCACTGGGACTGGATCAAGTGGCTGCCGCACGCCCAGAGCGCCGAGCAGAGCGACGCGGTCGGGCCGATGCGCATGGTCACCACCTCGCTCGCCGACCTGGCCACGCTGCTGCCGCCCGACCTGAGCGACCGCCCGCGCTTCGGCGCCGACGAGCGCCCTGCCATCCCGCACATCCTGCTCGTCACCGACGGTGTCGAGCTGCCTCCCGGCAACCACGTGATCCCGCCCGACGGCCTCCACGGCGTGACGGTCCTCGACCTGCCGGCCCGGTGGGGAGAGCTCGAGGACGCGAGCCGGTTGCGCATCCTCTTCGACGACGCCGCGGTGGACGAGGGCCAGCGCCAGGCGCCCGTCATGGCCCTGCGCCTGCGCGAGGAGCCGATCCGCGCCAAGGCCGACCAGTGCGACCTCGCCACCGCCGAGGCCTTCGCTCGGCGCCTCACCCCGCTGCACACCGTCTCCACCGGCACCGCCGAGCCCAGCACCGGCGAGATCGCCGGCCCGACCGACTTCATGGACCTCCTCGGCCTCGGCGACGTGCGCACCTTCGACCCCGACGCCGCCTGGCGCACCCGACCCGCCCGCGACCGGCTGCGGGTGCCCATCGGCCTCGGCGAGTCCGGCGGCCTGGTGCACCTCGACATCAAGGAGTCCGCCCAGCAGGGAATGGGCCCGCACGGCCTGGTGATCGGCGCGACCGGCTCCGGCAAGTCGGAGTTCCTCCGCACGCTGGTCCTCGGTCTCGCGATGACGCACTCCTCCGAGCAGCTCAACATGGTGCTCGTCGACTTCAAGGGCGGCGCGACCTTCGCCGGCATGTCCGACATGCCCCACGTCTCGGCGGTCATCACCAACCTCGCCAACGAACTCACCCTCGTGGACCGCATGCAGGACGCACTGTCCGGCGAGATGGTGCGACGCCAGGAGCTGCTGCGCGACGCGGGCAACTTCGCCTCGATCCGCGACTACGAGAAGGCCCGGGCGGCCGGCGAAGACCTCGCCCCCATGCCGTCGCTCTTCGTCGTGGTCGACGAGTTCTCCGAGATGCTGTCGGCCAAGCCCGAGTTCATCGACCTCTTCGTCGCCATCGGCCGGCTCGGGCGGTCCCTCGGCCTCCACCTCCTGCTCGCCTCCCAGCGACTGGAGGAGGGTCGTCTGCGCGGGCTGGAGTCGCACCTGTCCTACCGCGTGGGCCTGCGCACCTTCAGCGCCCAGGAGTCCCGGGCCGTGCTCGGCGTCCCCGACGCCTACGAGCTGCCCGCCGTCCCAGGCCTCGGCTACCTCAAGCCCGACCCCACGTCGATGACCCGCTTCAAGGCGGCCTACGTCTCCGGTCCACCGTCGGGCCGCGTGCGCGTGCGCCGTGACGAGGGCGGCCACCTCCAGGGCATCCTCCCGTTCACGATCTCCGAGGTGCACAAGCTCGAGCTCCACGAGCCCGAGCCGGAGCCCCAGGCACCGGTGGAGCAGGACAGCCAGGAGTCGCTGCTCGACATCGCCGTGCAGCACATGGTCGGGCACGGACCGGAGGCCCACGCCGTCTGGCTGCCGCCCCTCGACGTCCCCGACACGCTCGACGACCTGATGGTCGACCTCGTCGAGGACCCCGAGCTCGGGCTCGTCTCCCCGCAGTGGCGCGCCCTCGGTGGGCTCGTCGTGCCCCTCGGGACCGTGGACCGTCCGCGCGAGCAGCGCCGCGACACCCTGACGATCAACCTGAGCGGCGCGTCGGGCCACGTCGCCGTCGTCGGCGGTCCGCGCAGCGGCAAGAGCACGCTGCTGCGCACGGTCGTGACGAGCATGTCGCTCACGACGACCCCGACGGAGTCCCAGTTCTTCGTGCTCGACTTCGGCGGCGGCACCTTCGCCCCGCTCACGCACCTGCCCCACGTCTCCGGCGTCGGCACGCGCTCCGAGCCCGACGTCGTACGACGGATCATGGCCGAGGTCTCCGGCATCGTGGACCGTCGCGAGGCCTACTTCCGCGCCAACGGCATCGACTCCATCGAGACCTACCGGTCACGGCGCGCCCAGGGCCGCGCCGACGACGGCTACGGCGACGTCTTCCTCGTCATCGACGGCTGGAGCACGCTGCGCTCGGACTTCGACGACCTCGAGATGGAGATCCAGCAGCTCGCCTCGCGAGGCCTGACCTTCGGTCTCCACATCGTCACGGCCGCCTCCCGCTGGGCCGACTTCCGCGCCGCGATGCGCGACCTCTTCGGCACCCGGCTCGAGCTGCGGCTCGGTGACGCGATGGACTCCGAGATCGACCGCAAGATCGCGCAGCTGGTGCCGACGGGCCGTCCCGGCAGAGGCCTGATCCAGGGCAAGCTGCACTTCCTCGGCGCGCTCCCGCGCATCGACGGCGACCCCGGCGCGGAGACGCTGGGCGACGGCGTCGACGAGCTCATCAAGCGCGTGGCGGCCGCCTGGCACGGACCCGCCGGCCCCAAGCTGCGCCTGCTGCCGGAGCAGGTGCTGCTCTCGCGGGTGCGGGAGATGGCCGGGGTCCCCACCACCCCCGGCGAGGTCACGGACAAGCGCCTCCTGCTCGGCATCAACGAGAAGGAGCTCGCCCCCGTCGCGCTCAACCCCGACTCCGAGCCGCACCTGCTCGTGCTGGGCGACGGCCAGTCCGGCAAGTCCGCGCTGCTGCGGGCCTACGCGCAGGAGGTGCTGCGCACCCGCACCCCGCAGGAGGCCCAGATCATCCTGGTCG
>NZ_CALRWD010000105.1:0-12894 GCF_943371775.1 Nocardioides psychrotolerans
TGGCCAGCGGAGTTGCCGCCGCCGACGACGACCACGTCGGCGCCCTCCATCTCGCGGGCCGCCGTCATGGCGCTGCCGTAGAACACGCCGAGGCCCACCAGGTCCTCGATCGCCACGATGCCGAGCTTGCGGTAGGCGACGCCGGTGGCCACGACCACGCTGCGTGCCTCGACGTCACCGCCGCCGGTGCGCAGCAGGTGGGTGCCGTCGGGCTGCGTCTCGAGGGCGGTGACGTCCCAGCCGGTGTAGAACTGCGTGCCGAAGCGCAGCGCCTGGTTGCGGGCCCGCTGCGCCAGGCGCATGCCGGAGACCCCGCGCGGGAAACCGAGGTAGTTGCGGATCATCGAGCTGGTGCCGGCCTGGCCGCCGATCGCCTCCGCCTCGATGACGACCGTCGTGAGGCCCTCGGAGGCGCCGTAGACCGCGGCGGCGAGCCCGGCCGGACCACCGCCGACGATGGCGAGGTCGACGACGCCCTCGACCTTGAGGTCGCCGGGCATGCCGTACATCGAGATCGCCAGGTCGCGCACCGACGTCGCGACGAACGGCGGTCGGCTCAGGGCAGCGATGAGCGGGAAGGCCGGCTCCCTGCCCCACTCCTCGATGACGGCGAGGCCGACCTCGGAGTCGGGGGAGTAGACCCGGGTGGGCATGCCCATGCGGTCGGCGTAGTCGCGGATCGCCAGCGTCAGCGGGTCGGCCGTGGGCGTGATGATCCGGACGCTCTCGACCTCGGGAGCCGCGACCGTGGATCCCCAGTCGGAGAACAGCTCGGTCACCGCCGAGTGGAACTCCTCGTCCCGCACCCCCCGCGGCATCAGCAGGTAGGCGTCGTACTTGCCCTTGGCCATGCCGGGGCGCAGCGAGGGCGCCCGCGGCAGGAAGTGCTCGTAGTGCGCGGCGATGATGCGGCGGGCCGTGGGCACGACCGCGCGCCAGGCGCCGAAGGCCTCCAGGACGTGGGCGTCGGGGAGCTCGGTGTCGGAGACGAAGAGGGCGACGGTGCCGCCGGCGGCCCGGATCTCCTCGGTGACCGCGAGCGCCTCGGCGCACGAGCCGGCGGTGCGCAGGTCGTAGTCGCGGGCATAGCGGCCGAACTCGTCGGCCAGGAAGGCGGCGTGCTCGGCGGAGACCAGGACGATGGCGGGGTCGCTCACGGCCACGAGCGTAGGCGGTGGATCCCCGGCCCGTCTCCTGCCGCTAACCTCTGCGGGTGCGCCTGCGGATCGACCTCGCCTACGACGGAGGCGCCTTCCACGGCTGGGCGACGCAGCCCGGCCTGCGCACCGTCCAGGGCCACCTCGAGGCAGCGCTCGCGACCGTCCTGCGGCTCGACCGCATCGACACCGTCTGCGCCGGCCGCACCGACGCCGGCGTCCACGCCCGCGGGCAGGTCGTCCACTGCGACGTCGCCGAGAGCCACCCGCAGCTGCAGCGCCGGCTCAACGGGGTGCTGCCCTCCGATATCCACGTGAGCCGGGTGTCCGAGGCCCCGCCGGGGTTCGACGCCCGCTTCTCCGCGCTGTGGCGGCGCTACGCCTATCGGATCGCCGACCGCGTGGACCTCGTCGACCCGCTCGTGCGCTCGCACGTGCTGGTCTGGGAGCGCGAGCTCGACCTCGACGCGATGAACGAGGCGGCCCAGCACCTCCTCGGGCAGCAGGACTTCGCGGCCTTCTGCCGTCGTCGCGTGGGGGCCACCACGGTCCGCACGCTGCTCGACCTGCACTGGTCGCGCTCGCCCGAGGGGCTGGCGGTCGCCGACGTGCGCGCCGACGCGTTCTGCCACAGCATGGTGCGCTCGTTGGTCGGCTGCCTGCTGGCGGTCGGGGAGGGCCGTCGCGACGTCGCGTGGCCGGCTGCGATCCTGGCCGTGACCGAGCGCGACGCGAGCGTGGTGGTCGCGCACGCCCACGGCCTCACGCTCGAGGAGGTCGCCTACCCGGCCGACGACGAGCTGGCGTCCCGGGCCGTCACGACGAGAGCGAAGCGCGATGGATGAGCACTACTTCTCGGCCGACCCGACCGTGGCCTTCAAGCGTGCACCCGTGGTCGCCGACGTCTGGGGCCACGAGCTGCGCCTGACCAGCGGGTCGGGCGTCTTCGCCCAGGGCCGCGTCGACATCGGCACCGCCATCCTCTTCCGCGAGACCGCGCCGCCGGCCGGTGGCCGGATCCTCGACCTCGGCTGCGGCTGGGGCGTCATCGGTCTGGCCATCGCCACCGCGGTCCCCGACGCGGTCGTGACCGCGGTCGACGTCAACGAGCGGGCGGTGCTCCTCGCAGGAGAGAACGCCGCCGCGCTGGGGCTCGCGGACCGCTTCACCGCGACGACCCCGGACGGCGTCGCCGCCGGCACGTCGTACGACGAGATCTGGAGCAACCCGCCGATCCGCATCGGCAAGGAGGCGCTGCACGCGCTGCTGCTCACCTGGCTGCCGCGGCTCGCGCCCGGGGGTCGCGCGGTGATGGTCGTCGGCAAGAACCTCGGCGCCGACTCGCTGCAGCGGTGGCTCGGGGAGCAGGGCTTCCCGACGACCCGGCTGGCGAGCGCCAAGGGCTTCCGGGTGCTGGAGACCCGCCGCGCCTGACGGGGGCGGTCAGTCGGAGGTGCGGCCGTCGACGAACATCTCCAGCCGCGCGGTGGTGTGGCCGGGGTAGTCCGGCAGGTGGCCGTTGACCGCGCGGGCGGCCCAGCCCAGGCGGGTGGCGAGACGCGCGGCCTCGACCAGGTCGTCGTGGGTCAGGTGCGGGTAGGCCTCGGCGTAGGGCCGCAGGAAGGTGTCGCGGAAGGGTCCGGTGTCCACGGAGTCCTCGACGTCGTCGAGCCCCCACGCGAGCTGGCCCTCCAGCGCCACGGCGAGCACGAAGAACGGGTGGCTGACGACCGCGTCGCCCCAGTCCATCACCCAGTGACGCCCGTCCGCGACGAAGACCTGGCCGTCGTGGAGGTCGTCGTGCTGCAGCGTGTCGCGGATCCCGTACGCCGCCAGGGCGGTCGCCAGCGGCTCGATCCGCTCCCGTGCCTCCCGGAAGCGCGGCTCGGCGTCGATCTCGTCCATCAGCGCGTCCCAGCCGGGGAGCAGCGTGGGCAGCCGACCGTCGGGGACCCCCATCGCCAGCAGCGCGTCGACGTCGTCCTCGACCGCCAGCGAGATCCGCGCGGCCGACTCGAGCACCGGGTGCCAGCGCTCGAGGCTGGCCTCGCTCACGACGAGCTCGCGCAGCCGCTCTCCGGCGTCGGACATCAGCATCCAGCCGCGCTCGGTGTCGGCGGCCAGCAGCGGGCGCACCTGTGCGGGCGCGCGGACGGCGAGGAGCTCGACGACCGCGGCCTCGTGGGCCAGGGACTCCTGGCTGGCCTTGAACCACACGACGCCGCCGCTGGTCGGGATCCGCAGCACGGTCGCCCACGACCGCAGGTGCGGCTGGGTCTGCTCACCGGCGCGCTCCAGGCCGAGCCGGTCGAGCTGCCGGTCGGTCCAGGCGTGGACCTCGGCCAGCCAGGCGGGGTCGGTCCAGCGGGAGGTGTCGGAGACGGGCACGGCGGTCACGGGAGGAGTCTGTCGTTCCCGTGACCGCCGCGTCGACGCAGTTTCCCGACGTCTCAGACGTCGAGGGGGTCGATCAGGTCGTAGTCGCCGACCTTGGTCGAGAGCACGCCGACCTGGTGGTTGCCGTCGCCGAGCAGGTGGTCGAGCGCGGTGAGGTGGGCGACGAACATGCCCACGTTGTACTCCGCCGTCATCGCGATCCCGCCGTGCAGCTGGATCGCCTCCTGGCCCACGTGGCGCCCGCCCCGGCTGACCTGCAGGCTGGCACGGGCCGCGGCCGCCGCCACCTCCTCGGGCGAGCCGGCCGAGATGACCATCGTCGACCAGTCGACGAGGCTGTGGGTCAGCTCGAGCGAGGTGTACATGTCGGCGGCCCGGAACGTCAGCGCCTGGAAGGTGTTGAGCGTGACGCCGAACTGCTTGCGGCTCTTGAGGTAGTCGGTGGTCGCCTTGAGCAGCGTCTGCATCGCGCCGAGCGCCTGGTTGCCGGCCATGATCCGGGTGATGTCCTGGACCGTGGCGATCGTGGCCGTGAGGTCCGCGCCCGCCTCGCCGAGGGGGGTCGCCGCGGTGGCGTCGAGGGCGACGCGGGCGGCCCGCCCGCCGTCGTACGTCGGGTAGCCCTCGCGGGCCAGGCCGTCGGCGTCGCCGGCGACCAGGAAGAGGCCGGTGCCGCCGTCGGGCAGCGCGGCGCTCACGACCAGCACGTCGGCGCGAGCACCGTGCAGGACCGGCTCCTTGACGCCGGTGAGGGTCCAGGAGTCGCCGTCCTGCGCTGCCGTCACCTTCTCGGCCCTCGGACCCCAGCGGCGACCGGGCTCGTCGTGGGCGAAGGCCAGCACGCTCTCGCCGGCGGCCAGCGAGCCGAGGACCTCGCCGCGCTGCTCGGCGGTGCCGGCCGCGGAGACCAGGCCCCCCGCCAGCACGACCGAGGCGAGGAAGGGCTCGGGGGCGATGGTGCGGCCGAGCTCCTGGCACACGATGCCGATCTCGACGGGGCCGGCACCCACGCCGCCGTCGTCCTCGCTGAAGGGCAGCCCGAGGACGCCCATCTCGGCCAGGCGGGTCCACTGCTTCTCGTCGAAGCCGGGGTCCTCACCGACGGTCTGGCGCCGGTGCTCGTAGTCGTTGTAGGCCTTGCCCACCAGGCCGCGCACCGCGTCGCGGAGGGCGACCTGCTCGTCGTCGTACGTGAAGTCCATGTCTGTGTCCCCTTCGGCTCAGAGTCCGAGGATCCCGCGGGAGATGATCTGCCGCTGGATCTCGTTGGAGCCGCCGTAGATGGAGGCCTTGCGGAGGTTGAGGTAGTTGGGCGTGACGGTGCGCGCCCACGCTGCGAGGTCGGAGCCGTCGCCGGCGCCGGAGGCGACCGAGGCCGGACCCGCGAGGTCGACGAGCAGCTCGCTCACGGCCTGCTGGAGCTCGGTGCCCTTGAGCTTGAGCACCGACGAGGCCGGGTGCGGCTCACCGCCCGCCGAGTGCGCGACCACGCGCAGCGCGGTCAGCTCGAGGGCGAGCAGCTCGTTCTCGAGCTCGACGATGCGGGCGCGGACCAGCGGGTCGTCGAGGAGGGTGCCGCCGTTGCCGTCGGAGGTCTCCTTGGCGAGGTCCTTGGCGCGGGAGAGGAAGCGCTTGGTCGCCCCGACGGGCGCCACACCGACACGCTCGTTGCCGAGGAGGAACTTGGCCTGGGTCCAGCCCGAGTTGATCTCGCCCACCATGTTCTCGGCGGGGACGCGGACGTCCTCGAACCACACCTCGTTGACCTCGTGGCCGCCGTCGATCAGCTGGATCGGGCGCACCTCCAGACCCGGGCTCTTCATGTCGATCAGCAGCATCGAGATGCCGGCCTGCTTCTTCACCTCGGGGTCGGTGCGGACGAGGGTGAAGATCCAGTCGCCGTACTGACCGAGCGTGGTCCACGTCTTCTGGCCGTTGACGACCCAGTCGTCGCCGTCGCGGACCGCGGTCGTGCGCAGGCTCGCGAGGTCGGACCCGGCGTCGGGCTCGGAGAAGCCCTGGCTCCACCAGATGTCGAGGTTGGCGGTGGCGGGGAGGAACGTCGACTTCTGCTCCTCGGTGCCGAAGTGCGCGATGACCGGGCCGATCATCGAGGCGTTGAAGGCCAGCGGGGTCGGGACCCCGGCGCGCTGCATCTCCTCGTGCCAGATGTGGCGCTGCAGCTCGCTCCAGCCGCGACCGCCCCACTCCTCAGGCCAGTGCGGCACGGCGAGCCCGGCCTTGTTGAGCGTCTGCTGGCTCTCGACGATCTGCTCCCGGCTGAGCTCACGCCCCTCGATCACGGTCTGGCGGATCTCCTCGGAGACCTCGGTCGTGAAGAAGGTGCGCATCTCCTCACGGAACAACTGGTCCTCGGCGGTCAGCTCGAGCTGCATCGATCGGCCCCTTTCGTCGGTCACGTCGCGGTCACACGGACCTCGTCCGGGCCCATCATGGCGCGGACCCGGCTCCCAAACTACTGACAGGTAGAAGGGGGCCTGTGGAGGGGCGTCAACGGCCGGCCCGATCCCGGCCAGGATCGAGCGATGGACGTCGAGACCGCACTGCGCCACCTCGGGGGCGTGGCGAGCGCGAAAGCGATCGAGGCCGTCTGTCCGCGGCGCGATCTGCGGGCCGCGGTGGACTGCGGCACGGTGCTGCGGCTGGCCCGTGGGCGCTACGCCCTCCCCGAGGTCAGGGGGCAGCGCCGGATCGCGAGCGAGCTATCGGGCGTGCTCTCGCACCTCAGTGCCGCCCAGCACTGGGGCTGGGCGGTCAAGGACGTGCCGGACCGGGCCTGGGTCACGGTCCGCCGCAACCGGGTGCTGCGCCCCGAGGTCCGGGTGCGTGTGCACGCTGTCCACGCCGACCTCGAGGCGAGCGAGGTGGTCGCCGGGGTCACGGGCAAGCTGCGCACGGTGCTCGACTGCGCTCGTCGCCTGCCCTTCGACGAGGCGCTCGCGGTGGCCGACTCGGCGCTGCGCTCCGGAGACGTCACGCACGCGGACCTGGTCGCAGGCGCCGCGCGCCTCCGCGGACGTGGTGCCCCGGAGGCGCGTCGCGTGGCGCGGGACGCGACTGCCGACGCGGCGAACCCGTTCGAGTCGGTCCTGCGCGCGATCGTCCTCGACCACGGGGGGCTGACCGTGCGGCCCCAGATCGCCATCACGGCACGGGGCCAGATCTTCCACCCCGACCTCGTGGACGTGGGGAGACGCGTGGTCGTCGAGGCCGATTCGTGGACCTTCCACTCCGACCACCGCACGCACGCCCGCGACTGCGTGCGCTACACCGCGCTGACCGTGGCCGGCTGGCTCGTCCTGCGCTTCACCTGGGAGCAGGTCATGCGTTCACCGTCCTACGTGCGCGCCGTGCTGGACGACCTCGAGGTCGCCCTCGCCGAGGCCGACCGTTGACGACCAGGGTCGTCGTACGGACCGACGGGCATAGGCCGTATCCACGCGTCGGCGCCCCGCTCGAACCCGACGCGCGACCTCGCCTGTGCCCGTCCGGCCGTACGCCGCCCCCGGCTGACCCCGCCCGCGGCTTATCGAGGTGACCAGGACCGGCGGATAGCGGACAATCGTCCGACGTGGGACACGTAGAGGTCAGTGGAGTCCGGTTCGAGCTGCCCGACGGGCGGGTGCTGCTCGACGACGTCTCGTTCCGGGTCGGCGAGGGCGCCAAGGTCGCGCTGGTCGGGGCCAACGGAGCCGGCAAGACGACGTTGCTCAAGATCATCACCGGCGACCTGGTGCCGCACGCCGGCGCGGTGACACGCACGGGTGGCCTGGGGGTCATGCGGCAGATGGTCAACGCCGGGCTCGGCCAGGAGCCGACCGTCGCGGACCTGCTCCTGAGCGTCAGCCCGCCACGGGTGCGGGAGGCCGCCGTCGTGGTGGACCGGCTCGAGCTGGCGCTGATGGAGACCGACGACGAGAAGACCCAGATGGCCTACGCCGAGGCGCTGTCGGACTTCGCCGACGCCGGGGGCTACGACATCGAGGTCACCTGGGACGTCTGCACGACCAAGGCGCTGGCGGTCTCCTACGACAAGGCCAAGTACCGCGAGCTCCGCACGCTCAGCGGCGGCGAGCAGAAGCGGCTGGTGCTGGAGTACCTCCTCGCCGGCCCCGACGAGGTCCTGCTGCTCGACGAGCCCGACAACTACCTCGACGTCCCCGGCAAGATCTGGCTCGAGCAGCGCATCCGCGAGTCGGAGAAGACGATCCTCTTCATCAGCCACGACCGCGAGCTGCTCGACAACACCGCGACCCGCGTCGTGACCGTCGAGCTCGGGCACGCGGGCAACCTGGTGTGGACCCACCCCGGCGGCTTCGCGAGCTATCACGAGGCCCGCAAGGACCGCTTCGCGCGCTTCGAGGAGATGCGCAAGCGGTGGGACGAGGAGCACGCCAAGATCAAGGCGCTGGTCCTGCGGCTGAAGATCAAGTCGGAGTACAACGACGGCATGTCCAGCCAGTACCGCGCCGCCCAGACGAGGCTGCGCAAGTTCGAGGAGGCCGGCCCGCCGACCGAGCAGCCCCGCGAGCAGCAGGTGACGATGCGGCTCAAGGGCGGTCGCACCGGCAAGCGCGCGGTCGTCTGCGAGGACCTCGAGCTGTCGGGGCTGATGCGGCCCTTCGACCTCGAGGTCTGGTACGGCGAGCGGGTCGCCGTCCTCGGGTCCAACGGCTCGGGCAAGTCGCACTTCCTGCGACTGCTCGCCTCGGGCGGCTCGGACCCCGACATCGAGCACCAGCCGGTCGGCGACGTGGCGATCGAGCCGGTGGTCCACCGCGGCAAGGCCAAGCTGGGCGCGCGCGTGCGCCCCGGGTGGTTCGTGCAGACCCACGAGCACCCCGAGCTCGTCGGCCGCACGCTGGTGGAGATCCTGCACCGCGGCGACGGCGAGGCCGACGGTCGCGGCCGCTCCGGCATGGGCCGCGAGCAGGCGGCCCGCGTGCTCGACCGCTACGAGCTCGCCCACGCCGCCGACCAGCGCTTCGAGTCGCTGTCGGGCGGGCAGCAGGCCCGCTTCCAGATCCTGCTGCTCGAGCTATCGGGAGCCACGTTGCTGCTGCTCGACGAGCCCACCGACAACCTGGACGTGCAGTCCGCCGAGGCCCTCGAGGAGGGCCTCGAGGCCTTCGATGGCACGGTCATGGCGGTCACGCACGACCGCTGGTTCGCCCGGGGCTTCGACCGGTTCCTGGTCTACGGCGCCGACGGCGACGTCTACGAGTCCGACGGTCCCGTGTGGGACGAGGGAAGGGTGCAACGCGTCCGATGAACGATCTCCAGATCACTCCGGTCGACCCGTCCGACGACGCCGCGATCGACGCCTGGCACGGGGTCTACCTCGCGGCCGAGCGGCACGGTCGCGAGGAGCTCGCCACGCCGTGGCAGCTCGAGGAGCTGCGCATCCAGCTCCAGGAGCCGACGCGGGCGCGGCGCACGCTGCTCTTCCTCGGCGAGGTCGCCGAGGAGCCCGTGGTCGCGGGCAACGTCCAGCTGCGGATGCTCGACAACCTCACCAGCGCCGAGGTCTTCGTCTACACCGCGCCCGAGCACCGGCGCCGTGGCCACGGCTCCGCGCTGCTCCCGGTCCTCGAGCAGGCCGCGCGCGAGCACGGCCGCACGGTGCTGGCCTCCGACACCGCCTGGCCCCACGAGCTCGGCCCGACCGGTGACGGTGCGCCGGGCATCGAGTTCGCCCGGGCCCACGGCTACGCCTTCGCGCTGGGTGACGTGATGCGGGTGCTCCGGCTCCCCGTCGCCGACGCGCTGCTCGCCGACCTCGCCGCGCAGGCGGCGCCGCGCCACACGGCGTACACGTTGAGGTCCTGGGTCGGCCCGGTCCCCGACGACCTGGTGCAGAGCTGGACCGAGCTGGTGACGACGCTGATGACCGAGGCACCGCTGGGGGAGATGGAGCGCGAGCCCGAGGCCGTCGACGTCGCTGCCATGCGCGAGGGCGAGGAGCAGGGACGTCGGCAGGGTCGCACGAAGTTCAACACCGTCGCGCTCGACGCCGAGGGCACCGTCGTCGCCTACACCGACATCGCCACGACCGTGCACGAGCCGACCCGCGCCTACCAGTGGGGCACGCTCGTGCGGCGCGCCGACCGCGGTCACCGCCTCGGCCTGGCGGTCAAGGTGGCCAACCTGGAGCTGCTCCAGCGCGAGACCCAGGGGCTGGAGCAGGTGGTGACGTGGAACGCCGAGGTCAACGACCACATGATCGGGGTCAACGAGCAGCTGGGCTTCCGCGCGGCCGAGCGACTCGGGGAGCTCCAGAAGCGCCTGGGCTGACCCGGTCCGGACCGGATGCTTGTGTGCGGTGTCACCGGCTGTCACCATCGAGCCTGCCATCAGCCACTGGCAGAAAGAGCCGTCGATGCCCTCCCCTCCGTCCCTTGAGAGCGCGCTCGGCGCCGAGCCCCCCGCGAGCGTCCTGGCGCTCCCCGACGGCGTCCAGCAGCAGCTGGCCGCGCACGTCGAGACCGCGAGCCGCCGTCAGGCCGACCTGGTCTCCGACGCCGTTGACGCCGCGGTCCGCGGGGTGCCGCTGCCCGTGCGCGGCGTCGTCAAGAGGGCCCTGCTCGGATGAGTCGTCCGCATCCAGGGCCCGCGCTGGCCCGGCTGGCCCACGTGCTGGGGGTCAAGGTGGGCGACCTGCACGACCTGGCGCACCTCCCCGAGGGCGACCTGCGTGCCCTCCACACCCAGGTCAGCCACCGGCTCTTCACCGAGGGCGAGCACCAGTTCGCCCGCATCGCCGGTCTCGCCTCGAGCCTGCCGGCGCCGATGGTCGGCAAGATCGCCGAGAGGTTCCTGCCGGCCTCCGTGGCCGCCCGGGCGGCCGAGCTGCTCGACCCGGCGCGGGCCCGCGACCTGGTGGGTCGCTTCTCGCTGGCCTACCTCAGCGACGTCGCTCTCGCCCTGGACCCGCTCCGGTCGCGCGCCGTCGTGCGAGCGATCGCCCCCGAGCGCGTGGGGGAGATCGCCCACGAGCTCCTGCGTCGCGGGCACCACCTGCTGCTCGTGGACTTCCTCGGTGCCGTGACGCCGGAGGCCTTCGCGGCCGTCCTGGACGTCGCCCCGCCCGCGGACCTCGCGCAGGTGCTGCCGCTGCTGGAGTGCGACGACGCGACACGTGCGTCCTTCGCGGCCGCCGACTCACACGTGCGCGCCCGGCTCGAGGCCCGGCTGGCCCAGCTGCCACCCGACTCGGCAGCGGGCCTCCAGGCGGCTCTCGGCCTCCCGGCCTGACGCGACCCGGCCTGACGCGACCCGGTCTGACGCGAGCCGGCGACACCTGACGATGTTGCCATTGACGGATGGCAGCATCGGTGGGTGAATGCGGCTGTGACCGAGACCACTTTCGTCCCGCGCCCGGCCTCGCGCCGCTCCGCGGTGACCGCCGTCGCCACCCGGTTGGCCCTGCGTCCCGTCGCCAACGCCCTGCCGCCGAGCATGCTGGGGGTCGCGATCTCCCGGCAGATCGTCGCTGGGTCGATGACGGCCTTCGGGGCGCCGGCCCGGCGCACCAGGATCGACAAGGTCGACCTGCCGGTCCCCGGCAGCGGACGGCTCCGCGGTGAGTGGGTGCGGGCCGGGGAGACCCGCGACGACGCTGCGCTGCTCTACGTCCACGGCAGCGGCTACGCGCTCTGCTCGACCCGCACCCACCGGCCCCTGGCCTCGCAGCTCTCGGCGCTGACGGGCCTGCCGGTCTACAGCGTCGACTACCGGTTGGCGCCGCGGCACCGCTTCCCCGCGGCAGCCGACGACGTGCGACGGGCCTTCGACTGGCTCACCTCCGAGCACTGCGCCCCCGAGCAGGTCGTCCTCGCGGGCGACTCCGCCGGTGGTCACCTGGCCATCGACCTGAGCCTCGAGCTGCTCCGCGCCGGTCTGCCCCTGCCGGCCGCCCAGCTGCTCATGTCGCCGCTGGTCGACTGCACCTTCGGACTCGCCCGCGCCCGCGAGGCCGAGCGCACCGACCCGATGATCTCCGCCGACGCCGCGCAGCGGCTGCTCGAGCACTACACCGTCGGCACCCCACCCGACCACGCCCGGCTACTGCACCGCATCGAGCCCGGGGAGGTCCTGCCACCGACGCTCATCCAGGCCGGTGGCGCCGAGATGCTGGCCGCCGACGCCGAGCACCTGCACCAGACCCTGACCGCGACCGGCACCGACTCGACGCTCGAGGTCTGGCCCGGGCAGATGCACGTCTTCCAGGCCATGCCGCGCCTCGTGCCCGAGGCCGTCCCGGCCGTACGACGAGGCGCCCGGTTCCTCTCCGGCGCCCTGGCCGCAGCGGGCCGGGCGAGCCGGGCGGCCTGACGTGCCGGGCGTCCCGCAGCGGGTCCCGCCCGCCCGCGCGGTCGAGGCGATCCTGGAGTCGCTGCTGCGCGCTCCCGGCCAGCTGGCCCGCAACCCGCGGGTCGCCATACGCGGGGCGGTGAAGCAGCTGCTCGCCCTGGGTGGGGCTCGGGCGGCGGCGGTGCCCGAGGCCGGGGGCCGGGCGCGGACCTACCGGATCGACGAGCTGGCGCGGGTCTCGGGCGCCACGGCCCGCAACATCAGGGCCTACCAGGAGCGCGGTCTCCTCCACCCGCCCACGCGGGTGGGCCGGACGGCGGTCTTCGACGACACCCACCTGGCCCGGCTGACGATCATCATGTCGATGCTCGACCGGGGCTACACCGGCGCCAACATCCTGGAGATGCTCACGGCCTGGGAGCGTGGCATCGGCCTCGGCGAGGTGCTCGGTCTCGAGGGCGTGCTGGTGCCGCCCCGGCCCGAGGACCAACCGGTCACCGTGAGCCTGCCCGAGGCGCGGGCGATGGCGGGCGGCCGGGCGGACCTCGACCTGCTCGTCGAGGCCCGCCTGGTGGAGGTGACGGGCAACCGGGCGCGGATCCTGAGACCGCAGCTGCTCGATGCCTTCGCCGAGATGCGCGAGCACGGCATGGACACCGCCTCGGTGCTCGCCGTGCACCAGAAGGTGCTGCCGTCGCTCGACCAGATCAGCCAGGTCCTGGTCAAGGCCGGCGCCGCGCACGTGGCCGAGCACTTCACGGGCGACGCCCCGCCGACCAGCGACGAGATCGCCCGGCTCGTCACCATGCTCACCCGCTTCCGCGCCCTCGCGATGGCCTCGGTCGCCGCGACCCTGGCGGCGTCCATCGAGGAGACCATCGAGGACCTGCTGGCCGACTACCTCGCGGACACGGTCGTGGACGGCGCGACGGCGTCGGCGGAGGCCCTGCCGGGATAGTGCGGGACGTTGTCGACCTTCCCGGGCCGCTGGAAGGTCGACAACGTC
>NZ_CALRWD010000106.1:0-12817 GCF_943371775.1 Nocardioides psychrotolerans
CACCAACATCACGATCAACGCTGCGGCCTTCAACGCCCCGCTGGGAACCACCGCCCAGGTCACCGCCACCGTGACCTGCAAGGTCGACGTGGCGGAACTGAGCATCCCCGGCCTGCCCGGCACCCGGACGATCACCGCCACCGCCAGCAGCCCCGTCGACGCCTACCGGGAGCGCCGATGATGACCGCCCGCATCCGCAGTCTCACGACGCGGCGCTCGCGTGATGAGCGCGGCTCCATCAGCGTCTGGTTCGCCACTGCAGCACTGGCGATGATCATCCTCGTCGGGATGGCGGTCGACCTCGGCGGCAAGGTCCACACCCAGCAGCAAGCCCGCAGCGCTGCCGCCCAGGCCGCCCGCACCGGTGCCCAGGAGGTTCAGGGCTCGACCGCAGTCCGCGGCGAGGACCTCCGCGTCGACCTCACCGCCGCCAAGACGGCCGCCATGGACTATCTCCGCGCCGCCGGCGTGGAGGGAACCGTCCGCGTCGTCGACGGCGACACCCTGATCGTCACCACCACCGACACATACACCAGCAAGTTCCTCGGGATCATCGGCCTGGACACGATGCAGGTCACCGGGGAGGCGTCCGCGCGGCTCATCCGCGCCGAAGGAGGCATCGAGAGATGACCACGCCCACCCATCCCACCCTGGGCCAGCGGCTCACCGGACTCGCAGCCTCGGTCGCCGTACTCGGCATCGTCCTCGGGCTGCCCGAACTATTCCTCGCGATCGGTGCCAGCCCATTCCCGGACCACGTCCCGACCCTGGACGGCATCAAGAACGCGCTCCTGGCGCCCGACGACGGCACCCTCGTCCTCGGCCTGTTCAAGGTGATCGGCTGGGTCGCGTGGGCCTTCATGGCGCTGAGCCTGGTCGTGGAGGCCATCGCACGGCTCCGCAAGGTCCAGGCGCCCCAGCTGCCGGGTCTGGGCCGGCCGCAGGCCGCAGCACGCGGCCTCATCGGCCTCGCCGCTCTGCTGTTCATCGCCGCGCCCATCGCCGCCCAGGCAGCCACGATCACCACGGCCGCCGCGGCGCCGGTGACGGTGGGACCTGTCAACGCCGGTGCCGCCGACCAGGCACCCGCCCAGCAGGACGTCAAGGTCGAGACGAAGCAGGAGCGCCAGCGCAAAACCGTCGATCACGCTGTGAAGCCGGGGGAGAGCCTGTGGTCGATCGCCGAGAACCACTTCGGCGACGGTGCCCGCTACAAGGAGCTCGTCGAACTCAACCGCGACCTCCTCGGCGCGCAGCCGAGCTTCCTCGAGCCCGGTTGGGTTCTCAAGCTGCCCGCGGTCAACGGCGGGGCACCGGCGCACGACTACACGGTGCAGTCCACCGACACCCTCAGCGAGGTCGCCCAAGAGCAGCTTGGCGACGCCGATCGCTGGCCCGAGATATACCGGGCCTCCACCGGCATCACCCAGCCCGGCGGGGCCCAGCTGACCGACCCCGACGTCATCGACGTCGGCTGGAAGCTCAACATCCCAGACGCCGAGCAGGGGGGCAGTCACGACGACACCCCGCACCAGCAGCCGCGCGACGTCGAGCCCGAGACGCCCGCGAGCCCCGAGGACCAGCGGCCCGTCGAGCCGCCGGCCGAGGAGGAGCCGCCGGTCGCCCACGAGCCTGAGGTGCCCGAGGTACCCGAGACGGCCGTGCCCGACGCGCCGCCCCAAGCCGAGGCGCCGGCGTCGCCGGCCGCCGACGTCGACCAGGTCGACGACGCTGACGACTCGATCCTCGACGCGCCGTGGGTCCTCGCCGGTCTGACCGGCGGGGGCGTCCTGCTGTCCGGGGCGCTGCTCATGACCCTGCGGTCCCGCCGCCGCGCCGGCTACCGGAACCGGACGCCCGGCCGCGCGATCGCCGCGCCGCCTTCGGAGCTCGCGCCGGTCGAGATGACCCTGAACGCCACCGGTGCCGCGGCCGCGGCGACCGTGGAGTTCGCGGACGAGGCGCTGCGCCGACTCGCGGCCGCCGTCGGCGCGCGGGGCACCACGATGCCGCCGCTCGCTGCCGTGGAGCTCGGGCACGGCAAGTTGACCCTGCACCTGAGCGCGCCGGCCGGCGTCCCGGCGCCCTGGGTGGGCAGCCCGGACCAGACCCACTGGCAGGTCAGCACGGACACCGCCGTCGACGAGCTCGGCCCCGACACCGGCAACGTCGAGCCGCCGTACCCGCTACTGGCCACCATCGGCATGAGCGACACAGGGGAGACTTGGCTGCTCAATTGCGAGGAGCTGTCCACACTCACCATTAGCGGCGACCGGATCTACGGCCGGGACTTCGCCCGCCACCTCGCCGCGCAGCTCGCCGTCAACCCATGGTCGCGCCGCGTCCAGGTCGACTGCATCGGCGTGGCTGAGGAAGCCGTCGCCATGGACGAGCGGATCAGCTACTACCCGACCGGATCAGCCGGGTCACCCGCGACCGCGGCGGCCCTCGCGGCCGCCGTCACCACGGTCGACCGGGCGAAGCGACATGACACCGACGCGTCCACGGCGCGCACCGGCAGCGTCGACGACGACACCTGGCCCGCCCGGATGCTGTTGCTCGACGCGGCGGCCGGAGACCCCGAGGACCTTAAGCAGCTGCTGCAGCTGGTCACCAACCACGTCGGGCAGTCCGCCACCTCCATCGTCGTCGCCGGCGAGCGCCCCAACACACCGGGCGCCGTCCTGCACATGACGAACACCGGCCGCGTCGTCCTCGAGCACGCCGGCCTCAACCTCATCGCCGTCGGCCTCACCAGCGACGAAGCCCGCGGCTGCGCCCTGGTCTACGCACAGAGCGAGGTCGCCGAGGACGTCCCCGTGCCGGTCGACGAGACCGTCACCGACGGCTGGGAGGCCTACACCGACCAGTCCGGGGCACTGCGCCGCGAGTACACCCTGCCGCGCAACACCCCCGCGGACACCGTCGACGAGCCGCTGTCCTCCCTCCTGGAGGGCGACGACGAGGACTACATCCGTCAGAGCGCGATCGTGCAGGAGGACCTCGAGACGCTGGCGCCGAAGGTGCCCGAGCACGTCCGAGCCGAGGTCGAGCAGAGCGACTCCACTCTCGACCAGGACATCGTCGACTGGTTCTCGGCCAACAGCGACCGTCCACGGCTCAGCCTGCTCGGTCCGGTCACCGCGCGCACCCACGGCAAGGCCCTGGCCAAGCGCAAGCCCTACTTCACCGAGCTCCTCGCGTACTTGGCCCTGCACCGCAAACACGGAGCCACCCGCGAGGAGATCGGCGAGGCATTCGGGATCACCCCCGGCAAGGTGCGCGACTACACCAACACCGTCCGCGAATGGCTGGGCACCAACCCCACAACTGGAGAGCCCCACCTGCCCCACGCCGACAAGGCCCCTGCCACCAAGCTCCGCGGCGTCAACGTCTACCAGGTCGACGACGGCCTCCTGGTCGACCTCCACCTCTACCTCCGACTGCGCAAGCGCGGGCAGGCCCGCGGCGGCGCGGAAGGCGTCGCCGACCTCTGCACCGCGCTCGAGCTGGTCGGCGAGGCGAAGCCGTTCAGCCAGCTGCGTGAAGAGGGATGGTCTTGGCTCGTCAACGAGCCCGACCGCGTCGACCTCATGGCTTCTGGCTGGATCGCCGACGTCGCCCTCATCGTCGTCACCGAGGCTCTCGCCGCAGGCGACCTGGTCAAGGCCCGCTCCGCCGCCTACGTCGCCAACCGGGCCGACCCTGACGGCGAGAGCACCCGCCTGTGCCTGGCCCACGTCATGAAGGCCGAGGGCGACCAGCTCGAGGCCGACCGGATCCTCCGCGAGGAGATCTGCAACCGGTCCGACGACGGCGACGCCCCCATGGAACTGTCGGAGCGCACGAAGACCATCATCAGTACCCACGGCTGGCTCGCGAGCTGACTCGGGAAGGGAGCACCAGCACATGACCACCTTCAACCAGGAGCTCGCCGGCCGCTACGTCGCGGCCGGCGGCGACCGCCCCGACCTCGACGCGCGACGCATCGCCAGAGCCGTCTTCGTCCGCGACACCATCCGCACCCTCTACGACGCCGACAAGCGATTCGGCATCGACCCCGTCGACAACGGCTCGCTGGCCGAGCTCGTCGACGCCGCCGAAGAACACCGCGAGCACATCGCCACCGACGTCAGCCAGCGATCAGTCATGGCGCCGCCCAACACAGGAGGAGACCCCGCATGAGGAAGCACCACTCCGCACTCGGGGGAGTGGCCCTCGCCCTCGCCCTCGCCCTCACCCTCACGGGCTGCTCGGACGACGGCACCGACCCCGAGGCCGAGGACACCCCGACCGCAACGCCCAGCTCGACCCCGACGAGCACTGCGCCGACGCCGCAGACTCCCGAGGAGAAGGCGGCAGCTCAGCTGACCGGGTACCTGAAGGTGCGCGACGACTTCTACCGAGCCGCCACGATTGACTTCAAGCGTCTGAACAAGGTCGCAACGGGCGACGAGTTCCTCCAGATTCAGGCCGCCGTCGCGGATCTGGAGCGGTACGAGATCAAGGTCACGGGCCAGTACGGCCACACCCTCGACGAACCGCGGCGCCGCACCGACTCGATGATCATCATCACCGACTGCGAGGACCGAACCGACGTAGTCGAGCGCAACAAGGACGGCAAGAGCATCAAGCACACGGACCCTAACGGGGATCCGCTGGGCAACCCCCTTCCCGTCGAGTACACCCTGGTCAAGGACAAGGGAGCGTGGAAGGTTTCCAAGTCCGACATCAAATGGGATCAGTCATGCTGAGGCGGCTCCTCGCTCTCGCGCTGACGGTCGCGGCGTCGCTGGTTGTCGTGTTGTTCACCGCGTCGAGCGCAAGTGCGGAGTGCGTCGAGGTCTACAACCCGGAGACAGGCCAGTTTGAGCTTTACTGTTCGGACGGCGGCGGCGATCCCGGAGGCGGCGGCGACAACGGCGGTGGAGGTTCGTCAACCTGCTCGTACGCGGGCAACGAGATCCCATGCACCGGACCGGACGGGTCGGTGTGGAGTAGTGCTCATGGGTGCTACGTGGGGGAGGCCTACCCGGCGGATGAGACCGAGCCACCGCCTGGTCAGACCGAGGAGGACGGCGCCTGGCACGTCTGCTACTTCCCGCCGCCGGGGTCCTCGTGGGAGCTGATGTGGATCGAGAACGGCACGGTGACGATCGACCCGGTGGTCCTTGCGAACCGAGCGATCGCCTCGATGGACCTGGATCCGATCACGATCGGCATCGTCCCCGAGTCGGGCCCCAACCGGGTCGGTCTCGTCGGTCTGCCGGTGTGGATGTGGGTGGACAGCCCGACTGGCGACACGTTCGGCCCGATCACCGCCTCAGCCAGCGAGGGCACGGTCTCGGTCAGCGCGACCGCCAGCGTCTCCAGCATCGTGTGGAATATGGGTGACGGCACCAAGGTGACCTGCGCCGGGAAGGGGACGCCGTACGCCGATCACTACGGGAAGCAGGACTCCCCGACCTGCGGGCACCGCTACGCGAAGATGTCGACCGACCAGCCCGAGGGTGCGTACCAGGTCACCGCGACGAGCCACTGGGTGGTCGAGTGGACCGGTGGCGGCCAGTCCGGAACCATCGAGTTCGACCTGGCCACCGAGCCTCTCCCGATCCGCATCGGGGAGGCCCAGGTGCTGACCCAGTGACCCTGTACTAGCAGACCGACCACCGACACAGAGCCCCGTCCTCACAGCAGGAAGGGGACCTGTGTCGTTCGCTGCCCGAGCGCGCCCGGAGGCACCGGGCCCGCCGAGCGGAGCTGCTCGTGCTGCCGCTGCTGGACATGAAAGAGCCCCAGGCGTCTCGGGTCACCTGGGGCTCGCGAGAAGTAGAGCATGGGGTGGTTCGCCTGCGCAGATGAATAGGAAATCGCGGCCCTAGGCGTTCGCCGTCGGGGTGCCAGCTGGCCCGTCACGTGACCTGGGTGCCGCCCTCCTGGCGGTCGACGAGGCGGGGACCCGGGCCAGCGCCGCGCTGACCTGGCTGCCCCGGCGAGAGGAAGCCGCGCCGTCGTGCGGTGCCGATCCAGTCCCGCACGGTCGGCTCGGGGCGCCCGAACTTCGTGGCGAGCCGACCCGTTAGCCCCGGCCCGTTGGCGGCTTCCTCGAGGTACGCGCGCGCTACGTCCTCGAGCAGCGTGTCCGGTAGGCCTGGTCGGCCGCGGCGCTTGCCTGCCGCGGAGCTCGTCGCAGTCTCCAATGCGCTGAGTTCCTCGGGCAGGAGATCCTCTACCGCGACGTCTCGCCGGCCATCGAGGCCGAGCTGGGTGACGCCCTCGCTACGCCAGTCGTCTTGGACGAGAGTCGCCTGAGCGCGAGCGACGATCTTGCCAAGAGGGATGCGGCGAAGGAGATCGCTCGTGATGAGCTGGCCCGGTTCAGCGCCGCGATCGTGGTCGGTTGCAGCGCGGTCCTCGTCGCTGCCGTCCTCGTATCGCCAGGTCAGCTTGAAGAGCTCGAGTTCCGCAACTTCCAGACCGCGGCCGCGGTTGACCAGGATCCCGTAGACCCGGACCGGGAGGTCTCGCGACGTGTAGACGAAGTCCGCCACGTAGCCGGCGCCGCGCGCGCGGCCCTTCATGTAGAGCTCGAGGCGATCCGGCGGCGGCGCGTCGCCGGGAGAGTCAAAGCCGGGATCGAAAAGAGACTGCTTGAACAGGTCGTACATCTGGCGCGTCCGCGTGAAGTCGTACGACAGGTCGCGGACCTCGAGGTGGTCGTCGGGCAAGTGAACGGTGGCGTTCTCGGTCATGGTCTCGACGGTAGGCCAGCAGGGCCGCGAACCGTACGGAAAAACCGTCCGACTTGCGCCGCCCAATTAGTCGTACGCCTGCGGCTGTCGAGGCAGACACGGAAGGGGAGGCGGGGCGCTGACGTGGCGCGCACCCTCAGGCCCTCGATCGGCGGCGCTCGTCAAACTGTGAGCGAGGCTCTCAGGGGAGAGCTCATCCCGTGTCCGTTCACCGGCAAGCGCCTGGGCGGTCGACAGGAACCGGTGTCTAGCGGTAGTCGTCCGGTGACATGAACGTGGAGATGTCGGAGCTGGGCACGCACGGTTCCGCCAGTCGGGCGGCAAGCTCCTCCTCGGTCAGCTCCCGAGAGGCCGGCGTTACGTAGTCCGGGTCGCCCCAGCCGCAGCGGATGCAGGCACCGGCGACCATTCGGTAAGAGCCACAGCTCGCGCACCGGCTCCTCGCGCCCGTTGCCGCCCGCAGGCACATGGCGGTGATCAGCGATAGGAAGTGGCTCACCACCGCGACTCCGATGTGCGCGTCGTTGGCGATCGCGTTCTTGGCGTGGGTCAGCCAGTTGACGTAGTCCCACGTCTCACGTGTGAGCTTGGTGCTGTACGAGCGCAGCTGCTTGCTGGAAGGACCCTCGGCTTGATCAGAGATCAGCAGGTTGGTCCAGCCCACGACGTCAGCCGCCTTGGGGGCGTCGCCACCTTCGGGTATGAGCGAGTCGTCGGCAACTTCGCCGGCGTAGGTGACCATTGCCTCGCGCAGTCGCACCCCGACCGCCTGGAAGTCCTCGGCCTCGCGTGCGCCGTCGAGGGACTCGACCGCCTGCTCCCACAGGCGCCACGCTCGAGGAAGTAGTCCCGCAGCCTCATCGGTGATCGGGCGCTCCTCTCGGCTGGCGATGCGAACCATGAGCCCGACGTGAAACGTGAGCGCGACGTCGCGGCTGGTGAAGTCGTCCTGCGCGTAGTAGTTGAGCGAGTTGCTGATCGCCCACCAACGACTGCCGCTGCAGTGCACGTCCCAGATGTCGTGCAGCACCGAGCCGACCCGCTCGACCGCGACCTTCTCCAAATGCATCACGGGGTCGTCGGCCATCTGGGCCGCGAAGTAGTCGAGGACCTGTTCTCGCTCGAGGTCGGACGCCTTCACCGTTGTCCTCCCCGGTCATCGCCAACCACCCCGCCAGTCTGACAGGGCCTTGAGCTGCCCATCCGGCCGCTGGTCATAAATGTCTATCAGTCCGGTGTGGAAAAGCGGCATTCGCCGGTTGAACAAATCCGCTGTATCTCGACAAGTGGGCCCCGCACCACCCCGGTCAAGAAGTTTCTGCAACTTTCGGGGGGACGCCCTCTGACCTGCGGAAACGCGCGTCCCCCTCTGCGTCCCCCCTTCAAATCGGGGGTTGTGGGGGGACGGATGCGGGGACGCCCGCTCGCGACCTTTCTGCCGTGCACAGCCACGGACGAAAGGAGCGAGTGCGATGAGTGTGGGTGACCAGCTCGGCCTCGACGACAACAGCGAACTGCTCGACCAGGCCCGCCAGAAGTGGCTGGCTTGGGTGGCCGTGGATCCACGGCTTGGAGTCGTCGAGGAGTTCGACGACCTCCGGGCCTGGCTGCCCTCGGTGGACAGCGCAGCCTCTGACGAGGTCCTCCTGGCGCTGGCCATGCTGGCGGCTCCCGATGGCGGCGACGACATCGCCGCTGCGGCCGCGCTCGCCAAGTGCCTGCTGCCTGGTGCGTGCCGGCTCGCCGGCTGGCTGAGCACCCTCCCTCCCCGTGAGGTCTTCCGCGACAGCCAGCCCGTCGCGGCAGGTTCCTGGTCAGCCGTCGAGAGGATCGACGAGCTGGTGGCCTCCCAGCTGTGGATAGAGGTTCGGACCTTCAAGTGGCGCCGGCTGCGCAAGGTCGCCGCGAACATCCTGATCAACACCCGCGTCGGCGTGCTCCGCGAGGTCGGGGACTTCTTCTACGTCTCCCGGGCCGACCGCACGTGGGCGAACACCACCCTCGTGGAGTCCTTCTCGTCCGGCGACTTGGCCGACGGCGACGCAGGAGCGTGGAGCGCCGCCGCGATGCCGACCGAACGGGTTGCCGGCGCCCTGTTCCACCGGCCCGAGATCCTCGCCGACGCCGGTCCGGAGCAGGAGGAGCCTTCGGCTACCGAGGAGCTGCTGGAGCTGTTGGCGTGGGCCTGCGAGAACCAGGTGATCAGCGCGGCCGACCGGTACCTGCTGCTGTGCCTGGTTGACGAGGCCGACCGGGTCGAGACCCGCAACCTCGCTCGCGGCTACGGCGGTCTGCTGAGCAACGAGGTGTCCAGCCGGGTCGCGCCGCGGGTCGGGGTATCCGAGGCAACCGTCCGTCGCCACGGCTCGCGCAGCATGCGCGCCCTCGCCGCGGCCGTCCCGAGGAAGTTCGGCCATGACGAATGAGCGCAACCGTGATCGCTCGCACCGCCCCACGACACATAGGCGACTGGAGGTGGTGAAGCCCATGACAAACACCCAGGGCGACGGTGAGAGCCGGACGCCGGAGCAGGTCTCCGAGCTGTTCGCGATCGCCGGCCGCGAGATCGAGGCGATCGAGCAGCTCACCGGTTGCGTCGCCCATCTGCACGAGGTCCAGGCCGCCAAGGCAGAGCTGGCAAGCCTGACCCCGGCTGAGGTCCGTGCCGCGCTTGAGTTCCGCCGCGGCGGTATCGGGGAGGCTCAGTGAGCACCCAGACCTCGAGCCGGCCGGTCGGGGTCGACGAGCTCAAGCGGGCCTGGGACGCCGTGAACGCCGGCGACTTCCGCGCCGGCGCCGGCGCTGGCAAGGGACCCCGCGGCCGCGGCACCGCCGCCGCGGGCGACTGGTCGCCAGCCGCGGGGGAGCACACCATCGCCGTGATCGGATGCGCTGGGTCGGCGGGAGCCAGCACCATCGCTCTGGCAGCCGGCCTGGCTGCCGCCGGCCCGGTCCGGGTGATCGAGTGCTGCTCGGTCACCGCCTCTGGTCTCGCTGCGGCGAGCACCGCCGAGCTCGGCCTGCACCCGACCGACTGGCGTCAGGGCAAGCGCGACCACGTCCTGCTCGAGCGGGCCAGCGAGGTCCTCGCCGGCGTCGACGAGATCCCGCTGCCGATCGACGCCCAGAACGAGACCCAGCTGACGATCCTCGACGTCGGCTGGGAAGCCGGTCAGCTGCTGGCCACCGACTGCTGGCTCGCCGAGGCCGTCCGCACCGCCGACCAGGTCGTCCTGGTCACCACCGCCACCGTCCCCGGGATGCGCCGCGCCTCGGTCGCGCTCGAGCTGCTGGCTAACCACTGGCAGCCCGAGCAGATCGCCCTCGCCGTGCGTGGGCCGCGCCGCAAGAAGTGGCCCCGGGGCCTCGAGCACGCCGGCGGCTCCGCCGTACGTCGCGCCCTGGTCGCGGACCGGTGCGTGGAGATCCCCGAGGAACGCGAGCTCGCGGTCAACGGCCTGGACTCCCGGCCCGTCCCGACCCCCCTCCTCTCGGCAGCCCGTCAGCTGCTCGAGCCCGCCCACCTGCCCACCGACACCAGCGAAAGCGCCTGATCCGCACCGGGTCAGCAAACCCAGAAAGGAAGTCCACCCATGGACGTCATGACCGCTCTCCTCCCGATGGCCGCCCAGGTCTGCCCGAAGGCGCCGCCGGGTGCCGTCGGACCCACCAACGAGATCACCAGCTACGTGCTGTGGGGCGTCATCGTCCTGTTCGGCCTCGGCATCGTGATCGCCATCGGCGCGATCATCGCCGGCCGCGTGTTCTCCCTGCCGCACGCCTCCAAGGTCGGGGTGATCTCGGTGGTGGTCGTGTTCGCCTGCGCGATCGCCTACCTGGTCCTGCCCGGCATGCTCAACGGGATCCTCGGCAAGGGCTGCATCTGATGCGGCGCGCAGCCACGAAGAAGGCCGAAGGCGCCACGGAGTGGGGCCGGCGCCGCCTGCTCGGAATCCTGGCCGCCGCCGCCGTCGTGGCTGCGCTCCTGCTCGGTGGCCTCGGCTACGCGGTCTACCTGGCCGTCGCCGGGATCGGCGAGGAAGCCAGCGCCAACACCGACGTCGCCACCGGCGAGACCGATCGCTCGACGGTGGCCCAGGGTGCCGTGCACCGCGACGAGGTGGCGGCCCAGCCGATGCTGGCCGTTCCCGAGAGCGCCGCCTTCCCGGCCGAGACCACCAGCGCCAAGGCGCCCGTCATCAAGGTCCCGGCTGGCACCGGTGTGAACGGACCGGCGTTCGTGATGACCGGGTTCCCGCACACCCCCGAGGGCGCGATCGGGCAGCTCGCGCAGATCGACCTCGCGGTGCTGCAGTCGATGAGCCTGACCACGGCGGCGGAGGTCTACAACGCCTGGGCCCTGCCCGGCGGGGTCCGCGCCGACGAGTGGTGGATCACCGCCAGCGTCCAGGCCTTCTTGACCAGCACCGGAATGGGCGAGGTCAAGGACCCCAGCTCCTCGGTCTCCCTCGAGCCGGCCGCCGCGCTCGTGAAGGGCACCGACGGGCCCGACTGGACCACCGTCTGCGTGCTGATGAAGGTCACCGCCTCCTACAAGCAGGAAGGCCAGATCGCCTTCGCCCACTGCGAGCGCATGCAGTGGGTCGGCGGTCGCTGGATGGTCGCCCCCGGCGCCCCGCCCGCACGCGCCCCCGCGACCTGGCCCGGCACGCAGCTGGCCCACGAGGCCGGCTGGCGCACCTGGTCGACCGACGACACCACTGACCCTGACCACATCGAAGGGGACCACTGATGAAGAACCTGACGACCGGCAACGACGACTCACGGGCCACCCTGGTGCGCATCGGCATCCTGGTGGCGATCGCCTGCATGGTGGCCACCGTCGTCTGGCTCGGTGCTCGCACCCGGGCCGACGACGAGTCCGGCGGCCCCGACGCCACCGGCGGGGACAACTCGAGCCAGACGGTCGAGAACGCATCGGTCGAGCAGGTCGCACCGGACACCGCGCCGGCCGACGGCGTCGTGATCCCGACCGGCGACGACCAGGTCGACGGCTACCCGACCGGATTTCCGGCCACCGACCTGGGCGCCGTGGCGCTTCAGGTCGAGCTGGCCAAGGCACAGCTCGGGTTCGACTACGACCAGGCCGTCACCGTCGCCCGCCTCTACGCCAACCCCGAGGACAAGGCCGTCTTCGAGGAGCGCTCCCGCGCCGCAGTCGCGCTGCGCCGCCAGCAGGCCGGCGTCGCGAAGGAGGGCGACGTGCCCGCCCCCGCGTCGTACGCCGTCACCCCGGTCGCCTACACCCTCGAGCAGCTCGACACCGGCTACTACGCGGTGAACCTGCTCAGCTACGTCACCCTCACCTCCGCCGACGGCCAGGTCAAGGACAGCCTCTACGCCGGCACCCAGCTGATGCGGTGGCTCGACGGTGACTGGCGACTGGTCCAGGGCAGCGGAGCGGACATCGAGCACCTGGTCTCGGAGGGCCAGCCGCAGGCGGTGGCGCCCGGCACCCCCGAGTTCGAGAAGGCCGGCTGGATCCGGATCAACGGAGCTCCCCAGTGAACACCGTCATCACCGCCGTGCGCCGGGCAAGCCGACTCGGCATCGCCGCCCTGGCGCTCCTGGTGCTCACCACGCTCCTCGGAGCTGCCTCGACCCTCCAGCCTCCCGCCGCAGCGGCCAGCGAGCCGGCCGCCAGCACGGCGCACCTCGCTCCAGTTGCCCCGGTGGCGACCAGCGGCACTTTGCCGGCCCGCAACCTCAAGATGGGCTGCCCGGGGCCCGACGCCCTGTGCGACCTCGGCGGCGACGCCGTCGACTGCGCCAAAGACCCGATCGATTGCGGCAAGGACGCCGCCGGCGATGTGAAGGACGGTGCCGGCGACCTGCTCGACGGCGCGGGAGATCTGCTCCCCGACGGCTGCGGGATCCTCGACGCGATCTGCGGCAACATCGGCGGACTGCCCGGGCTTCCGGGCGTCCCTGGGCTGCCCGGGATCCCCGGTCTGCCGAACGTCGGTGACCTCTTCGGCGGCGGCATCCCCGGGCTGGGCGACATCCCCAACCCGTTCGAGGCCATCGGCGACGTCATCGCCAAG
>NZ_CALRWD010000107.1:0-12509 GCF_943371775.1 Nocardioides psychrotolerans
TCCGCTCCCACCTTGCGCAGGTGCTCGCCGAAGTCGTCGTCGAGCTCGGTCGGGAAGGGACCCTCGCCGACGCGGGTCGTGTAGGCCTTGACGATGCCGATGACCTGGTCGAGACGCATCGGCGGGATGCCGGAGCCGGTGCAGGCACCCGCGGAGGTCGCCGACGACGAGGTGACGAAGGGGTAGGTGCCGTGGTCGACGTCGAGCAGCGTGGCCTGGCCCGCCTCGAGGAGGACGGTCTCGCCGCGGTCGAGCGCCTGGTTGAGCAGCAGCCCGGTGTCGCTGACCATCGGACGCAGGCGGTCGGCGTAGGACAGCAGCTCCTCGACGATCGTGTCGACGTCGGGCGCGCGGCGGTTGTAGATCTTGGCCAGGACCTGCCCCTTGAGCTCGAGGGCGCCCTCGACCTTCTGGCGCAGGATGTTGGCGTCGAAGAGGTCCTGGATCCGGATGCCGATGCGGTTCATCTTGTCGGCGTACGTCGGTCCGATGCCGCGCCCCGTCGTGCCCAGTCGGCGCGAGCCGAGGAAGCGCTCGGTCACCTTGTCCAGGCTGCGGTTGTAGTCGGCGATGACGTGGGCGTTGGCGCTGACCTGGAGGCGGCTGACGTCCACGCCGCGGGCGATCAGGGCGTCGAGCTCCTGGAAGAGCACCTCGATGTCGACCACGACACCGTTGCCGATGACCGGCGTGCAGTTGGGGCTGAGGATGCCGCTCGGCAGCAGGTGCAGGGCGTACTTCTCGTCGCCGATGACCACGGTGTGACCGGCGTTGTTGCCGCCGTTGAACTTCACGACGTAGTCGACACGGCTACCGAGCAGGTCGGTGGCCTTGCCCTTGCCTTCGTCGCCCCACTGGGCTCCGATGATGGCGATCGCGGGCATCTGCACTCCTTTGACAACAACAAAACCCCGGCAACAGCGGCCGGGGCTCTTGCGGCCACACGTTAGCAAAGCGGAGGCCCGGTCCCTCAATCCGTCCGCCCGGAGCCTCCACCGGGAGCCGGGCCGTCGGCTAGGGTCCGAGCACCATGGATCCCCTCCTCGTCATCACCAACAGCGACGCCGGCACCTCCGACGAGGAGCCGCTGGAGCTGGCCCTCGCGGTGCTCCGCGAGCACACCTCGGTGGAGGTCCAGGCCACCTCCAACCCCGGCGAGCTCGACGGGGTCCTGCACCGCGCCGCCTCCCGCCGCATCGTCGTGGCCGGTGGCGACGGGAGCATGCACGCCGTCATCTCCGCGCTCTACCGCCGCAACGAGCTGCGCCAGGCGACCGTGGGCCTGCTGCCGCTGGGCACGGGCAACGACCTGGCCCGCGGGCTCGGCATCCCCCTCGACATCGAGGAGGCCGCGCGGGTCCTGGTCACGGGCACCCCGCACCCCATGGACCTGATCGTCGACGAGGTCGGCGAGATCGTGGTCAACAGCGTCCACGTCGGGGCCGGCGCCAACGCCAGCCGCCGCGGCCAGCGCTGGAAGGGCCGCCTGCACTCGGTGGGCTTCGGCAAGGTCAACCTCGGCAAGCTCGGCTACCCGATCGGCGCCGCCCTCACCGCCTTCAACCCGCCGGTGGTCCGGCTGCACGTCGAGGTCGACGGCGAGACCGTCACCGACCTCGACACCCCCGTGCTGATGGTCGCCCTCGGCAACGGCTCCTCCGTCGGCGGCGGCACCGAGCTCACCCCCGACGCCGACCCCGGTGACGGTCGGATCGACGTGATGATCTCCTATGCCACAGGCCCGCTGGCGCGCCTCGTCTACGCCGCGCGCCTCGGCCTGGGCAACCACCAGGAGGCCGACGACGTCACGGCCCTGCGCGCCCGTCAGGTCTCCGTGAGCGGCGAGGCCTTCTGGGTCAGCGCCGACGGCGAGATCTACGGCCCCGAGCGCAACCGGACCTGGCACATCGAGCCGGCGGCGTACTCGATGGTGCTGCCGTGAGCCGGCGCCCCACTTCCTAGTAGCGTTGCCGCCTGTGGCACGAGGCAGAGGACAGAGTGACGGCGACCCGACCGACTGGGTGACGCGGGCGGCGGACGACGCCATCCGCCACGCGGGCGAGGGCGCGAAGCGGATCACCTGCGCCTCCGGCATCAGCCCGTCGGGACCGATCCACCTGGGCAACCTGCGCGAGTTCCTCACCGTGCACTTCGTGGTCGAGGAGATCCGTCGGCGTGGCATCGAGGTGCGCCACCTGCACAGCTGGGACGACTACGACCGCTTCCGCAAGGTGCCGGCCGGCGTCGACCCGTCGTGGGCCGAGCACATCGGGCGCCCGCTGTCGGCCGTGCCCGACCCGTCGGGCGAGTACTCCTCCTGGGCCGAGCGCTACAAGGCGCCGCTGCGCTCCGCGCTGGCCGAGATGGGCTGCGAGATGGAGGAGGTGTCGCAGACCGAGATGTACGGCGCCGGCACCTACCGCTCGCAGATCCTCACCGCGATCTCGCGGCGCGACGACATCGAGACCGTCATGTCGCGCTACCGCACCAAGGCCGGTGCGTCGCCCGCGGACGAGGACGAGTCCGCCGCGGCCGACCGCGGCTCGCTCGCCCGCTTCCCCTACCGCCCCTACTGCCGCCAGTGCGGCCGCGACACCGTGACGATCACGGCCTACGACGACGACACGACCGACCTGACCTACACCTGCGACTCGTGCGCGTTCACCGGCGTCACCAACGTCGCCACGCAGGACGAGGGCAAGCTGGTGTGGAAGGTCGACTGGCCGATGCGCTGGGCCTTCGAGGGCGTCGACTTCGAGCCCGGAGGCGACGACCACGCGACGCCCGGGTCGTCGTACACCGTGGGCAAGGAGCTCGTCTCGACCGTCTACGGCGGCCGCGCACCGTCGTTCGTCGCCTACTCCTTCGTCGGCGTCGCCGGCATGGCCAAGATGTCGTCGTCCAAGGGCGGCGTGCCGACCGCGGCCGACGCGTTGCGGATCCTCGAGGCGCCGATGCTGCGCTGGCTCTACGTGCGCCGCGCGCCCAAGCAGGTCTTCAACATCGACTTCGGGCCCGAGGTCGTGCGGCTCTACGACGAGTGGGACGCGCTCGCCAAGAAGGCCGCGGACCCCGCCAAGCGCGACGTCGCGGTGCTGGCCTTCGAGCGCGCCTCGGCCACGACGACCGCGGGAGCGCTGCCGACCTCAGCGGTCTCCGTGCCGTTCCGGCTGCTGTCGTCGGTCGCCGACGTCACCGCCGGCTCCGCCGACCTGGTGTCCTCGATCGTGTCGCGCGTGGGCCACGAGCACGGCTCCGTCGCCGACCTCGAGCCGCGCCTGTCCAAGGCGATGACCTGGACCTCGGAGTTCGTGCCCGCCGAGGACCGCACGACGGTCCGCGACTCGCCTGATGCCGCGCGCCTGCTGACGCTGAGCGAGGACGAGCAGCTCTGGCTCGCCCAGCTCCTCGACCGGCTGCCCGACGAGTTCGCGCTGGACGAGCTGACCACGCTGATCTACGGCGTGCCCAAGCTCGCCCGCGGCCTGGGCCTCGACGACCCGCCGACCGACCAGGTCAAGGCCGACCAGAAGGGCTTCTTCAAGCTCCTCTACAACCTGCTCGTCGACGCCGACCGCGGTCCGCGCCTGCCCACGCTCTTCGTCGCCCTCGGGCCCGAGCGCGTGCGCGTGCTGCTCGGGGCTACGGCGGGCTGAGCGTCGAGAAGTTGTAACGCCTCGACCTCACCCCAGGAGCGCGTCGAACGCCGCCGGGCTGGAGTCACGGAGGAACTCCGAGCAGCGCTCCCACTCGGGCGTCTCGCCGATCGCGCGGGCCGACAGGGCGAGCAGCGCGAGGCAGGTGAGGAAGCCGCGGTTGGGGGCGTGCTCCCACGGGACCGGCCCGTGGCCCTTCCAGCCGTTGCGGCGCAGGTTGTCGAGCGAGCGGTGGTAGCCGACGCGCGCGTAGGCGTAGACGGTCACGTCGTCGGCCCCGCCGTCGCGGGCCTCGGTCGCCAGGGCGGCCCAGGCGGAGGGCGACGCCGGGTGCCGGCGTACGACGTCGGCGGGCGAGGAGCCCTCGAGCTCAGCCGTCGCCGGGTCGACCGGGAGGTGGGTGGGAGGGGGGCCGGCCATCAGGTCCATGTGACTCATGCTCCGAGTGTCCCAGGTGGGGTGTTCACTGGGACGGTGACCCAGACCCAACCCACTCCCGGGGCAGCCCCGAGCACCGGACAGGGAGCCACCGAGGAGCAGGACCCCTGGCCCGCGCTCCTCGCGCTCTGCCTCGGGTTCTTCATGATCCTGGTCGACTCGACCATCGTCAGCGTCGCGACGCCGGCGATCATCGAGGACTTCCAGACCGAGGTCAACAGCGTGGTGTGGGTGACCAGCGCCTACCTCCTGGCCTACGCCGTCCCGGTGCTGATCACCGGTCGGCTGGGCGACCGCTTCGGCCCCAAGCGGCTCTACCTCACCGGCCTGACGGTCTTCACCCTCGCGAGCCTGTGGTGCGGCCTGACCGGCAGCATCGAGGGCCTGATCGTGGCCCGCGTGGTGCAGGGGCTCGGGGCCGCGATGATCACCCCGCAGACGATGGCGATCATCACCCGCATCTTCCCGGCCGTGCGACGCGGCAAGGCGATGGCGCTCTGGGGGGCGACCGCCGGGGTCGCGACCCTGGTCGGCCCGATCCTGGGCGGCGTGCTCGTCGACAGCCTGGGCTGGGAGTGGATCTTCTTCATCAACGTGCCGGTCGGGCTGGTCGCCTTCGCGCTGGCCTGGCGGCTGGTGCCGACGCTGCCGACCAACACCCACCGCTTCGACTGGCTCGGGGTCGCGCTGAGCGGCGCCGGCATGTTCCTGCTGGTGTTCGGCATCCAGGAGGGCGACCACTACGACTGGGGCACCATCACCGGCCCGGTGACTGTCTGGCGGATGATCATCCTGGGCCTGGTGGTCTTCGCCGGCTTCATCGTGTGGCAACGCGTCAACACCCGCGAGCCGCTGGTGCCGCTCGGGCTCTTCCGTGACCGCAACTTCTCCCTGGCCAACGTCGCGATCACCACGATGGGCTTCGCGATCACCAGCCTGGCGATCCCGCTGATGCTCTATGCCCAGCTGGTGCGGGGGATCAGCCCGACCCGGGCCGCGCTGCTGCTGGTCCCGATGGCGCTGATGACGATCGGCCTGGCCCGCTTCGTCGGAGGGCTCACCGACACCGTCCACCCCCGCAACCTCACGGGCGTCGGCTTCACGTCGATCATCGCCTCGCTGCTGTGGCTCTCCGCGGTCATGACCCCCGACTCGGCCACGTGGGAGATCCTGCTGCCGATGGCGCTCCTCGGCATCGGCAACGCCCTGGTGTGGGCACCCAACTCTGCGACGGCGACCCGCAACCTGCCGATCCACCAGGCAGGAGCAGGCGCGGGGGTCTACAACGCGACCCGTCAGGTCGGTGCGGTGCTCGGCGCCGCCGGCATCGCGGTGCTCATCGACGCACGCCTCGCCGCCCAGGGCCTGTCGGGCGGGTTCAGCCCGGAGGCGGGCGGCTCGCAGCTGCCGGTCCAGGCGCAGGCGCCGTTCGCCGAGGCCATGGCGCAGACGATGCTGCTGCCGGCGGCCGTGCTGGTGCTGGGGCTGCTCGCATCGTTGCTGTTCGAGCGGCCCCAGCACTCAGGCTTCGAGCGCGGTCCGACGCGCTAGGAGATCGACTTGCCGGCCGAGCGGAGGTTCTCGCAGGCCTCGCCGACGCGGGCCGCCATGCCGGCCTCGGCGGCCTTGCCCCACGCACGGGGGTCGTAGACCTTCTTGTTGCCGACCTCGCCGTCGATCTTCAGCACGCCGTCGTAGTTCTTCAGCATGTGGTCCGCGACCGGGCGGGTGAAGGCGTACTGCGTGTCGGTGTCGACGTTCATCTTCACGACGCCGAAGTCCACGGCCGCACCGATCTCCTCGGCGCTCGAGCCGGAGCCGCCGTGGAAGACGAGGTCGAAGGGCTTGGAGCCGGCGGCCAGGCCGAGCTTCTCGACGACCGCCTCCTGGGCGTGCTTGAGGATCTCGGGGCGCAGCTTGACGTTGCCGGGCTTGTAGACGCCGTGCACGTTGCCGAAGGTCAGCGCGGCCATGTAGCGGCCGCTCTCGCCGTTGCCGAGGGCCTCGATGGTCGCCAGCGCGTCCTCGGGGGTCGTGTAGAGCTGCTCGTTGATCTCGTTGGCGACCCCGTCCTCCTCGCCGCCGACGACGCCGATCTCGACCTCGAGGATGATGTGGGCGGCAGCGCACTTCTCGAGCAGCTCGCGCGCGATCTGCAGGTTCTCCTCCAGCGGCACGGCGGAGCCGTCCCACATGTGCGACTGGAAGAGCGGCAGCTCGCCGCGCTTGACCCGCTCGGCCGAGATGTCGACCAGCGGCCGGACGAAGCCGTCGAGCTTGTCCTTGGGGCAGTGGTCGGTGTGGAGCGCGATCTGCACGGGGTAGCTCTTGGCGACCTCGGCGGCGTAGGCGGCGAAGGCGACCGAGCCGGTGACCATGCTCTTCACCGACGGACCCGAGAAGTATTCGGCCCCTCCGGTGGAGACCTGGATGATGCCGTCGGACCCCGCGTCGGCGAAGCCCTTCAGCGCAGCGTTGAGGGTCTGCGACGACGAGACGTTGATGGCCGGGAAGGCGAACGCGCCGGCCTTGGCTGCATCGAGCATCTGGGCGTAGGACTCGGGGGTGGCGATGGGCATCTCGGGTGTGCTCCTCGGGCTGACAATGGGCGTCGTACGCCACCCTAGTGGCTCCCGGCGCCTGCCCTGAGGCGAGGATCACGCGTGACCTGGGACGGCCTGGTGCGTTACTCCCCCCACAGCCTCGGTCCGCCCACAGGGAGCACGACGATGAACCGCACCAGGTCCCGCACCGCCCTCGCCGCCGCAGCAGCGACGCTCGCCCTGGGGGCGACGACGCTCGCCCAGCCCACCCAGGCCACGCCGCCCACCGCCGCGGTCCTCGACCTCTTCGCGCCCCAGCTCGTCACGGTCGACACCCCCACCCGTGGTGACAAGGCGCGCCTGCAGAAGCTCGGCCTCGACCTCACCGAGCACGCCGGTCACGACTACGTCGAGGTCGTGCTGCACACGCCGGCCGACGTCGCCGCGCTCACCGCGGCCGGCTTCACCTACGACGTGCGCATCGCCGACCTGGTGAAGCGCGGGGTCGAGATCGCCGAGATCAACGAGGCCTACGCCGCTCGTGTGGGGCGGTCGAAGCTGCCGTCGGGCAACACCGACTACCGCACCCTCGACGACTACAACGCCGACATGACGGCGCTGGCCAAGCAGCACCCGGGCGTGGTCAAGAAGTTCGCCCTCAAGCGCCCCAGCCTCGACGGTCGCACCGTCTACGGCGTCGAGATCGGACGCGACGTCCGCAAGCCGCTCAGCGGCCAGCCGACGTTCGTCCTGATGGGCGTCCACCACGCCCGCGAGTGGCCCTCGGGCGAGCTGGCGATGGAGTTCGCCGTCGACCTGGCGAAGGGCTACGGCAAGAACCCGCGCATCACCTCGCTGCTCGACCGGGGACGCGTCGTCGTGGTGCCGGTCGTCAACGTCGACGGCTTCGACCTCTCCCGCACCGACGGCGAGTTCGTCGACCTGCGCGCGCTCAACGAGAGCGACCCCCTGGGTGGCACCACCTCCGTGCTCGCCACCCCCGGCCAGACCTACAAGCGCAAGAACTGCCGCGTCGTCGACGGCCAGGACACCCCCGACGGCACCTGCATGCTGACGCTCAACAGCAACGGTGGCTTCGGGCTCGGCGTCGACCTCAACCGCAACTACGGCGGCTTCTGGGGCGGCCCGGGCGCCGCGGAGACCCTGCCCGACGCCCAGGAGGTCGAGACCGGCCTGGCCGACCCGACCTACCGCGGCGCCGGTCCCTTCTCGGAGCCCGAGACCAAGAACATCCAGGACCTGGTCTCCAGCCGCCAGGTCACGATGCTCATCTCCAACCACACCTTCTCCAACCTGGTGCTGCGCCCCAACGGCGTCAACCCGAGCACCATCGGCTTCGACGGCCTGCCGGTCGGCGACGCCCCGGACGAGAAGGCGCTCAAGCAGCTCGGCGCCAAGATGACGGCGGCCAACGGCTACGCCAACATCCACGGCTGGCAGCTCTACGACACGACCGGCACGACCGAGGACTGGTCCTACAACGCGACCGGCGGCTTCGGCTACACCTTCGAGATCGGCGCCAACGAGTTCCACCCGCCGTTCCCCGAGGTCGTCGACGAGTACGTCGGCGCCGGAAAGTACGCCGGCAAGGGCAACCGCGAGGCCTACCTGGTCGCCCTCGAGCACGCCGTCGACACCCGGTTCAGCGGTGTCATCAAGGGCAAGGCGCCGAAGGGCGCGGTCATCCGCCTCTCCAAGACCTTCCAGACCCCGACCTGGGAGTCGTCCTTCCGCGACCGCATCGACACCCCCGTCCGGGTCGGCAGGGCCGGGGCCTTCTCGATGATCGTCAACCCCTCGACGCGTCCCGTCGTCCAGCCGCGCACCTTCCAGAAGACGTCCGGCGAGCCCACGAAGGTGACGGTGATCGAGGAGAGCACCCCCGCGCCCAACGGCTCCACCGACACGACCTTCACCGTCCCGCAGGGCGTCGACCTGTGGCGCACCGAGCTCGACTGGCCCACGCCGGACGACCTCGACCTGACGGTCTTCCGCAAGACCGGCGGCACGCTGGTGGAGGTCGGCACGTCGGGCGGACTCCCGGGCGAGAAGGAGATGGTCGAGCTGCCCAACCCGGCCGCCGGCACCTACGTCCTGCGCGTCATCAACTACGCGTCGGCCGCCCCGTCCTACACGCTGACCGAGTCGTTCTTCGACGCCCAGGTCGTCACGACCAAGGGCAAGCGCGAGAGCTACCGCCTGACCTGCGAGGTGAACGGCAAGGTCCTGCAGAGCATGCGGGTCTTCATCGGTCGCGGCCAGGTCAAGCAGGTCGACCTCGGGGAGTGCCGCCGCCGCGCCTGACCCGACGTAGCCTCGGGGCATGCGCCGACGGAGCACCCTCAGGACCACCACGCGTGAGTCACGGCTGCCCATGCCTGCCCCGCAGGCATGGGCAGTCGTCGCGTCGGGCCGCGCCGGCCCGCAGTGGTACGTCGACGCCGCACCGTTCGTCGTACGCGGCGGGCTCGACCGGCTCGTCGGCGGCGCCGGCCGGGCGTGGCCGCCTCCCGGCGACGACCTGCTCGCGACCGGGGACCGGGCCGGCTTCTGGCGGGTCGAGGAGGCCGACGTCGAGCAGCGGCACCTCCTGCTGGTCGCCGACGTGCGTGCCCCCGGCACCGTCGCCCTGGTCACGGACGTGCTGCCCGACGTCGAGGGGTGCCTGGTCCGCCAGACCGTGCGCCTCGACCCGACCGGGCTGCTGGGGGCCGCCTACCTGCTCGCCGACCTCCCGGCTCGCGAGGCGGTCCTGGAGCTCACCCACCGACGGCTGCTGCGCGACCTCGCCCGTGACAACCGATCGGGGACCTGGCCCGTAGACCAGGTATGAACCTCACCGACGAGCTCGAGCGCAGCTTCGGCGACGGCCCCGTGCCGCGGCCGGTCGACGACCACCTGGCTGCCGGGCGCAGCGCGCTGCGCCGCCGCCGTGGCGTGACCGGCGTGGTCGGTGCTGCGGCGGGAGCCGTCGCGCTGACCGTGGTCCTCTCCGTGACCGGCGGCACGTCGCCGGACACGTCCCCCGACATCGCGGCCGACCCGACGCCCACGCCGACGGCCGACACCAGTGCCCCGGCGGAGCCCGCCAGCGCCCCGTGGACCGACGAGATGACCGTGGTGCGCTACCGCGACGGGGAGCTGGAGGTCCGCCCCGGCGCGGTGGTGCACGAGCGCATCGACAATCCCTACGCCTACGAGGCGCCGCAGGCCTCCGCGGCCCTGGACGTCACCTTCGAGGGCCGGCGGTCGTGGGTCATCGCCACGCTCCGGCGGCCGGCCGGCCCGAGCAGCAAGGTCGAGTTCGGCTACTCGGAGTCGACGCCCAGCAACGGCTGGGCGAGCTTCGCGGACTACGTCGCCGACCAGACCGACCAGACCACCGGCGGCAACAACGGCTGGCCCGACACCCTGGTGCTGACCGGCTCGGGTGACGTCGTGGCGAGCCCGGGCAGCGAGATCCTCCAGCGCACCGACGACCCGCAGCTCGGCCCCACCTTCGCCGCACCAGGCGAGCCGACCGGCGCCGCGCTCGTCACCGCGGCCGAGGACGGCCAGGGCTACTTCGTCGTCTGGCGGATCGTCGAGGGCCAGCTCGACGTCATCTACACCCCGCCGATCGACGTGGTGGGGGCGACCTTCGAGGAGCTCCTCTCCTACGCCCGCATGCAGTACGCCGGCGGAGAGGGCCTGCGATGAGCACCTCGTCTCGGGACGCGGAGTTCACCGACTTCGTCGCCGCCCGCCAGGTCCACCTGCGGCGGATCGCCTACGCCGTGTGCGGCGACTGGAACCGCGCCGACGACCTGCTCCAGACCGCGCTCACCAAGCTCTACGTCGCGTGGCCGCGGCTGCACCGCGACGGGCGCGAGGAGGCCTACACGCGCCAGATCATCGTGCGCGCCGACATCGACGATCGCCGCCGGCCGTGGCGCAACCGGGAGCAGGTCGGCCTCGAGGGCCACGACCGCGCCGCCCGCACCGGGCTGCCGCCCGAGGAGCGCTCGGCGCTCTTCGACGCGCTCCAGGCGCTCCCGGAGATGCAGCGCAAGGTGGTGGTGCTGCGGCACTGGCTGGGGCTGTCGGTGGCCGAGACGGCCGCCGAGCTCCGGATCGCCGAGGGCACGGTCAAGAGCCACTCCAGCCGCGGCGTCGAGCGGCTCCAGCAGGTGCTGGCCCAGCACTGAGTCGGGCACCGACCGCGTCAGCCGCGCCAGGTGTCGTCGGCGGACAGGTCGGCGTGGGTGCGCACCCAGGCGTGCATCGCGATCGCGGCCGCGGCCGAGGCGTTGATCGACCGGGTCGAGCCGAACTGGGCGATGGAGAAGGTGCCGTCGCAGGCCTCGCGGGCTCCCTCGGAGAGACCGGGTCCCTCCTGGCCGAAGAGGAAGCAGACCCGCCGCGGCACCGTCATCGTCTCGAGGTGCTCGCTGCCGGGCAGGTTGTCGATGCCCAGCAGCCGTACGTCGTGCTCCCGCAGGTAGGCGGACAGGTCGGCGGCGGTCTCGTGGTGACGCACGTGCTGGTAGCGGTCGGTCACCATGGCCCCGCGCTTGTTCCACCGGCGGTTGCCGACGATGTGGACCTCCGCGGCGAGGAAGGCGTTGGCGGAGCGGACGATGGTGCCGATGTTGAAGTCGTGCTGCCAGTTCTCGATCGCCACGTGGAAGTCGTGGCGGCGCAGGTCGAGGTCCGCGACGATCGCCGCCATGCTCCAGTAGCGGTAGCGGTCGACCACGTTGCGCCGGTCACCCTCGGCCAGCAGCTGCTCGTCGTACTGCTCTCCCTCGGGCCACGGCCCCACCCACGGCCCCACGCCGACCTCGGCCGGTCCGTGCGGCATCGGGTCGTAGGGTGCGCGCCGGTCGTCAGGGATGAACTCAGGCACGGCGGCGACCCTACGGCAGGTACCGTTCTCGCGTGAGCCTCCTGGCCGTGCTGCCCGACCTCCATCCCCTGCTGCTCGGCATCAAGTGGATGGAGCCCGAGTGGTTGCTCGAGAGCTTCGGGGGCAGCCTGATCTGGATCAGCCTGGCGATCATCTTCGTCGAGTGCGGGCTCTTCTTCCCGTTCCTGCCCGGTGACACGTTGCTCTTCGCGCTGGGGCTCTTCATCGCCGGCCAGCAGATCGAGGTCCTCGGCATCGGCACGCCGATCATCGAGCTCCTGATCGCGCTGGTGCTCATGTCGCTCGCGGCGTTCGTCGGCAACGTCGTGGGTTACGAGATCGGGCGCAGGATCGGCCCACCGCTCTACCACCGCGACGGCCGCATCCTGAAGAAGAAGTACTTCGACAGCACCTCGGCGTTCTTCGACAAGCACGGCAACAAGGCCCTGGTCATCGGACGCTTCGTGCCGTTCGTGCGCACCTACATCACCGTCGTGGCCGGCGTGACCCAGATGGAGCGTCGTCGCTTCTTCCAGTGGAGCGCCGTCGGTGCCGTCCTGTGGGTCTTCAGCATCACGATGCTGGGCTACTTCCTGGGGCGCACCTTCCCCGCGATCGGCGACAACATCGACTACGCCATGATCGCGATCCTCGTCTTCACCGTCGCACCGCTGGCCTACGAAGGCATCAAGCACCGCCGCGAGCTCAACCACGCCGACGCCGACGAGAGCGGCGCCGAGAAGGCCTAGCGCGCGGCCTGGCCCCGGGCGGCGTCCAGGTCGGCCTTGGTGAGCACGGCGCGGACCTCGAGGCCGACGTCGGCCAGCGGGTTCTCCCCCGCCGGGCTGCGGTCGATCGCGCACACGACGACCTCGACGACCGCCCCGGCCTCGCGCAGCGCCCTGGTCGCGTCGCGCACCGCACCGCCGGTGGTGATCACGTCCTCGATGATCGTGACGCGGC
>NZ_CALRWD010000108.1:0-12372 GCF_943371775.1 Nocardioides psychrotolerans
ACCCCGCAGGACCTCGCCAAAATCGCCGCGACATTGAACGCCCGTCCCCGCCCGACCCTGGACCTACAGACCCCAGCCGAACGGCTGAACTCGCTGCTGCTCGACGCTGCCGCGTGACCACCCGTTGCCTAGACCCCTTGACGAAGCCCCGTTGCAGCGGGCGGGTAGATGAGCAGACGACGTGTTACAAGTGCGAGACCGACCCCGTCACCACCGGCAGCTCCGCCAGCGTCACGATGCCGGGCGCGGCGGCGACCACGGCGGGGACGGCGTTGGTGACGGGCATCGCGGTGTAGATCATCCCGAGGCCCATGAAGCCCTCCTCGGTCCAGTCGGCCGGGGGGAGGCAGTGGATGACGGTGCGCATGTTGGGCAGCCCGAAGACCTGGATGACGTGGCCGTGGGCGAGCGGCTTGGGCGGCGTGACGTGCGAGCCCATCGTCCAGTTGAAGCCGACGCTCACGACGTTGCGCTCACCGACCCAGCCGCGGTGGTAGCCCATCACGCCGGCGACCGTCCCGGCCGGGATCTGCATGAAGCCGAGGTCGGAGTCGCCGGTGGCGGTGGTGAACTCCACGTCGAAGCTCATCCGGTCCAGCGTCACACCCATCGCGTCGGCCATCATCGCGGCCGACTCGGCGAACACCTCGCTCTCGACGCGCACCGACTCGGCCAGGCCCGGGGTGTCGGGTGACTGCGAGAACCCCATCGCCGTCTGGGTCCCGGCCGACTCATAGGTCGAGCAGTCCACCGACTCGGTGATCCGGATCTCGTCGACGCGCTCGCAGGCCCCGCTGAGCACCATGCCGACCATGTTGGTCAGCCCGGGGTGGGCGCCGCTGCCGAAGATGGTGGAGCCGCCCGCCACGCAGGCAGCCCTGATCCGGTCGAGGTCCGGCGCCGACTGCTTGCCGCCGGTGATCCAGGCAGCACTGGTGCAGACGTTGACGCCCGACTCCAGCAGCCGCACCAGGTCGTCGACGCTGGGCCACAGCGGGTTGTAGCAGCACGCGTCGGCATCCAACGCGAGGAGCGCGTCGACGTCGTCGGTCGCGCGTACGCCGGTGGGGGACGGCCAGTCGCACAGCTCGGCCGCGTCACGGCCCACCTTGTCCGCGCCGTGGGCGAACACGCCGACCAGCTCGAGGTCGGGGCGGGCGAGGATCGCGTGCAGGGAGCGACGGCCGATGTTGCCGGTCGTCCACTGGATCACGCGCAGGGGCTGACTCATGCGCGTCAGACTAGAACGCGTTCTAGTTGTCGTCCAGGAGTGCCGTCAACGACCGACGCACCGGATCGTCACGGCGACGTGAGGACGCGCACGTCGAGCCCCGGATCCCCGCCTGGGACAGGGCGATCGTGATCGCGGACACGTGTCGGGAAGTTGCGTCGGGGTATCGGCGTTGGCGACGGTAGACGATCCGTCGGGCGCCTCACGCAGCTGCCCCGGCCACCAGCACGCCTGGTCCCCTCACTTCTCGTGCCCACCTTCGCGGCATCACCCTGCCGATCCCGAAAGGCCTCCTCACCATGTCCTTGACCTTCCGCACGCCCCTGTCCAGCGCCCCACCGGGCCGCCAGGTGGTCTCGCCCGCCGAGCTCACCTCCCGCGCCGAGCGCCGCACGATCATCGCGGTGCTCGACCCGGTCTGGGCCGCGCCCGGCGCCGCCACGTCGACCGTGCGCCCCACGCCCGAGGCCGTCGCCGCGACGGTCGAGCGGCTCACGCCCCGCCTCCAGCCCGGCGAGCTCGTCGCGCCCACGCCCGATGGCCGCCTGCGCTTCCTCCTGCGCCGCGAGGACCGCGCCGCGCGCCCGGTCCGCCTCCAGGAGATGGCCTACCACGCGGTCGAGGCCTTCCAGGCGCTCGACCAGCGCCCCGAGCTCGACGGCAGCGTCATCGACCTCGGCGTCGGCTGGGCGCCCATCACGCGCAAGCAGGACGCCCAGGCTGCCGAGCACCATGCCGCCCGCGCCGCGTCGGAGTCGCTGCGCCAGCGCGACCTCCAGCCCCGCCAGCTCGGCGCTCACCAGCGCACGCGGCAGCCGCGGATCAACCGCTGGTCCGCGAGCCACCAGGTCCTGCTCGCGACCGTGGGCACGATCGTCCTGCCGTTCCTCGCCCTCGTCGGCCTGTACGCCGTCGGGCTGGACGTCTCCAGCGTCCTCTACTGGGCTCTGGTGGGGGCCTTCACGGTCACCGCCCTGACGATCTGGGCCGAGTGCTCCAAGGCGGTCGACCCGCCGGCCCTGCCGCCGGCCCCCGACGAGCCCGCACCCTCCGCGACCGCGGTGATCGCGGCGTACCTCCCCAACGAGGCCGACACCGTCCTCGAGACGCTGCACTCCTTCCTGGCGCAGGACTACGAGGGCGACCTGCAGGTCGTGCTCGCCTACAACTCGCCGCAGCGGCTGCCGGTGCAGGACGAGCTCGACGCGCTCGCGGCCGCCCACCCGCAGCTGACCGTGCTCGAGGTGCCCGACAGCACCTCGAAGGCGCAGAACGTCAACGCCGCGCTGCACGTCGCGACCGGCGAGATCATCGGCATCTTCGACGCCGACCACCACCCGATGCAGGGTGCCTTCGACCGTGCGTGGCGCTGGATCGCCGACGGTGCCGACGTCGTGCAGGGCCACTGCGTCATCCGCAACGGCGACGACTCCGCGCTGGCCAAGCTGGTCGCGGTGGAGTTCGAGCAGATCTACGCCGTCTCGCACCCGGGTCGCGCCGCGCTGCACGGCTTCGGGATCTTCGGTGGCTCCAACGGCTACTGGCGCGCCTCCGCGCTGGAGCGCATCCGGCTGCGTGGCTCCTTCCTCACCGAGGACATCGAGGCCTCCATGCGGGTCCTCGCCGCCGGTGGCCGCATCGTCAACGACCCGGGGCTCATCAGCCGCGAGCTCGCACCCGAGACCAGCCGCGCGCTCTGGAAGCAGCGCATGCGCTGGGCCCAGGGCTGGTTCCAGGTGTCGATCCGTCACCTCGGCCCCATCCTGCGCTCCCCCGAGCTCGGCCGCCGCCAGAAGATCGGCGCGGCCTACCTCCTGGGCTGGCGCGAGGCCTACCCCTGGCTCTCGGTCCTCGCCTGGCCGCTGCTGTGGTTCCTCATGTGGCGCGACGGTGGCCTCGACATGGCCTCCCCGCTCTTCGTGCTGGTCACCTTGTTCGTCACGGTCTCCGGGCCGCTGCAGACCTTGACCGCCTGGCGCCTCGCGACGCCCGAGATCCGCGCGCACCCGCGCTGGTTCGTCGGTGCTGCGCTCGCCAACCTCGTCTTCTACACCGAGTGGAAGAACCTGGTGAACCGCATCGCGCACATCAAGCAGCTGCGCGGCGAGCACCAGTGGGTCGTCACGCCCCGCAACGCCTCGACCACGTCCAGCTCCTCCGCCGCCGAGACCAGCACCCTGCAGGAGGCCGCATGACCACGACCACCGCACCCCAGCACTCGCCCGACACCACGCCCGCCACCACGGAGGCGTCGGTCATCCGGGCCACCCCCCGCTTCCCGCTCGACTGGCTGCGCGGGCTCGCCGCGCTGGCGGTGGTGTTCTTCCACGCCTACCAGCGCAACCGCAGCGGCGCCGACTCCGCCTGGCCCTGGTCCGGCACGGCCCACCAGCTGATGACGGGCACCGACCTGTTCGTCGACCTGTTCTTCGTGCTCTCCGGCCTGGTCCTGTGGGCCCCGATCGCCCGGTCCGCCGCGACCGGTGAGCCGAGCCGGCCGGGCCGCGTGCTGCTCTACCGACGGATGGCGCGACTGCTGCCGCTCTACCTCACGGTCGTGCTGATCGTCTGGGCGCTCACCAACCCCTCCCTGCCGGGTCACTGGCAGGACCTGGTGCTGCACCTGACGTTCACCCACGTCTACAGCGACACCTACATCTTCTGGACCAACGGCCCCGCCTGGTCGCTGGCCGTGGAGTTCCACTTCTACGTCCTCATGGCGCTCGCCGCCCCCCTCGTCGCCGCCGGCGTACGACGGGTGCGCACCCCCGGCGCCCGGCTCGCGGTCGCCGCGGTGCTGCCGGCCCTGCTCGTCGTGACCACGGCGGCGTACCTCTCGTGGGCCACGCTCGCCGACGTCCCGCAGGACAACTGGTCGGTGTGGTTCAGCCCGCTCTCGCGCGCCGCCGACTTCGGCATCGGCATGGGGCTCGCGCTGCTCGTCGCGGCCGGGGTGCGCCTGGGTCGCGTCGCGCGCGGCACGCTCGCGGTCGTCGGCATCGCCGCCACGGTCGCGCTGGTCCTGACCCGTCCGCTCACCACAGCAGGCGAGTGGTGGCACCCGGCCTACGCGCTGGCCATCGCGGTTGTCCTGGCGTCGATCGTGCTCCACGACGGGCCGTGGCCCGCCGCACTGTCGTGGCGTCCGCTGGCCTGGATCGGCGGCCTGGGCTACGGGGTCTACCTGATCCACGAGCCGGTGATGCGGCTGCTCGGCCACCTCGGCGCGCTGCCCGACCCGCGACCGGGTGCCTTCTTCGTGATCACCGCGGCCCTGGTCGTCGTGCCCACGATCGCCCTGGCCTGGGTGAGCTCGCGCACCGTCGAGGCGGCGGGTCTGCGACTGCTCAAGACCCAGGAGCGCGACGGCTCACCGCGCGACTACTACGCGCACCTGCAGGCGGACGACCCCGCCAGCGCGGTCAGGACTGAAGAGCGAGGACGAGCGGAAGCACCTCGGTAGCCCCCGCCTGACGCAACGCGTGGGCCGCCCGGGTGAGCGTCCAGCCGGTCACGACCAGGTCGTCGACCAGCAGGACCGGCCCGGGTGGCACCTCGCCACTGAGCGTGAAGCGGCGACCGACGGCGGCGACGCGCTGGGCGGAGTTCATCGCGCCCTGCCCGGGCGCGACGTCGGGGTCGACGATCGCGTAGTGCGCCACGACGGGCACCTGGAGGAAGCGCGAGAGCCCGTCGGCCAGGTCGGCGGTGAGCGCCGGCCGGGTGGCCGACTCGACCACGGCGATGCCCTCGACCCGCGGACGCCAGTCGCCGAGCACCTCGACCATCGCCTTCACCAGCCCCACGGGCACCGGTCCGTTGCCGGCGTCGGGGCGGAAGAGCTCGCGCAACGCCTGGCCGTAGCCCAGGTCGGTCAGCCGGGCGACCGCACGGCCCTCGGCGGCACCGGCGGAGATCTTGCCCTTGAGGTCGATGCCCATCGAGGCCAGCCCGGTGGGCCACATCTTGCGGGGCTCGACCACGACGCCGGGGCGTGACAGCCGCGCCTCGGCCTCCTCGACCGCGGCCGACGAGACGTCCGAGGACAGCGCGAAGCCGCCGCAGTTGTCGCAGCGGCCGCACGGCACCGCGTCGGGGTCGTCGAGCTGGTCGCGCAGGAACCACATGCGGCACTCGGTGGTGCGCAGGTAGTCGAGCATCGCCTGCTGCTCGCGCTCGCGGGCCTCGGCGACGCGACGGTAGCGCTCCTCGTCATAGCTCCAGGGCTGCCCGGTGGACTCCCACCCGCCGCGGACGCGGCGTACGGCGCCGTCGACGTCGAGCACCTTGAGCATCGTCTCGAGCCGGTTGCGGTTGAGCTCGACGCGGGTCTCCAGCGCGGCGGTGCTCAGCGCGCGTCCCTCCTCGGCCAGGACCGCCAGCGTCTGGCGCACGAGCTCCTCGCGCGGGAAGGCGAGCGAGGCGAAGTAGGCCCAGATGTCGCGGTCCTCGATCGCGGGCAGGAGCACGACGGTCGCATCGTCAGTGCCGCGCCCCGCACGGCCGACCTGTTGGTAGTAGGCGACCGGGGAGGAGGGCGCCCCCAGGTTGACCACGAAGCCGAGGGTGGCGTCGAAGCCCATCCCGAGCGCGCTGGTGGCGACCAGCGCCTTGACGCGACCGGCGATCAGGTCGGCCTCGAGCGCGAGGCGCTCGGTCTGCTCGGTCTGGCCGGAGTAGGCGGCGACGTCGTGGCCGCGGGAGCGGAGGTAGTCGGCGACCTCCTGCGTGGCGGCCACGGTCAGGCAGTAGACGATCCCCGAGCCGGGCTGCTCGGCGAGGTGGTCGGCCAGCCAGGCCAGGCGCTGCTGGGCGGTCGTGAGGTGCACGACGCCCAGGCGCAGGGACTCGCGGTCGAGCGAGCCGCGCAGGACGACGACGTCGCGACCGAGCTGCTCGCTGACGTCGGAAGTCACGCGCGCATTGGCGGTGGCGGTCGTCGCGAGCACGGGGATGCCGGTCGGCAGGTCGTCGAGCAGGGTGCGGATGCGGCGGTAGTCGGGGCGGAAGTCGTGGCCCCAGTCGGAGATGCAGTGGGCCTCGTCGACGACCAGCAGCCCGCAGGTCGCGGCCAGGCGCGGGAGGACCTCGTCGCGGAAGCCCGGGTTGTTGAGCCGCTCGGGACTGACCAGGAGCACGTCGACCTCACCGGCACGGATCGCGTCGTGGGTGGACTCCCAGTCGGAGAGGTTGGTGGAGTTGATCGTCACCGCGCGGATGCCGGCGCGCTCGGCGGCGGCGATCTGGTTGCGCATCAGCGCGAGGAGCGGGGAGACGATGACCGTGGGTCCCGCGCCCTGCTCGCGCAGCAGCAGGGTCGCCACGAAGTAGACCGCCGACTTGCCCCAGCCGGTGCGCTGGACGACGAGCGAGCGCCGCTTGTCGACGGCGAGCGCCTCGATCGCGGTCCACTGGTCCTCGCGCAGCGTCACGTCGTCGCGCCCGACCAGCGCCCGCAGATGGGCCTCGGCGCTGTCGCGGACGCCTGCCCGGTCGACGGGCCCGTCCATGGTCTGCGAGTCGGTCGAGGTCACCCGCCCTGTCTACCAGCGACCACGGACAGCGACGCGACCGCGTCGAGCAGGCGCAGCTCGCCCGCCCGGCTGGCGGTGGCAAGACCCTCCGGCGTCGTCGGGTCGAGGCCGGATCGTCGATCGGTGACCAGCACCGTCTCGTCGACGCGCAGCAGCGTGACGAAGGCCCCGAGCGGCGCCGGCACCCGCGCGTCGTAGAGGTGCCAGGCCTCGGTGTCCACGCCGGCGGGCACCCGGCGCTCAATGCGCATCCCCGCCTCGTCGCTCCAGCCCAGCCGGGTCCAGGCCATCAGCGCCCCGTCGTGGGCGCGACTGCCGCCGCACCGGGTGAGCTCGGCGCGCAGGTCGTCGAGCGCCTCGGCGGCCGTCGCGACGTCGGGATAGACCAGCTGCCGCTCCAGGAGGGTCGCGTCACCGGCCGTCACGGTCCGGCCCTGCTGGCGGTCGGGTGCGGTGTCGACGAGCTCGGCCGGCGGGTCGAGGCAGAGGTACTCGTAGACCCGCGGCGTCGGCCGCATCCGGTCGCCGGCACCGGGGTCGGGCCACCCGAGCGGCCCGGTTGCCGCAGCCGTCGCGGACGGTGACGGGCGGGGCGTCGTACGGCTCGCCGGCGGTGGGTCGGAGGAGGCGGTGCAACCGCTGAGGAGCAGGAGCGCGAGGAGGGAGCCGCGCAGGGTTCGCATGCCTCTGGGACGCGCGCCGGGGGCGGCTGGTTGTGCCGATCGCGCCGAGGCGGCTGCTCACTCGCTGCGGTAGGTCGCCGCGGTCGTGACCGCGCGCGCGATCGAGGTGCGGGTCTGCAGGTCCCAGCGGGCCAGGATGTCGCCGACGTGCTTCTCGACCGTGCGCGGGCTGACCCCGAGCATGGTCGCGATCGCGACGTTGCTCAGGCCCTGGGCGACGAGGTCCGCGACCACCTGCTGCCGCTCGGTGAGCGGCGGGAGGACGGCCAGTCGACGGGCGTCGTCGGGCGCCAGCGGCGTGAAGCGGTCGAGCACCCCCGGCAGCGCGACCCTGGTCGGCACGCCGAACGCCGCGAGCACGCGGGAGACGTGCGCCCGCACCGTGTGCTCCGAGACGTGGAGCCGCGCGGCGACCTCCTTGTTGGCGCAGCCGTCGGCGACCAGCCGGGCGACCTCGGCCTCCCGGGCCGTCAGGCCCTGCCAGCCGCTGCCCGACAGGGGCCGCAGCCGGAGCCCGATCGGGCGCAGCTCGCGAGCCGCCGAGCGTCGCGCGGAGCGGTGCCCGCGCTGCTCGGCCTCGGCCACCATCGCCTGCAGCGCCTGGGCCGCGCTCGCCCGCCCGCCCGGGCCGCGCTGGAGGATCCGGGCGCGCCCGAGGACGATCTCGCCCTCGGCGTACTCGATCGCGCGCTCCACCTCCCGGGCCCGGGCCACCGCGCGCTCGCCCCACGCGACCGCCTCGTCGACGTCCCCGCGAGCGAGGGCCACCCGGCTGTGAAGCCGTGCGATCGTCGAGTCGGAGATGGGAGAGGCGAGCAGCGGCACCGACCGGTCCTGCCAGGCCTCGGCGGCGTCGAGGTCGCCTGCCGCCACGGCCAGCGTGGCGAGCAGCTCCAGCCCGAGGGCGCGGTCGATCACGTTGAGCGCCTCGAGCCCCGGCCCGTGGCCCGCGAGCAGGACCCGGCGGGCCGACTCGGCGACCTCGCCGACGGCGATCAGCCCGAAGGCGACCAGCATCTGCGCCCCGGCGGCCAGCAGGTGGGTCGGCTCCGGCACGTGGCAGTCGACCTCGGCGGCCAGGCGGCGCACGTCGGCGGGATCGGCGTCGTTGCCCCGCACCAGGCACGCGGTGGCAGCGCTGACAGCGGCGACCGGGCCGCCGGCCAGCGGCGTCGCGGCAGCCCGTCGTACGGCGTCGGCGTCGGCGATGTGGCCGCGGAAGGCCAGGAGCCGGATGCGGGAGGCGACCATCATGTGGTGGAAGGGATGGACCCCCTGGCCGAGGCGCAGCTCGTCCCAGAGCCCGGCGCCGAGTCGCTGCTCGACCTCGTGCGCCAGGTCGAGACGGGCGTGGGCGAGGGCAGCCTCGACGAGGAGGTAGCCCGCGAAGCGCCCGACGGGGCGCGCGACGTCGGGCAGGACGGCGCGGGGATCGCTGAGATCCGCGAGGACCTGGTCGGAGTCGGGGCGCGGATCTCCCGATATCGCCCACGCCGTCGCCCCCGCCAGGAGCCACCGGGCGTCGACGTCGTCGGCGGACGCGGCCGGGGTGGCCAGGGCGCACTGCAGGGCGTCGTCCCACCGCAGCGTGATGACCAGGGCGACGGCGCGCAGCGCGCCGCTCCAGGTGGGGTCGTCGTCAGCGCTCGCGGCGAGGTAGTCCTCGAGGTGGCCACCGACGATCGCGTCCAGCAAGGCCGACAGCGACCTCTCGCGATCCCCCTCGGCGGCCACCCGTCCAGGGTAGGCGCGCCGGGTCCCGCACGGGGGTCATCTCGCGGTGCGGCGCCTCAGGCGGTCGTCGTACGACGGCGCGCGCGGTGGATCAGCCCGCCGACGCCCGCGCCCGGCAGTGCCGGGACGAACACGAGCAGCGCGAAGAAGAGCCAGCCGTCACGCAGCTCGTCGACGAACGCGCCGGCCGTCTCGGTGCTGATCACGTAGGCGACCGTCACGGTCGCGCCGACCCCGGCGCCGGTGAGCAGCCACACGATGGTGGCTGCGAGGAAGCCGCGACGGGCGCCGTCCCACGTGGCCCACGCGAGCGCGACGACCACCACGATGAGGAAGAACAGCAGGCCCGCGCCGAGGGCGTCGGTGCTGTCACTGCGCGAGATCGCCTCGACGTAGACCAGGTAGAACGCCGTGAGCAGGACGACACGGACGACGGCGGCGGCGATGACGCGCAGGACGGGCATCCGCACAGCATCCCTCACCTGGTGCCGCGCCGCGCCCGTCGGCCCACCGGAGCCGTCGGCGTGAATAGGCCGGATCCCCACTGCGCGGGGGACGCGGCCGGCCCTAGGTTGCGAGACATGACCCTGCTCCCGCGCTCCGCTCCCGTCCTCGTCCTCCTCGCCGGCGCCCTCGTGGTGGGTGCCTCCGGAGGTGCCGTCGCCGGCGCCATGATCACCGGCGCCCAGATCAAGAACGGCACCGTCACCAGCGCCGACATCAAGAACGGCAACCTCGGCACCGTCGACCTCTCCGCTGCCGCGAAGACCGCGCTCCAGGGCCAGACCGGGCCGCAGGGACCCGCCGGGTCGCAGGGACCCGCCGGCGCACAAGGTCCTGCTGGCGCGCAGGGTCCTGCTGGACTCTCCGGTCTCGAGATCGTCGAGTCCAGTGTCGTGATCACGGCCGGGAGCTCCTCGAGCGTCACCGCCGTGTGCCCCGTCGGCAAGCGCGTCATCAGCGTGACCGCCGACTTCCAGAGCAGCAACCTCGCCACCGCGACCCGCATCAGCAGCGCCAACATCCGCATCGGCACCGGTTACGCCGTCAACACCGGCGCCAACGCCGACACCCTCCGCGTCCAGTCGGTCTGCGCGACGGTCTCGTGACCGCCCTCCCCCGCTCCGCTCCCGTCCTCGTCCTCCTCGCCGGCGCGCTCGTGCTCGGCGCGTCAGGTGGTGCCGTCGCCGGCGCCATGATCACCGGCGCCCAGATCAAGAACGGCACGATCACCGGCGCCGACATCAAGAACTTCAGCATCGGGTCGAAGGACATCACCCCGGGCGCCAAGCAGACGTTCCTCCAACCGAGTGCGGTCAGCGGCTACGAGGTCGTGAGGGAGCAGGTCAGCGTGGCGGGATCCACGCAGGGATCCATCCAGGTGAGCTGCCCCGAGGGGAAGGTCGTCGTGGGCGCCGGGTCGTTCTGGGGCCAGACCTCCGTGGCACCCCAGACCTTCCCCAACGGCGGCAGCCCGGAGACGACGTTCGTGGCCGAGGGGCTCAACCCGATCGCCTCCGACAACCTGCTCGTGCTGTCGGTCTACTGCGTCGAGGCCGGCTGATCCTCACCAGATCCGCACGCGCTCCTCGGGCGCCAGCCACAGCGCGTCACCCTCGGCGGTGCCGAAGACCTCGTGGAACTCGTCGAGGTTGCGCACGATGTTGGCGCGGAACTCCGGCGGGCTGTGCGGGTCGATGGTGAGGTACTGGCGCTCCTGCTCGGTGCGGCGCTTGGTGCGCCACACGTAGGCCCAGTTGAGGAAGAGCTTCTCGCGGTCCTCGCGGGTGGCCGAGCCGTCGGTCGAGATCACGAACGCCTTGTGCCCGATGGTGAGGCCGCCGAGGTCGCCGATGTTCTCGCCGACGGTCAGCGACCCGTTGACCTTCTCGCCGGGCAGGGCGCGGGGCGAGAAGCCGTCGTACTGCGCGACGAGGGTCTTGGACTTCACCTCGAAGGCGGCCTTGTCGTCGGCGGTCCACCAGTCGTTGAGGTTGCCGTCGCCGTCATATTGCGCGCCCTGGTCGTCGAAGCCGTGGCCGATCTCGTGGCCGATGACGGCGCCGATGCCGCCGTAGTTCTCCGCCGGGTCGGCGTCGGGCGAGAAGAAGGGCTTCTGCAGGATGCCGGCCGGGAAGCAGATCTCGTTGGTGCCGGGGTTGTAGTAGGCGTTGACGGTCTGCGGCAGCATGAACCACTCGTCGCGGTCGACCGGAGCACCGATCTTGGCGAGCTGGCGGTCGGTCTCGAAGCCGGACGCGGCGGCGACGTTGCCGAGCAGGTCGTCGGGCGTGACCTGGAGCGCGGAGTAGTCGCGGAACGTCTCGGGATAGCCGATCTTGGGACGGAAGGTCGCGAGCTTCTCGTAGGCGCGCTCCTTGGTCTCCTCGGTCATCCAGTCGAGCGTGGAGATCGACTCGCGGTAGGCCGCGAGCAGGTTGGCGACCAGGTCGTCCATCAGCTCCTTGGAGCGCGGCGGGAAGTGCCGGGCGACGTACTCCTTGCCGACGGCCTCACCCAGCGCGCCCTCGACCAGCGCGACGCCGCGCTTCCACCGGGCGCGCAGCTCGGGCGTGCCGTTGAGGGTGCGGCCGTAGAAGTCGAAGTTGTTCTCGACGAGCTCGTCGGTGAGGTAGGGCGCGGCGGTGCGCAGGACGTGGCTGAGCAGCCAGTCCTTCCACTGCTCGAGCGGGATCTCGTCGAGGACGCCCGAGAGGTGGGAGAGGTACGACGGCTGGCGGACGACCACCTCGGCGATGATGTCGGCCTTGCCGCCGAGGTTGGTGACGTAGGCGTCCCAGTCAAAGGACGGGCACAGCGCCTTGAGCTCGTCGGCGGTGAGCAGGTTGTAGGTCTTCTGCACGTCGCGGGTCTCCGCGCGCTCCCAGTGGCCGGCTGCCAGGCGGGTGTCGATCGCGAGGATCGTCGCGGCCGCGTCGGCGGCGGACTCGTGGCCACCGAGCTCGAGGAGGCGGGTGAGGTAGGCGACGTAGGCGTCGCGGGTCTCGGCGAACTTGTCGTCGCGGTAGTAGGACTCGTCGGGGAGCCCGAGCCCTCCCTGGGTGATGTGGAAGAGGTAGCGGTCGGACTGGCGCGAGTCGGTGTCGACGTAGGACCCGAACATGCCGTGCCCGCCGATCCGCTCGAACTCGCCGAGGAACGCCGCCAGGTCGCGGACGTCGCGCAGCGC
>NZ_CALRWD010000109.1:0-12099 GCF_943371775.1 Nocardioides psychrotolerans
GTGGTGAACGGCAGCTTGGCGGTGCCGATCGCGGTGTCCTTGATCTTGCCGAGCGGGTTCTTGCGGGCCACGGGGGCTCCTTAGGTTCGTGGTCGGTGGGCAGCAGCAGCGGTGCCGCGTCTCCGGGCAAGTACCCGGCTGCGGCGTCCGCATGCCACGACGAGACAACCCTCACGCTGTCATGTCGGCGGTTGACGCCGTCGGGGACCCTCCGCCGGTCGTGGGTCGCTCACCGCGCTCCAGCGCTGCCTCCGGCACACGACTGCGACACACGACTCCCACGGCGGCGGTCAGGCTCCGACGTCGGAGCCAGGTGAGCCCTTGCGGACCGGGAGCTTGGCCCCGGGCGCGCTGGTCTTCCTCCGCGCGGTGCCAGCGCCGGGCGAGGGCTGCGGTGCGGGAGGGTGCGGCGGGATGTTCTTGGCGACCGTCCGGGGCGTGGGGCCACCGGCCGAGGCGTCGGCCGTGGTCTCGACAGGAGGATCGGCCGGGTGAGCCGTCGGGGCAGACGCGTCAGGCGTAAGCGTGGACACCGGCGACAGGGGCGGTTCGACCCGCGTGCGCACCGCGCCGACGACACGTGCGACGAGCGGCTGGGCCGCACGGGCGGCCTTGATGGCGGCCTTGGTGACGGTGGTGCGGCCGAGGGCCAGGACCCCGGTTGCGGCGGAGACGATGCGGTCGGTGGGTCGTGCTGCCACGGGATGCTCCCTCGTCGTGGGCCACCGGCCGAGCGCGACCGGTGCTGGGACGATTGAAGCAGGACCGAGCGCACGACGAGGGCGGGCGCGCCATCGAGGAGACGGCGCGCCCGCCCGGGGGGAGCAGAGGGGGGAGGAGACGGACGGTCAGGACACCGCGCGGAAGGGGTCGTGCTCGGCCAGGATCTTGTCGACGCGGGCCTGGTCGAGGCGGGACACGACGTACTGGTTCTCCTGGGAGTCACGCACGCACTTGGCGAGGGTGAAGGCGGAGGTGGTGAGGTACATCGTGCCGAGACCGAGGAAGGCGCGGATCCAGGGATCGACCGGCAGGTAGAGGACCGCCACGACCATGGTCAGGAGGGCGACACCGAAGGAGATGGCGGCCTGGGCGAAGAAGGCGTTGGTGTTCTTGGAGGGCGTCGGAGTGCTCATGGCCCCAGCCTGGTCCGCGGGGGTGACGCAGGGACCTGCCCTGCTACCCGACCGCACCTGAGTACGCGGCCTCAACCTGCCTCGTGGCAGGGTCGGAGCCATGACCGCCACCGACGAGCGTGCCGACCAGATCGTCGCCGTCCTCACCGACGCCTTCGCGCCGCTGATGGAGGCCGACCCCGCCGCCTTCCGCGTGAAGTTCCGCAAGATGGCCGCCGACCCCCACGCGTTCTACCGCGGCAGCGCCTGCCTCTTCTACGCCGACGTGACCGAGCAGGACGACCCCTACAGCGACGAGCGCAGCGGCCGGATCTGGGTCCACGGCGACCTGCACGTGGAGAACTTCGGCACCTACCTCAACTCCGACGGCCGGCTGGTCTTCGACATCAACGACTTCGACGAGGCCTACCTGGGGCGCTTCGTGTGGGACCTCCAGCGCTTCGCCGCCTCGCTGGCCCTCGTGGGCTGGCAGAAGGCCCTGCCGGAGGAGGACGTGGAGAAGCTGATCGGGCGCTACGTGCGCTCCTACCTCTCGCAGGTCGACGAGTACGTCGAGAGCGAGGAGGACGACTTCGCGCTCAACCTGGCCAACACCGAGGGTCCGATCCACCAGGCGCTGCTCCTGGCGCGCCATCAGCGTCGCTCCGACCTGCTGGAGGAGAACACCATCGAGGTCGACGGGGTGCGGATGTTCGCCGACGGCGGCGGCGTACGACGGCTCGGCAAGCGTGAGCGCGCCCAGGTGGTCAAGGCGTTCGAGGCCTACCTCGAGACGATCCCGGAGCGTCGACGCTCCGACCGGGACCTCTTCTACGAGCTGCGCGACGTGGTGGGCAAGTCCGGCTTCGGCATCGGCAGCGCCGGGCTGCCGGCCTACAACGTGCTGGTGGAGGGCTACAGCCAGGCGCTCGACAACGACGTGGTGCTCTCGATGAAGCAGGCCAACGTGCCGGCCGTGAGCCGGTTCATCGACTCCGCGGAGGTGGAGCGCTACTTCGACCACGAGGGCCACCGCACGGTGGTCAGCCAGCGGGCGCTGCAGGTGCACACGGACCCGATGCTCGGCTACACCGAGCTCGGCGGGGTGGGCTACGTCGTCGCGGAGGTGTCGCCCTACGAGGTCGACCTCGACTGGTCCAACCTGATCGAGCCCGACGAGATCGCGAAGGTCGTCGACCTGCTCGGTCGGGCGACCGCCAAGATCCACTGCGCCTCCGACGAGGACAGCGACCAGGACCTCGTCGACTTCCAGGTCGAGGAGGCGATCGCGGCCAGCGTGCAGGGTCGGCGACGGGAGTTCGTGCGGTGGGTGACCGACTTCGGGATGGCCTACGCGACCCAGGTGCGCGACGACCACGCGTCCTTCGTGGCGTCCTTCCGGGAGGGCCGGATCGGGATCACGTCGACCTGAGCAGGTCGAGCACCCGCATCGCCTGACGCTCGAGGGTGCCGGGTGGGTTGCGCGCGTCGGCGCGGTTGCCCGGCAGCAGCATCAGCAGCCAGAACGTCGCGAAGAGCCGGCGCGCGGACAGCACGCGGCGGTGCTGCGCGTCGCTGAGACCCAGTCGCTCCAGCAGGTCCTCTGGGCGCACGATGCCGCGCAGCCCGACCGACACGTGCTCGAGCAGGTCGGCCACCTCGTAGGCCGGGTCGCTGACCCCGGCGTCCTCGAAGTCGACCACCCGGCAGGTGTCGCCGTCCCACAGCAGGTTGGCAATGTTGCCGTCGCCGTGGGTGAACACCCGGTCCACCGGACCCCGGGCCAGCGCGTCCGCCTCGGGCCCGCCGAGCCACGCCAGCGCCGCGGCCAGCGCCTGCTCCACGACCGCGGGCACGGTGGGGTGCCCCTCGAGCGCCCAGACCCGCATCTCGGCGACGAAGCCGGCCTGGTCCGCGCGGCGCAGAGGCAGGCCGGTGAGCTCGTCCGCCGGGACGGCGCCGTGGAGTCGGCGCAGCGCGACGGCCAGGGCGTCGAGCTGGGCGTCGCTGACCGGAGCGGCACCCAGCGGCTGGCCAGGCACGCGCGACATCACGACCTCGGGCCGGCCGTCGCGCTCCCGCTGCTCCAGCGGCGCCGGCGCCAGCCCGGGTGCGTGCCGCTCCAGCAGCGCCAGCCCGTCCCACTCGCGGTCGGCCTCGTCGCCGTGGCGCAGGCGGAAGGTCTTGGTGACCCGGTCCGTCGCCAGGTCGAGGTCGTGCGTCGTCTGCCCCACCCGTCACGTCCGACCGGTGCGAGGGGCCGCCAACGCCTCGGCAGGTGCCTCGAGACGGAAGCCCGACCAGAGCCGACCCCCGACCAGGGCGAGCACGTCGTCAGCCACGGCGACCAGCGGAGCGGGATCGCCGGCCAACGCGGCCTGGAGGGAGTCGAGCAGCCGGGGGCCGAACGTCGTGCCGCAGGACTCGTCGTACGACGTGAGCTCGCGGGCCAGCCACGTGCCGGTGCCGCCCCAGTGGCCCTGCGACGACAGGAGCAGCTCGGCCGCGCTCCGCCAGGCCTCCACGGCGACCGCCGCGACCTCGAGGGGCTGCCCGCCTCCGGCGAGGTTGTCGAGCAGGTCGGTCAGCGTGTAGCGGGCGAGCGCGAGGGCGTCGCCGGTGAGGGCCGGGGGACCGGCCGCGACCACCGCGGCGCACTCGTCCCGGAGCGCGGCGCCGGCGTCGCCCTCGAGCAGGGGCACCCCGCTCGCGACGAGGCGGGCCATCGTGGGGCGTCGACGGGCGAGGTCCTGGGCGACGAACCAGCGGATCGACGCTTGCGTGTGGACGAACAGCTCGACCGGCCAGCCGTCGTGGGTGAGCGAGACCCGGTGGGGCTGTCCGTCGTCGAGCAGCACCGTCACGTCGAGGTCGGAGGTGGCGGTCGCGCGCCCCTGCACGACCGAGCCGGCGAGCCACGCCTGGCGGGCGCCGGGCACGTGCGTCGCGACGACGGCGCGGGCCGTGACGAACGGGTCGGGGCGGGTCACGGCCTCACTCCTGGACGACCTGGGCGGGTCCGCTGGGCACGGCGTCGAGGTGCTGCACGGGCCTGAGACCGGCCGCCACGAAGGCGAGGTCGACGGCCCGGACGACCGCGTCGGCACGCTCGGCCGGCACGAGGACGATGGCGGAGCCGCCGAACCCTCCTCCGGTCATGCGCGCACCGAGTGCGCCCGCCTGGAGAGCCGTGTCGACGACCAGGTCGAGCTCCTCGCAGGACACCTCGAAGTCGTCACGCAGCGAGACGTGGGAGGCGTTCATCAACGACCCGAGTCGGGTCCAGTCCTGGTCGGCGAGCGCCACGACCGCGGCCTCGACCCGGGCGTTCTCGCTCACCACGTGACGGGCGCGGGCGCGCTCGCGGAGGTGCTCGACACGGTCGAGGTCCTCGAGCGTCGCCTCGCGCAGGGACTCCAGCCCCAGGGCCTCCGCCGCTGCCTCGCAGTCGGCGCGTCGGGCGGCGTAGCCACCGTCGACCAGCGCGTGCGAGACCCGGGTGTCGACGACCAGGAGGCGCAGCCCGGCCTCGTCCCAGCCGAGGGGCACGTCGCGGGTGGAGCCGTCGCGGAAGTCGATGAGCAGCGCCGACCCGGCGTTGGCGAGCAGCGAGACGGTCTGGTCGAGCCCACCCGTGGGGGCGCCGGCGACCTCGCTCTCGGCGCGCCGGCACACCTCGACCAGGGTGCTGCGCAGGGCCGGTGTGAGGTCGTGGCCCAGGAGCCCGGCGACCGCGGCTGCGACCGCGCACTCCAGCGCCGCCGAGCTCGACAGCCCGGCACCCATCGGCACGGTGCTGTCCACGACGAGGTCGACGCCGGGGACCTCCCAGCCCGACTCCTGGAGCGCCCACAGCACGCCGACGGCGTACGACGCCCATCCCTCGACCTGCCCGGGCCCGACGCCGTCGAGGGTCCCGGTCCAGGGCTCGCCCTGCTGCGCGCTGCGCACGCTGACCCCACGGTCGTCGCGGACGGTGACCCGGACCGTCGTGGCGTAGGAGAGGGCCAGCGGCAGGCACAGGCCCGCGTTGTAGTCGGTGTGCTCGCCGATCAGGTTCACGCGGCCCGGTGCCGTGCCCGTGGCGGTCCTGGTGCGGGTGGTCATCGGGCAACCCTAGAGAACGCCTTGAGAGGATGCGGGGATGGACCCGGAGCTCGTCGACCTCGCGCACCAGATGCTCGACCTCGCCCGTCAGGGGGAGAGCGAGCGGCTCGTCGCCTACGTCGAGGCAGGCGTGCCGGCGGACCTCACCGACGCGTCCGGCAACACGCTGCTGATGCTCGGTGCCTATCACGGCCACGTCGAGGTCGTGCGGGCGCTGGCCGCGCTGGGCGCCGACGTCGACCGGCTCAACGACCGGGGCCAGTCGCCCCTGGCCGGAGCGTTCTTCAAGGGCGAGGACGAGGTCGTGGCGGCGCTCCGGGCAGCCGGGGCCGACCTCGACGCCGGCTCCCCGAGCGCGCGCGAGACCGCGGCCTTCTTCGAGCGGGAGCTGGGCGAGGACTGACGCGACATAGGGTCGACCCGTGCGTTTCCTCCACGACCAGACCCCCGCCCACGACCTGACCTACGACGACGTCTTCATGGTGCCGCGCCACAGCGCGATCGGGAGCCGCTACGACGTGGACCTCGCGACGTCCGACGGCACCGGTGCGACGCTGCCGCTGGTGGTCGCCAACATGACCGCGATCGCGGGCAAGCGGATGGCCGAGACGGTCGCGCGGCGCGGCGGGCTCGTGGTGATCCCGCAGGACATCCCGATCCCCGTGGTCGCGAAGGTCATCGCCGACGTCAAGAGCCGCCACCTCGTCTTCGACACCCCGATCGAGCTGACCCGCCACCAGACCGTGGCCGAGGCGCTCTCGCTGATCCCGAAGCGCTCGCACCGGGCGGCCGTCGTGGTGGACCAGGGACGCCCCGTGGGCGTCGTCGCGGAGTCCGACTGCGCCGACGTCGACCGCTTCGCCCAGGTCGAGCACGTCATGAACCCCCACCCCGTCCTGATCTCCGCGGACACGGACCCGCGCGACGCCTTCGACGCGATCGACCGGTCCCGGTCGTCGCTGGCCGTGGCGGTGCACGCCGACGGCACGCTGGCCGGGGTGCTCACCCGCACCGGAGCTCTGCGGGCAACGCTCTACACGCCTGCCGTCGACGCCTCCGGCGGGCTGCGGGTCGCGGCGGCCGTGGGCGTCAACGGCGACGTTGCGCAGAAGGCCGCGGACCTCCTGGCCGCCGGGGCGGACTGCCTCGTCGTGGACACCGCCCACGGTCACCAGGACCGCATGGTCGACGCGCTGCGTGCCGTGCGCTCCCTGGACCCGACGGTGCCCGTCGTCGCCGGCAACGTCGTCTCCGCCGAGGGCACACGGGCGCTGGTCGAGGCGGGCGCCGACATCGTCAAGGTGGGCGTCGGTCCCGGCGCCATGTGCACCACGCGGATGATGACCGGGGTGGGTCGACCGCAGTTCTCCGCCGTCCTCGAGTGCGCCGACGCCGCCCGCGATCTCGGCAAGCACGTCTGGGCCGACGGGGGAGTGCGTCACCCCCGCGACGTCGCGCTCGCCCTCGCCGCCGGTGCCTCGTCCGTGATGGTCGGGTCGTGGTTCGCCGGCACCCACGAGTCGCCGGGCGACCTCCTGACCGACTCGCAGGGTCGCTCCTACAAGGTCTCCTTCGGGATGGCCTCGGCCCGCGCGGTCGCCAACCGCACGTCCACCGAGTCCGCCTACGACCGGGCCCGCAAGGGGCTCTACGAGGAGGGCATCTCGTCCTCGCGGATGTACCTCGACCGCGACCGCCCCGGCGTCGAGGACCTCATCGACCAGATCTGCTCCGGTGTCCGCTCCGCGGCGACGTACGCCGGCGCGACGACGCTCGCCGAGCTGCACGAGCGTGCCGTGGTCGGCGTCCAGTCCGCGGCCGGCTTCCACGAGGGACGTCCGCTCGCCACGTCCTGGTGAGGCGCGCACGTGGTGGTCGCCGCGAGATCCCTGACGCAGGAGCCCGATCCCGATAGTCTCCTCGCGGGGGAGGGAAGCCCCGTCGGATCCACCAGCGCTCGGCCTCGCACGGCCGGGCGCCCCACCATCTCGAGAGGTGACCGTGCGCTTCCCTGACGCGCTCCCTGAGGCGACGCGCCACCTGGCCGACCGGTTCAGCTACGGCGTGGACCCCGGCCTGGTGGCCGATGTCCGGGCGCACGGCGGGCGAGAGGGCTGGTGGCGAGCCCAGCTGACGAGGTCGGACCCCCAGTCGCTGTCCGCCGCGCAGGTGCCGACCTGGTTCCCCCTGTTGCGCAACCCACCTGCCCTCACTGCGCTGCTGGCGAGCCGGGGAGTGCGCAGCAGCTGGGTCGTGGGCCAGGAGCTGATCGCCCAGACCTTCGCCCGGCGCATCCTCAGCAGGCACCAGGTGCACGAGACCATGGTGGACTTCTGGGGCAACCTGCTCTACGTCCCCGCGAGCGAGAGTCGCTCCTTCGCCTGGCGTGTGGACTACGACGAGCAGGTCCTGCGCCGTCACGCACTCGGGACCTACCGCGACCTGTTGAAGGCAGCGGTCGTCCATCCGTCCATGGCGGGCTTCCTGACCAACGACCTCAACCGCAAGGGTGCGATCAACGAGAACCTCGGCCGTGAGCTCCTCGAGCTGCACACCGTGGGCAGACGCTACTCGGAGCGTGACGTCCGGCACGCCTCGCGCATGCTCACGGGCTTCCAGGTGGACGTGCTCACGAGCTTCGAGGCGCGCTACGTGCCGGCTCGGCACGACACCGGCACCGTGCGGGTGCTCGGCTTCAGCGATCCCAACCGCGATCCGGACGGACGCGCGGCTCTCGGACGGATGCTCGGCTACCTGGCGGAACACCCCGCCACCGCCCGCCGGATCGCACACCGGCTCTGCGTGCGGTTCGTCAGCGACGATCCGCCCGACTCGATCGTCAGATCTGTCGCGCGTGCCTACCTTCGCAGCGGCACCGACATCCGGGCCACGCTCGGCGCACTGGTGCGCCACCCCGAGTTCCAGCGCGCCAAGCACGCCAAGGCCTGGAACCCCAGCGACGACGTGGTCCACACGGCTCGCGTCATGGGGCTGACGCCCACCGGAGCTCTCACCTCCGGCGCGTTCCTCTACCGACTCATCGAGGCCGCGGAGGACATGGGGCAGGTGTCGCTGCGCTGGCCACGGCCCGACGGCTGGCCCGAGACGTCCGACAACTACCTGTCCGCGTCGCGGCTGCTCCGCTCCTGGCGGCACCATCTCGACCTCGCTGGCACGCGCGGGGATCTGCTCCAGGGGGTGACCGTGGCGAGCAAGTCCTCGCAGCTGCCGACCGCGTGGCCGCGGACCCTCGGCGAGCTCGTCGATCACCAGTCCCAGCGGCTCGTCGGCAGACCGGCATCCGCGCTGCTCGTCCGTGCTGTTGCGGCAGCCGTCGGCAAGCCGACCTCCTTCCGATACGCCGGACCCGATGCCGTGCCCGAGGTGGACTACCGCCTCCTGCGCGGCACCGTCCTCAACTCTCCGTCAGGACTCGAGCGATGACCTCAGGCACAGCCGACGGTTGCGGTTGCCGCGACTACGACCTCACCCGACGATCCCTGCTGAGAGGCGCCGGTGTCGCTGGTGCGGCCGGCATCGCGACGTCGATGGTCGGTGACGTGCTCACGGCCTCCGTCTTCGGGGCCGAGCCCCGCGGCAACGTGCTGCTGGTCCTCTCCCAGCGCGGTGGGGTGGACGGGTTGTCGATGGTGGTCCCACACGCCGACAGCGCCTACTACTCGGCCCGGCCCTCGACGGCCGTGCCGGTGGGTCGGCTCCTTCATCGTGACGCGACCTTCGGTCTCCACCCGTCCTTCGCGCCGCTCTCGCCGATGTGGCGCAGCGGACGGTTCGCCGCCATCCACGCCGTCGGGTTGCCGGCACCCAACCGCAGTCACTTCGAGGCGATGGAGGAGCTCGAGGACGCCGACCCCGGCAGCCGTGATCGCGTCGGCTGGCTGAACCGCCTCATCGGAGCCCTGCGGCAGGACGACCTCTTCGAGGGTGTCGCGGTCGGCTCCAACGTGGTGCCCACGTCGCTCATCGGTCCGGCCGACAGCCTGGCCCTCTCCACACCGCGGTCCCTGGGGACGCCGTACGCCGGCACGGCGCTGGGGGCGGCGGTCAAGCGCGGCCTCACCGAGATGTACGGCGGCGGCGGACGTCCCGTGCAGGAGGCCGGCCGCGAGGCGCTGGCCCTGGCACGTCGTGGTGGGCGCTTCAGCGAGGAGTCGGCACGTGGACCTCGAAACGGCGCGTCCTACCCGGGCTCACCCCTGGGGACGTCGCTGCGTGACGCTGCGTCGTTGATCAGGTCAGGGCTCGGGGTGCGTGCGATCGCCGTCGACTCCGGTGGCTGGGACCACCATGTCAACGTGACGGGGCTGATGACCTCGGGGATCGGCGACCTCGCAGGGTCGCTGGCGGCGTTCTTCGAGGACCTCGGGCCGGAGTCGGCGCGGGTGACCGTGGTGACGGTGAGCGAGTTCGGTCGTCGGCTGGCCGAGAACGGCGCCGGTGGTGTGGACCACGGCTACGGCAACGCCGTGCTGGTCCTCGGGGCCGGGGTCCGCGGTGGGAGGTACTACGCCAGGTGGCCCACGCTGTCGCCCGGCAAGCAGGTGGAGGGCGACCTGGCCGTCACGACCGACTACCGCCACGTGCTGGCGGAGATCGTGCGCGCCCGCTTCCCCTCGGTCGACACCGCGAGCGTCTTCCCATCGGCCGGCTACCGGCGCACGGGCTTCATGCGCTGAACCCCGGTCGCGATCAGCGCGAGGAGCGCTCCGTGCGACCGCGGACGATGCCGATGAAGGTCTGGACCCGCTCGTCGTCGTTGTCCATGAGCCACGCAAGACCGACCTTGGTCGGGGGCAGGTCGACGACGGGGCGCGAGACGACGTCCTTGCGCTGGTGCAGCCGGGCCACCGACATCGGCACGAGCAGCACGCCGGTGCCGGAGGCCACGACATCCACGGCGTCCTTGACCGACATCGGCGGCCACGCGAGCTGATCGGCGGACGGAACCCAGCCGGAGGCGTGGGGCAGCACCAGCTGCTCGTCGGCGAGGTCGTCCAGGCTCACCTCGTCGGCGGCCGAGACGAGGTGCTCGTGGCCGGCGACGACGACGGGGACCTCGTCGTACAGCGGGATGCAGTGCAGGCCGTCGCGGTCGATCGGCAACCGGACCAGGCAGACGTCCAGGTCGCCGCTGCGCAGCCCCTCCTCCTGCTCGTCCTGGGTCACGGGGACCAGCTGGAGCGGCAGGCGCCGGTGGCGCTCGCGCCACGTGCCGGCCCACTTGTCGGGGGTGGCGCCGGTGACGAAGCCGACGCGGAAGGCAGGAGAGTCCACCGCCCGAGTATGGAGCAGTAGGTCGCGCTGGCTACCGTCGAGCCCGACAGGGCGGGGGTCGTCCCCGTCAGGACACGACGAGGGGTGGGGACATGCGGGTGCTCGTGACGGGCGCGACCGGCTATGTCGGGTCGCGGCTGGTGCCGGCCCTCCTGGCGGCCGGTCACGACGTGGTCGTCGGTGCGCGCGACACCGACGCGATCGACCGCTTCGCCTGGGCGGACCAGGTCGAGCGCCGGTTCTTCGACGTCGAGGACACCGTCTCGGTCCACCTGGGCGTGCGTGACCTCGACGCCGTGTTCTACCTGGTGCACTCCATGGGAGCGGGGGAGTTCCTCAAGCGCGACCGGGAGGCCGCCCACTACGTCGCCGCCGCGTGCGAGTACGCCGGCGTGGGGCGCATCGTCTACCTCTCCGGGCTGGTCCCTCCGGGACGGCTGTCGGACCACCTGCGCTCGCGTCAGGAGGTCGAGCAGGTCCTCCTCGACTCCGAGGTCCCCACGACGGTGCTCCGCGCCGCGATGGTGATCGGTGCCGGCTCGACGTCGTTCGAGCTGATGCGCCGGGTGAGCGAGCGGCTGCCCTTCACCCCGGTGCCGGTGTGGATGCAGCGCGACATCCAGCCCGTCGCCGTGGAGGACGTGGTGCACCTGCTGGTGCGCTCACTGGAGGGCGAGCCCCGCAACCGCCCCTACGACGTGGGGGGCGATGAGGTGCTGACCTACCGCGAGCTGCTCGACCGCTTCGCGGACGTCGCCGGGCTGGAGCGGGTCCAGCTGCTGGTGCCGATCGCCCCGACCAGCCTGGTCGGCGAGGCGGTGGCCTTCGTCTCGGGCGTCCCGCGGACCACCGTGCGCGCGCTGGTCAGGAGCCTGTCGCACGACATGGTCTGCCGCGAGGACGACGTCAGGACCGATCTCGCGTCGGGGCACACCTTCCTCGGGATCGACGAGGCCATCAGGCGCTCGCTCGCCGGGCAGACCCAGGCCACGGAGGCCGGCGGCGACGTCCAGGGCGAGGCCTCGAGCGACCCGGAATGGGTCGGGACGACCCTCGGCTGATCGAGCCGAGGGCCGCCCCTGGTGCAGCGTGTGGTGCCGTGCTGCGACCGATCAGTTGAGGATGCGCATGTCCTCGGGGACACCGCCGCCGTCGTGGACCGACTCGACGAGCTTGGCGAGCGCGGTCAGCGCGACGTTCTGCGACATCGGACCGTAGGAGACCCGGGCCACGCCGAGCTCCTGGAGGCGAGCCAGGGACGGGATGCCGGGGATGCCGATGAGGGTCAGCCGCTGAGGGCCGAGGGCGTCGACGAGAGCGGTGACCTGCTCCTCGTCGAGGCGGCCGGGGACGAACACGACCGGAGCGCCGGCGTCGAGGAAGGCCTTGCCGCGCTCGATCGCGTCGGCGAGCACCTCGGCGGGGTCGCGGTCGCCGGCCTTGACGAAGGCGTCGGTGCGGGCGTTGAGCACGAAGTCGGGCACCCCGGCTGCGGCTGCCGCCTTCATGACGGCCTCGACCTGGGCGGCCGCCTCGGCCAGCGGCTTCATCTGGTCCTCGAGGTTGGCGCCGACGACGCCCA
>NZ_CALRWD010000110.1:0-11604 GCF_943371775.1 Nocardioides psychrotolerans
TCTTCCTCGCCTCCCAGGGCACGCCCGGCGTCATCGTCGAGCACGGCGACACGGCGGCCATGTTCCAGAACCCGCAGGACCCGCGCACCTCCGACTACGTCAACGGTCGCTTCGGCTGATCCGCCTCGGTCGCGGGAGCACTAGGTCCCTGGTGCTGCGCCGTAGGACGTGAGCACGGTGGGTCCATGACCTCCCTGATCTCGCACACGACGATCGACTGCGCGGACGCCTACGCCCTCTCCGAGTGGTGGAAGCCGGTCCTCGGCTTTGTCGACCTCGACGGCGACCCCAACCTGCCCGGTCACGAGGAGTGCATGATCCGCGACCCCGAGACGCTGCAGTCGCTGCTCCTCGTCGAGGTCCCCGAGGTCAAGACCGTCAAGAACCGGCTCCACCTCGACCTGTGTCCGCGCGAGGGCACCCGCGAGCAGGAGCTTGAGCGGCTGCAGGCACACGGCGCCACCGTCGTGGCGGACGAACGTGGCAGATACGGTCCGGGCACCGCCTGGGTCGTCCTCGCCGATCCCGAGGGCAACGAGTTCTGCCTGCTGCGCTCCCCGGCCGAGGTCGACCTGGGACCGCCGCTCTCCACCCAGCCGTGCACGACGAGCACACCCCGGTGACCCCTGGGAGCCATCCACCGCCGCGGTCCTGATCCGCAGGCGCACCCGCCGCCGTTAACGGCTTGCGGTGCAGGTGGAGCGAGAAGAGGGTGGTGGCATGACCTCCTTCATCTCGCACACCACGATCGACTGCGCGGACGCCTACGCCCTCTCCGAGTGGTGGAAGCCGGTGCTGGGCTACGTCGACCTCGACGGCGACCCCAACCTGCCGGGCCACGAGGAGTGCATGATCCGCGACCCCGAGACCGACCACCAGCTGCTGTTCATCGAGGTCCCGGACACCAAGGCCGGCAAGAACCGGATCCACTTCGACCTCCGCCCGCGCGAGGGCACCCGCGACGAGGAGCTCGAGCGGCTGCTGGCCCACGGGGCGAGCGTCGTCGAGGACCACCGTGGGAAATACGGTCCCGGCACCGCCTGGGTGGTCCTCGCGGATCCCGAGGGCAACGAGTTCTGCATCCTGCGCTCCCAGGCCGAGGTCGACGCCCAGCAGTGACGTCGGGCCCCACCCCCGGCGTACCCTGGGAGACATCCACCCCCCGTCACGCCTGACCGGGGGCTGCTGTGTTGTCCGACCTGTTCAGGAGCACCCGTGTCGCTCGCCGGCCTCGCCGACGCTGTCATCGCAGACCCCACCCTCGCCGCGGTCCTGGAGGACGCCGGTGACGGACGCGTCCGCGCGCTCGACCTGACCGGCCCCGAGGCCCTGCGGCCCTTCGTCGTCGCCGGTCTGGTCCGCGCCGGGCGCAGCGTCCTCGCCGTGACCGCGACGTCGCGCGAGGCCGAGGACCTGGTGGCCGCACTGGGCGACCTGGTCGACCCCGACGGCGTCGGCTATTACCCCAGCTGGGAGACGCTGCCGCACGAGCGGCTGAGCCCCCGCAGCGACACCGTCGGCAAGCGGCTGGCGATCCTGCGCCGGTTGGCCCACCCGGGGACCGATGCCTCCAACGGACCGCTCCAGGTGGTCGTGGCGCCCGTGCGCTCGATCCTCCAGCCGCAGGTCAAGGGTCTCGCGGACCTCGAGCCGGTCGAGCTCACCCGCGGCGACGAGATGGCGCTCGACGACGTCGTACGCCGCCTGTCCGACGCCGCCTACACGCGCGTCGACCTGGTGGAGAAGCGCGGCGAGTTCGCCGTGCGCGGCGGGATCGTCGACGTCTTCCCGCCGACCGAGGAGCACCCGCTGCGCGTGGAGTTCTGGGGTGACGAGGTCGAGGAGATCCGCTCCTTCTCGGTCGCCGACCAGCGCACCCTCGACAAGGTCGAGCGGCTCTGGGCGCCGCCGTGCCGCGAGCTCCTCCTCACCGATGACGTCCGGCGCCGCGCGGCCGAGCTCGGCCAGGCCCACCCGCAGCTGCTCGAGCTCACCGACAAGATCGCGGCCGGCATCGCCGTCGAGGGCATGGAGTCGCTCGCGCCCGTCCTCGTCGACGACATGGAGCTCCTCGTCGACCTGATGCCGGGCAACACCCACGTCCTGGTGCTCGACCCCGAGCGGGCCCGCAGCCGGGCCCACGACCTGGTCGCCACGAGCGAGGAGTTCCTCGGCGCGAGCTGGGCGGCTGCTGCTGGCGGGGGCACGGCGCCGATCGACCTGGGTGCCGCTTCCTACCAGTCGATCGCCGACGTGCGTGAGCACAGCCTGGCGCGCGACCTGCCCTGGTGGACGATGAGCCCCTTCGGCCTCGACGACACCGCCGGCGGTGTCACGCCCGTGGGCAGCGCCCAGGACGCCGGGGTGCCCACCCGCACCCTCGCGGTTGCGCCGGTCGACGCCTACCGCGGCGACGTCGAGCGCGCGCTGGCCGACATCGACCGCTGGCGCCAGGAGGCCTTCCGCGTCGTCGTCCTGCACCAGGGCCACGGCCCCGCGCAGCGGATGGTCGAGGCGCTGGGGGAGCGCGACGTCGCGGCCCGCCTCGTCGACGACCTCGACACCCTCGCCGACGACGTCGTGACGGTCACCTGCGGCGCGGTCCAGCACGGCTTCGTCGACGACACCAACCGGCTGGTCCTGCTCACCGGCGAGGACATCAGCGGCCAGCGCTCCAGCACCCGCGACATGCGCAAGATGCCCGCGCGCCGCAAGAAGCAGATCGACCCGCTCGAGCTCAAGGCCGGCGACTTCGTCGTCCACGAGCAGCACGGCGTGGGCCGCTTCGTCGAGATGAAGCAGCGCACGGTGGGTGGCGCGATCCGTGAATACCTCGTCCTCGAGTACGGCGCCAGCAAGCGCGGCGGCCCGGCCGACCGGCTCTACGTCCCCGCCGACGCGCTCGACCAGGTCACCCGCTACGTCGGTGGCGAGCAGCCCAGCCTCGACCGGCTCGGTGGCGCCGACTGGGCCAAGCGCAAGGGCAGGGCCCGCAAGGCCGTCCGCGAGATCGCCGCCGAGCTGATCAAGCTCTACGCCGCGCGCCAGGCGACCAAGGGCCACGCCTTCGGCCCGGACACCCCGTGGCAGCGCGAGCTCGAGGACGCCTTCCCGTTCACCGAGACCGTGGACCAGCTCACCACCGTCGACGAGGTCAAGTCCGACATGCGCCAGACGGTGCCGATGGACCGCCTGGTCTGCGGCGACGTCGGCTACGGCAAGACCGAGATCGCGGTGCGTGCGGCGTTCAAGGCCGTCCAGGACGGCAAGCAGGTCGCCGTGCTGGTCCCGACGACGCTGCTGGTCACCCAGCACCTCAGCACCTTCACCGAGCGGATGAGCGGCTTCCCGGTCAACCTGGCCGGCCTGAGCCGCTTCCAGACCGACAAGGAGGCCAAGGAGGTCGTCGCCGGCCTGGCCGAGGGCACGGTCGACATCGTCGTCGGCACGCACCGGCTGCTCAACCCCGACATCAAGATGAAGGACCTCGGGCTGATCATCGTCGACGAAGAGCAGCGCTTCGGGGTCGAGCACAAGGAGCAGATGAAGCGGATGCGCACCAGCGTCGACGTGCTCTCCATGAGCGCGACGCCGATCCCGCGCACGCTCGAGATGGCGATCACCGGCATCCGCGAGATGTCCACGATCACCACCCCGCCGGAGGAGCGGCACCCGGTCCTGACCTACGTCGGTGCCTACGAGGACCGGCAGATCATCGCCGCCGTGCGTCGTGAGCTGCTGCGCGAGGGCCAGGTCTTCTACATCCACAACCGGGTCAACTCGATCGAGAAGGCCGCGGCCAAGATCAAGGAGCTGGTGCCTGAGGCGCGCGTCGCGACCGCTCACGGTCAGATGGGCGAGCACCAGCTCGAGCAGGTGATGCTGGACTTCTGGGAGAAGCGCTTCGACGTGCTGGTCTGCACGACCATCGTCGAGTCGGGCCTCGACGTGTCCAACGCCAACACGATGATCATCGAGCGCTCCGACACCCTCGGGCTCAGCCAGCTCCACCAGCTGCGCGGCCGCGTCGGTCGCTCCCGCGAGCGCGCCTACGCCTACTTCCTCTACCCCCAGGAGAAGCCGCTCACCGAGACCGCGCACGAGCGGCTGGCCACCCTGGCCCAGCACTCCGACCTCGGCGGCGGCATGGCGATCGCGATGAAGGACCTCGAGATCCGCGGAGCGGGCAACCTGCTCGGCGGCGAGCAGTCCGGCCACATCGCCGACGTCGGCTTCGACCTCTACGTGCGGCTCGTCGGCGAGGCCGTCAACGAGTTCAAGGGCGTGGACGCCGACGCCGAGGACATGCGCGAGGTGCGCATCGAGCTGCCGGTCGACGCCCACCTGCCGCACGACTACGTGCCCAGCGAGCGGCTGCGTCTCGAGATGTACAAGCGGCTCGCCGAGGTGCGTTCCGACGACGACGTCGACGTGCTGCGCGAGGAGATGATCGACCGCTACGGCGAGCCGCCGCAGGAGGTCTCCGCGCTGTTCCTGGTCGCACGCTTCCGGGCCCGGGCTCGGTCGGCGGGCATCGGGGAGGCGACGATCCAGGGCAAGAACGTCCGCTTCGCGCCGGTCAGCCTGCCGGAGTCGCGCCAGCTGCGGCTCCAGCGGCTCTATCCCAAGTCGATCGTCAAGGCGCCGACCGACACCATCCTGGTCCCGCGACCCGGCACCCCCGGACGGACCGGGACGCCCCTGGCCGGCATCGCCCTGCTTGAATGGGCCCGCGGTGTGATCGACAGCGTGATCGACCCGGTCGAGTCGTGACCAGCACCGTCAGCGCCACCCCGAGCACAGCCCTGAGGAGATCCGCGTGAGCACCACTCGACGTCGTCGCACCCTGGCCCGATCGGTCGCCGGGGCCTCCGTCGCAGCGCTGGCCCTGGGCCTGACCGGCTGCGGTGTCGCCGGCACCGGCTTCCGCCCCGGCGTGGCCGCCGAGGTGGGCGACCGCACGGTCAGCACCGACGAGGTCGACTCCCTGGTGAGCAGCTACTGCTCCGCGATCGAGGACATCCTGGCCCAGCAGTCGCAGGTTGTCCCGCTCAGCGTGTTCCGCTCCGGCATCGCCGGCCAGCTCGCGCTGGTCTCCGCGGCCGACCAGTTGGCCGACGACTACGGCGTCGAGCCGGCCGACGACTACCAGCGCGCGCTCGCCGACATCGAGAAGCAGATCGGCGACTTCAGCGAGTCCCAGCAGGAGGCCGTCCTCGAGGTCGAGGGCGCTGCGACCTACGTCGCCGCCGTCCAGCTCTCCGTCGGCGAGCAGATCCTGCGCGACGAGGGCGTGGCCGAGCCCGGCCCCACCGAGGCAGGGGAGCGTGGCCTCGCTGCCTTCACCACCTGGCTCGACGACAACGACGTGGAGCTCAACCCCGAATACGGCATCAGCGTCGACGACGCCTCGATCGACACCGACGACCAGTCGGTGTCCTTCGCCGTCGGCGAGACCGCGCTGATGGGCCTGGCCGAGGAGCCGGACCCGGCCTACGCCGCGTCCCTGCCCGACTCGCAGCGCTGCGGCTGACGTGGGCGAGCCGCTCCTCGACTTCGGCGAGGTCATGCGGCGGCTTCGGGCCGAGTGCCCGTGGAAGGCGGAGCAGACGCACCGCTCGCTGGCGCGCTTCCTGCTCGAGGAGACCCACGAGACGATCGAGGCCATCGACACCGGTGACCCCGACCACCTGCGCGAGGAGCTCGGCGACCTGCTGCTCCAGGTCTACTTCCACGCGGTGATCGCCGAGGAGTCCGGTGCGTTCACCCTCGACGACGTGGCGCGGGGGATCACCGAGAAGATGCTGCGCCGCAACCCGCACGTCTTCGGCGCGCCCGAGGGGACCGCTCCGATGGACGCGGCGGCCGTCAACGACGCGTGGCAGGAGATCAAGGCGACGGAGAAGGCTCGGGAGCACGTCACGGACGGTCTGCCGCCGACCCTGCCCGCGCTCCTGCACGCCGACAAGGTGCTCGACCGGCGGGCACGCGAGGGCTCTGTCGTGCTCCCGCCGACAGGCGACGACGCCGACCTCGGCGACCGGCTGCTGGGGCTGGTCGCCGAGGCCCGCGCGGCCGACCGCGACCCCGAGCAGGCCCTGCGCGACGCCGTACGACGGCTGCTGGAGCGCTGAGCCAGCCCGCTCGCGTGGGGGCGGGCCGGCCCACCCCGCCGCCCGCCGCCGCGCACACGTCCACCCGCGGAGCGTGCTGCGCGCGATGGACCGGCGGCGGGTCTAGGCTGATCGCGCAACCGTCCAGGCGACACAACACCAGGAGCAGCACGTGGCATCGATCGAAGCCGTCGGCGCCCGCGAGATCCTCGACTCGCGCGGCAACCCCACTGTCGAGGTCGAGGTGCTCCTCGATGACGGCTCCTTCGCCCGGGCCATGGTGCCCAGCGGCGCCTCCACGGGAGCCTTCGAGGCCGTGGAGCTGCGCGACGGCGGTGACCGCTACGTCGGCAAGGGCGTCCTCAAGGCCGTCGACGGCGTCATCCAGCAGATCGGGCCCGCGCTCGAGGGGCTCGCCGCCGACGACCAGCGCCTCGTCGACCAGACGATGCTCGACCTCGACGGCACGCCCAACAAGGCCAACCTCGGCGCCAACGCGATCCTCGGGGCCTCGCTCGCCGTCGCCCGTGCCGCGGCCGACTCGGCCGGCCTGCCGCTCTACCGCTACGTCGGTGGACCCAACGCCCACCTGCTGCCGGTCCCGATGATGAACATCCTTAACGGTGGCTCGCACGCCGACTCCAACGTCGACGTCCAGGAGTTCATGATCGCGCCGATCGGCGCGCCGACCTTCCGCGAGGCGCTGCGTCAGGGCGCCGAGGTCTACCACGCGCTCAAGTCGGTGCTGAAGAAGAAGGGCCTCTCCACGGGCCTCGGCGACGAGGGCGGCTTCGCGCCCAACCTCGACAGCAACCGCGCCGCGCTCGACCTGATCGCCGAGGCCGTCTCGGCCGCCGGCCTCACGCTCGGCAAGGACATCGCACTGGCGATGGACGTCGCCGCGTCCGAGTTCTTCAAGGATGGCGCCTACTCCTTCGAGGGCGGCTCCAAGACCGCCGACGAGATGACGGCCTACTACGCCGACCTCGTCGCGGCCTACCCGATCGTCTCCATCGAGGACCCGCTCGACGAGGACGACTGGGACGGCTGGAAGGCCATCACCGACCAGCTCGGCACCAAGACCCAGATCGTCGGCGACGACCTCTTCGTCACCAACGTCGAGCGCCTCCAGCGCGGCATCAGTGGCGGCCAGGCCAACTCCCTGCTGGTCAAGGTCAACCAGATCGGCTCGCTCACCGAGACCCTCGACTCCGTCGAGCTGGCCCACCGCAACGGCTACCGCTGCATGATGAGCCACCGCTCGGGCGAGACCGAGGACACCACGATCGCCGACCTCGCGGTTGCCACCAACTGTGGCCAGATCAAGACCGGCGCCCCGGCCCGGTCCGACCGCGTCGCCAAGTACAACCAGCTCCTGCGCATCGAGGACGACCTCGGCGACGCCGCGCGCTACGCCGGCGCCTCCGCGTTCCCGCGCTACCAGGGCTGACCCCGGAGCGACACGACATGCCCGACTCCCGACGTACGCCGCCCCGCGGGTCCCGCCCGCGGGGCCGCACGGGGCCCGGACGGGCGACCTCCACTGCCCGCGCCGGGCGGCAGCCTGCGGTCGCGCCCCGTCCCGGCGCCGGTGCCGGCACCGCCCGCGGCGACGGCCAGCGTCGACCCCGGCTGACCGGTCGCGCGGCGATCCTGGTGCTCGTGGTGGCGGTGCTCGCCGTCTCCTACGCCTCCTCCATGCGGGCCTTCCTCGAGCAGCGCGCCGAGAACAACGCCTACCTCGAGGAGATCGCGCAGCGCTCGGCCAGCATCGACGACCTCGAGCGTGAGAAGCGCCGCTGGAACGACCCGGCCTACTTGCAGGCCCAGGCGCGCGAGCGGCTGAGCTATGTCATGCCCGGCGAGACCTCCTACATCGTCCTCGACGAGGACGGCAACGCCCTCGAGAGTGAGTCGGAGCTGCGCGACCCCTCCGAGGTCGACGCCGACCGGGTGCCCGAGGCCTGGTGGGGCAAGGCGTGGGACTCCGTGCAGCTCGCCGGTCGCCCGCCCAAGGCCGAGCCGCCGCCGCTGACCGAGATCGACGGCTCCCAGCAGCCGTGATCGACCCGACCGACGAGGCGGCCATCCACGCCCAGCTGGGCCGGGAGCCGCGTGCCATCCACGCCGTGGGCCACCGCTGCCCCTGCGGCAACCCCGACGTCGTCACGACCGAGCCGCGCCTGCCCAACGGCACGCCGTTCCCGACGACCTTCTACCTCACCTGCCCGCGCGCCGCGTCGCTGATCGGCACCCTCGAGGGCTCGGGCCTGATGAAGGAGATGCAGGCGCGCCTCGGCGAGGACCCCGAGCTCGCCGCCTCCTACCGCGGCGCCCACGAGTCCTACCTCGCCTTCCGCACCGAGCTGGCGCGCCAGTCCGGCCACGACGTCCCCGAGATCGAGGGCATCACCGCCGGCGGCATGCCCGACCGCGTCAAGTGCCTCCACGTGCTCGCCGGCCACGCGCTCGCCGCCGGACCGGGCGTCAACCCGCTCGGCGACGAGGTGCTCGAGCTGCTCGGGGAGTGGTGGGCCTCCGGACCGTGCGTCTCCGCCGCGACCGCCGCGACCGCCGAGGTCGCCGAGGCCGCCGACTCGTGATCGCGGCGATCGACTGCGGCACCAACACCATCAAGCTGCTGATCGGCGACCTCCCCGAGGTCGCCGTGCGCGAGGCCCGGATGGTGCGTCTGGGCGAGGGCGTCGACCGCACCGGGCGGCTCGGCGACGAGGCGCTGGCGCGCACCTTCGCCGCCATCGAGGACTACGCCGAGCTGGTCGCCGCCCACGACGTCACCCGGATGCGCTTCTGCGCGACGTCCGCGACGCGCGACTCCGCCAACGCCCAGGAGTTCTCCGACGGGGTCCTCGCCCGGCTCGGGGTGCGTCCCGAGGTGCTCGCCGGCGAGGAGGAGGCGGCGCTGGCCTTCGCCGGCGCGGTGCGCAACCTCGCGTCGCGCCCTGACGAGCCGGTGCTGGTCGTCGACATCGGCGGTGGCTCGACCGAGCTGGTCCTCGGCACGTCCGCCCCGACGGCCGCGCACTCCATGGACATCGGCTCGGTGCGGCTGCACGAGCGGCACCTGCACGACGACCCGCCCACGGCCGCCCAGGTCGCCGCGTGCGTCGCCGACATCGACGCTGCCCTCGACGCCTCGCCGGTCCCGATCGCCGAGGCCGCGACGGTCGTCGGGATCGCCGGCACCGTGACCACGGTCGCGGCCGGGGTGCTCGACCTGCCGGCCTACGCCCGCGAGGCGATCGACCAGCAGGTGCTGGCGGTCCCGGTGGTCCACGAGGTCGTGGAGAGGCTGGTCGCGATGCCGGTCGCCGAGCGGCTCGCGCTGGGCTACATGCACCCCGGCCGCGCCGACGTGATCGACGCCGGGGCGCTGATCCTGTCGCGGGTCCTGCTCCGCTCAGGCGTCGCCACCCTGCTGGTCTCGGAGTCCGACATCCTCGACGGGATCGCCTGGTCGATCACACCCTGAGGTCTCCTCGTGGTTTGTCGGGTCGACCGATCGGGCACCGACCCGGCTGACCCCCACCGAAGGAGCACCACCATGAGCAAGCTGTCCCTCCTCGCCGCCGGCGGCGTCGGCTACGTCCTGGGAGCCCGCGCCGGACGTGAGCGCTACGAGCAGATCAAGCTCCAGGCGCAGAAGGTCGCCCGCAACCCCCAGGTCCAGGACGTCACCCAGCGCGCCAAGGACGAGGCTGCGGCCCAGGCCACGGCCGCCGCCGGGGTCGTCAAGGACAAGGTCACCGACGCCGCGTCGGCCGCCGCCGACAAGGTGCGCCAGGAGACCTCGATCAACCCTGCTCCCTGAGCGCACGCACCGACGGGCGGGAGGATGGTCGCGTGACCCTCCTCCCGCACCCGTCCGTCGGTGGGGCCTTCGCCTCTCCCGTGCCGGCCGGCACCGGCTGGCCGGGTGACCCCGCACCTCTCGACACCGACGTCGCGACCTCGCCCTCCGGCGTACGACGTCTGGCGCGGAGCGCCACCCTTCCCGACCTCGACGCCCGGATCAGCGTCTGTCGTGCCTGCCCCCGCCTGGTCCGCTGGCGCGAGGACGTGGCCGTCGCGAAGCGCGCGGCCTACGTCGACCAGCCCTACTGGGGCCGACCGATCGCCGGGTTCGGGGCCGAGGCACCGCAGGTGCTGGTCGTCGGGCTCGCGCCGGCGGCCCACGGGGCCAACCGCACCGGCCGCGTCTTCACCGGCGACCGCTCCGGGGACTGGCTCTTCGCGAGCCTGCACCGGGTCGGCCTCGCCAGCCAGCCCACCAGCGTCGACGCCGCCGACGGGCTGGCCCTGGTCGGCACCCGCATCGTCGCGGCGGTGCGCTGCGCCCCGCCGCAGAACAAGCCGACCACCGACGAGCGTGCCCGCTGCGCTCCCTGGCTCGACCGCGAGCTGGCCCTCGTCGCGCCCTCGCTGAGGACCGTGGTGGCGCTCGGCTCGATCGGCTGGGACGCCGCCCTGGGGGCGTTCCGCGGCGCGGGGTGGGGCGTGCCGAGCCCCAAGCCGCGCTTCGGGCACGGCGCGTCGGCGGTCGTCACCACGTCCCACGGCGAGGTGCTGCTGCTCGGCTGCTACCACCCCAGCCAGCAGAACACGTTCACCGGTCGGCTCACCGAACCCATGCTGGACGACGTGCTCGGTCACGCCGCTGCCAGAATGTCGCCGTGACCCCGTCCTCCACGCTGCACGCCATCACCGTCCTCGGCCACGACCGGCCCGGCATCATCGCCGAGACCACCGGTCGCCTCGCCGACCTCGGGCTCAACCTGGAGGACTCCACGATGACCCTCCTGCGGGGTCACTTCGCGATGATGCTGGTCTGCGCCGGCGCCCCGGAGGCCGACCAGATCGAGGCCGCCCTGGCCCCGCTGACCACCGACGGCACGCTCACGGTGACCGTGCGGGAGGTGCCGGTCGAGCAGCCTGAGGCGAGCGACGGCTCGCCCTGGGTGCTCACCGTCCACGGCGGCGACCGCGCGGGCATCGTGTCCTCGGTCGTCACCGAGGTGGCCCGCGTCGGCGGCAACATCACCGACCTCACCACGCGGCTGGCCGGCGACCTCTACCTGCTGGTCGCCGAGATCGACCTGCCCGCCTCGGTCGACGTCTCCGCCGTCGAGGCCGCGATCCGGTCGGTGGCCAGCGACCTCGGCGTCGGCGCGACACTGCGCCCGGCGGAGGCCGACGAGCTGTGAGCGACGATCGCGTGTCCTCCTGGACGGAGGACGAGCTGGGCGTGCCCGGAAGGGTGCTGCCCGTCGTACGCGCCCCGGAGCCGGTGCTGTCCACCGTCGGCGCCGACGTCGACCCGACGTCCCTCGAGACCGTGCAGCTGGCGGCCGACCTCGTCGCGACGATGCGGGTCAGCCCTGGTTGCGTCGGTCTCGCGGCGCCCCAGGTCGGCGTGAGCGCGCGGGTCTTCTGCGTCGACGTGACCGAGCACCCCAAGACCCGGACGGGT
>NZ_CALRWD010000111.1:0-11199 GCF_943371775.1 Nocardioides psychrotolerans
CCGAGGAGCTCGGGCGGGTCGACGATGAAGCCTTGGTCACTCGGTGTCCGAGCCCTCGGCGGGGGCGTCGCCCTCACCGTCGGTCTCCTCGACCACGGGGATCAGCGAGAGCTTGCCGCGGTCGTCGACCTCGGCGATCTCGACCTGGACCTTCTGGCCCACGGACAGGACGTCCTCGACGGCCTCGACGCGCTTGCCGCCGGCCAGGCCACGCAGCTTGCTGATGTGCAACAGGCCGTCCTTGCCGGGCATGAGCGAGACGAAGGCACCGAAGTTGGTCGTCTTGACGACCGTGCCGAGGTAGCGCTCGCCGACCTCGGGCATGGTCGGGTTGGCGATCGCATTGACGGCCTGGCGGGCAGCCTCGGCCGCCTCGCCGTTGGTGGCACCGATGTAGATGGTGCCGTCGTCCTCGATCGACAGCGACGCGCCGGTGTCGTCCTGGATCTGGTTGATGACCTTGCCCTTCGGGCCGATGACCTCGCCGATCTTGTCGACGGGGATGCGGACCGTGATGATGCGCGGCGCGTGGACCGACATCTCCTCGGGGACGCTGATCTCCTCGTTCATGACCGCGAGGATCGCCGTGCGGGCGTCCTTGGCCTGGTTGAGGGCAGCGGCGAGGACCTCGGCGGGGATGCCGTCGAGCTTGGTGTCGAGCTGGAGCGCGGTCACGAACTCCGGGGTGCCGGCGACCTTGAAGTCCATGTCGCCCATCGCGTCCTCGGCGCCGAGGATGTCGGTCAGCGCGACGTACTCGGTCTTGCCGTCGACCTCACCGGAGATGAGACCCATCGCGATGCCGGCGACGGGGGCCCGGAGCGGGACACCGGCCTGCAGCAGCGACAGGGTCGAGGCGCAGACCGAGCCCATCGAGGTGGAGCCGTTGGAGCCCATGGCCTCGGAGAGCTGGCGGATCGCGTAGGGGAACTCCTCGCGGGTGGGGAGCACGGGGAGCAGCGCGCGGCGCGCGAGCGCACCGTGGCCGACCTCGCGGCGCTTGGGCGAGCCCACGCGACCGGTCTCGCCGGTGGAGAACGGCGGGAAGATGTACTTGTGCATGTAGCGGCGCGACTTCTCCGGGGAGAGCGTGTCGAGCTTCTGCTCCAGCGTCAGCATGTTGAGCGTGGTGACACCCAGGATCTGGGTCTCGCCGCGCTCGAAGAGCGCCGAGCCGTGGACGCGCGGGATGACGCCGACCTCGGCGTGCAGCGCGCGGATGTCGGCCAGGCCGCGACCGTCCATGCGGACCTTGTCGCGCAGGACGCGCTCGCGCATGAGGGACTTCGTGACCGACTTGAACGCGGCCCCGATCTCCTTCTCGCGACCCTCGAACTGGGACCCGAGCTGGTCGAGCAGCGACGCCTTGACGGTGTCGAGCGCGGCCTCGCGCTCGAGCTTGTCGGCGATGACGAGCGCTGCGCCGGCACCAGCGGAGGCGGCTGCGGAGACGGCGTCGTAGACGTCGTCCTCGTAGTCGAGGAAGACCGGGAAGTCCTGGACCGGCTTGGCGGCGGTCTTGGCCAGCTCGGCCTGGGCCTCGCACAGCTGCTTGATGAAGGGCTTGGCGGCGTCGAGGCCACCGGCCACGACCTCCTCGGTGGGAGCCTGCACGCCGTTCTGGACCAGGGTCCAGGTCTGCTCGGTGGCCTCGGCCTCGACCATCATGATCGCGACGTCGCCGGTGTCGGTGACACGGCCGGCGACGACCATGTCGAAGACGGCGTTCTCGAGCTGGCTGTGGCTCGGGAAGGCGACCCACTGGCCCTCGATCAGGGCGACGCGCACGCCGCCGACGGGGCCGGAGAAGGGCAGGCCGGAGAGCTGCGTGGAGAGCGACGCGGCGTTGATCGCCAGCACGTCGTAGGGGGCGTCGGGGTTGAGCGCCATGACCGTGATGACGACCTGGACCTCGTTGCGCAGACCCTTCTTGAAGGTCGGGCGCAGCGGGCGGTCGATCAGGCGGCAGGTGAGGATCGCGTCCTCGCCGGGACGACCCTCGCTGCGGAAGAACGAGCCGGGGATCTGGCCCGCGGCGTACATCCGCTCCTCGACGTCGATCGTCAGGGGGAAGAAGTCGAAGTGGTCCTTGGGGTGCTTGCCGGCCGTGGTGGCCGAGAGCAGCATCGTGTCGTCGTCGAGGTAGGCGGTCACCGAACCGGCGGCCTGGCGGGCGAGGAGCCCGGTCTCGAACTTGACGGTGCGCTTGCCGAACTTGCCGTTGTCGAGAACGGTCTCGACGGCGGAGATGACGGGTTCAGTCACGTTGATCCTTCTGTTCGCGGTGCGATCCGCGACTCCCGCGCACATGTCCCGCCAATGGTGGGGGACGGTGGCCGATCTTCGATCGAGACCCGCAGCAGCCCGTCGTGCGAGGTGGGCTCCTGAAGATCACTACCGAGGACCGGGCCTGCGGTGGCGCGGATCGCATCTGTGATGGTGTTCAGTTCTCGGGTCTCGCGACCCGGTGTCTCACGGCCTCAATCTAGTGGCCTGCGATGCGACGAAGGGACCCACCAGACGGTGAGTCCCTTCGACGGTGTCAGCGGCGCAGGCCGAGGCGCTCGACGATCGAGCGGTAGCGCTCGATCTCGGTCTTGCGCAGGTAGTTGAGCAGGCGGCGGCGCTGACCGACGAGCAGCAGCAGACCACGACGGCTGTGGTGGTCGTGCTTGTGCGTCTTGAGGTGCTCGGTCAGGTGGCTGATCCGGAAGGACAGCAGTGCGATCTGCACCTCGGGCGAACCGGTGTCGCCCTCGGTCGTGGCGTACTCCGCCATGATCTTCTTCTTGGTGGCAGCGTCAGTTCCGATGGACATGCGACTCCTTCTGGTTCACTCGTTGCGCGGCGCGCCGGGGCCTGTTCACCCGGGCACTCTCGATCCGCGGCCGTTGTACGGCGGTTGACTCAGTGCTGATGTCGCCCGTGGGCAACCGAGGAAGCGTATCGCGGGGCCCGACCAGCCCCAAATGCGCGGAGCGGGGTGATCGACGGCACCGGTGGTGGCACGATGCGGGGCGTGGGCCTCCTGACGCACTCCCCCGTCCCTGACGACTTCACCGGCACCCGGCTGGGGGTGTGCAACCTCTGCGAGGCCATCTGTGGCATCGAGCTGACCATCGAGAGCGGCGAGGTCACCTCGATCCGCGGCAACGACGCCGACCCGCTCTCCCGTGGCTACATCTGTCCCAAGGGTGTGTCGATGGCCGACGTCTACACCGACCCCGACCGCCTCAAGCGGCCGATCCGTCGCGTCACGGACGACGCGGGTGCGACCACGTGGGTCGAGATGGAGTGGGACGAGGCCTACGACCTGGTCGCGGACCGGCTCGCTGCGACGATCACCGAGCACGGTCGCGACGCGGTCGGCGTCTACCTCGGCAACCCCAGCGCCCACTCGCTCGGCTCCCAGACCCACGGCACCGCGCTGGTGAAGTCGTTGCGCACCCGCAACCGCTTCAGCGCGTCGTCGGTGGACCAGATCCCCCACCAGCTCGTCTCCTGGCAGCTCTACGGCCACCAGCTGATGATCCCCGTGCCCGACCTCGACCGCACGTCCTACTTCCTGGTCGTCGGCGCCAACCCGATGGCCTCCAACGGCTCGCTGATGACCGTGCCCGACTTCCCCACCCGGGTCCGCGAGCTCAAGGCCCGTGGCGGGCAGATGGTCGTCCTCGACCCGCGACGGACCGAGACCGCGAAGGTCGCCACGGCGCACCACTTCGTGCGCCCCGGCACCGACGCCGTGGTGCTGCTCGCGATGCTGAACGTCCTCTTCGCCGAGGGGCTCACCACGCCCCCGTCGTACGTCGACGGCGTCGACCGGGTCCGCGAGCTGGTCGCGACCTTCACGCCCGAGGGCGCCGAGGCGCACAGCGGCGTGCCTGCCGACGTGATCCGGCAGGTGGCGCGCGACTTCGCCGGCGCCGACGCTGCTGCCGCCTACGGGCGGCTCGGGGTCTCGACCCAGGGTTTCGGGTCGGTCTGCCAGTGGGCCATCCAGTGCCTCAACGTGCTCACCGGCAACCTCGACCGCCCGGGCGGCGTGATGTTCCCCGAGCCGGCGATCGACATCGTGGGCCGCCGGATCATCGGCCAGGGCCACTTCGACGTCTGGCGCAGCCGGGTGCGCGACAGCCCGGAGTTCGCCGGCGAGCTGCCGGTCTCGGTGCTGCGCGAGGAGATCGAGACCGAGGGTGAGGGCCAGGTGCGGGCGATGGTGACGATGGCCGGCAACCCGGTGCTGTCGACGCCGGACGGCAAGAGCCTGGCGCGGGCCCTCGAGAGCATCGACTTCATGGTGTCGATCGACATCTACCTCAACGAGACGACGCGCCACGCCGACGTGATCCTGCCGCCGACGTCGGCGCTCGAGCGCGACCAGTACGACCTGGTCTTCCACAACTTCGCCGTCCGCAACACCGCCCGCTTCACCCCGGCCGTCTTCGCCAAGGGCAAGGACCAGCGCCACGACTGGCAGATCTTCGGAGCCCTCGCGTCGCGGCTCCAGGCCCGTCTGGGCACCACGCTGCCGCTCAAGGCCCGCCTGACCTCGTGGGCACGGATGACCGCGTCGCCCGCGGTCGTCGTGACGGGCCTGCTGCTGACCGGCAAGAAGGTCTCGATGCGTCAGCTGCGCGCGCGCCCCGAGGGCGTCGACCTCGGGCCCCTGCAGCCGACGATGCCGGGTCGCCTGCAGACGAAGGACAAGCGGATCGACCTCGCCTCCCCCTTGCTGGTCGGCGACCTCGACCGGCTGCACGCCTCGCTCGCCGGCGCCCCCGCTCCGGGCACGGACGAGCTGCTGCTCATCGGGCGCCGGCACAAGCAGGACTGCAACTCCTGGCTGCACAACACCGCCCGCCTGACCCGGGGCAAGCCGCGCCACCACCTGCTCATGCACCCTGCCGACCTGGCCGCGCGTGGCCTGACCGACGGTGGTCGCGTCACCGTGACCTCGCGCGTCGGCTCCGTCGAGGTCGAGGCCACCGGGGTCGACGACATGATGCCGGGGGTCGTGTCACTCCCCCACGGCTACGGCCACCAGGTCGACGGCACCCGCCTCGGCCACGCCAGCCGGGTCGCCGGGGTGTCGATCAACGACCTGACCGATCCCGACGAGCTCGACCTCTCCGGCAACGCCGCGTTCAACGGAGTGCCGGTGACGGTCTCAGCCGCCCAGTAGGGCCAGCACGGCGGCGCGGCCGGCGGCCGGGTCCTCGGCTCCGAGGGCAGCCTCGGCGACGTCCTCGCACTGCTCGGAGGTGGTCGTGGCCAGCCGCGCCCCCACCGGGCGTACGGCGGCCGCGGCCATCGACAGCGACGTCACGCCCATGCCGACCAGCGCGCACGCGAGCAACGGGTCGGCCGCGGCCTCACCGCAGACGCCCACGGGCTTGCCGGCCTGCTTGCCGGCCTCGGCGGTGATCGCGATCAGCTGGAGCACGGCCGGCTGCCACGGGTCGGTCAGGTGGGCCAGGTCGGTGGCCATGCGGTCGGCAGCCATCGTGTACTGCGTGAGGTCGTTGGTGCCGATCGAGAGGAAGTCGACCTCGGCGAGCATCCGCGGCGCCAGCAGCGCGGCCGACGGCACCTCGACCATGACGCCGGCCTTGAGCCCGCGACCACGCACGGCGGCCGCGAACCCACGGGCCTCCGCGACGGTGGCGACCATCGGGGCCATGACCCAGGTCTCGGTGCCGGTGCGCTCGGCAGCGATCGCGATGGCGTCGAGCTGCCGCTCGAGGAGCCCGGGGTTGCTGAAGGACAGGCGTAGGCCCCGGACGCCGAGCGCGGGGTTCTCCTCGCCCTCGTGGGTCGCGAAGGCCACCGGCTTGTCGCTGCCGGCGTCGAGGGTGCGGACCACGACGTACTGCGAGCCCGCGAACGGCGCGAGCACGGCGGCGTAGATGTCGGCCTGCTCCTCCACCGTGGGCTCCTCGACGCGGTTGAGGAAGCACAGCTCGGTGCGGAAGAGGCCGACGCCCTCGACCGGCGCCTGGGCCGAGGAGGCCGAGGACTCCCCGTCCGCGACGTTGGCGAGGAGCTTGACGGGCATGCCGTCGGCGGTGGCACCGGGGCCGACCCAGGACGACAGCGCCGAGCGCGTCTCGACGTCCTGCGCCACCAGCCGCTCGGCCTCCGCGGCGTCGGGACGCAGCCGCACCGAGCCGGAGGTGCCGTCGACCAGCAGCGGCGTCCCGGCGTCGATGCTCAGCGCACCGGCCGCGCCGACCACGCACGGGATGCCCAGCTGCCGCGCGATGATCGCGGTGTGGCTCGTCGGGCCCCCGCGCTCCGTGACCAGCGCCAGGACGACGGCCGGGTCGAGACCGGCGGTGTCGGCCGGGGCGAGGTCCTCCGCGACGACCACGGAGGGCCGCTCGGGCGTCGGCACCCCGGGCTCGGCCTCCCCGACCAGGCGGGCGACGAGGCGGCGCTCGATGTCACGCAGGTCGGTGGCCCGCTCGGCCATCAGCCCGCCCATCGAGGTGAAGATCGTGACGAACTGCTCCGCGGCCTCGTTGACCGCCGTCAACAGGTCGTCGCCCTTGCGCAGCGCCTTGCGCACGGCGCTGCGCAGGCCCTTGTCCCGGGCGAGGCCGGCGCTGGCGGTGAGCACCTCCGCAGCCGCGCCGGACGCGACCTCGGCCTTGGCCGCGAAGCCGGCGGCGACGGCCTCGACCGCCGCGTCGTAGGCGGCCAGGGCGGCATCCTCGTCGGCGAAGCCGCCGTCCCCGAAGCGGGCCACGGCCTCGGCCGGGATCTCCGTGCGGATGACGAGCGCCGGCCCGAAGGCGAGGCCGGGGACGACAGGGGTGCCCTGCAGCGAGCCCGGGGCGTCCTGCGTGGACGGGGTGACAGCGGCGGAGTCGGTGACCATGGTCACAAGTTAACCTGCTCGCCCTCTTGACAGTCAACAGATTCGGGCGTAAAACAACATATACAAAGAAAGTGATGGAGGCCACAGACTCATGAGCATGTATGCCGAGGAACGCCAGCAGGCGATCGCGCAGCTCGTCACCGCCCGCGGCCGACTCTCGGTCAACGCGCTGGCCGAGGAGTACGACGTCACCACGGAGACCGTACGCCGCGACCTCACCGCACTGGAACGTCTCGGCCTGGTCCATCGTGTCCACGGCGGCGCCGTCCCCGCCGGCGCCCTGGCCTCGATCGAGGCCGGTCTGGTCGAGCGGGAGTCCGCCAACACCGAGGCGAAGGACCGCATCGCCCGCGCCGCGATCGACCTGCTCCCCCCTGCGGGAGGCACGGTGCTCTTCGACGCGGGGTCCACGACGGTCCGGATCGCCGCGGCCCTGCCCCGCGAGCACCGCCTGGTCGCCGTGACCCACTCGGTGTCGGTCGCCTCGCGGCTCATGACCTTCCCCCAGGTCGAGCTGCACCTGCTCCCCGGCCGCGTCCGCGCCACCACCCAGGCAGCCGTCGGACCCGACACCATCGCGGCGCTCCACGACCTGCGCGCGGACGTGCTCTTCCTCGGCACCAACGGCATCACCGCCGGCTACGGGCTGACCACGCCCGACCGGGACGAGGCTGCCACCAAGCGGGCTCTGGTCGCGGCGTCGCGACGCGTCGTGCTGGTGGCCGACTCGAGCAAGATCGGGCCGGAGCTCGCCGTACGCTTCGCGACGCTCGAGGACGTCGACACGCTCGTCACCGACGACGCCATCTCCGACGAGGACCTCCACGACCTGCGTGAGGCCGGCCTCGAGGTCGTGGTCGCATGATCGTCACCCTCACCCCCAACCCCAGCATCGACCGCACGGTCGCCCTGGCCGGCACGCTGGCCCGGGGCTCGGTGCAGCGCGCCGACTCCATGACCTCCCAGGCGGGGGGCAAGGGCATCAACATCTCCCGCGCCGCGGTCAGCGCCGACGTGCCCACCCTGGCGGTGCTGCCCGCGGCCGACGACGACCCGTTCGTCCTGGAGCTCACCGCCGCCCACATCCCGAGCCTGGCGGTGGCCCCCGCGGGCCCGGTGCGCGTCAACATCACGATCAGCGAGCCCGACGGCACCACCACCAAGCTCAACAGCCCGGGCCCGGTCGTGACGGCCGACGACCTCGCGGTGCTGGCCGACGCGGTCGCCCGACGGGCCGTCGAGGCCGACTGGGTGGTGCTGGCCGGCTCGCTGCCGCCCGGGGCGCCCGACGAGTGGTACGCCGACCTGGTCGCCACCCTGCGAGGCCTCGGGGCACGGGTGGCCGTCGACACGAGCGACGCCCCGCTGCGGGCGCTCGTCGACCGCCTCGCCAAGGGTGCGCCGCACCTGATGAAGCCCAACGGCGAGGAGCTCGCCTCCTTCACTGGCGCCGATCCCGTCGCCCTGGAGGCGGACCCCGTGGCCGCGGCCCGCGCTGCCCAGCAGCTGGTGACCTCCGGCGTCGACGAGGTCCTGGTGACGCTCGGCCCGCACGGCGCCGTGCTGGTCACCGCCGATGGCGCCTGGCACGCCACCCCGCCGCCCACGACCGTCGTCAGCACCGTCGGTGCCGGCGATTCCAGCCTCTTCGGCTACCTCCTCGGGGACCTGCGCCAGCAGGACCCCGCCCACCGCCTTGCCCTCGCCGTCGCCTACGGCAGTGCAGCAGCCGGGTTGCCCGGCACGACCATCCCTCGACCCTCGCAGGTCCGCGCCGATCTGGTGCAGGTCCGCGAGGTCAACCTCACCCTAGGAGGGTGTCAGTGAACGCCTTGATCACGACCGACCTGGTCCGGCTCGACGCCGACCTGGGCTCTGAGAAGCACGAGGTGATCCGCGCGCTCGCCGGTGTGGTCGCCCAGGCCGACCGCGCGCTCGACGTGGAGGCGCTCGTCGCCGACGCGTTCGCCCGCGAGGCCAAGTCCCCCACGGGGCTCAAGGACGGCATCGCCATCCCCCACTGCCGCACCACCGGCGTGGACGTCCCGACCCTGGCCTTCGCCCGCCTCGCGCCGAAGGTCGACTTCGGCGCCAAGGACGGCCCGGCCGACCTGGTGTTCCTGATCGCGGCCCCCGAGGGTGGCGACAACACGCACCTCCAGATCCTCACCAAGCTCGCCCGAGCCCTGGTGAAGGCGGAGTTCACCGACGGCCTGCGCGCCGCGGAGACCCCCGAGGACGTCATCGACCTGGTGACGCGCGTCGTCGACGCACCGGCCAAGCCCCAGGCGGCGCCCGCGCCCGCCGCGGCCGCCGTGGCCGCCGCTCCGGTGTCGTCCACCAGCGCCGAGACCGCACCCGAGGCACCCGCAGCGGCACCGGGCCGCCGTCGTTCGCTGGTCGCCGTCACGGCGTGCCCGACCGGCATCGCCCACACCTACATGGCCGCCGAGGCCCTCGAGGCCGCCGCCGAGCGCGCCGGGGTCGACATCGAGGTCGAGACCCAGGGCTCGGCCGGCTCCACGCCGCTGGCCCCCGGCACCATCGCCGCCGCCGACGCCGTCATCTTCGCCGTCGACGTGGGCGTCCGCGACCGCGGCCGCTTCGCCGGCAAGCCCGTCGTCTCCTCGGGCGTCAAGCGCCCGATCGACGACGGCGACACGATGATCGCCGAGGCGCTGCGCTACGCCGACGACCCGGGCGCCCCGCGCGTCGAGGGCAGCGTCACGGCCGGCGAGACCGGCGCCGGAGCCAACGAGACGTGGGGAGGTCGCACCCGTCGGGTGCTGATGACCGGCGTCTCCTACATGATCCCCTTCGTCGCGGCGGGCGGTCTCCTGATCGCTCTCGGCTTCCTGCTCGGCGGTTACGAGATCGTCGGCCCCTACGGCGAGATCGCGGTCAACAACACCGTCTTCGACCTGCCCGACCCGCAGGCCCTCGGCCTCGACCACGCGCTGTTCGGCTCTGGCCTGATGGCCTACTTCGGGGCACTGTTCTTCATCATCGGCAAGACGGCCTTCGCCCTCTTCATCCCGGCCTTCGCCGGCTACATCGCCTACGCGATCGCCGATCGCCCCGGCATCGCGCCCGGCTTCGTGATGGGTGGTCTCGCCGCCAACCTCTTCGGCGTGACCTCCGCCGAGGGCGTCGCGCTCCCCGCGACCGGCTTCCTCGGGGCCATCGCCGGCGGTGTGCTCGCTGGCGTCATCGCCCACTGGATCGCGAGCTGGAAGGTCCCGACCTGGGCGCGTGGCCTGATGCCCGTGCTGGTCATCCCGCTGCTCACCTCGATCATCGCCGGCCTGCTGATGATCGTCGTCCTGGGCAAGCCCATCAGCTGGGTCATGGAGCAGCTCAGCGACGGCCTCAACTCGATGACCGGCAGCAGCGCGATCCTCCTCGGCGTGATCCTCGGCCTGATGATGGCCTTCGACATGGGTGGGCCCCTCAACAAGGTCGCCTACAGCTTCGCTGCGGTCGGTGTCGGCGGGGCGTCCCTCGCAGCGGACGCACCCGAGCTGAAGATCATGGCCTCGGTGATGCTCGCCGGCATGGTGCCGCCCATCGCGCTGGCCCTGGCCACCGTCGTCCGCCCCGGCCTCTTCAACGTCGCCGAGCGCGAGAACGGCAAGGCCGGCTGGCTCCTCGGGGCCTCCTTCATCACCGAGGGCGCCATCCCGTTCGCGGCTGCCGACCCGCTGCGGGTCATCCCGTCGATCATGCTCGGCAGCGCCGTGACCGGGGGCCTCTCCCAGGCCTTCGACGTCAGCGTCCGGGCACCTCACGGCGGCATCTTCGTGCTGTTCGCCGTCGACGGCGTGCTCGGCTTCCTGATCGCCCTCGTGGCGGGCGTCCTCGTCGGTGCCGCCGCAGTCATCGCCCTGAAGTCCGTCGGATCCCGCGAGGTCGACCCCGCTACCGTCTGAGCGACCCGGCCCGTCCACCCGTCATCACCCCAGCCACCTCACCACCGCCACAGCCCCAACCGAAGGAGCACCATGCCCACCAAGTCCGTCGTCGTCGGCTCTGCCGTCGGCCTGCACGCCCGTCCCGCCGCGATCATCTCCGAGGCCGCCGACGAGCTCGACTCGGAGGTCCTGATCGGGATCCCCGGCGACGAGGCCGTCGACGCCAGCTCCGCGCTGCTGATCATGACCCTGGGCGCCGGCCCGGGCGACACCGTCGAGGTGTCGGGTGACGTCGAGGCCGACGTCGACGTGATCGTCGCCCTGGTCGAGAAGGACCTCGACGCCTGAGGTGAGACGCCGAGTCGGCGCAATGTTGCAGTCGTGTGTGCAACATCGCGCCGACTC
>NZ_CALRWD010000112.1:0-11160 GCF_943371775.1 Nocardioides psychrotolerans
TGGTCACCAACCGCAGTCCCAGGGGCCGAAAACATGCGGTTGGTGACCAAACCGCATGTCCCGGGACAGCCGCGAAGCCGCCGACCCGCCCCGTCAGATGTCGCGGAACGTCTCGATGGAGGCACCGAGCTCGTTGAGCCGCTCGGCGAGGTCCTCATAACCTCGGTGGATGACGTAGGTGCCGCGGAGGACCGAGGTGCCCTTGGAGGCGAGCATCGCGAGCAGGATGACCACGGCGGGGCGCAGGGCCGGGGGACACATGAGCTCCGCGCCGGTCCAGGTGGTGGGGCCCTCGATCATGACGCGGTGCGGGTCGAGGAGCTTGACGTGCCCGCCGAGCTTGTTGAGGTCGGTGAGGTAGATGGCGCGGTTGTCGTAGACCCAGTCGTGCAGGTAGGTCTGGCCGTCGGCGACGGCGGCGATGACCGCGAAGAACGGCAGGTTGTCGATGTTGAGCCCGGGGAACGGCATCGGGTGGATCTTGTCCAGCGGTGCGTGCAGGTCCGAGGGCTGGGTGGTGAGGTCGACGAGACGGGTGTTGCCGTTGGCGGCGACGTACTCCTCGGTGCGGGCGTAGTTGAGCCCCATCTCCTCCAGCAGCGCGAGCTCGATCTCGAGGAACTCGATCGGCACCCGGCGGATGGTGATGGACGACTTGGTCACGATCGCCGCGGCCAGCAACGACATCGCCTCGATCGGGTCCTCGCTGGGGGAGTAGTCGACGTCCACGTCGATCTCGGCCAGCCCGGTGACGGTGAGCGTGGTCGTGCCGATGCCGTCGACGGTGACGCCGAGGCGCTGGAGGTAGAAGCAGAGGTCCTGGACCATGTAGTTGGACGAGGCGTTGCGGATGATCGTCGTGCCGGGGTGCAGCGCCGCTGCCATCAGGGCGTTCTCGGTGACGGTGTCGCCGCGCTCGGTCAGCACGATCGGACGCGTCGGCTCGATCGCCCGGTTGACCTGGGCATGGTAGAACCGGTCGCTCGCCTTGACCTCGAGCCCGAAGGGGCGCAGGGCGCTCATGTGGGGCTCGACGGTGCGGGTGCCGAGGTTGCAGCCGCCGGCGTAGGGCAGCTCGAAGGTCTCCATGCGGTGCAGCAGCGGGCCGAGGAACATGATGACCGACCGCGTACGACGGGCCGCCTCCTCGTCGAGGTTGGCGAGGTCGAGCTCCTTGGGCGGGATGATCTCGAGGTCGTTCTCCTCGTTGAGCCACTTGGTCTGCACGCCGAGGCTGTTGAGGACCTCGAGCAGTCGGTTGACCTCCTCGATGCGCGCCACCTTGCGCAGCGTCGTGCGCCCGCGGTTGAGCAGCGAGGCACACAGCAGGGCGACGCCGGCGTTCTTGGACGTCTTGACGTCGATCGATCCCGACAGGGTGGTCGGGCCGGTCACGCGCAGGTGCGTGGGACCGGCGCCTAGGGCGACGATCTCGGAGTCGAGCGCCTCGCCGATGCGCGCGAGCATCTCGAGGGAGAGGTTCTGATGGCCCTTCTCGATCCGGTTGATCGCGCTCTGGCTGGTGCCGAGGACGCCGGCGAGCTGGTGCTGCGTCAGCCCGCGGTGCTTGCGCGCGTCGCGGATGAGGTTGCCGATACGACCCTTGTAGTCCGTTGCCATGCATCGACGGTAACTCACATGTGAGATATCGCCAATCTGCCTCGCGGGGTGTCCGAGCGGACCCGGGGCGGTTGCTTGACGGTGCTCACCAGGGGAGTGCGAGGATCGGCGACATGCGAGCCACGACCATCCACGCGCCCGGCGACATCCGCGTCTCCGAGGTCCCCGACCCGACCATCACCGCTCCCACGGACGCCATCGTCAAGGTGACCGCGGGCTGCATCTGCGGCTCCGACCTGTGGCCCTACCGCGGTGAGAACCCGATCACCGAGGGCGCGACGATCGGCCACGAGTGCGTCGGGGTCGTCGAGGAGGTCGGCTCCGAGGTCCGCTCGTTCAAGCCGGGCGACTTCGTCGTCGTGCCGTTCTGCCACAGCGACAACACCTGCGCCCACTGCCAGCACGGCGCCCACTCGGTCTGCACCAACCTCGGCATGACCGTGAGCGGCCAGGCGGAGTACGCGCTGGCGACCCAGGCCGAGGGCAGCCTGGTCAAGCTCGAGGGACAGCCCGACCAGGCGATGATCCCGTCGCTGCTGGCCCTCTCGGACGTCATGCCGACCGGATGGCACGCGGCGGTGTGCGCGGGAGTGCCGGAGGGCGGGACCGTCGTGGTCGTCGGCGACGGCGCCGTCGGCCTGTGCGGTGTCCTCGCCGCGTCCGTGATGGGCGCGGAGAAGGTCATCGTGATGTCGCGGCACGAGCCCCGCCAGAAGATCGCCACGGCCTTCGGCGCCACCCACGTCGTCGCCGCCCGTGGCAAGGAGGGCGCCGCGGCGGTCAAGGAGATCACCGGCGGGATCGGCGCCGACGCCGTCCTCGAGTGCGTCGGGACCGACGACGCGATGGGCACGGCCTTCGCCGTCGCCCGCCCCGGCTCGATGGTCGGCTTCGTCGGCGTGCCCCACGGCGTCCAGCTGCCCGTGCAGAAGATGTTCCAGAAGAACGTCGGTCTGCGCGGCGGCATGGCGCCCGTGCGCCGCTACCTGCCCGAGCTGCTCGACCTGGTCACCTCGGGCCAGATCGAGCCTGGTCTGGTCTTCGACTCGACGCTGCCGCTGGACCAGGTGGCCGATGGCTACCGCGCCATGGACGAGCGACGCGCCATCAAGGTGATGCTCGACCTCCAGGCCTGAGGCGCCTGACCCAGCCTCAGCGGGCGGTCACCCGCACCACGTCGGACCAGGCCGGAGCGAACCAGGCGTTGCCGGTGAAGCGCACCAGGTAGGTGTGGCGGCCGCGTCCGCTGACCGGCACCTCCACCCGGAACGAGCCGTTCCTCTCGAGCCGCACGGGCCGAGACGTCGGTCGGGTGCCCTCGAAGATCTGCACGGCGCCACCTCGCCCTCCTCGTGCGGCGGCGACCCGTCCGGAGATGACCACCTCGTCGCGCCGGCGTACGACGGAGCGCGCGGCGTCGGCGTCGACCTCGGACTCGCCGCGCGCGACCGTCACGGGCTGGGTGGTCGCCGTGCCGGTCTCGTGCAGCGGCAGGCTGGCGGTGACCCGGACCCGGACCATGTGTCCGACGTCCGCCGCCGTGAGCTCATAGGTCCGACCCTCGACGGGGAGGATCTTCCGGTCCCGGATCCACGTGTAGTCGAAGCGGGCGTCGTCGAGGTCCCAGGTGCCGGGGTCGACGCGCAGGGTCTGCGAGACGCGGGCCTCGCCTCGCAGCTGGGGCTCGCGGAGCGCCTGGGGGCCAGCGAAGAGGAGGTAGACGTCCGGCAGCCTGACGTTGCGCAGACCGACCACCACGCGGGTGCGCTGGCCCGCGACCTCGTAGGTCGCGTCCGGGCCGTCGGAGTAGATGACGGTGTAGGTGCCGGGGGAGAGGTGCAGCTCGTACTGGCCGCCGTAGGTGATCGCCGAGGACACGACGCGTCCCGTGAGGGTGCGGGCCTCGACGAAGACGCCGTCGCGGAAGCGCTCCAGCGGACCGAAGACCTGGCCGAGGACCGTGCGGGTCGCCTCGACCCGGGTGTGGTCCACCGCCATGACGGATGCCGAGGAGATGGTCGGCGCGGTGGCGCCGGCTGGGAGTGACGAGACCGCGAGGGCGGCCAGAGCACTGAACGTGACCAGGCCGACGGCGCGAGCGGACCGTCGATGCGGTCCGGCGGAGAGCGGGCGGTGCTGCATGGCGGCTCCTGGCAGGACGAGGGGTACGACGCCGGTCGGCGTCGCGCGACTCATCGGCCTGCAGGCTCCTGACCTGAGGTCAGGAGGCGATCTGGCCGGCGATCTGGCCGGGGATCGGTGACGGCTCGCACGGGCACTGGTCACCGCAGGCGAGGAAGGTGTGGATGCCGTGACCGCACCGGACGCACGGCATGTCGTGCGACAGGTGGGTCTCGTTGTCCTGATGGGTGTCCCACATGGTCTGTCCTCCTCTCCCTGATCCGATCGGACGGCCGCTGGCCGACCTTCGGGGTTTCCGGGATCCTCGGGCAGCGGCGTCGCTCAGACGCGTGCGAGGTCGCGCTCGGAGCGCGTGTGCTGACCCGACGGCGTGCAGTCGCACGAGTCGGAGCAGGCAAGGAAGGTGTGCATCGCGTGGCCGCAGTGGCCACACGGCATGTCGTGGCTCAGCAGGTGGTTGTTGGCCTGCGCGGTGTCCCACATGGAAGTGCCCCCAGAGAAGAGTCGGTACTCCACGAAGGTAGGCCTCCCCAGGCCTCGACGCGGGGAGAATCACACGGAAGTAGTCCGTTCGGACTACGAGAAATGACCCGTCGGGGCCGGTGACGGCACGGGGTCACGCCTGGCAGACCGGGCACCAGTAGACGGTGCGAGCGGCCATGGGAGCCGAGTGGACCTCGGCCCCGCAGCGGCGGCAGGGGAGTCCGGTCCGGCCGTAGACGTAGTGGGCGTCGTCCCGGCGCGGCCGACCGTGCGGTCGTGCACGGTCCTCGGGCTCGGTGGTGATGATGCGCCCCGCGCGCACGCCGGCGCGCAGGAGGACCACCAGGTCGTCCCAGATCGCCTGGACGACCGCCGGGTCGACGTCGCGCCCGGCGGCGAACGGGCTGGTCCCGTGGCGCAGCAGCACCTCGGCGCGGTAGACGTTGCCGACACCGGCGATCACCGCCTGGTCCATCAGCAGGGTGCCGATCGGGGCGCGGCTGCGCCCGACGCGTGACACGAAGGCTCCGGCGTCGGCGTCGCGACGCAGAGGATCGGGCCCAGTCGTGCCAGCAGCACGTCGCGCTCGGGATCGGTCATCAGCTCGCAGGCGGTCGGCCCGCGCAGCTCCACCCAGTGGTCGTCGGTGGTGAGCAGGAGACGCAGGGCGCCGCGCGGGTCGGGCGCGGGCGCGTCCCCGTCCCGGAACTTGCCGAACAGCCCGAGGTGCACGTGCAGCCACAGGTCGTCGTAGCGGTGGAAGAGGTGCTTGCCCCAGGCGTCGGTCGCGTCGACCACCTGGCCGTCGATCAGCGCAGCTCCCTCGGCGAAACGCCCCTGAGGGCTCGACGCGGCGACGCGGCGACCGACGAGCAGGGTCCGGTGGCGGCGCGCGAGTCGGTGGATGGTGTGTCCTTCAGGCACGGACCGAGTCTGCGGTGCCGCTCCAAAGCAGCCTCACCAAGGCGGAGGCATCCGCGCAGATCGACCGCCTGCAGAATGACTCCGAGACCCCTTCCTGAGCCTGTCGGGCAGGCCCTCGTATATCGCCGATAACTGACATTATGTCAACTACAAGGCGGAGAAGGGGCCCCACGCAGCCTCGAGCACGAAGAAAGGTGCCGGTCACAGCCCGGTCGCGACCAGGCCCCAGAGCACCCCGGCCAGCGTGCACACGCCGAGAGTGCGCAGCACGCTCCAGCGCAGACGGAAGATCAGCAGGCAGCCCAGGGCGGTGATGACCACGGCCGAGGCCTGCAGCGAGTCGAGCGCCGGGACGTCGAGGTCGAGCGGCCCTGAGGTCAGCCGTTGTGTGTCGGCGAAGAGCGTGTGCACGGCGAAGAACACCGCCAGGCTGCCGATGACGCCGACGACTGCGGCGGTGATGCCGCTCAGGGCCGAGGCGAGCGTCCGATTGCCGCGCAGGCGCTCGACGTAGGGCGCCCCCAGCAGGATGAACAGGAAGCAGGGCACGAAGGTCACCCAGGTGGTCAGCAACGCCGCCAGCACCGCGGCCAGCCACGGGTCGAGGCTGCCCGGGTCGCGGTAGGCGCCGACGAACGCCACGAACTGGACAACCATGATCAGCGGCCCGGGCGTCGTCTCGGCGAGGGCCAGTCCGCGGACCATCTCCCCCGGCGCCAGCCAGCCGTAGACGTCCACCGCCTGCTGGGCGACGTAGGCGAGCACGGCGTAGGCGCCGCCGAAGGTGACCACCGCCGCGCCCGAGAAGAAGACGCCCTGGTCGACGAAGATGCTGGAGCGTCCCGCGAGGACCGCAGCCAGCACGACCGGCGCGGCCCAGAGGGTGAGTCCCACGGCGAGGATCAGCGCAGCCCGGCGGCCCGACGGGCGCTCGGTGTGCAGGGCGTCGTCGCTGACCAGGGGCGGTGGTCCCTCCTCGGCTGCAGCGGGTCGAGGCTTCGCCAGGGTCGGCACGGCACGGCCCAGCAGCCATCCGCCGACCGCTCCGGCCAGGACCACCAGGGGGAACGGCACGGCGAACAGGGTGAGTGCCACGAAGGCCGCGACGGCCAGTCCGACGAGACCGGGATGGCCGAGCCCCTTGCCGCCGACACGGATCACCGCCTGGAGCACGATCGCGATCACCGCTGGCGCCAGACCGAGGAACACCGACTCCACGAGCGTGGTGTCGCCGTAGCCGACGTAGATCGCCGACAGCGCCAGCAGAGCCACGACTCCGGGGAGCACGAAGAGGATGCCCGCGACCAGGGCGCCCTTGACGCCGTTGAGGAGCCACCCGATGTAGGTCGCAAGCTGCTGGGCCTCCGGGCCCGGCAGCAGGGTGCAGTAGGAGAGCGCGAAGAGGAAGCGCTGCTGACCGATCCAGCGTCGCTCGTCGACCAGCGTGCGCTGCATGACCGCGATCTGGCCCGCGGGACCCCCGAAGGTCTGCAGCGAGATGAGGAACCACGCCTTGGTGGCCTCACGCAGCGGGATGACGTCGTGTCGGTGCACAGACGCTGCGGGCTCGCCGGCCTGGCTCACAGCTGCTGGAGACGCGGGAGCACCCGCTCGCACACCTCGGTGGTCCAGGCGACGGGGTCGTCCCCCTGCGGCATGAGGGTGACCAGCTCGATGCCGAGGGCGGCGTAGGCCTCCATGTCGGCGAGGAAGGCGTCGGTGTCGCCGGTGGGGTCGGCGTCGAGGACCATCGACTTCTCGATCGCGTCGTAGTCACGACCCAGGTCGTCGCAGTGGCGTCGCAGGACGTCGAGCTTGTGGGCCATGACGTCCGGGCCCTGGCCGAAGATGTTGCAGGCGTCGGCGTACTGGGCGACCATCCGCAGCGTCTTGCGCTCCCCCGCTCCCCCGACCAGGATCCGCGGTCCGGGCTGCTGGAGCGGCGGCGGGACGCAGACGGTCTCGGCGAGCTGGTAATGGGCGCCGTCGAACGCGCCGTCGTCGTCGCTCCACATCTGGCGGCAGACCTGGAGGGTCTCCTCGAGGCGCTCGAAGCTCTCGCTGGTGGAAGGGAACGGGACGCCCAGGCCGGCGTGCTCACGGTCGTACCACGCGGCGCCGATGCCTAGCATCGCCCGGCCGCCCGACAGCCGGTCGAGCGTGGTGACGGTCTTGGCGAGGAGCCCGGGGTGGCGGTAGGTGACCCCGGTGACCAGCAGGCTGAGGCGCACCCGCTCGGTGACGGCCGCGAGGTAGCCCAGGGTGGTGTAGCCCTCCAGCATCGGCTCTGCGGGCCCGCCGAGGTCCTCCATCTGGAACCAGTGGTCCATGACGGTGAACCACGCCGCACCGCCCTGGTCGGCGACGCGGGCCGTCGAGGTCAGGCGCTCCTCGAGGGTGTGGGCCCAGTCGGGGTGGCTGAAGTTGGCGTAGTGGACTCCCAGCTGCATGGCGCGAGCCTAGGGCCAGGGGGTGAACGGCGCTCCCCTACGATCGGGCGCATGTCGAAACGACCCCTGACCCTGATCGCCGCCCTGGTGCTCGCCGCCGGCCTCACCGCCTGCGGTGGCGAGGACGAGACCGCCGCGGACAGCGCGCCGGTCGACAACGCCAACGCCGTGCCGTGCACCTACACCGAGGAGGGGGGTGCGGCGAAGGAGGCCGACCTGCCGCCCGACATGTCGGCCTACGACGGCGACGTGCCGGTCACGATCACGACATCGGCGGGTGAGGTCTCGGCCACGCTCGACGCGGCGGCGGCCCCCTGCACGGTCAACTCCTTCGTCTCGCTGGCCGAGCAGGGCTACTTCGACGACACGATCTGCCACCGGCTGACGACCCAGGGGATCTTCGTCCTCCAGTGTGGCGACCCGAGCGGCACCGGAGGCGGCGGCCCGGGCTACTCCTTCCCCGACGAGCTCACCGGCGATGAGAAGTACGGGCCCGCCACGATCGCCATGGCCAACGCGGGACCGGACACCAACGGCTCGCAGTTCTTCCTGGTCTACGGCGACTCCTCCGTGCTGCAGCCGGACTACACCGTCTTCGGCGAGATGGACACCGAGGGTCTCAAGGTCGTCGAGGAGATCGGTGCTGCCGGCACCGCCGACGGCGGCCCCGACGGGGCACCCGCCACCGAGATCGGCATCAGCGCCGTCACCGTCGACTAGTCACGCCCGACGAGGGGGAAACCCACCCCGCTCAGCGACTCCGACATCTCCCAGCACTTCCGGGCGAGGTCGGGGTCGCTGGCATTTCGGCTGCGTCCGACGCTGACCGGCCACCCGCTCATCTCCTTGAAGCGGTGGGGGCCGAGATAGGTGTTGCCCGGGACGTCCATCGTGGCGGCGTAGAGCGTGGGCAGCGCGCCCTGCCAGGGCTTCATGCCGACGAGGCCGTGGCCCCACGACCCGACCCAGGTCTTGAAGCCGTTGCCGGTGTTGGCGGTGATCGCGGTCGCCGTGGAGCCGGGGTGGGCGCCGGTGACGCGCAGGGTGCTGCCGATGGCCGTGAGCCGGCGCTGCAGCTCGGCGAGGAAAAGCATGTTGGCGAGCTTGGACTGCGCATAGGCGGCGTACGCCGAGTAGCCGCGCCGCGACCAGTCCAGGTCGTCGAGCTCGAGGACGCCGGAGCGGTGCGACTGCGAGCTCACGACGACGACCCGGTCGGTGATGCGCGGCAGCAGCAGGTTGGTCAGGGCGAAGTGCCCGACGTGGTTGGTGGCGAGGTGGAGCTCGATCCCGTCGACGCTGAGGCCGAACGGCACCCCGAGGATGCCGGCGTTGTTGACGAGCACGTCGACCTCGCTGGTGTCGTCCGCGAAGGCGCGCACCGAGGTCAGGTCGGAGACGTCGAGACGACGTACGGCCACGTCGCCCTGGATGGTCGCGGCAGCGGCCTCACCCTTGGCGACGCTGCGCACGGCGAGCACCACGTGCGCGCCGGCCTCCGCGAGTGCCCGAGCGGTCTCGAGGCCGATCCCGCTGTTGGCGCCGGTCACGATGAAGCGGCGTCCGTCCTGGCGTGGCACCCGGGTCCACGGGGCCACCCGCGGAGCACCTGACATCAGGCGCGGTCCTCGGCGATGACGTAGTCCACCGGCTCGCCGAGCGTCACCGTCCTGGAGACCGTGCAGATCCGCTCGTGGGTCTGCTGGACGGCGCGCGGGAGGAACGCGCGCGCCTGGTCGCCGGCCTCGCCCTCGGGGAAGACCACGTCGAAGGTGACCGTGAGGCCGACCAGGTGGCTGCCGCCCTCGTCCCTGACCTTGTGGCCCGCGGCGGACACGTCAAAGGACACCGGCTGCGCGCGACGGCTGGTCAGCTCGTCGACGGTGACCCCGGCGCACCCGGCGAGCGCTGCCAGCAGCAGCTCGACGGGCGTGAAGTCCGGGTCCTCACCGCTGCCGATCGGCACGATCCCACCGCGCTGGTTGGTGGCCTTGTAGCGACCCTCCCCGATGCGGGTCAGGTCGATCCCCCGCCAGGTGTCGGCATGCGTGTCGGGCGTCGGCGTCGGGTCGCTCATGGCGCACAGACTGCCAGACCGCGGACTCCCCCGTGGGCGGGATCAGCGCGAGCGCGTGACCCAGCGCAGTCGACCCCGGCGGGCCGCCCGCGCGTCCGCCGCGGCGAGCTCCACGTCTCGGAGCTGCGCGTGGTCCCGATCTGCGTGGACCCGTCCGTTGACGATTCCTCGGGCCAGGTGCAGCTGCGTCGACATGGGTGCTCATCCTCTCGACCCCGGTGTGGGGGTCACGGTTGGTGTAACAAGTAGTGCCGCTTGTGCGACTCTTACATCGTAGTGAGGTCGAGGGGCCGTTCCCGCATCCACGACGGGGTGATCTCGGCCACCTCCTGGCGGGCTGGTCGGGGGGTCCTGCTGCGCTGCTGGAGGGCCTGGGAGGATCGAGGGCATGGCTACGACGACCCGCGAGATCCACCTGTCCACCCGCCCCGTGGGACTGCCCGGTCCGGAGCACTTCGACACCGCCTCCGTCGACCTGCCCGACCTCGCCGACGGCGAGGTCCTGGTGCGCAACACCGTGCTGTCGGTCGACCCCTACATGCGCGGTCGCATGAACGACGTGAAGTCCTACGTGCCACCCTTCCAGCTCGGCGCCCCGATGGACGGCGGCGCCATCGGCGTCGTCGAGGAGTCCCGCTCGGACAAGCTCGCCGTCGGCGACACCGTCCTGACGATGGCCGGCTGGCGCGAGCACGCGGTCCTCCCTGCGGCAGCGGCCCGCAAGCTCGACGTCTCCCAGGTCCCCGCCAGCGCCTACCTCGGCGTGCTCGGCATGCCCGGCCTCACGGCGTACGTCGGGCTCAAGCGCATCGCGGAGCTCCGCGAGGGTGACACGGTCTTCATCTCCGGCGCGGCCGGTGCCGTCGGCTCGGTCGCCGGCCAGGTCGCGCGCCAGCTCGGCGCAGGTCGGGTCATCGGCTCCGCCGGCTCGCCGGAGAAGGTCTCGTGGCTGGTCGACGAGCTGGGCTTCGACGCGGCGTTCGACTACCACGACGGCCCCGTCGCCAAGCAGCTCAAGGAGCACGGGCCGGTCGACGTCTACTTCGACAACGTCGGCGGCGAGCACCTCGAGGGCGCCGTCTTCCACATGGCCGACTTCGGCCGGATCGCGCTGTGCGGTGCGATCGCCGGCTACAACGCCGACGCCCCCGAGCCGGGACCGCGCAACCTGATGATGCTGGTGTCCAAGCGCGTCACCATGCGCGGCTTCATCGTCAGCGACCACGCCGACCTGACCTCGGAGTTCTACCGCGAGGCGGGTGCCTGGCTCGCCGCCGGCGACCTCACCTACCGCGAGACCTACTTCGACGGCCTCGACCAGATGGTCGACGCGTTCCGTGGGCTCTACTCCGGCGGCAACACCGGCAAGATGCTGGTGCGGCTCTGAGTGAACGGGTGTGCTCCCGGGCCTGCGGTTTGGTCACCAACCGCAAGTCGGGGGGCCTCCGGGTTGCGGTTGGTGAC
>NZ_CALRWD010000113.1:0-11082 GCF_943371775.1 Nocardioides psychrotolerans
AGCGCCGCGGGCGTCACCCGCACCCGGTGCTCGAAGCCCCGTGCCCGCGAGGAAAAGTAGAGCCGACGGCCCGTCGTGTTGGTCAGCGTGCGGGTAGCGACAGCAGCCCCGGGGCCCAGGCCCACCGACGGGGTGTTGAGGACGCGCAGGTCGCCCTCCCACCAGGCGCGGTAGTCGCCCGCGTCGAGGAGGTAGGCCAGGCCCGGCCGGGTGGCGTCCTGCGGCCGCAGCAGGCCGGAGCCCACCCGGGTGGCGGGGGCGCGCCGCAGCCGCTCGGTCGACGTGGTGAGCGCCGAACGGGTCTCGGTCGCGGACCAGGCGTGCCGGGAGAGCAGCGTCGCCGCAGCCCCGCTGGTCGTCGCGGCCGCGGCCGACGTGCCGGTCACGAAGTCCCACCGTGCCCCGCTGGGGCGCTGGGGGACCGCACCCAGCACGCCGACGGCGGGAGCGACGAGGTCGGGCTTGAGCACGCCCGACGCAGGGTCGCCGGACCCGGAGAAGCGGGTGACGGCACGCGACACGCGGGCGGACGCGCGGGGGACCAGGGTCACCCTGCCGCGGGGTCGTGCCGCGAGCCAGCGCTTGACCGCGCGACCCGAGGCGCGGTCGAGGTGGACCGTCGGCACCCGGTGGAAGTCGACGTCGACCGAGCCGGGCCGCACGTTGGTCAGGATCATGCCCACGCCGTCGGCCAGGTCCACGGCCGCCGACTTGTCGACCCGGCCGACCCCACCGCGGTCGCACACGACGATCCGGCCGTCGACCGCGGCGGCGTCCAGGCTCCCGGGCGTGCAGACACGAGCCTCGCGCGCCGTCGCGCCCGGGGCCTTGGCGCGCGCGGCCAGCACGAGGCGGGCCGGCCCGACGCGGCGCGACGCGACCATGGCGCCCTGCACGTCCGGCGCGCCGGGAAGGACCACGTCGCCGCGTCGCTGGGAGCCGACGGTGCCGCCGACGGTCGTGACCCAGGGAGCCGGGTGGGCCGCCCCGCCGCCGTCGTTGCCCGCGGCGGCGATCACGACGATGTCGGCCTCGGCGGCGCCCAGCAGGGCCAGGTCGACGGTGTCGATGCGAGCGGGACCCCCGACCGAGAGGTTGAGCACGTCCACCCCGTCGCGGGTGGCGTCGTCCACCGCCGTGACCAGGTCGGCGGTCGCGCAGCCGTCGTCGCTCGGCTCGGGGGCGCTCCAGCAGGCCTTGTAGATCGCGAGCCTCGCCCGGGGTGCCTGGCCGGAGAACCGGCCGAGGCGCTGGTCGTGGACCCGCACGTCGACACCGGCGTTGCCGGCGGCGATGGAGGCCATCTGGGTGCCGTGGCCGTCGTCGTCGTGGGCCGACAGACGCGCGGTCGCACGCAGGTCGTCGGCGCCGAACCCCTCGACGTACCACCGTGCCCCGAGGACCTTGCCGTTGCAGACGGGCGAGCCCTCGCCGTCCTCGCAGACACCTGCGAAGTCACGAGGGCTCGCTCCGAGCTGGGTCGAGCGAGCGAAGAGCGGGCCCGTGGGATCCAGCCCGGAGTCGACGATGCCGATGACCACGCCGGCCCCACCGAGCCCGCCGCCGCTCCTGCCCGTGCGGGGGCCGGCGGCCGCGGCACCGGCCGGGAGGGAGGCGAGGGGGCGCACGCTGTTGCGCTCGACCATCGCCACGCCCGGGTCCTCGGCGAGGGTCGCGGCCTGCGCGGTGGTGAGGTGCACGGCGAACCCGTTGAGCGCCGTCGTCCAGCGGTAGACGGGGGCGGGGTCTCCCACGAGGTCGAGCGCGCGCTCCTGCTGCGCGAGCAGGCGCACGCTGCCCAGGACGCCGGTCGTCTCCCCGGCCAGCGCCGCTCCCGAGAGGCCCGGTCCGCGCAGGGTGACCAGGTAGAGCGCGCTGTCGTCAGCGCCCGTGCCGGCCGGCGCGGCCTGGGCCGACGGGGTCGCGGCGAGGCTGACGACGGCGCTCGCGAGCGCGACCACGACGGCCGCGGCGCGCGAGGCGCTGCGACCGGGCGATCGTCCTGCGGCTCGTCCTGCTGGGGTCACGATGTCCTCGGTGTCGGCGGAAGTCGTCCATTCTGTCTCACGGACCCCACGCGTGACCGGCGAACCCGGACTCTGCGGCGCCGCCTACGCTGACGGGGTGCCCGCCAGCCCCCTCGTCGTCGGCTTCGACCTCGACATGACGCTCATCGACACCGTCCCGGGCTTCGCCGCGGTCCTCGCCGCGCTCGGGTCCGAGCTCGGCGTCGACTTCCCGGTCGCCGAGATGACCGCGAGGCTCGGTCCGCCCCTCGAGAGCGTCCTCGCCGGCCACCTCGACGAGGACGCCATCGGCCCCGCGGGCGACCGGTTCCGTGAGCTCTACCCCGCCCACGCCATCGACACCGTGCCCGTCCTGCCCGGCGCCCACGCCTCCCTGGCCGCCGTACGACGCCACGGTGGGCGCGTCGTCGTGGTGACGGGCAAGTTCCCCCGCAACGCCGAGCTGCACGTGACCCACCTCGGGTTGGACGTCGACGTCCTCGAGGGCTGGGTCTGGGGTCTCGGCAAGGCCGACGCGCTGGTGCGCGAGGGAGCCGGGGTCTATGTCGGGGACCACGTCCACGACGTCGAGGGTGCGCTCGCCGCCGGGGTGCTGAGCGTCTCGGTGCTGACCGGGGGCTGCACCCGCGAGGAGCTCCTGGACGCCGGCACCCACGTCGTCCTGGACGACCTGCGGGAGTTCCCCCTGTGGCTCGACGAGCACGTGGCGTCGCGCGGCTGACGCGGCCCGTCGGCCGACGGACAAACCGGTCGGAACGCCTTGGCCGGATGGCCTAGTCTGTGCCGTCGCGCCCGGATCGGCCGGGCGGTGGTGGAGAGGTCTGACCGTGCCCAGTGGCAAGGTGAAGTGGTTCGACGCGACGAAGGGCTTCGGGTTCCTGTCCCAGGAGGACGGACCCGACGTCTACGTGCACACGGACGCGCTGCCCGAGGGCATGACCGTCCTCAAGCCCGGCGCGCGCGTGGAGTTCGGCATCGCCCAGGGTCGGCGTGGCGACCAGGCGCTGCAGGTCCGCGTCCTGGACGCCCAGGCCTCCGTCGCGCGCAACCAGAAGCAGGCCAAGCGGCGCGCGCCCGAGGAGATGGCGCCGATCGTGGAGGACCTGATCCGGCTGCTCGACGACGTGGGCGAGACCTACCGCCACGGCCGGCACCCCGACGCCCGCACGGCCAAGCCCGCCGCCAAGCTGCTCCGCGCGCTGGCCGACGAGCTCGAGCTCTGACCCGGCTGCGCTGACGGGCGGAGCCGCTGGCCGCGGCCGCCTCAGGCGGGCGCGACCCGGCCCGTCGTACGACGACGCGGGCGGCTGGCGAGCACGAACACCGTCCACGCGGCGAGCACGACGGCTGCGACACCGAGCCCCAACCGGGGGTAGAGCGGCAGCGCGATGCCGACGAAGCCGCCGATGACCCAGGCCAGCTGGAGGGTCGTGTCGCTGCGCGCGAACGCGCTGGCCTGCACCTGGGGGCGGACCCCGGACTGGATGGTCGCGTCCAGCGAGACCTTGGCCAGCGACTGGGCGAGCCCCGCCGTCAGCCCGATCAGGGCCAGCATCAGGATCCCGTAGAAGACGCCGCCGACCGCGATGACCGCCGCGTCGGCGACCAGCGCCATCACCACCATCACCGCGGGATTGATCTTCTTCAGCAGCGAGGCCAGCAGGATGCCCAGGGTGTTGCCGAGCCCGGCGCCGCCGATCACGATGCCGAGCGTGACCTCGGGGGCGTAGTCGCCGATCGGGTTGTCGCGGAAGAGGAACGCCATGAACATCGTGAGGAACCCCGACAGCCAGCGCGGTCCGCAGTTGGCCCGCAGCGCGAAGGCCACGGCTGGCGGGATGCGCGTGCCGCGTCGTCCCTCGGTGCTCGTGGGACGCAGGGTCATGGCCTGCTCGCCGGCGCTCGCGTCGACCTTGTCGGGCAGTCGGATCGCGGCGATCGTGCCGAGCACGAAGACCAGGAAGGCGAAGCGCAGCGACCACTCCGCCCCCACGGTGGCGGCGAGCCCCGCGATCGGCGCCGCGATGGCCGCGCCGACGATGCCGGCCAGCGAGACCCGGCCGTTGGCCTTGACCAGGGTCAGGTCGGCGGGGAGCAGCCGGGGGACCGCGGCGGCCCGGGTGACGCCGTAGGCCTTGGAGGAGACGAGCACGCCGAGGGTGGCGGGGAAGAGCCACGCCGAGTCGTTGGCGACCGCGTCGGCCAGCACCCAGCAGAGGAAGGCGCGCAGGGCGAAGGTGCTGCCCATGGCCCAGCGCCGCCCGTGGCTGAACCGGTCGAGGAAGGGTCCGATCAACGGCGCCACGATCGCGAACGGCAGCATGGTGAGCGCGAGGAACAGCGCCACCTGGCCCCGCGCCTCGCTGGTCGCACCGGCGAAGAAGAGGGTGCCGGCCAGCGAGATGACCACCGCGGCGTCGGCGGCGGCGTTGCACGCGTGGAGCTGGATGAGCCGGGCGAGCCCGGACTGGTCGGCGCCCTGGGCGTTGGTGGCCCGGCGCGCCTGTCGCACGGTGTAGGAGCCGGCCCGGCCCGCGCCCCGGGCGGCACCGCGTACGCCCTTGGCCGTGACCTTGACACCGGTGCCCAGCCCGTTGCCGAGTCCGGCGCCCAGTCCGGTGCCCCGCCCCCGGCCCGTGGCGCGCGGCCGATCGCCCGAGGGGGGCGTCGGCGGCGGCTCGTGGGACGACGACGTCATGGCCCCATCCTGCCCCGTGCGCCCTCACGACCCACCCGACACCCCGGCCCGACCTGACAGCGGCACCACGCATGAGTCATGCTTTCGTCCGTGGCGATCATCGTGCGCACCAAGACCGACTCCGTGGCTGCGTCCGCGGTCGACGAGGCGCGCTCCGCGCTGCTCCTCGACGTGGACCCCGCCGACGTGGGCGAGCACCTCGGCTCGCAGGCCGAGGGCGAGCGGGTCGTGACCCACCTGTTCGCCTGCGAGCGCAAGGGCTACGTCGGGTGGCGCTGGTCCGTGACCGTCGCCCGCGCCTCGCGCCAGAAGCAGGTCACCGTCGACGAGGTCGTGCTGATCCCGGGTGACGACGCGATCGTCGCTCCCGAGTGGGTGCCCTACCGCGAGCGCCTCCAGCCCGGCGACATGTCCCCGGGCGACCTGCTGCCCGTCGACGACGACGACGCTCGCCTGGTCCCGACCTACTCCTTCGGTGACGACCCGCTCGACGCCGACGAGAAGGCGCAGGTCCGCGAGGTCGCCAAGGACCTCGGCCTCGGCCGTGTCCGCACGCTCTCGCTCGAGGGTCGCGAGATGGCCGCCCAGCGCTGGTACGACGGCGACGCCGGCCCCGAGTCGGCCCTCGCGCAGGCGGCTCCCGACACCTGCCACGGCTGTGGCTTCCTGGTCCGCCTGGCCGGCCCGCTCTCCGAGATGTTCGGGGTCTGCGCCAACGGCGACGCCAACGACGACGGCCGGGTCGTGGCGCTGACGCACGGCTGCGGCGCCCACTCCGAGGTCCGCCTGGCCAAGAAGCACGAGCCCCTGCCGATGCCCGAGCACGTCTTCGACACGCTCTCCTCCGACGACTACGAGATCGTCTGACCCGCACGCCCCCGCACGCACTGAAGGGGCCCGACCAGCACTGCTGGTCGGGCCCCTTCGTCGTGCTGAGGAGCGGTGGTGCTGACGCGGAGGAGGGGTCAGCCCTGCTCGGCGGCCGCGGCGGCGGCCTTCTCCGAGCCGGCGCCCTCGGTGGAGAGGCGACCGCCCTTGTCCTCGAGGTGCGCGCGGATGAACCAGTGGAACAGCTCGAGCTGCTCGGTCTGGCCGATGAACATGTCCTCGGTGATCGGGTCGAGGTCGCCGAGCTCCTTGATGCCGTCGCGGTAGCTGGTGATCACGCCCTGGTAGACGAGGTCGAGCGCACCGAGGTGCTCCTGGGTGGTCCCGCGACCGATGCTGTACTCGTCCCACGTGCGGGCCGAGACGATCGAGCCGGGGGTGCCCTGCGGCGAGCCGCCGAAGGTCGCGATGCGCTCCGCGAGGTCGTCGGCGAAGCCGCGCACGGCGTCGACCTGCGGGTCGATCATCTCGTGCACGGAGATGAAGTGGGGGCCGACGACGTTCCAGTGCACGTGCTTGAGCGTCAGGTGCAGGTCGTTGGCGGCGTGGAGACGGTCCTGGAGCAGCTCGACGATGCGCTGGGCGTCAGCGTCGCTCAGGCCGGGAACGGTGTAGTGCAGCTTGGGAGTCATGCCCGGTCGGTACCCGTCGCCCGGGCCACCGAAACCCGGATGTAGGACGTGTCACGCTCCTGGCGGTGCTGCCTCGACCTCGGAGCGGAAGGCGCGGCGACGGCGGCAGTACTCCAGCCCCAGGAGGCCCAGCCCGACCCCGGTGAGGCAGGTCCACAGCCACCAGGTGGTGCCGTCCTCGGAGAGTCGCCCGTAGAACGGCAGCAGGGCCAGGAAGCCGAGGAAGAAGATCGCGGTCCCGACCTGCACCGTGCGCACCCCGTCGACGTCGAGCGGCTCCACGTCGGCCAGGAGGTAGGTCTTGTTCCTGAACTCGTGCTGCATCGGCTGGTCGTTACGGAGCTCCACGGCGACCACGCTAGTCGACGCTGCGCCGCGGTGGAGTGGTCGACCGTCCGCAGGTCTGACATGCTCCCTGCCCGTGAGCACGCAGACGAGCCGTCCCCGGTCCAGGATCGACCGCTTCTTCGACATCAGCCAGCGCGGCTCGACCGTGGGTCGCGAGGTGCGTGGCGGGATCGTCACCTTCCTCACGATGGCCTACATCATCGTGCTCAACCCGATCATCCTGCTGCAGGGCGAGGACATGAACGGCGACCTGCTGGCGGGTGGTGACTTCGCCGCCATCAGCGCGGCGACCGCGCTCGTCGCCGGTGTCGTCACGCTGCTCATGGGGGTCGTCGCCAACTTCCCGCTCGCACTCGCCACCGGCCTCGGCCTCAACGCCTTCGTCACCTTCTCCATCGCGAGCCAGATGACCTGGGCCGACGCGATGGGCCTGGTCGTGATCGAGGGCCTGGTTATCCTGGTGCTCGTGCTCACGGGCTTCCGGGAGGCCGTCTTCAACGCGGTGCCCGCGCAGCTCAAGGTCGCGATCTCGGTCGGCATCGGTCTCTTCATCGCGTTCATCGGCCTCGTCGACGCCGGGTTCGTACGACGGACCGGTGCCGGCCCGGTGCCCGTCGAGCTCGGGACCGGGGGGCAGCTCCAGGGCTGGCCGGTCCTGGTGTTCGTGATCGGCCTCGCGCTGGTGCTGGGCCTCTACGTCGCCCAGGTGCGCGGCGCGATCCTGATCGCCATCGTGGCCACGACCGTCCTGGCGATCGTCGTGGAGAAGGTCGCCAAGGTCGGGCCCACCTTCACCGACGACGGTGGGGTCAACCCCTCGGGGTGGAACCTCAACGTCCCGGCGATCCCGACCGACGTGGTCGCCTGGCCCGACCTCCGACTGATCGGTGACTTCTCGCTGCTCGGCTCCTGGGAGAACGCCGGCGTGGTCACCGTCTTCCTCTTCGTCTTCACGCTGCTGCTCGCCGACTTCTTCGACACCCTCGGCACCATGACCGCGATCGGCGCCGAGGCCGGGCTCCTCGACGAGGACGGCAACCCGCCCCACACCCGTCGGATCCTGGTCGTCGACTCGCTGGCCGCGGTCGCCGGCGGCGCGGCGTCGGTCTCGAGCAACACCTCCTACATCGAGTCCGCCTCCGGCGTGGCCGAGGGTGCCCGCACCGGTCTCGCCTCGGTCGTGACGGGGGTGCTGTTCCTCCTGGCGACCTTCCTGGCCCCGCTGGTGACCGTCATCCCCAACGAGGCCGCGGTGCCGGCGCTGGTGCTGGTCGGCTTCCTGATGATGCAGCAGGTCAAGGGCATCGACTGGGACGACCTCGAGATCGGCATCCCGGCGTTCCTCACGATCGTGCTGATGCCCTTCACCTACTCCATCTCGGTCGGCATCGGCGCCGGCTTCCTCGCCTACGTCCTCCTCAAGGTGGTCCGGCGCAAGGCCGCTGACGTCCACCCGCTGATGTGGGGCGTCGCCGCGCTCTTCGTCGTCTACTTCGCCATCGCTCCCATCACCGACTGGATCGGCTGACCCGCGAGCCATGATGGGGAGGTGACCGACCCCCAGGAGCACCTCGCCCGTCCGAGCGTCGACGTCGGGACGGCGGTCCTGGTGCTCGCCGGGTCCAGCGGCGCGCTGGAGACCGAGCGGTGCCGGGTCCTCGCGGCCCACGGCGCGACGGCGCTGACGATCCGGTGGTTCGGTGGTGTCGGGCAGCAGCCCGGCACCTTCGAGGTGCCGGTCGAGACCTTCACCGCTGCGCTCGACCGGTTGGCCGCCGACGCCGACCGCGTCGCGATCGTGGGGTCGTCGTTCGGCGCCGAGGCGGCCCTGCTCGCCGCGTCCCTGGACCCCCGGGTCGACGCCGTGGTCGCGCTCGCGCCCTCGTCGGTCGTGTGGGCGGGCGTCGACGAGCAGGGGCGGCAGACGTCGCACTGGACCTGGGGCGGTCGTCCCGTCTCCTTCGCGCCGTTCGACGACTCGTGGTCGGCCGACACCGACCCGCCGTCCTACCGGCGGCTCTACGAGCAGAGCCTGCGTCGTCACGCCGAGGAGGCGGCGGCCGCCGCGATCGCGGTCGAGCGGATCTCCGGGGACGTCGTCCTCGTGGCGGGGGAGGACGACCAGGTGTGGCCGGCGGCCGACTTCGCCCGCGCGATCGCCGCCCGTCGTACGTCGCACGGGCGCGAGACCGTCGTCGTCACGCACCCGGACGCCGGGCACCGCGTGGTGCTGCCGGGCGAGGTGCCGGTCGAGCGGGGCAGGGCGATGGCCCGCGGGGGCAGCCCCGAGGCGGACGCGGCCCTCGGGAGCCTGGCCTGGCCCCACCTGCTGCGGAGCCTGCGCCTGCGGGAGTAGACAGGGAATAGTTAGCATGGGTAATGACTTATGCTCACGACATGCCTACCGTCGAGAAGGTCGCCCGCACCGACGCCGGACTCGCCTCCGAGCTCCGGCTCTCGGTCATGCGCCTGCGCCGGCGCCTCGCCGTGGAGCGCCATCCCGACAACGAGCTGAGCATGAACGCGATGGCCGTGCTCGGGGCGCTGCACCGCTTCGGTGACCTCACCGTGGGCGACCTCGCGGCCCGCGAGAAGGTGCAGCCGCCGAGCATGACCCGCACCGTCAACTGCCTGGTCGAGGGCGGCCACGCCACGCGACGCCGGCACGAGACCGACGGGCGCCAGGTGGTCGTCGCCCTCACCGACCTCGGTCGGGCCACCGTCCTGTCCGACCGCGCCCGCCGCGACGAGTGGCTCGCCACCCGCCTGCGCGAGCTGACCCCTGCCGAACGCGCCGTGCTCCGCAGCGCGGCCCCGATCCTGGAGAGACTGGCCTCCCACGAGTGAGCACCCTGTGAGCCCCACCTTCCGTTCCCTGCACAACCAGAACTACCGCCGCTACGCCGCCGGCAACCTGGTGTCCAACACCGGCACCTGGATGCAGCGCGTCGCGCAGGACTGGCTGGTCCTCCTGCTGACCGCCAACAGCGCCGCCGCGATCGGCATCACCACCGGCCTGCAGTTCCTGCCCTTCCTGCTGCTGTCCCCGGTGGCAGGGCTGGTCGCCGACCGGATCCCCAAGCGACGCCTGCTCCAGATGACCAACGTCGGCATGGCCGCCCCGGCGTTCGTGCTCGGGGTCCTCGCGGTCACCGGGACGGTGCAGATCTGGCACGTCTACGTGCTGGCGCTCGTGCTGGGTGTCGCCTCCGCCTTCGACGCCCCTGCACGGCAGTCCTTCGTCTCGGAGATCGTCGACGCCGAGGACCTCACCAACGCGGTGGGCCTCAACTCGGCCGGCTTCAACTCCGCGCGCATCCTCGGCCCGGCCATCGCCGGTGTCTCGATCGCGCTCCTCGGCTCCGGCGTCGCCGCGACCGGGTGGGTGATCCTGATCAACGGGCTGACCTACGTCGCCCCGATCCTGATGCTCGCCTCGCTCGACGGCTCGCGGCTGCACGTCGCCGACCTGGTGAAGCGTGAGCCCGGCCAGATCCGCGCCGGCGTCTCCTACGTGCGGGCCCGTCCCGACCTGATGCTGATCCTCGGGATCGTCTTCTTCACCGGCACCTTCGGCCTCAACTTCCAGATGACCTCCGCACTGATGGCCACCCAGGTGTTCGACAAGGGGCCCGCGGAGTTCGGGCTGCTCGGCACGTTCATGGCCGTGGGGTCGCTCGCCGGGTCGCTGCTCGCGGCGAGTCGGGAGGGTGTGCGGCACCGGCTCGTGGTCGGGGCGGCCGTGGCCTTCGGCCTGCTCGAGATCGTGGCCGGCCTCGCGCCGTCGTACCTGCTCTTCGCGTTGATGTGCCCCCTGCTCGGCATTACGGCCCTCACCATGATCACCAGCGCCAACGCCTTCATGCAGCTCAACACCGACGCCGGCATGCGCGGGCGCGTGATGGCGCTCTACATGATGATCTTCATCGGCGGCACGCCCCTGGGTGCGCCCCTGGTCGGCTGGGTGGGGGAGGTCTTCGGTGCCCGGTGGACCCTGATCTTCGGCGGTGCCATGACGGTCGCCGGGGTGCTGCTGGCCAGCGCGGTCTACCTGCGCACCAAGAGCCGCCAGGAGGAGCCCGTCCTGGCCTCCCCGGCCGCGTTTTGACCCTCACCCAGGCGGCCGGTAATCTCGTTCCTCGTGTCTGGGACGACCAGATGCGTTGCGCGTGCCCAAATCCGGGTGCTCACCACTGGCACATAGATTCAAGCGTCACGTCGTGCTGGCAAAGCGCCGAGCACAGAGAGCTTCTCAGAAAGGGAACCACCAGGTGCCCACGATTAACCAGCTGGTCCGCAAGGGCCGCCAGGACAAGGTGTCCAAGAGCAAGACGCCTGCCCTGAAGGGTTCGCCCCAGCGACGCGGTGTCTGCACCCGCGTCTACACCACCACCCCGAAGAAGCCCAACTCCGCCCTCCGCAAGGTCGCCCGCGTGCGCCTGTCGAGCGGCGTCGAGGTCACGGCCTACATCCCGGGCGTCGGTCACAA
>NZ_CALRWD010000114.1:0-10112 GCF_943371775.1 Nocardioides psychrotolerans
GACCTCCATGGTCGCGGAGCACGCCGCGGGCCGGTGGAGCACGATCCTGCCCACGACCACGCGCGACCAGCTCGCGACCGCCGTGGTCATGCTCAGCTATCTCGACCAGGTCGCCCTCGGTCCCAGCGCCGAGCCCGAGGCCGTGGCCCAGGCGCTCGACGACGTCGCGACCTCCTGCAGCCCCCACCGCGACCTCGCCGTCAACCCGGCCAAGATGCTCGCCATCGCGCTCGCCGACGCCAACCCGATCGTCTGGGGCGGCTCGGTGCTCGCCGCGCGCGCTGCCCGCCGCGTGGCGGAGTCGATCCGCCGCTCCAGCGGGCGCACCTCGATCGCGGGCGACGCCGAGCACCTGCTGCCGGTCATCGAGGCAGCCAAGCCCCGCAACGTCTTCGACGACCCGTTCTCCGACGACGGGGGAGAGCTGCGCCCGATGCTGCTCGTCCTCGACGACGGGGCCGAGGACGCCGTGGTGCGCGAGCACCGCGGCCGGCTCCTCGCGGCGGCCACGGAGCGCGGCGTACGCGTCGAGCACCTGACGACCGACGTCCCCAGCGAGGTGGCGCGCTACGCCTCGCTGATGCTCAGCGGCACCTACGCCGCGGAGTACCTCCGTCTGGGCCTGGTCGAGGACTAGCACCGTGGCGTCTCGGGACCCCTGGTTCGACAACGCCAAGATGGCGCTGGTGACCCTGGTCGTGGTCGGTCATGCCTGGACGCTGCTGCCCCTGTCGGGCACGGTCGGCTACCTCTACGACTTCCTCTACGCCTGGCACGTCCCGGCGTTCGTCTTCGTCACCGGCTACCTCTCGCGCAGCTTCTCCTACGCGCCCGAGCGGATGTGGCAGCTGGTGCGCACCGTCGCAGTGCCCTACCTCGTCTTCGAGTGCTCGATCGCGCTCTTCCGGGTCTACGTCGGCGGCGAGGAGCTCGAGGACCTGTTCCTCGACCCGCACTGGCCGCTGTGGTACCTCTCCGCGCTGTTCTTCTGGAGGCTGCTCACCCCCGTCTTCAAGCCGATGCCGGGTGGCTACGTCGTGGCGCTCGGCATCAGCCTGGTGGCCGGGCTCTTCGCCGGCGACGAGCTCGACCTCGCGCGGATCCTCGGGTTGCTGCCCTTCTTCGTGCTCGGCCTCAAGGCGACCCCCGAGCGCCTCGAGAGGTTGCGCACACGACCGGTCCAGGTCGTGGCAGCGGTCTTCTTCGTCGCGCTCGTCTCGCTGACCTGGTTGGTCGAGCGCTACGCCGCCACCGAGTGGCTCTACTACCGCGCGCGCTACGACGAGCTCGACGTCTCCGACCTCCAGGCGTTCCTGATCCGGGCCGTGCTGCTCGTCGTCGGGACCGTCGGTGCCTTCGCCTTCCTCGCCCTGGTGCCGCGCCTCGGCGGCTGGTTCACCCGCATGGGGGCGGCGACGCTGGTGGTCTACCTCTTCCACGGCTTCGCGGTGAAGGGCGCCGACTACGCCGGCTTCGACGACTGGGGTGCCGACCACGTGGCGCTGGGCCTGACGATCACCACCGTCGTCGGGCTCGGGCTGTCGCTCTTCCTGGCCTGGCGACCGGTGTCCACGCGCCTGACCGAGCTGGTCGACCCCTTCGGCTACGCCGAGCGTCACGCCCGCCACGCGGTCGACCTGGGCGTCACCGTCGTCGTCCACGAGGACCACGAGACCCCGGTCCTCGACCAACTGGTCGACCAGCTCGTCGACGAGCGCTCCGAGCCGGCGCTCGACCAGCTGGCCGAGCAGCTCGCGGACGACCGCGAGAGGAACTGACGCGTCGGCGGGCCCGTAGCATGACGCCATGACGATGAGGGAGACCCGATGAGCGGCGGCCTGTTCGCCCTCCTCGACGACGTGGCCGTGCTCGCGAAGGCAGCGGCGGCGTCGGTCGACGACGTGGGTGCCGCTGCCGGTCGCGCGAGCATGAAGGCCGCCGGCGTGGTCGTGGACGACACGGCCGTGACGCCGCAGTACGTCCAGGGCGTCGCCGCCCAGCGTGAGCTCCCGATGATCAAGAAGATCGCGGTCGGCTCGCTGCGCAACAAGCTGCTGCTCATCCTCCCCGCAGCGCTGCTCCTGAGCCAGTTCCTGCCGTGGCTGCTCACCCCGATCCTGATGCTCGGCGGCACGTTCCTGTGCTACGAGGGTGCCGAGAAGATCTGGGAGAAGTTCTCCGGCCACCACGAGGAGGAGACCCTCAAGACCGAGCTCGACGCCGAGGCGGAGAAGACGATGGTGTCGGGCGCCATCCGCACCGACCTCATCCTGTCGGCCGAGATCATGGTCATCTCCCTCAACGAGGTCTCCGACGAGCCGTTCCTCACCCGGGCCGCGATCCTGGTCGTGGTGGCGATCGCCATCACGTTCCTCGTCTACGGCGTCGTCGCGCTGATCGTCAAGATGGACGATGTGGGCATCGCGCTCACCCAGCGTGCGTCCCGCCTCGCGCAGAGGGTCGGGCACGGACTGGTCCGTGCGATGCCGGGCCTGCTCGCCACGATCTCCGCGGTCGGCACGGTGGCCATGCTGTGGGTCGGTGGCCACATCCTGCTGGTGGGGCTCGAGGACCTCGGCTGGCACGCGCCCTACGACGCCGTGCACCACCTCGAGGTGGCCGTCCACGACGCCGCCGGTGCTCTCGGCGCGGTCCTCGGCTGGTTGGTCAACACCGCGCTCTCCGCGGTCGCCGGCCTGCTCGTCGGCGCCGTCGTGGTCGCAGTGATGCACGTGCTGCCCTTCGGCCACGGCACGTCGAAGGAGTCCACGGAGCCCGCCGCCCACTGACCCGACCTGGTCCGATCGACCCCTTTACACCTCCGGTTCAAGAGGCCGGACAGGGGGGTCGCGAGGATTCTTCTGTTCCTGGGAACCCGTTCTAGCCTTGACTCCACGCCCCCACAGCCAGGATCAGGAGCTTTCATGGACTTCAAGGTTGCAGACCTCTCGCTGGCCGACTACGGCCGCACCGAGATCGAGCTCGCCGAGCACGAGATGCCTGGCCTCATGGCCATGCGCGAGCGCTACGGCGACAGCAAGCCGCTCGCCGGCGCTCGCATCGCGGGCTCGCTCCACATGACCATCCAGACCGCCGTTCTCATCGAGACGCTCACGGCGCTGGGTGCCGAGGTCCGCTGGGCCTCGTGCAACATCTTCTCGACCCAGGACCACGCGGCCGCCGCCGTCGCCGTCGGTCCCACCGGGACGGTCGATGCCCCCGCCGGCGTCCCCGTGTTCGCCTGGAAGGGCGAGTCGCTGGAGGAGTACTGGTGGTGCACCCAGCAGATCCTCATGTGGCCCGAGGGCACGTTCGCCAACATGATCCTCGACGACGGTGGCGACGCCACGATGCTCGTCCACCTCGGTCTCGAGGCTGAGAAGTCCGGCATCGCGCCCGACCCGGCCACGGCCCACAGCGTCGAGCAGCGCGTCGTCTTCAACGTGCTCAACGCCTCGCTCGCCGAGAGCCAGGACCGCTGGACCCAGATCGCCGGAGAGATCCGCGGCGTGACCGAGGAGACCACCACCGGTGTGCTCCGCCTCTACGACATGATGAAGGAAGGCTCGCTCCTCTTCCCCGCCATCAACGTCAACGACTCGGTCACCAAGTCGAAGTTCGACAACAAGTACGGCTGCCGCCACTCGCTCATCGACGGCATCAACCGTGCCACCGACGTCCTCATCGGCGGCAAGGTCGCCGTCGTCGCCGGCTACGGCGACGTGGGCAAGGGCTGCGCCGAGTCGCTGCGTGGCCAGGGCGCTCGCGTCATCGTCACCGAGATCGACCCGATCTGCGCGCTCCAGGCGGCCATGGACGGCTACCAGGTCGACACCCTCGACAACGTGCTCGACGTCGCCGACATCATCATCACCGCGACCGGCAACAAGGACGTCGTGACGGTCGAGCAGATGTCGCGCATGCGTCACAACGCGATCCTCGGCAACATCGGCCACTTCGACAACGAGATCGACATGGCCGGCCTCGAGAAGGAGGGCGTCGCGGTCCGCAAGAACGTCAAGCCGCAGGTCGACGTGTGGACCTTCCCGTCCGGCAACGCGATCATCGTGCTCTCCGAGGGTCGTCTGATGAACCTCGGCAACGCGACCGGTCACCCGTCCTTCGTGATGTCGAACTCCTTCACCAACCAGGTCCTGGCGCAGATCGAGATCTTCACCAAGCCCCAGGACTACCCGGTGGGCGTCTACGTGCTGCCCAAGCACCTCGACGAGGAGGTCGCCCGCCTCCACCTCGACGCGCTCGGCGTCAAGCTCACCTCGCTGACCGACGACCAGGCGTCCTACCTCGGCGTCGACGTCGCCGGCCCCTACAAGTCGGACCAGTACCGCTACTGATCCGCACCGGCGTGCAACGCCCCCAGGCCCTTCGCGGGCCTGGGGGCGTCGTCGTTGCGGGTGGTGGGGACGGAGCCCCCGGGCGGGTGGCACTATTGCGGTCATGACACAGCTGGGTGGCACCGCGAGCGGGCTCACGCCCAAGGGCCGTGTGCTCGTCGTCGACGACGACGCGTCCCTCGCGGAGATGCTCACGATCGTGCTGCGCCAGGAGGGCTTCGAGAGCCGGATGTGCACTCGGGGCGACCTGGCCCTCGACCAGTTCCGCGACTACAAGCCCGACGTGGTGCTGCTCGACCTGATGCTCCCCGGCAAGGACGGCATCGACGTCTGCAAGGAGATCCGGGCCGAGTCGGGCGTCCCGATCGTCATGCTCACGGCCAAGGGCGACACCGTCGACGTGGTCGTCGGGCTCGAGTCCGGTGCCGACGACTACGTCGTCAAGCCGTTCAAGCCCAAGGAGCTCGTCGCCCGCATCCGCGCCCGCGTGCGCCGCTTCGACCCCACCACGCTCGAGACCCTCACGATCGGTGACCTCGAGATCGATGTTGCCGGCCATGCGGTGAGCCGGGGTGGCCTGCCGATCAGCCTGACCCCCTTGGAGTTCGACCTGCTGCTGTGCCTGGCGCGCAAGCCCTGGCAGGTCTTCACCCGCGAGGTGCTGCTGGAGCAGGTCTGGGGCTATCGCCATGCCGCTGACACCCGCCTGGTCAACGTCCACGTCCAGCGGCTGCGCTCCAAGGTCGAGCACGACCCCGAGCACCCCGAGATCGTCGTCACCGTCCGGGGCGTCGGCTACAAGGCCGGGAACAGCTAGGTGTCGTCGGCGAGACCATGGCCCGCCTAGGCGTTCCCCCCGGACTGCGACGAGCCCTCACCTTCTGGCGGCGCTCCATCCAGGCCCGCGTGGTGGCCAGCACGCTGCTGCTCTCGGCCGCCGTCATCAGCGGCGTCGGTTGGTTCCTCCTGACCTCGACCAAGGACGGTCTGCTCGAGCACCGCGTGGACGCCGTGCTCGCCGAGGCCGAGGCCAGCACCGAGGAGGCGCGCACCCGACTCGAGGCGGCGTCCGGCACCGAGGTCAACGCCAGCCGTCAGCAGCGTGAGCTGGCCGACCAGATCATCGCCCGCGGGGACACCCGCGGCTTCAGCGTCGTGCTCGGCGTTCCCGCGCGCGAGGGTGCCCGGCTCTCCGACGGCGGGCCGGAGTACACCACCGACCTCGACCTGGTCAGCGTCCCGGAGTCGTTGGAGCAGCACTTCGACCAGGTGGCCCCGACGGCCTGGACCTACACGACCATCCGGACCCGGACCGACGCCGGCGACGTGGTGGCGCAGCCCGGCATCGTGGTGGGCAGCCAGATCATCCTGCCGTCCGACGGCAACACCTACACGTTCTACTTCCTCTTCCCGCTCGACGAGGAGGAGGAGACGCTCGGGCTCGTCACCCGGGCCCTGCTCACGGCCGCGGTCGCGCTGCTCATCCTGGTGGCCGGCATCACCTGGCTGGTCGCGCGCCAGGTCGTCACCCCGATCCGCATGGCCCGCCGCGTCGCGGAGCGGCTCGCGTCCGGACGACTGCAGGAGCGACTGCGGGTGACCGGCGAGGACGACCTGGCCCGGCTCGCGACGTCGTTCAACCAGATGGCCAGCAACCTCCAGCGCCAGATCCGCCAGCTCGAGGAGCTCAGTCGCGTCCAGCGCCGCTTCGTCTCTGACGTCTCCCACGAGCTGCGCACCCCGCTCACCACCGTCCGGATGGCCGGCGACGTCCTCCACGACGCCCGGAGCTCCTTCGACCCGGTCACGGCACGCGCGGCCGAGCTGCTCCAGGTCGAGCTGGACCGCTTCGAGGTGCTGCTGGCCGACCTGCTGGAGATCAGCCGTTTCGACGCCGGCGCGGCCGTCCTGGAGGCTGACGACGTCAACCTCGTCGACGTGGCCCACCGCGTGGTCGACGCGACGCGCGCGCTGGCCGACCAGCGCGGTGTCCGGGTCGTCGTCGAGTCACCCGGTCACCCCTGCCTGGCCGAGGCCGACGTGCGGCGGGTCGAGAGGATCGTGCGCAACCTCATCACCAACGCCATCGACCACGCCGACACCCGTCTGGGCGAGGAGATCAAGGTCCTCCTCGGCAGCGACGAGCACGCCGCGGCGATCGCTGTGCGTGACTACGGCATCGGACTGGCGCCGGGGGAGTCGGCCATGGTGTTCAACCGCTTCTGGCGCGCCGACCCCGCTCGCGCTCGCACCAGCGGCGGCACCGGCCTCGGGCTCTCGATCGCCCTCGAGGACACCCACCTCCACGGCGGCTGGCTCCAGGCCTGGGGCCGACCCGGGCAGGGCGCCCAGTTCCGCCTGACGCTGCCACGCCGTGCCGGTGAGCCGCTGCGGCACAGCCCCCTGCCCCTGGTGCCGGTCGACGCCGACGACCCCGTCCCCGAGAAGGCCCGATGACGACCGCCCGGCCCTCGCGCCGTCGTACGACGGGCATCGTCCTGGCCCTGCTGTGCTGCCTGGCCGCCACCGGCTGCGTGAGCCTGCCCGAGTCGGGCCCGGTCGTCGAGACGGCACCGTCGCAGGTGCTGGAGGAGCCGGAGGCGGCCGCCATCGACGCGGTGCCGCCGCAGCAGGGGGACTCCGCGCTCGGGATCGTCGACGGCTTCCTGGCGGCGATGACCGCCTATCCCGTGCAGACCAGTGTCGCGCGTCAGTTCCTCGCGCAGGAGGCCCAGACCTCCTGGAACCCCGACGAGGCGACGATCACCTACGCCGACGTCACCACGCCCAGCGCCGGTGCCGCGGGGGTGTCGGTGACGCTCAGCGACCCCGAGACCCTCGACGCCCAGGGCGGCTGGGAGGGCCCGCTGCCCGAGGACCAGCGCACGTTGTCGTTCGAGATGGTGGTCGAGGACGGCGAGTACCGCATCCGCGAGGCTCCCGACGCCCTCATCGTCCCGGCGTCGTGGTTCGCCCAACGGTTCCGTCAGGTGTCGCTCTACTTCTTCGACCGCACCGCCCAGATCCTGGTGCCGGAGCCGGTCTTCGTGCCGCGCGGGGAGCAGCTCGCCACGACCCTGATCGACGGGCTCCTGGCGGGACCGGGGGAGGACCTCGCGGGCATCGCGCGCAGCTTCCTGCCGTCCGGCCTCAGCGTGGGGCTCTCGGTCCCGGTCACCGCCGACGGGGTCGCGGAGATCTCGCTGGTCGGGGAGGCCGGCGCGCAGAACCCCGAGGTCGTCGAGAAGATCCTGGCCCAGCTGACCTGGACCCTGCGGCAGGAGCCCTCGATCCGGGCGGTCCGGCTGGCGATCGGTGGCGAGCAGCTGCGCCTGCCCGGCGGGGTGAGCGAGTACGGCGTCGACGACGCGCCCGACTACGACCCGACGGGCTACCAGGCCAGCCGCCTGCTCTACGCGCTCCAGGACGGGCTGCTGGTCTCGGGGGAGCCCGACGCTCTCTCCCCGGCCGACGGACCGCTCGGGGTCGAGGACTTCGGCCTGCGCTCGGTGGCGGTCAACCTCCCGGCCACATCGGCGGCGGGGGTGTCGGGCGACGGCACCTCGATCCTCCTCGCCCCCGTGCGCGCCGTGGCCGGCGAGGTCGGCGAGGACACCGTCGAGCAGGTCGTCTCCGGGGCCACCGACCTGCTGCCGCCCTCGTGGGACTTCACCGACCGCCTCTGGCTGGTCGACCGCGCTCCGGAGGGTGCCCGCGTCGCCTTCCGCGAGGACGGGGTCCTGCGACCGCTCGTCGTGCCCGGCGTGACCGGCGAGGACGTGCGCTCGTTCATCGTCTCGCGCGACGCGACGCGCTTCGTGGCCGTCGTGCGCACCCGCGGCGTCGACCGGCTCCAGGTCGGCCGGATCCAGGTCGACTTCCAGGGCCGCGTGCGCCGCGCGGTCGAGACCCGCACCATCTCCTTCTCCGGCACCGAGCCGCTGCGGGTCACCGACATCGGGTGGACCAGCGCCACCTCCGTCGCGCTGCTGAGCCAGGTCGTGCCCGGCGAGCTCTTCGAGGTCCGCACCGTCGCCGTCGACGGCGCACCGGCCGGCACGGAGGCGCTCTCCACCACGGTCAACGCGCGGGTCGTGGCGCTCGCCGGCACGCCCGTGGAGGGCGGTCGGCAGTATGCGGTGACGCGCGACAGCCTGGTGGACCTCGCGACCGGTCGCGTGCTCGAGCTGGGCGCCCGGGTCGACTCGCTCGACTTCGTCGGCTGACCCCACAGGCGGACGCACCGCCGGTTGCCTCCGGCCGGTCCGGCTGGTCCGATGGGGGGCCATGGGGTCCTTCCGCGACGCGCTCGACGACCTGCTGCTCGGCGGTCGCTGCGTCGGCTGCGAGCGACCCGGCCGACTGCTGTGCCCCGGGTGCCGGCTCGCCCTGCCGACGACGGCCCTCCCTCGCTGGCCGACCCCGACCCCGCCCGGGCTGGTCGTGCCGCTCGCCCCGACCGACTACGACGGCGTCGCACGCGCGATGGTCCTCGGGCTGAAGGAGCACCGCATGCTGGCGCTGGCCCGGCCACTGGCCTCGCTCCTGGCCGCCTCGGTCGCCGCTGCGATCGCCGACGTGGAGGGCGCCGTCGTGCTGGTGCCGGTGCCGTCGCGGACCTCGTCGGTGCGCCAGCGCGGCCATGACCCGACATCCACGATCACGCGGCTGGCCGCGCGCACCCTGGCGGCCGGGGGAGCCGACGTGGTGGCGGCCCGGCTGCTGCGGCTGCGGCCAGGGGTGCTCGACCAGGCGGGGCTCGACGCCGTCGAGCGGTCGGCCAACCTGCACGGCTCGATGACCTGTCCCAGCGCGGCCCTCCGGGCCCTCGCCGTACGACGGTCCCGGGCGCGGGTGGTCGTGTGCGACGACGTCCTCACCACCGGCGCGACGGCCCGGGAGGCGCAACGGGCCCTGGAGGCGGTCGGCCTCGAGGTGCGGGCGATCGCGGTCGCCGCTGCCACGCGCAGGCGTCTCGGGGACGGCGCGGACCAGACACACAGCGAAAGTTCAGGTGTACGGGTACCGCCATCCACGGGCACCCACTAACGTCTCTGTATGGAGTCCGTCCGGGTCCGTGGTTGCTCCGTTCCGGCTGTGCCGGAGCGGCTAGCCGATGCCAGTCGCAGGCAAAACGGTCCACGTAAGGCGATACACGACGGGCTCCGGCCCCCGTGCTCCTCCGCATGCGGAGGACGCCGATCACGGTGCGGCTTAGAGGTAAGTCCTGCCTCGTCCCACTCGTCAGATACGGGTGTCGGCGGGAGAAGGTCAGTAGTGGCGCCAGAGATGGCAGATGAGCTGCGAGAGCCTCAGCAGGCGGTTGTGGGGTCGAAGACCAGGTCGGCCGGGCGGACTCCATGCCCCAGGAAGCCCAGGGGCTAACCAACTGCTCACCAGGAGGTTCAACATGGAAGTTGTGGTCACAGGGCGTCATTGCGAGCTGTCGGACTCGTTCCGCGGTCACGCAGAAGAGAAGCTGAGCAAGCTCGAGAAGCACGACCACCGCATCATCCGTGTCCACGTCGAGGTGGACAGCGAGCCCAACCCCCGCCAGCACGACCGCGCGGTGCACGTCGAGCTCACGGCCTTCTCCAAGGGTCCCGTCATCCGGGCCGAGGCGGCCGCCGACGACAAGATGGGCGCGCTCGACCTCGCGCTCGACAAGATGGCCTCCCAGATGCGCAAGGCGGCCGATCGCCGCCGCGTCCACCGCGGGCGCCACGCCCCGGTCTCGGTCGGCCAGGCGCTGGCCGG
>NZ_CALRWD010000115.1:0-10070 GCF_943371775.1 Nocardioides psychrotolerans
CGCGGACTTGCCGGAGGTGATGGCCTCGCTCTGAGTTCGCTCGATGGAGGCCGCTCGTGCCGCCTCGTAGGCGGCTGCGTCCACGGACTGCTTGGCGATCTCCACGCGGCCGCCGAGGATGATCATCGCCACGAACAGGCCGAAGGCCGGGACACCGATCGCGGCCTCGATGGCCACCGACCCGCGCTCGTCCCGGCGCCGGCGGCGTGCGCTGGTCCGCCTCGCCTGCCTGGTCACTCGGTGAGCCTCTCGACCGGGACGCTGGCGCTCTGGGTGACGGTCACGTGCCAGCCGGGGATGACGCTCATGGACTTGCCCGTCACGGTGATCGTGGCCGTGGTCGTGGTCCGTGATCCGGAGACGGTCGTGGAGGTCATCACGTCGGATCCGCCGGCGTCCTGGAGGAACGTGTTCGCCGTGGCCACACCGGCGTCGCGGGTGCCGGTCTCGCTGCCTGCCTCACGGGCGCCCTCCTGCGCGGCCGCGAGCGCTACCTGCTTCGCGTGGTAGTACAGGGCGCCCTGAAGGCCGAGGAACATCAGCAGGAAGAGCGCAGGCATCAGGAAGACCATCTGGATGGTCACCGACCCGCGCTCGTCCCGGCTGCGGCGATGGAGGCTGGCGAACATGGCGGCCTACTTGATCTTGGCGGACTCGCTGGTCACGAAGAACTTGATGGCCGCTACGACGATGCCGACGATGACGATCACCGCGCCCGCCCAGATGACCTGCTCGATCGTGACGGAGCCGCGCTCGTCGCGCTGTTTGGTGACGCGGTCCTCGAGGGAGGCGAGCGTGGTCAGCGCCGCCAGCTGGAGGTCGATGGAGAGCTTCAACATCGGTGTTCTTCCTTCCTGGTTGTTCGGTTTGCGGTCTGGGTGACCCGGTTTCTTTGGGGTCGGTGTTAGGTCGGTCAGGTGGTGAAGCGGAGCATCGAGGGGGCGACGAGCATCGCCATGAAGACGACGCCGAGCAGGCTGGCGGGGATGTACATGCGCTCAGACGTGGAGTTGGCCTTGCCGACCTCGGCGCTGAGCATCGCCGAGCGGAGTGCGGCGGCGCGGGCTCGGAGGTTGTTGTAGATCTGAGCGCCGTCCTGGCCGGCTTGCTGCATGATGTCGGCGAGGTCGTCGAGCTCGGGGACGCCGAGCTCGTCGGCCAGACCGTGCAGGGAGTCCCACGGTGCGCGGGTCATGTAGCGGGAGCGGCGCAGCTCGCTCTCGATCCGCTTGAACACCCAGGTGTCGCCCACCTCGGCCGCGGAGCGCAGCGCCTGCTGGCCACTGGATCCGTCGCGTACGCCGGTGGCGACCATGTCGATGTAGGCGCCCAGCGCTCGGCTGAACTCGATGCGGGCCTTCTTGGCGTCGTCGGCGGCGTTGTGATTGGGCATGAACCAGAACAGCGCGGCCATGGCCAGCGACCCGAGGGTGGGGATCGCGAACGGTAGCGGGAGCCCGATCAGACTGAAGAACCCAGCCAGCAGCGGCGGCATGATCAGCCCGAGCATCGCCCAGACGACCTTCTCGCCGTAGAACCGGGTCTCACTGATCTGCAGGAGCGCCAGGTCCTTGCGGGGCGTGTGTGCCCAGGCACCGCCGGGCAGGTTCTTCAACGCCCACAGGCCGATCCGATCGACCGCCGATCCGGTGTCGGTGCCGGCGTCGTCGAGGCCGTGGGCGCTACGGCGGGGCACGACGTGGTCGGGCGAGAGACGGTCTAGGGCGTCGACCAGATCAGGGTCCGACGGCGCGAGGCGCCACACGAGCAGGGCGAGGGCCAGCCCGAGGAGGGCGCCGCTTGCGAGGGCGATCTGCAGGCCGGTCATGCGAGCGCTCCTTCCTTCTCGCCCGGTGCCGTGCGCAGGGCGGCGCGGTGCGCATTGCGGGCCTGGAGGTCGAGGAACCGCGGGAGCGGCTTGGCGACCGCCATCCGGCGCATCCACAGCAAGGTCGCCACGTAGGCCGAGAGCAGGACGGCGAGGATGACCTGGCCGAGCGGGGACCCGTAGGGCTCGATGTAGTCGCCGGTGAACGCGAGCATGCCGAGCACACCGAGGGTGATCACGGTGACGGTGCGGGCGGTGGTGCGGGGCTTGGCCTGGTCGGCGGCGATCTGGCGGCGAGCGCGCACATCGGAGGCGACGGTCTCGGCGAGGGCGTCCAGCGCCTTCGACAGTCCGGCCTGGCCGCGGCCGCTGGCGGCCAAGATCAGCTGGCTGGCCACGACATCGCCGGTGGAGTCGTTGAGGTCCTCGGCGAAGGCGCGCAGCACGTCCTCGGTGCTGGCGGAGTTATTCCACAGCCGGGAGACCATCAGCCCGACCTCGCGTTCGATCGGCGCCGGCGCGGACTGCAGGGACCTGATGAGCGCCGAGCGCAGGGACTGGCCGGCGGTCAGCTTGCCTGAGAGGGACCGCGTCCACTCCTCGAGCGACTCGAGCATCTCGATGCTCGCGGCCGCCGGCGGGGGCGTGAGCAGCAGCGGGATACCGATGATCCCGGCCGGGACGAGCACGATCGCGATCACCCAGCCGGTCACCAGCGCGACCAGCAGGCCGGCCACGGCACCGCCGACCATCAGCATCCGGGTGCGGCGGTCAAGCCGGACGAACCAGTTCCCCAGCCGTCCGAACGGGGTGACGCTCCGGGCGGGCCGCTGCGGCTTGGGCGGTGCCGGGATCATTGAGTAGACCATCCCGATCAGTCCGATGATGATAAAGGCGCCGAAGACGGCGGGCAGGAACACGGTGCTCATGAGGTGGCCACCCCCGGGTTGCCCAGGGACTCGGCCTTGTACGCCTCGAGGTCGAGCCCATGCCTCGCCAGCTCCTGGGCGAGGAAGTTGTCGAGCTTGCCTGTCGCGACAGCCTGGCCGAGCTGGTTAGGGGCGAAGATCGGGGTGGTGGCGTATCCCCTTGCGGCGTCGATGCTGGGCTGGACGACCAGGACCTCCTCGACCCAGCGCTGCTTGCGGAAGGTGCCGTCGGGATTAGCGACGACATCCGAGCGCAGGTACATCACGATGTCGATCGCGGCGGCGAGCTTGCTGATCGCCAGATCGCGGGTTACCTGGGGGCCCTTCTCCATGGCGCAGGAGACGAGCTTCTCGATGGTGTGCTCGGCGCTGCGGGCGTGGGTGGTGCTGATCGAGCCCGGGCCGGACTCCATGGCCTTGAGCATGTTCCAGACCTCGGGGCCGCGGACCTCGCCGACGATCTGGCGGGCGAGGCTGAACCGGAAGGAGTGGTGGATGGCCTCCTCGAGGCTGAACTCACCGGCCTGGCGTCCGTCGATGCCGACCTCGCCGGATCCCGGGCGGTGCTCCCACGCGTGGACGATCTTGTGCCGGTCGACCAGCTCGTGCAGGTGCAGCTCGAACTCGGTCTCGAAGGTGCCGATCATCTCCCAAGGCGGGATGCACGAAGCCAGGGCGCGGACCCACGTGGTCTTGCCAGAGCCTTGGATCCCGGACACGACGATGCTTTTGCCGGCGCGCACGCAGGCGGCGACGAAGTCGGCCAGGACCGGGCTACACGCCTTGCGGTCGTAGACCATCTCGTCCATCGACACCTCGCGCATGCCGTGGCGCCGGATCACCACCGAGGTGCATGCCATCACCCAGGAGCCGGCCGCGAGCCGCGCTCCCCCGGGCAGCCGGAGGTCCAGGTGCGGACGGGCCTCGGTGAAGGGCCGGTTCTGCCGTGCGCCGAGGTCGGAGAGGAACTCGCGCAGCTCGTCCTCGGAGTCGGCGATCGGGGCGGCCTCCACAAGGGTGCCGTCGACCAGCTCCAGCCACACCGAGCAGACCGGGCCGCGGGCGATGACGATGATGTTCTCGACGTCCTCGCGCTCGACCAGCGGCTGCAGGCGGCCGAGTCCGAACAGGGCGGCGTGGAGGGCGGACTTGAGTGCCTTCTCCTGGTCCTTCGTCCACGGGGGCCGGCCGGTGGAGACCAGCGTCTCGGCCTCGGACTTGATGAGCTCCTCGATGACGTCAAGGCCCATCTGCTCGCGGTCCTCTTCGGTGACCCGGCCACCTTCCTTGTCGAGTCGGGCGGTCAGGCGCGAGGAGATCTCGGCGCGGTACTGCGCGACCAGCTCCCAGTCCAGCTCGACTTCGCCATCCGTGCCGTGGATGTTGTGGTGCTCCTCTGCGGGCACCACCAGTGGGCGCAGGCTGAATTCCGAGCGGGCGCGGCCGGGCGGCTGCCCCTCGCTGTCGCTGGTCCAAGCGGAGGCGAAGATCGGCAGCGAGGTCGGGTCGTGGTCCTCGACGACCGGCGGCTGGGGCGGCGGGGTGCCCTTGATGCTGCGGCCGCGGGCGAACGGGGAGGTCTGCTCGCGGTTCGCGGCGTGGCGGGCCTCGAGCCACTCGTCGGCGCGCAGCGGGTCACGGCCGTCGGTCTCCGGGTGGTGTCCGTTGGTGCTCATGCGTGGCCTCCGTTCGTGGGAGCGAGGGCTGCCTGGTTGGCGCCGAGGATGGACTGGATGACCGCGGTGCTGCCCCGGTAGCCGCGCAGCAGTCCGGAGGACTCGAACTTGCGAGGCTTGCGAGCGCCGTGGGAGTAGACCTCGGCCACCTCGGGCCCCCAGTCCACAGAGGCGACCACGGGGATCTGCAGGGCCTTGGCGATGTGGCGTGCGGTGTAGGGCCTCACTCGGGCGCCGGTGGGAAGCGAGGGCCAGCGGCGCTCCTCGTCGACGAGAAGGCACCCGAGACGAGAGAGCCCACCGACCGCGGCGAACTGTGCCCGCAGGGTCTTGGCCCAACTTGTGGCACCGGCCAGTGCCGGCAGCGAACTGCGGGTGACGAGCAGGGTCAGGTCGGAGGCAGCGATCAGCGGCTGTGGCCAGCCGGCGAGGCCGAGTCGTCCGGCGTCGACGATGACGTCCTGGCCGTTGCGGTCGAGGGCGCGCAGTTGCTCGGTGAGCGGTTCCCACAGGGGCAGCAGGCTGGGGGCCTGCTCATGGGCCCGGATGCCGGGTAGGAACCAAGCAGACCGCTCGGCCGGCGACTCGGGGTCCAACAGCAGCGTCTCCCGGGGCAGTGCGTCCGCCAGCGTTCCCTCGCGCAAGGAGAGAGCGAGGTTGATCAGGCCACCGGTCGGCTCCTGGGCGCCCTTGAAGTAGCCGGCCAAGACCGAGGAGGATCCGGTCGGGTCTGCGTCGACCAGGAGTACGGGACGCGGCCAGTTGAGCGTTAGCCCGAGCGCCGTGGTGGACACGCCGGGCGAACCGCTCGCGGAGGCAAGGACGATCACCGCCATGCCTCAGCGCTCCCGGGCGTCCAGGACGAGTGCGACCCGTCCGGTGGCAGCCCGGGCAGCCAGTTCGGCCGCCTCGCTTTCGGGCACCGCGACGTCGACGACGGTCTCCCCCGTCTCCTCGACCCGGTTAACACCAACGACGGTGGCCTCGATCGTTACCGGCTCCCTGTCGGTGACCTCGCCCTGATCTCCGGGCGTGGTGACGATCCGCACGACGTCGCCGCCGTAGAGCGGCTCCGACGGCATCTGGGCGGGAGTAAGGCTGATGCCCACCAGGGACTCCCCCTCCCCCGGCACCAGGTTGTCGGTGACTGCCTGCGCGCTGAGCAGGGTGCCAGCCCACAGGTCGACGGCGGCGCGGCTGCCCTCGAGCTCGGCCTTCTGGCCGCCAGGGACCGGGGTCAACACCGGGTCCACCCTGACCTGCACAACGACGAGGTCGCCGGCCTCGATGGTCTCGCCGCGTTTGACGTCGTTATTAACGACGAGTACCTCTTGGGTGTCGTTGACCGAGGTGAACGCGAACGCGGTCCCCAGGCCGCCGGCAGCCACAAGAGCCGCGCAGAATGCCAAGACCCATGGTCGGCGGCGTCGTCGTAACTGCGCGGCGGCTGATGAGTATGGCTGCGCTGAGCCGCCTTCCTGCAGTCGTGAAACGGCGATCGGCGTCCGTGCCTCATTCAATGACATAAATCCCGTGTCCTCTCGTCTTGTTCACCTAAGTGCCAAGATAGGCGCGGGCGATCACACGAAACCCGATCCGACCGAAAGCAAAAGTGCTTCGCGTCGATGAGCTGGTAAGACACATGTGCTGTTGCGGAAAATGTCATAACCCGAGACCGCTACGGAGAGACCGCGGCTCTCTTCCCCGATGAAGTGAGCGACTTCGCGCGTCCAGCAACGACGGTCATCCGTCCACCGCCGCCTTGGCCTCCACCACGATTGTGCGGCTTGTCAGGCAAATCGTCCAGCATCACCAAACACCCCTGATTAGAATCCAGGCGCCTGACCAATCGCTGAATGTCTACGCATGGCCCAACAGCGGACTTAGTAGAGTTGAGCGCTCCTGCTGACGCGGGTTCTGCAGCGGCACGAAGCCGGCGGCCCAGGAGGCGGCGGCCGGCGACGAGGTCGCCACTGCAGCGGCATCGCTTCGGGATTAAGATTGCGAAGGCCCGCGCAGTCATAGGGGCTGCATACCGGTGACTGAAGGCGCGGCGGACTGCAATGCCCAATGCCTCGCCAAGCAAGCCCGGCGATCTTGGCGCTGATCGTCCGGGCATTCGGCAGCTCAATTGGGTTCTGTAGGGGTCCAGACAGCGCGGCGGGTAGGTGCGCAGACCCTCGAGTCACGCACCGCGAGGAACTATGGGGGGTCGTTCGCACAATCCAGACTGCGCGGGCGCCGATTCTCGACCACTTGGTCAGCGCGACGACGCGGACCATTCCACGTCTATCGCTGCCGGCGTTCCGGCTCGTCGCAGCCCAGGCCAAGTCGCGGCGATGACACGTACTTCTAGCGCCGCCGATCCACTCCTGACCGTCCTTCGCAGCTGCGACGAACGGCAGTCGTCTTCGGCCGCGGCCCCAGCCCTGGTCAGACCACCGACTCCAGGGAGAGGCAATGCGACCTCCCTCGCAGCTGACGGTGAGCGCGTCGGGCAAGACACGACCTGACGCGGCAAGATAGGCGGCATGAGCGCTGCAGACCAGGGGGGCATCCAGACCAGCCATTGGGACGACGTCTTTTCCTCACGCGACCTTCACACGGTCTCTTGGTTCGAGGAGACCCCTGCCCATTCCGTTGAGCGGCTTCGCGGGCAGCCCGGCTCGGTGATCGACATCGGCGCTGGCGCGTCTCGGCTTCCTGACGCGCTCCTCGCCGACGGCCGCGACGACATCACAGCGCTCGACATTTCCCATGAGGCCCTCGCGGCAACCCGCGGGCGGCTCGGGCCGTCGGAGCAGCGGGTTACCTACATCGTCAGCGACGTCCTTCAGTGGGAGCCGTCGCGCACCTACGACGCCTGGCACGACCGCGCAGTCCTTCACTTCCTCACCGATCCGGTCGACCAAGCGTCATACGTACAACGTGCGGAGCACGCCCTCTCCCTGGTGGCCTCCTCGTCCTTGCGACCTTCGGGCCCGACGGACCCACGTCCTGCTCAGGCCTCCCGACCGCCCAGCACTCGGCCGACGACCTTGCAAACCTCTTCGCGCCAGCCTTCAGCCTCACCCACGCCGAAACACGGCTGCACCGCACCCCAGGGGGCGCCGACCAGCAATTCACCTGGGTCACGATGCGACGCGCCTGATCGGGCCGCCCTCGCGCTGCAGACGCAGAACCAAAAAGCACGTAGGACTCCCGACAAGACCACGACAACGCACCCCTGCTTCCAGCACCCCCCGAACTTCACGCTTGCGAGAGACGTCTCGTGACGATGCGGCGTGGAGGCAGCCGTGACCCGCTCGGTACATGTCGAGTGATGAGGACGACCTTGATGACGACCCCAGAGTGCCCCTCACAGATTCGTGGAAGGGGCACTTCCTCGGTCGCAAGCACCGAAGTTTCGTTACTGGGTGACGAACTCTGCGAAGTAGATCCCCAGCACCTCATCGGGGTACAGCTCCGCAACCCGTGCACCGAGCTCCGCCTTGAGCTCAGCCCGCCTCGCCTTGTCCAGCATCTGCGCGACGGGCCGACCTGAGTAGAGCTCGATCGTGGCATCCAGGGCCTTGCTGCCGTCGACCTCCTCAGAGACCTCAGTGGAGAGTTGGAGCACCACCGCGACCCGGAGGTAGTGCCCCTGTGCCAGGTTGACCTGGATTGACTCGAGCACCAGCGCCTCGCCTGGCTCTGGAGGCAGCTCGGAAGTCGGGCGCAGGACGAACCAGTACGCAGCCGCGGCAACCACGACGGCCAGCACGATGCCGCTCAGCAGCTTCTTCTTCCTTCCGGATCCTCTCGGCTCATCACCGCCTTGAACTTTTGTCATGTCAGTCCCTGTCGTCTCAGCCACCTCGCGTGCCCGGAGGTCCTTCCTATCGCCGCCACCGCGGCGAACCTGAGGAGTCAACTAGGTCAAGTAGTAGTTGCAGGTCCGAGAACATCTACTACTACCGCTAGTAGTAGATTGTCCGGAGCAGCGCCGATGAACGTGGCTCCGAACCTCCCGTGACGGGTCCGTTCGTCGGCGCTGCGCCAGAGCACTACGACCCGGAGGCCATGTCGTGACGACCCAGGTCATCAGACCTCCTGCTACACCTACGACCCCCAGGACGCCCCAGGGGTGGGGGCGTTGGCTGTGGCGCAACCTCACCTCGATGCGCACCGCGGTCGTCCTGCTGGCGTTGCTCGCGGTCGCAGCAATCCCTGGGTCGCTGCTTCCCCAGCGCAACGTCGCGAGCAACCCAGCGACCGTGGATCGGTTCTTCCTCGAGCACCCCACGCTCGCGCCGTGGCTCGACCGACTCGACCTTTTCGACGTCTACGCGTCGTCTTGGTTCGCCGCCATCTACCTATTGCTCTTGGTCTCCATGACGGGATGCGTCCTCCCCCGATGTGCGGCTCTGTGGCGTTCGGTCCGAGCCGAACCCGCTCGTGCACCTCGTCACCTGGACCGCGAGGAGTGGCACGCCTCCTGGACCACGCCAGTCCCCGCCGCCGAGGTCCTGGCGAAAGCCGAGACCACCCTGCGCAGGCGCCGTCACCGCATCACCTCGGACCAGGACCAGGTGCGGGCCGAGCGTGGTTACGTCCGCGAGGTCGGCAACCTGATGTTCCACCTCTCGCTCTTGGTCCTGCTGCTGGGCGTGGGTGTGGGACGCCTCCTGGGGTTCGAGGGACGTGTCGCGCTGGTCGAGGGCACGACGTTCACCAACGTGGTCTCGCAGTACGACGCGTTCACCCCCGCGGTCTGGACCGACATCGAGAACCTGGAGGACGTCGCGATCACCCTGGACTCCTTCGACGCGGAGTACGCACTGGTCGGTCCCAAGCGTGGCGAGCCCCGCGACTTCGACGCGCGGGTCACCTACGTCGCCGGGGCGGACGAGCCTCGCACGGTGTCGGTGCGTCCCAACGAGCCGCTCGACGTCGACGAGACCAAGTTCTTCCTGACCGGCCACGGCTACGCCCCGAGCGTGACAGTCAAGGACAGCACTGGCAGCACGGTCTTCGAGGGACCCACGATCTTCCTGCCGACCGACGGCTCCTTCGCCTCCGACGGCGTCATCAAGGCCCCAGACGCCCAGCCACAGGGCCTCGCGTTCGAGGGGGTCTTCCTGCCTACCGCCGTCGCAGGGCCGCAAGGCGGCGCTTACTCGGGCTTCCCCGACACGCTCAACCCGCAACTGAGCCTCAGCGCCTACTCCGGCGACCTCGGGCTGGACGACGGGGCACCGGAGTCGGTCTTCCTCCTCGACACCGACTCCCTCACGCCCTACCGCGCCACCTCGGGCGCACCGCTGACCCAGACCATGCGCGTCGGGGACACCATGCGGCTTCCGGACGGCGGCAGCCTGACCTTCGACGGCGTCGCGCAGTTCGCCAACTTCCAGGTCGCCTATGACCCCGGCAAGGAGATCTCACTGCTGGCCGGCCTCATGCTCCTGATCGGCCTGACCATCTCGCTGACCGTCGGACGCCGCCAACTCTGGGTGCGCGTCGCCTCACGCGAGGGCCAGACCACCGTCTCCGTCGCCGCGCGCTCACTGACCCGCCGCTCAGCAGACCCTCGCGACCTGCGCGCAGTGCTCACGGCGCTGGATGCGCCGCCCGACGCTCACCCACCCCTCCAGG
>NZ_CALRWD010000116.1:0-9618 GCF_943371775.1 Nocardioides psychrotolerans
ACGACCGCGTGAGCGGCCGTCCCGACGCCGTGGTCAGGTCAGGCTGCGGGGCACTCGTCGAGAGCCGGCGGCTCCGGCGTCTCGACGCCGTCGCCACCGAGCGTGGCCTCGAAGGCCTCCGCCCAGGCGCCGCTCTCGAAGGAGTCCTCGAGGACTCCGTTGATGAACTCGCACATCTCGGGGCTCTCGAGGCTGTAGCCGACGCCGATGCGCTCCTCGGAGAACTCCTCGCCGACGACCTTGAGCTCGCCCTCGTTCTGCGCCGCGAGGCCCAGCAGGATCGAGCCGTCGGTCGACATCGCCTCGACGGTGCCGTTGAGGACGTCCTCGGCGCACTGCGAGTAGGTGTCGGCGGGGGCGCCCACGGCGCCGGCGGCCTCGACGTTCTCGAGCGAGGTGGAGCCGGTCACGGAGCAGACCGTCTCGCCCTCGAGGTCCTCGATGCCGGTGATGTCGCTGTCGGCGGCGACGAGGATCTGCTGGCCGGTGATGAAGTAGGGGCCGGTCTGGCCGACGATCTGGCGACGCTCGTCGGTGATCGAGTACGACGCGAGGACCAGGTCGACGCGCCCCTCCTCGAGGTAGGGCTCGCGGTTGTCGGAGATGGTCTCCTCCCACGTCACGGAGTCCGACTCGGGGTCGATGCCGAGCGCGGCCACGATGAGCTTGGCGATCTCGACGTCGAAGCCGGTGGGGATGTCGGACGAGGCGTCCTGGAAGCCCAGCCCGGGCTGGTCGTACTTCACGCCGACGGTGATCTCGCCAGCCTCGGCGATCTCGGCCATCGCGGAGCCGGCCTCGAAGTCGTCAGCGCTGACGTCAGCGGCCTCGACGTCGACGCCCTCGGCGTCGCTGCCGGCGTCGCCGCAGGCGGCCAGGCTGAGGCTCAGCCCGAGAGCGGCCACGGCGGCCTTGATCCTCATGTGTCGCATCTGCATCTCCTTAGTGCTTGAGGATCTTGCCGAGGAAGTCCTTGGCCCGATCGCTCTGGGGGTTGGTGAAGAACTCTTCGGGGGTGTTCTCCTCGACGACCTGGCCGTCGGCCATGAAGAGCACCCGGTCGGCGGCGGTGCGGGCGAAGCCCATCTCGTGGGTCACGACGACCATGGTCATCCCGCGCTCGGCGAGGTCGACCATGACGTCGAGGACCTCCTTGATCATCTCGGGGTCCAGCGCGGAGGTCGGCTCGTCGAAGAGCATCACCTTGGGCTCCATCGCCAGGGCGCGGGCGATGGCGACGCGCTGCTGCTGGCCGCCGGAGAGCTGCGCGGGGTACTTCTCGGCCTGGTGGCCGATGCCGACCCGCTCCAGGAGCTCGTTGCCGCGCTTCTCGGCGTCGGCCTTCGACTTCTTGCGGACCTTGATCGGGCCTAGCGTGACGTTCTCGAGGATCGACTTGTGGGCGAAGAGGTTGAAGCTCTGGAAGACCATGCCGACCTCGGCGCGCAGGTTGGCCAGCGCCTTGCCCTCCTGGGGCAGCGGCTGGCCGTCGAGCGTGATCGAGCCCTCGTCGATGGTCTCGAGCCGGTTGATCGCCCGGCACAGCGTCGACTTGCCCGAGCCGGACGGGCCGATGACGACGACGACCTCGCCGCGCTTGATCGTCAGGTTGATGTCCTGGAGGACGTGGAGCTTGCCGAACCACTTGTTGACGCCCTCGAGCACCACGAGGGGCTCACCGGTCTCCGCTGGGCGTGACTCGCCCTCCACCATGGTCATGGCCGGTGACACTAGCCGTAGATAGTCCCTATGGGCTATGTGGCGACTCGGGTGATGCCGAGCCGTGACCTGCCCGCTCGTCGTACGACGGGGCCTCTCAGCGCACCTGGAGGAACTGCAGCGCGTCGAGGACGGCGCGCACCTGCGGGACCTCGTGGGTGCGGAAGACCCCGGTGCCGCCGAGCTTGGCGAGGACGGCGAACATCGGCTCGGCCTCGCGGAACTGCTCCTGGAAGAGGTCGAACGCGTGGGGGAGCGCGTGGCAGACCGGCAGGCCCAGCTCGCGAAGCCGGAAGGTCTGGAGGATCACCCGGGTCTGGAAGTCGACACGCACCGACGGCACGGTCAGGTTGCCGTAGAAGAAGCCCAGGCCGGGGTCGATGATGATCCGCTCCAGGCCCTGGGAGCGGGCCTGCGCGACGCGGTCGGTGAAGTGGTCGACGAAGCCGGGGAAGGGGTCGGCCTCCCGCTCGACGTCGGCGACGTCGCGCACGTTGGAGCCCAGCACCGAGCAGAGGATCACCGTGGCGTCGTAGGCGACCGCGAGGTCGAAGAACTCCTCCTGGTGCTCGGCGCCGGTGAAGTTGAGGACCTTCGCGCCGGCCTTGAGGCAGGCCTCCGCGACGTCGGGGTGGTAGGTCTCGGCCGACACGACGACGTCGCTGTCGGTGAGCGCCTTGATGACCGGGACGAGCGTGTCGATCTGCCCCTGGCGCTCGACGCGGGTGGCGGTGGCGTTGGTCGACTCCGCTCCGATGTCCACCATGTCGGCACCTTGCGCCGCGAAGATCCGTCCGCGCCGGATCGCCGACTCGGTGCTGGTCGCGATCGAGTCGCGGTAGGTCGAGTCGCGCGACAGGTTGAGCGTGGCCATGACCACGGGCGTGGTGTCGCTGTCGATGACCCGCTCGCCCAGCACGACCGGCGCGACCGGGAGGTCGAGGGTGTCGCGGTGCGCCTCGGCCATCTCGGCGAGCGCGGCGAGGCTGATCACGACGCGTCCCCGTCCGAGGCGGCCAGGTCATGCTCGCGGTCGCGGGTGTAGCGGGCGAAGAGGAAGGAGTCGTGCAGCAGCAGGCCGGCCAGCGAGAAGCCGGGCACCGCCTCGAGGTCGCCGGGGGAGGACTCGATGACGGTCGTGGGCATCACGGGGGCGACCGTCAGGTCGACCTCGTCGATGACGTCGTCGGCGGCGAACGCCGTCAGCAGGCCGGGGCCGCCTTCGCACACGAGCCGCCTCAGCCCGCGCTCGTGCAGCGCGGCCACCAGGTCGGCGGCCCTGAGGTCGTCGCCGGGCAGGACCAGCAGCTCCGCGTGCTTGCGGGCCTCGTCCTTGGCCTCGTCGGGCGCGGCCTCGGTCGTCGCGACGATCGGGGTGTGGAAGGACTGGCCGAACATGTCCTCCGACCACGGCAGGTCCAGGCTGCCGCTGACGATCACCATCACGGGCGCCTCGCTCAGCCCGAGCGCCTTGCGCTCGTCGGCAGCGTCGGGGTCCGCCTTCAGCGGGCCGTAGGGCTCCTGGCGCACCGTCGTGGCGCCGACGACGATCGCGTCGGCCAGCCGGCGCACCTCGCCCAGGACCTCGCGGTCGATGTCGGAGGAGATGGAGCGGCTGCGCCCGTCGGGCCCGGCCACGCCACCGTCGAGCGCGCGGAGCATCGTGACGCGCGTCCACGGGCCCTCGGCCGGCCAGGGATAGGCCCGCGCCAGGTCGATGTCGCCGACCCCCTCGTCGGCCTCGTTCTCCTTCGAGAGCCGGGCCAGGTCGTCACTGTTCAGCAGCAGGCGCATGACCTGCAGCGTAGCCAGCGGGCGGTGACGGGATTCGGGCCCGCAGCGGCGCTCGCCGTACCCTGGGACGGCCATGACTGCCACGCCTGAGACCGCCCTCGAGAGTCCTCCGCGCACCTACGAGGTCAAGACCTACGGGTGCCAGATGAACGTCCACGACTCCGAGCGGCTCACCGGGCTCCTGGAGACCGCGGGCTACGTGCCGGCGGCGGCCGACGTGCAGGCGGACGTGGTGGTCTTCAACACCTGTGCGGTCCGGGAGAACGCCGACAACAAGCTCTACGGCAACCTGTCGCACCTGGCGCCGATCAAGGCCGCCAACCCCGACCTGCAGATCGCGGTCGGTGGCTGCCTGGCGCAGAAGGACCGCGCGACGATCACGGCCAAGGCGCCCTACGTCGACGTCGTCTTCGGCACCCACAACATCGGCTCGCTGCCGGTGCTGCTCGAGCGCGCGCGGGTGCAGCAGGAGGCCCAGGTCGAGATCCTGGAGTCGCTCGACGTCTTCCCCTCGACGCTGCCCACCAAGCGCGACTCGGCCTACGCGGCCTGGGTGTCGATCTCGGTCGGCTGCAACAACACCTGCACGTTCTGCATCGTGCCCGCGCTGCGCGGCAAGGAGAAGGACCGCCGGCCGGGCGACATCCTCGCCGAGATCGAGGCGCTGGTCGCCGACGGCGTCTCCGAGATCACCCTGCTGGGGCAGAACGTCAACGCCTACGGCGTGGAGTTCGGCGACCGGCAGGCCTTCTCCAAGCTGCTGCGCTCCTGCGGGTCGATCGACGGGCTCGAGCGGGTGCGCTTCACCTCCCCGCACCCCGCGGAGTTCACCGACGACGTCATCGAGGCGATGGCCGAGACGCCCAACGTGATGCCGTCGCTGCACATGCCGCTGCAGTCGGGCTCCGACCGCGTCCTGAAGGCGATGCGCCGGTCCTACCGGTCGTCGAAGTACCTCGGCATCATCGAGCGGGTGCGAGCCGCGATGCCCGACGCGGCGATCACCACCGACATCATCGTGGGCTTCCCCGGGGAGACCGAGGAGGACCTCCAGGCGACGCTCGACGTCGTGCGCGAGGCCCGCTTCGCGGGGGCCTTCACCTTCCAGTACTCCAAGCGCCCCGGCACCCCCGCCGCCACGCTCGAGGACCAGGTCCCTCCCGACGTGGTGCGCGACCGCTACGAGCGCCTGGTGGCCGTCGTCAACGAGGTCGCGTGGGCCGAGAGCCAGCAGCTGGTCGGTCGCCAGGTCGAGCTGATGGTCTCCGAGGGCGAGGGTCGCAAGGACGCCGCCACCCTGCGCCTCTCCGGCCGCGGCCCCGACAACCGCCTCGTGCACTTCGCGGCGCCCGCGGAGCCGGTCCGCCCCGGCGACCGGGTCACCGTCGAGATCACCTACGCCGCGCCGCACCACCTGGTCGCCGACAGCGTGGCGACGGTGCGTCGCACGCGCTCGGGAGACGCGTGGGAGGCCCGCCAGGACGCCCCCGCCGGCTCCGGCGTGACGCTCGGGATGCCGACGATCGGCGTCCCCGCTCCTCTGCCCGACGCGCCCGCCTGTCGCTGAGGCCTGTGGAGGAGCGGATGCGCTCCTCACCTGAGCGGTTGATGCTGGGCGGGTGTCCGTCCGTGAAGCGCTGGTGCAGCTCGGTGGTGTCGCCACGCGTGCCGCGCTCATCGAGGTGACCTCGAGGCTCGAGGTCGACACGGCGCTGGCCTCGGGGGAGATCGTGGCGCCGGCGCGAGGTCGCTACGCGGTGCCGGAGGCCGATGCGGCCCGGACCGCTGCGCACCGGGTGAGCGGCGCCGTGTCCCACGAGAGCGCTGCGTTGCACTGGGGGTGGTCGGTCAAGCTGCCACCGACGTTGCCGAACGTGACCCTCCCGCGAAACAGGAAGGTCACCGCCGCCCACCGAGCCGGACTCACGCTCCACCGGGCCAACCTGACGGTTGATGACGTGGTCGACGGGGTGACCTCGCGGGAGCGCACGCTGCTCGACTGCTTGCGCCTGCCGGACACAGGGGCGGCCCTCTCGGTGGCCGACTCGGCGCTGCGCGGCGGCTTCTCGCACCGGACGCTCGTGCGCCTGGCCGAGCAGGCGCGTGGTCCCGGGGTGCTGCAGGCGCGTCGTCTGGCCGGTGCCGCCACTCATCTGGCCGCCAACCCGTTCGAGTCGGTGCTGCGCGACATCGCGGCGGATGTTCCAGGGTTGGCCGTACGCCCGCAGGTGCCGATCTACGGCCCGGCCGAGTTCCTGGGGCGGCCGGACCTCGTCGACGAGGACCTGCGGGCCGACCTCAAGCGTGACGCACGGCGCTACAACGCTCTCGTCGTCCACGGGTGGCTGGTGCTGCGGTTTGCCTGGGAGGACGTCATGTTCGAGGCGGCCTACGTCCGCGAAGCCCTGACGCAGCCGGGCGTCTGCGTCAGTCCGAGCGCGGGTCCGAGCTGGACCAGCCGCTGACCGGCGGGATCGGGGGGTCGGGGTGGACGTCGGGCTCCGTGCTGTCCGCCGACTGCTCCGGCGGGACCTCGGCGGCGCCGGCGCCCGGAGCGCCAGGAGGAGCCGGGCTGGTGTCGCGGGTGCCGGTGGTGCCGTGCTGGCCGGGGCCGGTGGGGCCCTCGCGCTCGCTGCTGACGCCCATGTCGCCGGCGGTGTCCTGGTCGGACTCGGTGATGTCGTGGTCGTCGCCGGTGCCGCTCATGCCGGGTTCTCCCGGTCGGCCTCGTCGGCCGCGCCGGTGTTGTCGCTGTCGCCCGAGGACTCGGTGGCCTCGGTGGAGGTGTCCTCGGTCTGCCTGACCTCCTCGGGCAGCACGTCCTCGACGGCCGGGTTGTCGTCCGGGTCGAGGTCGCGGGCCAGCGGGTCGCCCTCGGCTGTCTCGCCGTCGACGCCGTCGCTGTTGGGCGTCGCGTCGACGCCGCCCGGGTTGGGCTCGCCGGGCTCGATCTGCGCGTCGGGCTTGGGGCCCAGCTCGGACCCCTCGGTGGACTCGGTGTCGGACTCGTGCTCGGACATGCGTGCTCCTAGAAGCCGAAGGTGGTGTAGGCAGTGGTGGTACCCGTGCGCAGCGAGTCCAACACGAAGCGCTCGTGCGGCACGACCGGCTCCGGCAGCGCGTCGAAGGCGCACCAGCGCAGCTCGGCGCACTTCTCGGGCTCGACGACGCGCGGCTCACCGCTCCAGGTGCGGGCGGTGAAGAAGAAGTCGACCCGCTCGTCGATCGGGTCGGCGTGCATCGTGCGGTGCATCGTCGTCACGAACTCCAGCGCCAGGTCGTCGACAGCGATCTCCTCGAGCGCCTCGCGTCGCGCTGCGTCGAAGGCCGTCTCGCCGCGCTCCACGTGGCCCGCCGCGGCGGCGGCCCAGTGGCCGTCCATGTAGTCGACGCCCTGGCGCAGCTGGAGCAGCACCTCGGGCCCGGAGACACCGTCGCGGAGCAGGTAGACGTAGGAGGCCGGGACGACCACGAAGCGGCCTTCGTGCGCCCCGGTGCCGGCGTCGCTCACTGGGACGGCTGGTCCTCGGACGTCTCGGCGTTCTCGCGCTGCGTGCCCGAGGGGTCCGTGGCGTCGTCGGCGTCGGGCAGCTCACTGGGGTGCTCGCCCGGGGGCTTCTCGAAGGGCTCGCCGGTGAGGTCGTCGTCGGTGGTGGGGGTCTCGCTCACGTCAGGTCGTCGTTCTTCTTGTCGAGCTTGTCCAGCCCGTCCTTGGCCTTGGTGGTGGCCTTGGCGATCTTGTCGGAGTGCTTGCCGCCGGTCTTCTTGTCGGCAGCAGCAGCGGCCTTGTCGATGCCAGAAGCGATCTTGTCGCCGTGCTGGTCGACCGCCTTGGTCAGCTTCTTCTTCGCGTCGTCCAGGAAGCCCATGGCTCCTCCGTCTCGGTCGGGGATCGTGCTTGCCACACTAGCCACATGCCCACACCGCCGATCGTCGCGCTCGTCGGCGCCACGGCGTCCGGCAAGACCGGTCTCTCGCTCGACGTCGCGGAGGCCCTGGGCGGGGAGATCGTCAACACCGACGCGATGCAGGTCTACACCGGCATGGACATCGGTACGGCGAAGGTGCCGCTCGCCGAGCGCCGCGGCATCACCCACCACCTGCTCGACCTGCTCACGGTCCGAGAGCCGCTCACGGTCGCCCACTTCCAGGAGCAGGCACGTGACCTGACCGCCCGGCTGCGCGACGGTGGGACCACGCCGGTGCTCGTCGGCGGCAGCGCGCTCTACACGCGGGCGATCCTCGACCGCTTCGAGTTCCAGGCGACCGACCCCCAGGTCCGAGCGCGCTGGGAGGCCGAGCTGGCGGCGGTCGGGTCCTTCGAGCTCCACGAGCGACTGGCCGCGATCGACCCCGTCGCCGCCGCCAAGATCGAGCGGGAGAACGGTCGACGCGTCGTGCGCGCCCTCGAGGTCATCGAGATCACGGGCGAGCCCTATGCCTCCTCGCTGCCCGAGCTCACCTACGCCGACCCGCACACGCTCCAGCTCGGCCTCGAGATCGACCGACCCAGCCTCGACGTGCGGATCGAGCAGCGGGTGGCCGAGATGTTCGACGCCGGCTTCGTCGCCGAGGTCGTGCGGCTGCTCGACGAGGGGCTGGCCGAGGGGGTGACCGCGAGCCGGGCGATCGGCTACCGCGAGGTGCGCGCCCACCTCGCCGGCGACCTGAGCCTGGACCAGGCCCGCGAGCGCACGGTCATCGCGACCCGACAGTTCTCCCGGCGCCAGGACGCGTGGTTCAAGAAGGACCCGCGCATCGTCTGGGTGCCCTTCGACGCCCCCGACCGGGCCGAGCGGGCGCTGGCCGCGGTGGCGGCCGTCAGCGCGACGCGCGAGGACTGAGCAAGAACGGTCGGGCGCGACGGGGGCGGCCCGGGCCAGGATGGGTCCATGGACGGACGGGACCGGTTGCGCGAGCTCCTCGACGCGGTCCTCGACGACGAGCACCGCACGCTCGGCGAGATGGCCGACGGCGCCCACGTGTCGGCGCACCACTTCACGCGGCAGCTGAGCCGTGCCGCCGGCGAGCCGCCGGTCGCGATGAAGCGGCGGGTGCTGCTGGAGCGGGCGGCCTGGCAGCTGCGCTGCGGCAGGACGGTCACGCAGGCCGCGTTCGACGCGGGCTACGAGTCGGTCGAGGGGTTCAGCAGGGCGTTCGCCCGGGCCTACGGCCACCCGCCCAGCGCGATCTCCACGGGCCGGGAGCGCGAGCGGTCGGCCACCTGGCTCCCGGCCCCCAACGGCATCCACTTCCACCCACCCACGTCGCTGTGGGTCCACACCAGCGAGCAGCCCATGAACCCCCTCACCGACCAGCTCCTCCAGCACGACCTGGACGACACGAGAGCCCTGCTGGAGCAGGCGAAGCAGCTCGACGAGGCCGCCTACCGCCACGAGCACCTGCCGGGCACGACCGTGCTGGCCTGGGACGGCCAGGAGGGCTCGGTCGCTGCGGTCCTGGAGCGGCTGGTGTGGACCAAGGAGGTGTGGGTCGCCTCGATCGAGGGGGAGGACCTGCCCCCGCGCGGGGACGACGGCGTGGCCGGGCTGCTGGCGCGTCACGAGGTCGCCGGCGCACGGTGGTGGGCGGCGGTCCGCGACATCGACCGGCGAGGCGCCTGGGACGACCGGCTGGTCGACGCCCTGTGCGACCCGCCGGAGAGCTTCGTGCTCAGCAGCGTCGTGGCCCACGTCCTGACCTTCTCCGCGCACCGGCGTCAGCTCGCGCGGCTGCTGATGCGGGCCGGCGGGCTCGAGGTCGACCACGGGGATCCCATCGAGTGGCTGCGCGACCGCGCACGGGCCGCCGGAGCAGGAGGAGCGCGATGACCCGCACCGTCTACTACACCGCCACGAGCCTCGACGGCTTCATCGCCGACGAGCGCGACTCGCTCGACTGGCTGCTGACCCAGGACGTCGACGCTGACGGACCGATGGGCTATGCCGACTTCATCACCGGCATCGGTGCGCTGGTCATGGGGGCCACCACCTACCAGTGGATCGCCGACCACCAGGCCGAGACCGGCGAGGCCTGGGGCTACGACGTCCCGGCCTGGGTGATGACCCACCGCACCTTGGAGCCGATCGGCGAGCAGATCACCTT
>NZ_CALRWD010000117.1:0-9117 GCF_943371775.1 Nocardioides psychrotolerans
CTGGAGCCAGGAAGGTCGAAAACGTCCCGCACTTTCCGGCCGCTGGTCAGACCACCGGCGTCGTGCGCTCCACGACCGCACGCAGGTCGCCGCCGTCGAGGGTGCCGAAGACCCCGTCGTACGACGTGCCCAGGCGCGAGGCGCAGAAGATGTCGGCCACCTCGGGCGGGGCGAAGCGGACCAGCAGCGAGCCTTGCAGGCACAGCGCCATCCGCGAGGCGAGCCGCCGCGCGGAGACCTCGAGCGACGCGGTGTCGCCGAGCAGCGCCAGGGTGTCGTCGATCGCCTTGTCGAGGCGGGCGTCGTTGCCGCGGGCCAGGCCGACCTCGGTGATCCACGCGTCGAGCACCTCGGGCTCGCGCCCCAGCGCGCGCAGCACGTCGAGTGCGTTGACGTTGCCCGAGCCCTCCCACACGGAGTTGAGCGGCGCCTCGCGATAGAGCAGCGGCATCACCGACTCCTCGACGTAGCCGTTGCCGCCCAGGCACTCCAGCGCCTCCGCCACGTGCATCGGCGTGCGCTTGCAGACCCAGAACTTCGCGAGCGGCAGCGCGATCCGACGCAGCGCAGCCTCGTGCGCCTGGTCGACGCCGTCGACGGCGGCCGCGAGCCGCATCGCCAGCGCCGTGGCGGCCTCCGACTCCACGGCCAGGTCGACGATCACGTTCTGCATGAGCGGCTTGTCGGCGAGCAGCGAGCCGAAGGCTGAGCGGTGCGCGACGTGCCACGACGCCTCGGAGACCGCGCGGCGCATCAGCGACGCCGAGCCGAGCACGCAGTCGAGGCGGGTCGCGGCGACCATCTCGATGATCGTGCGCACGCCGCGGCCCTCGTCGCCGAGGCGGAAGGCGAGCGTGCCGTCGAACTCCAGCTCCGACGACGCGTTGGAGCGGTTGCCGAGCTTGTCCTTGAGCCGTACGACGTCGAGGGTGTTGCGGGTCCCGTCGGGCAGCACCCGCGGCAGCACGAAGCACGTGACGCCACCCACCGTCTGCGCCAGCACCAGGAACATGTCGTTCATCGGCGCGGAGGTGAACCACTTGTGCCCGTGCAGGGTGTATTCACCCTCCACCGACGTCGGCCGCGCCACCGTCACGTTGGCACGCACGTCGGAGCCGCCCTGCTTCTCGGTCATCCCCATGCCGACCAGCGCCCCGCGCTTCTCGGCGACCGGCCGCAGGCCCGGGTCGTAGGTCGTCGAGGCCAGCAGCGGCGTCCACTCCCGGGCGATCGCGTCGTCCGCACGCAACGCCGGCACGGCGGCGTACGTCATCGAGATCGGGCACCCGTGCCCCGGCTCGGTGTGCGACCAGGCCATGAAGCCGGCCGCACGCCGCACGTGGGCGTGCGGGGAGTCCGACTCCCACGGCGTCGCCGCCAGCCCGTGCCCCACGGCCCGCTCCATCAGCCAGTGCCAGGAGGGGTGGAAGGCGACCTCGTCGATCCGGTTCCCATAGCGGTCGTACGCCGTGAGCTCGGGATGGTGGGCGTTGGCCAACCGACCGTGTTCCCTGGCCTCCGCCGTGCCGGCCATCCGGCCGATCGCGCTGATGTCGTCGAGCACCTCGGGGGAGCCGTGGCGGAGCACGGCCTCGCTGAGGGCGCGGTCGGCGGTCACGATGTCGTGGCCCACCAGCGGAGGTGCCTGGTTGGTCGTGACGCGGACCTCACGTCGCGTGGGAGCAGCCTGCGTGGCAGCGGCCTGTGCTGGCGGGTTCGAGGGTGCCATGCGTCTACCGTAGGGCCCATGACGGCGGAGACTCAGGGGACCGCCGCGTCCGATCGGACGTGGGCGGCGGGTCGCCGCTTCGCCGACACCCTCTGGCGCCTGGTCGTGACGACGGTCGGCGCCTGCATGCGCTACCGCGTGACCGGCCTGGCGGCCGAGGCGGCGTTCTTCGCCGTGCTCTCCGTGCCGCCCCTGATCTTCGCCCTCGCGGGCGCGATCGGCTACGTGTCGGACCGCTTCTCCGCCGCCCAGGTGGAGGAGGTGCGGCAGGCCGTCATCGACCTGTCGGCGTCGTTCCTCACCGAGAGCGCGGTCAACCAGGTGATCGTCAAGACCATCGACGACGTGCTGGAGGGCGGACGCTTCGACGTGATCTCGCTCGGTTTCATCCTGGCGCTCTGGTCGGGCTCGCGGGCGCTCAACGTCTTCGTCGACACCATCACGATCATGCACGGCCTCGGGGGGCACCGCGGGATCATCAAGACCCGCGCGCTGTCCTTCGTGCTCTACATCATGGCGATGATCACCGGCGCGATCTCGATCCCGCTGGTCGTGGCCGGTCCCCAGCTCGTCGACAAGGCCCTGCCGGCACGCTTCGACTTCGTCCTCAACTTCTACTGGCCGATCGTCGTAGTGCTGTGCATCTGCTTCCTCGCGACGCTCTACCACGTGTCCGTGCCGGTGCGCACCAACTGGAGCTTCAACCTCCCGGGCGCGACGTTCTCGCTGGTCGCCTGGATCCTCGGCTCCTACGTGCTGCGCTGGATCCTCACCGTCACCGCCGCCGACTCCAAGTCCATCTACGGCCCGCTCGCCGCGCCGATCGCCGTGCTGCTCTGGCTCTACATCCTGGCGCTCGCCGTGCTCATCGGCGCCGCCGTCAACGCCGCCTTCGACACCGTCTTCCCGCAGAAGACGACCGCCAGCGCACGGGTGGAGCTGATGAGCCGGCTGCGCCACCGCATCGGCAAGGACCGGGCCTGATCGGCACGTGCGGGAGCGTCCACTAGATTCGGCGCGTGCAGGACATGACGAGCGACCAGGGCGGCAGTGCCTTCCGCGGCAAGATCGCTCTCCCCGACGTCGTCCGCTCGCCGTGGTGGGAGCTGGGGCGTCGGCTGCTCGCTGCGCTGGCGATCCTCGTCGGCACCGTGCTGCTGGTCTACTTCGACCGCGGCGGCTACGTCGACGGCAACGACCCCGACAACGTGGTGAGCTTCACCGACTCGATCTACTACACGACCGTCACGCTCAGCACGACCGGCTACGGCGACATCGCGCCGTACACCGACCAGGCGCGCCTCATCAACGCGTTCGTCATCACCCCCGCCCGCATCGCCTTCCTCGTCCTGCTGATCGGCACCACCCTCGAGGTGCTGGCGTCGCAGGGCCGGGACATGCTCCGGGTCTCTCGTTGGAGGAAGAAGATGGGCCACCACGTCGTCGTCATCGGCTACGGCACCAAGGGGCGCAGCGCCGTCGAGACGCTGGTCAACAACGGCCTCGACCGTGAGGAGGTCGTCATCGTCGACCCCAGCTCCGTCGCGCTCGCCGACGCGCACGCCGACGGCCTCGCGGTCGTCTCCGGCGACGCGACCCGGCGTGAGGTCCTGCGCCGCGCGGGCGTGGGGGAGGCCGACCAGATCATCATCACCACCAACCGTGACGACTCCAACGTCCTGGCTGCCCTCACGGTGCGCCAGCTCAACCCCGACGCCTGGATCGTCGCGGCGGTGAAGGAGCAGGAGAACGCCCCGCTGATGCGGCAGTCGGGCGCCAACTCCGTCATCACCTCCTCCGACGCCGTCGGACGTCTCCTCGGTCTCTCCTCGCTCTCGCCGACCCTCGGCTCGGTGATGGAGGACCTGCTGACCTACGGCGAGGGCCTCGAGGTCGCCGAGCGCGACCTGCTGGTCGGCGAGGTGGGCAAACAGCCCCAGTCGCTGCCCGACCAGGTCATCTCGGTCGTGCGCGACGAGAAGGTCTACCGCTACTTCGACCCGGTGGTGACCCAGCTGGCGCGCGGCGACCGGCTGATCGTCGTACGCCCCGCCAAGGAGCTGCCGTGGGCGCCGCGCCCTGGCACCCACAACGAGGACTTCGCGACCGACGAGGACTAGGCAGGCTTCGAACACCTGTTCGATCATGTGAGACGATCGGAGCATGGCGGGCGGGTGGAGCAAGCAGGGGAGCGGCATCCCGCTGTCGGAGCGCGTGCGTGCCGGCCAGCAGGGTCCGGCATCCCCCTCGCTGCCCGCTCCACTCACGGGTCAGAGCTGTCCTGCGCGGCACTGCTGGGTCGCCGATGCCGTCGATCGGCACGGTGAGAAACGACCCGGACTGCTGGTCGAGTGGCGCCAGGGGGCCACGGGCTGGGAGGGCCGCGTCGTCTACGCCGCCCGCCTGCGCCCCGACGGCTGGTTGCTGGTCGAGGAGTGGGTGCCCGCCGCGCTGCTCGCGCCGGCCTGAGGCCCCGGGTGGGAGGACCTGAAAGACGCCAGGCCGTGATCCTTGCGGACCACGGCCTGGCTGGGACTCGTGATCCTGGGGGGATAGGTCCACGAGGCCTGGGTCGAGAGTGACATAGCCACCGGGGTATCTCAAGTCTGCGCGCCGCGCGCCGACGAGTTGCCCGGAAATAGACCGAACCGCTGGAGTCTCGGGTCACCAGCGGTTCGGTAGGTGAAGAATACGGGGGCGGGACCTCTGGTTAAAGGCTTTCTCGGCCAACCGAGCAAAAATAGTCATTTGTGACTAGGCGCCTGGTCACTGCAAGTGCCGGCGGTCCCGTGAGTGCAGTCCCTCCCGATAGGGCTGCGTGAGCCCGGCCGCCAGGACCGCCGACACCCTCAGTTCTATCCCGCCGCGGCGGACGGGCGCTTCATCCCGGCAGGTGACCCTCGAGCTCGGCGATGAAGCCGGGCACGTCCTGCAGCGTCAGGGTGGCCCCGGGGTGCTTGATGATCCTGGTCGGGTCGATGCCGGCGACCCGCGTCGCGAAGCTGATGCAGGCCGCGTCGTCGCCGTTGGTGGTGAAGCTGATGCCGTGGTCGCTGAAGGACAGGTGGGGTGGCCCGGCCGTCTTCAGCCAGCCGAAGCCACCGGTGCGCTCCACGCCGGTCACGTTGCTCAGGGGGGTGCGCAGCGACCAGGGTCCGTAGCGCACGGCCAGGTGCTCGTCGTCGAGGTCGACCCACGCCGTGCGGGGCGTGATGGCGAAGAGCAGCGCCGGCGCGCGATAGGCGGCGGCGAAGGCGAAGCGGTGGCGGGTCATGGCCCGAGCGTAGGTCGACGGGGGTGCCGGACTTTTTCCGGTGCTTGAGGTTTGAACCATCAGGAGGCGGGACAGGCTCCGGAAAGACGATGACCGCCGGCCCGCCTACTGGAATTAGGCGGAGCGGCGGTCGCGGTCGTCTGCGACGAAGAGTGCGAGTAGCCCGATGGTCACCCGACCCGTCCGATCCAACGAGCAGATCCTAGACGAACTGCTCAACCGTGGTCATCGGAATCCATGGTTTCTTCACGCCTCGGCGGCGAGGTCCTCGAAGGGCGCACCGCTGCGCATGGCCCAGGCGACCGCCTGGCTGCGCCGGGTCAGCCCGAGCTTGCGGTAGCCGGTGCGGATGTAGGTCTTGACGGAGTTGATGCTCAGGTAGAGCCGCTCGGCGATCTCCTTGTTGCTGTGGCCCTGGGCGATCAGCCCGATCACGTCGGCCTCACGCACCGAGAGCCCGGCGTCCTGCCCCAGCCACGCGGTCGCGGGGGAGGCGTAGGCCGCCCGCCCGTGGTGCACCGCCTGGACGGCCGCGATGAGCTCCTCGACGGTGGCGCTCATCGAGATGCAGACGGCCGCGCCACGCGCGATCGCCCGAGTCCCGAGGTCGGGACGGAGGTCGCGTCCGAGGGCGACGACGCCCTTGCTCGAGGTCACGAGCCTCTCGAGCTCGGAGCTGTCGCCGGCGGCCAGGCCGATGACGTCATAGATGACGACGTCCATGCCGTACCGGACGGTCGGGCTGACGAACACCTGGTCATCGTGTCGGGAGAGCAGCGCGGTGACGCCACCACGAATGAGCTCCTGGGTGCTGATCACGGCGACACCCACAGGAGGTGGAACCACGCACACAAGTATGACGAAGCGCCCCCGGACCGGGCAAGATGACGTGTCACCCCTCCGGTCAGGGAGCGTGGCTCCGGCTCAGGCTGCGAAGGCCTTGACGCGGCCGGAGAAGACCCGGGGAGCGGGCAGCCAGTCGTCCTGCGTCGCCTCGCCGCTGGCGGCCACGAGGTGGAACGAGACGCCGAACGACCGCACGCCCCGGTTGATGCACAACGGGTTGAAGGCGAGCCGGGTCTGGGTGCCGTCGATCGCGGCGCCGAGACGCCCGCAGGTCAGCGGCAGCTCCGCCCCGGTCCTGGTCCAGCTCCTCATCCGGTAGCCGCGGAACTCCGAGCTCACGGCCCCGAAGTAGGCGATCTCGGGGGTGGCGTCGGTGTCGGTGTTGATGTGGAAGACGACCTGGCTCCCGGCGGCGAGGCCGTCCGTGACCGCGACGGAGACGGTCGCGCGGCGGCCCTTCTCGGGCGCGGAGCGCACGATCATCCGGGTCGCGTCGACGACCTGGGTGTCACGGTCGCCGCGGTCGTTGACGAGGCGCTTGGTCGGGAGCGACGCCCGGGCGTCGGCTCGGGCGTCGGGGTGGGCGCCGGCCTGGGCGCTCGCTGAGGGTGCGGGGACCAGGACGAGCGTCGCGGCAGCGAGCGCGGTGGCCAGCGACGTGGCCAGTGACGGGGCCAGTGATGGTGCCAGTGCGATGCGGTAGGTCATAGAAGTCCTTCCGAGACCGTTCCACCCTAGGCCTGTCGCGTCGCTGCCGCGGCTGGGGCTCAGCCCAGGGTGCTGGTGTCGATCACGAAGCGGTAGCGCACGTCGGAGGCCAGCACGCGCTCGTAGGCCTCGTTGACCTGGTCGGCGGCGATGACCTCGACCTCGGCGCCGATGCCGTGCTCGGCGCAGAAGTCGAGCATCTCCTGGGTCTGCGCGATGCCGCCGATCATGGAGCCGGCGAAGGACCGGCGACGGCTGATCAGGGACATCGCGTGCACGCTGAGCGCGTCGGCCGGGGCGCCGACGTTGACCAGCGTGCCGTCGACGGCGAGCAGGCCGAGGTAGGCGTTGAGGTCGATGCTGGCGCTGACGGTGTTGATGATCAGGTCGAAGCGTCCGGCGAGCTGCTCGAAGGTCTCCGGGTCGGAGGTGGCGAAGTAGTCCTGCGCACCGAGGCGCAGGCCGTCCTCCTGCTTCTTCAACGACTGCGACAGCACGGTCACCTCGGCGCCGAGGGCGCTGGCGATCCGGACAGCCATGTGGCCGAGGCCACCGAGACCCACGACGGCGACCTTCGTGCCGGGCCCGGCGCCCCAGTGGCGCAGCGGGGCGTACGTCGTGATGCCGGCGCACAGCAGCGGCGCGGCGGCCGCGGGGTCGAGGCTCTCCGGGACCGTGAGGACGTAGTCGGCGTCGACGACCACGTGGGTGGAGTAGCCGCCCTGGGTGGTGGTGCCGTCGCGGTCGGTGGCGGCGTAGGTCCCGACCATGCCGTCGTCGCAGTACTGCTCGTTGCCGTTGCGGCAGTTGGTGCAGGTGCCGCACGAGTTGACCATGCAGCCGACGCCGACGCGGGAGCCGACCTGGTGCTGGGTGACGGCGGAGCCGACCTCGCTGACGACGCCGACGATCTCGTGGCCGGGAACGACGGGGAAGGGCTGGGGGCCCCAGTCGCCGTTGACGGTGTGGATGTCGGAGTGGCAGATCCCGGCGTACTGGATCTCGATGAGGACGTCGTTGGCGCCGACGTCGCGGCGCTCGATCGTCGTGGGGGCCAGCGGCTCGCCGGCGGCGGGTGCTGCGTAGGCGTTGACGCGCATGGGTGCGCTCCTTCGGGTCGGGGTCATTTCTTCGTGGAGTCCCGGAGCTCGTCGGCGAGCCGACGGGCCTGGGCTGACAGCTGCTCGGCGCGGGCGTGGTCGCCCACGCGCACGGCGTGCCAGTAGTCGATCTTGATGCGGACGTAGCGCTGTCGGAGCACGACCTGCCTGGCCTCCTCGGCCAGCTGGCGCTCCTGCCCCTCGAGGAGGGTGATCTGCTCGTCCGCCGCAGCGGCCCCCCGTGCGCCGTTGGCGACGTAGGCCCGCATGTCGCTCACGGACATGCCCGTTGCTGCCAGGCACGCCACCCACATCAGCTGGTCCAGGTCTGCCTCGTCGTAGACCCGGTGACCGCTGCTCGCTCCGCGCGCGACCGGCGCGATGACGCCGATCGACTCGTAGTAGCGCAGCGTGCTGGCCGGCAGCCCCGTCAGGGCGGCTGCCTCCCTGATCGTGTAGCTGCGGGCGGTGGTCTGCGAGGTCACGACGACGACGCTAGGAACTTCAAGTACTCGAAGTCAAAGCCGCGCCGCGGGGGGCGCCGCGACGTTCGTCGTCGGGTTCCTCGTCGGGGGGTGTCGGGACGGCGGGCGCGGGTCTAGGTTGGCGGGGAAGCGGCTCGGCACTTCCTGACGAGAGGAGTTCCGATGTTGAAGGAGAGCGTGGTCGTCGCCAACGTCCCGGCGTCCGACCTGGGTCGTGCCCGACGCTTCTATGCCGAGGTGCTCGGCCTCGAGCCGGCCCACGAGGGCCCGGGTGGTCTGACCTACGAGATGGGTGGCGGCGCGAGCTTCTGCCTCTACGAGACGGAGTTCGCCGGCACGTCCGGTCACACGGTCGCGAAGTGGCAGGTGGCCGACGTGTCCGCCGAGGTGACGGCGCTGCGGGAGCGCGGCCTGGAGTTCGAGCACTACGACATCCCGGGCGTCGCCTGGGAGGGTGACGTGGCCATGATCGAGGGCCTGGGTCACGCCGCCTGGTTCACCGACAGCGAGGGCAACATCATGTGCATCGACGACGCCACCACGCGGTGAACGACGCCGAAACCCCGATCCAGCCACTCATGCTCTATCGTTGTCCCTGTTGAAGGGACGACTCTGCAAGCCGTCCTGGCCGCACACGATGCGCGGCCTGTATCTCGTACTCCTGGTTTTCGGTTCGCTGGACATCAGCACAGATGGATGTCTTCAGCAGCACGTAGGCACACTGCCTGCGGCACACGAACAAGGGAAACGATCATGGCTCAGGGCACCGTCAAGTGGTTCAACGCCGAAAAGGGTTTCGGCTTCATCGCGCAGGCTGACGGCGGCGAGGACGTCTTCGTCCACTTCTCCGCCATCCAGACCAGCGGTTACAAGTCGCTCGACGAGAACCAGAAGGTCGAGTTCGACCTCGCCCAGGGCCCCAAGGGTCCCCAGGCTGAGAACGTCCGCGTCTCCTGATCTCACTCGAGGGGCCCC
>NZ_CALRWD010000118.1:0-8814 GCF_943371775.1 Nocardioides psychrotolerans
TCACCACCGCCGAGAAGGTCCGCCTCCGCAACCCCACCTGCGTCTTCCCCCACTGCTCGAAACCCTCACGCAGATGCGACCTCGACCACCTCATCGCCCACGCAACGTCCGGGATCACCTGCGAATGCAACCTCGCACCGCTCTGCCGACATCACCACCAGCTCAAGACCCACGCCGGCTGGACCTACCAACAACTCACCCCCGGCACCTTCCTCTGGCGAGAACCCCACGGCCAAACCCACCTCGTGACCCCCCACGGCACCAAACACCTCACCGGCCCCTGAGCGACCTTCTCAGTCGCCGGGCTCCTCGGCGACGCTGTCGAGCGAGATCAGGGTGTAGAGGGCGACGTCTCGCACGGCACGGGCTCCTGGGGTCGAGGTGGTCTTGCTCAGCTCAGACCGGGCAGGTCACCCGGAGTCATCGTTCGACAGCCCCGCGCGACGAAGGATCTCGTCGACGACCACTGTGAGTGAGCGGGTCGCGTCGATCACCACCGCCATGGCCGGGACGTCCTCCTGGGTCTGGTGGAGTCGGACGATCAGGTCGCGCTCGGACGGTTGCGAGCCCCACTCGCCGTGAAGGCGTTGGTCCAGCCGCCGGTGCAACGTCTCGAGATCCACGTCGAGGACGAAGACCTCGTCGAAGAGGTCGATGAACGTCGCGAAGTTGCGCGAGCCTCCGCAGAAGAAGGTGGCGGGCTCACGCTGGTCGGCCGCCAGCTCTCGCACCCGAGCCACGTCCCAGAGGTGGTGCTCGTGCACGGCGGTGGCGAGCGGTCGGCCGGTCACCGGGTCGCCCTGGTAGGCCAGGTCAAGATCCCCGTGGATCGCCTGGAAGCCGCGTCGGCCGAGCTCGTCGCACACCGAGGTCTTGCCGGTCCCGGAGACGCCCTCGACGAGGTAGTTGCGCTGGCCCACCGCGTCAGTATCGGCCCAGAGAAGCGCCGACCCCGGGCTCGGCTCCGACCTCAGCCCCCACCTCGGGCTCGTAGCGCAGCACGTCCCCGGGCTGGCACTCGAGCACCTCGCAGATCGCGGCAAGCGTGGAGAAGCGGACCGCCTTGGCGCGACCGTTCTTCAGGACGGCGAGGTTGGCGCCGGTGATGCCGACGCGCTCGGCCAGCACGCCGACCGGCATCTTGCGCCGGGCCAGCATGACGTCGACGTCGACGATGATCGGCACCTCAGATCACCTGCTCGAGCTCGGCGCGCAGGTCGCTGGCCTCGACCTCACGCGCCACGGCCTGCTGCAGCAGGGAGCGCATGACGACGACGACCAGGGCGATCCCGGCGATGACGGTGGCGGCACCGCCGAGGAGGAGCACGACGCCGGGCGCGACGGCCTCGCCGGGGGCGAGCACAACCCCGAGGGCGAACGCCAGCACCGAGGCCGAGGCGACCGCGCCGATCATGATGTCGACGAAGCGGAACGCCGCGTCCGAGAAGACCGTGCCGCGGCGGACCATCGTCACTAGCCGCCACAGGCAGACCAACACGACCTGGGTGGTGAGGATCCCCAGGAGCACGATCAGCAGCACGGGCGCCCGCAGGTCGAGCACCTCCGGGTCGGCTCCGTCCATGTCGCGCCAGACCAGGGGCACCATCACCACCTGCACGCAGATCGACCCCGCCAGGGCCAACGCCAGCACCCCCCGCAGGGCCTGGATCGTCACGCTGCTCATGCGTCCTCCTCGTCGACCAACAAGAGAAAGCTATCGATAAACGACAAATGAGGCAAGCAAGACGATCAGACCGGACCCACCGCATACCGCACGTGCGTGGCAAGCGGGGAGCTGTGGACCTTGAGCACCTCGAGGTCCACGTCGAGCTCCAGCCCGTCGAAGAGCCGCTTGCCACGACCCAGGACCACCGGCGCCGTCGAGATGACCAGCTCGTCGACGCGGCCGGCCGCGAGCGCCTGCCGGATCACGTCGGCACCCCCGCCGATTGAGACATCGGCGCCGCCCGCCGCCTCCCTCGCCCCGGCCAGCGCCTCGTCGAGACCGGTCACGAACCGGAAGCCGCAGTCAGGTGCCGGCTGGTCCTCGGTGCGGTGCGTCAGCACGAAGAGCAGCCCGGGAAACGGGTTGGTCCCGCCCCAGCCGCCCGCGGCGTCATGCATCCCGCGCCCGACGACGCCGGAGCCGATCCGGGCGGCGAGCGCGTCGTAGAACTCCTGGTCTACCTCGTGCATCGGCAGCCCGGGCCGGTGCTCGTAGGTCCACGGCCCACCCATCACCCACTGGTGCAGCCGCTCACCGCCTCGCCCCAGCCCCCGCGAGGGCCCGTCGTCGGGGCCGGTCACGAAGCCGTCGACGGACGTGGTGATGCTGGCGACGACCTTGCTCACGGTCTTCCCCCACGTCTCAGTCGCGCCAGAAGAGGTGGTGCACCACGCCGTGCGAGCCGGGCACGACGTCGCGGTGATAGCGGTCGAGCAGGTCGTCGGGGGAGTCCCAGAGCTTCGAGCCGGCCCCCAGCGGGTCCGGCCCGACGGCCACGTGGAGCGTGTCGATGAGCCCGGCGTCGAGGAACTGTCGGATCGTGTCGGCGCCGCCGCCGAGCCGCACGTCCTTGCCGTCGGCCGCCGCCAGCGCCTGCTCCAGCACCGCGGCGGGGGAGTCGTCGACGAAGTGGAAGGTCGTGTCCGAGAGCGAGTACGACGGCCGCTCGTGGTGGGTCATCACGAAGACCGGGGTGTGGAACGGCGGCTCGTCGCCCCACCAGCCCTTCCACTCCTCGTCGGCCCACGGACCCCGCAGCGGGGAGAACTTGTTGCGCCCCATGATCTCGGCGCCGATGTTGCGGTGGAAGTCGCGCACGAGGTAGTCCTCCAGCCCGCGACTGCCCCCAGGTGCAGCCCGGTTGGGCCAGCTGGCCGTCGTCACCGCCCACTGGAAGAGCACGCCCGGATCGGCGTGGCCGAAGGGCGTCTCGAGGCTCTGGCCCTCACCGGCGCCGAAGCCGTCGCTCGACACCATGAAGTTGTGGACCCTGACCATCTGCGTCACTGCTGCTCCTCACGCGGGATCTTCTCGTCGAGACATCAGACCAGCGCCAGGCCCTGAAGTCATCGAGCGACGTCAGATCCACCCGTTGGTCTGCGCGACCCGCGCCGCCTCGGCCCGCGTCGACGCTCCGGTCTTGCCGATCGCCGCCGAGAGGTGGTTGCGCACGGTGCCGAGGGAGAGGTGGGCGCGGGCGGCGATGACGGCGACGGGTGACCCGTCGATCGCGAGCAGCAGGATCTCCGCCTCCCGGGCAGTCAGCGGCGAGGGGCCGGCCATCAGCGATTCCATCGCCAGGCTCGGGTCGACGACGCGCAGTCCGGCGTGCACCCGTCGTACGGCGTCGGCCAGCTCGCGGGCGGGCGTGTCCTTGATCAGGAAGCCGGCGGCGCCGGCGTCGAGCGCGCGGCGCACGTAGCCCGGACGCCCGAAGGTCGTCACGATCAGCGTCCTCACCTGGGGCAGCTCGGTGCGCAGCTGCTCGGCCACCTCGAGGCCGGTGAGCCCGGGCATCTCGATGTCGAGCAGGCAGACCTCGGCCTGCGAGGAGCGGGCAGCGTCCAGCACCTCGTCGCCGCGGCCGACCTGCGCGACCACATCGAGGTCGGTCTCGAGGTCGAGCAGGGCCGCGAGCGCACCCCGCACGAGCGCCTGGTCGTCGGCGAGCAGCACGCGGATCACGGCAGCAGCACCTCGACCCGGGTCCCGGGGGAGCCCGACAGTTGTAGCGTGCCGCCAGCAGCCGTCACCCGCTCGCGCATCCCGCGCAGCCCGTTGCCGTCAGGTCCCCCAGACCCGGACGAGAAGCCGGCCCCGTCGTCGGCCACGACCAGCCCGGAGGCGGACAGCTCGATCGAGACCGTCGACGCCCCGGCATGCCGCACCACGTTGGTGACCGACTCGCGCAGCACCCACGCCAGCAGGGTGCGGTGCCGCGGGTCGGTGTCGGCGAGCGTGCCGACCTGGTGGGTCTCGATGTCGACGTCGGCGAGCACGCGCCGCGCGGCGGCCAGCTCGGCCTCGAGGTTGGCGGCCCGCAGGCCACCGACGGTCGAGCGGACCTCGGCGAGCGCCTGCCGTGCCGTCTCCTGGATCGACTCGAGCTCGGTGCGGGCCCGGGCGGGATCGACGTCGATGAGCCGGGCCGCGAGCTCGGCCTTGATCGAGAGCACCGTGAGGGAGTGCCCGAGCACGTCGTGCACGTCGCGGGCGACCCGGTCGCGCTCAGCCACCAGCGCCAGCTCCGACCGCGCCTCCTCCGACCGGGCGTCGAGCCCGATGAACACCCGCATCGCCGTGCAGAAGCCGATGATCGGCCACACCATCAGGAAGAAGAACGCCGGGAAGTCGCCGCCGATGAGGGACAGCAACGGCAGCAGGGCGCTGATGACGGTGGTGCCCTTCCACCAGGGCGCCGGCACCATCAGCGCGGAGAACGCGCCGAGGTAGGGCGTGAGCCCGATGGCCTCGATGCCGATCACCGGCATCGTCGCTGCGATGAGCAGGATCATCACGACCCAGATCACCAGCGCGTGCTCGCTCCAGAGGCTCCAGCCGAGCAGGTAGATCACCGCAAAGGCCGCGATCAGCGCCAGGACCAGGACCTTGATCGGCGACGAGGTGTCGGTCTGCAGGGTCTCGAGCACGGGGTAGGTCAGGAAGACCAGCCACAGCGCAGCGACGACCCAGCCCCACTGCTCCCAGGGCGAGCGGGTCACACCCGCTCCCGGCGTCGGCGCAGCCCCCACACCGCCAGCGCCGCGAAGATCACCGTCCACGCGCACACGTTAGCGAGCAGCAGCCACACCGGGTCGTGCCCGGCGCCCATCGGCAGGTAGCCCTCCGAGATGGGATAGCGGGCCAGGCCGGCATAGCCGTAGAGCGGCGTGAAGCGACCGATCTCCAGCATCAGCCCGTCCATGGGCGTGAAGACGTTGCCGAGGAAGCTCAGGATCACGATCAGCCCCGAGGCGATGCTGGCGGCGTTCTCGCCCTTGAAGACCAGGCAGATCGCGAGGCCGTAGACGGCGAACAACGCGGAGCCGAGCCACGCGATGCCGGCGCTGGCCAGCCAGTCGACGGCGTTGCCCGACGAGCCCGTGGCCGCGCCGATCGCATAGATCAGCGCGATCGGCACGGCCGCGACCGCCATTGCCACAGCGGTCTTGATCGCCACGAAGGCCAGCGAAGACAGGGGCGTCAGCGCGAGCTGCCTCCCCCACCCCATCGTCTGCTCGGTGGCCGCGGCGCCGGCGACGGTCGTGGTGGCCGTGACGGCGCCGTACGCCGCCATGGAGACCATCACGTACATCGCGACGTTGGCGCTGCCGTAGGACTCGTCGTCGCCCATCCCGAAGACGAAGAAGAGGAACGCCGGCAGCGCGACGATGAAGAACATGCCGACCTTGTCGCGCAGCTGGCGCTTCAGGTCGAGGCCGGCGTAGGAGACGGCCAGGGGGCGGGCGGCCGGTCGACGTGGGGTCGCAGTCGCCTGGGTGTCGGGGATCGAGATGGTGCTCATCGGGTGGCCTCCTCGCCGGTCAGTGCCAGGAATGCGGCCTCGAGGCTGGCGCTGGAGACCTCGAGGTCGGTGATGCCGAGGGGCGCGAGCGCCCGGCGCACGTCGGCCAGCCAGGCGTCGTCGATGCCGTGGACGCCGACGGCGTGGGCGGGTGGGCGCAGCGTCATGGTCTGGCTGCCGTACGCCGCCCGCACCTCCGCGGTCGGGCCGTCGGCCCGGATCCGGCCGCGTGCCATCAGCACGGTGCGGTCGGCGAACGCATCGGCCTCGGCGAGGTAGTGGGTCGCGAAGACGATCGTGCGACCGTCGGCGGCATCGGCGCGCATCGTGTCCCAGAACTGCTGACGAGCGCCGACGTCCATGCCGGTCGTCGGCTCGTCGAGGATCACCAGGTCGGGGTCGGGCACGAGCGCAAGGGCAAACTTCAGGCGCTGCTGCTCACCACCCGAGCAGGCCTTCACCAGCCGGCCGGCGAGCGGCCCCAACCCGGTCCGCTCGATGACGACGTCGACCCGCTCGGGCCGGCCGTGCAGGGCGGCGATCGCGCGGATCGTCTCGCGCACGGTGAAGTCGGGCAACAGACCGCCGGTCTGCATGACGGCCGAGACCCGGCCGTCCACGACCGCGCGGTGCGGCGACTCGCCATAGACCTCGATCGTCCCGCTGGTCGGCGAGGTGAGCCCGAGGAACATGTCGACGGTGGTGGTCTTCCCGGCGCCGTTGGGGCCGAGGAAGGCGACGATCTCGCCCGAGCCGATGGTCAGGTCGATGCCGTCGACCGCGGTGACGGTCTCGCCGCCCTCGCCGCGGAAGACCTTCGTCAGGCCCGTGGCCCGCAGTGCTGGTGTGGTCATGGCTCCACCCTCCGCCGCCGGGCGCGGCTGAGCGCGGGGGAGTTGTCACGACCTGGGCATGACACCTGTCATGGCCGAGGCCAGCCGGTCGACGTGCTCGTCGGCGAAGACCAGCGGCGGGCGGATCTTGAGCGAGGCGCGGTCGCGGCCGGTGCGGCCGATGAGCACGCCGCTCTCGCGCATCGCCTCCACGATCCGGCCGGCCCGGTCGGCGCTCGGCTGCCCGGTGGCGGGGTCGACGACGTCGACGGCAAGGGCCAGCCCCCAGCCGCGCACGGCGGCGATGTCGTCGCGCTGGGTGGCGACCTGACGCAGGGCGTCGAGCAGCCTGGCGCCGACGCGGCCCGCGTTGTCCACGAGGCCCTCGTCCTCGATGGTGCGCAGGACCGCGAGCGCCGCGGCGCACGCGGCGGTGCTGCCGCCGAAGGTGCTGAAGTAATCGGTGCCCCGCACGAACGGGTCGACCAGCGCGGCCGGGCCGACCACCGCGGCGACCGGATAGCCGTTGCCCATCGGCTTGCCGAGGGTGACCAGGTCGGCCGGGACGTCGCCGGCGACGAAGCTCCACAGGTGTTGCCCCGTGCGGCCGTGGCCGGCCTGGACCTCGTCGGCGACGTAGAGCCCCCCGGCCCGGTGCACCGCCTCCGCCGCGGCCCGGGTCCACGCGTGGGCGGGTCCGTGCACGCCGTCGCTGGTGAAGACGCCGTCGACCAGCATCGCCGCGACGCCGTGGCCCGACGCGCTCAGGCTGCTGATCGCCCCGTCGATGTCGAGGTCTCCCGCGAGGGGCGGCGGCACCAGCCGCATGTGGTCGGGCGCGGGCGCGCCGTGCCAGCTCTCGGGGGAGAAGGGATAGGTCGCCTCGGTGACCCCGTGGTAGGCCCACGCGGTGGCGATGCCGCCCGACGCCCCGGTGGCGTGCCGGGCGATCCGCCAGGCGAGGTCGTTGGCCTCGCTGCCGGAGTTGACCAGCAGCACCCGGTCGAAGCGGTCGGGCAGGGTGGCCAGCAGCCGCTCGGCGAGCTCGACCGGCGCGTCCTGGAGGTAGCGGCTGTTGGTGTTGAGCGTCGCCAGCTGCGCGCCCACCGCCGACGCCACGGCCGGGTGGGAGTGACCGAGGACGGGCACGTTGTTGTAGGCGTCGAGGTAGCGCCGGCCGTCCGCGGCCTCGAGCACGACGCCGTCGCCGCGCACGAGGTGCAGCGGCTGGTCATAGCTGAGCTCCTGCTCGCCGAAAGCGCTCGCCCGAGCCGCCGTCAGGGCCGCCGTGGAGCGTCCGGCCCGACGGCGTACGACGAGGTCGTCCGTCCCGGCGCTGAGCAGGGTCTCGAGCAGGGCGTAGGCCTCGTCGTCGATCTCCGGCGCCGCCCCCTGCTCGCGGGTGCGCCAGGCGGTGATGAGGACCGCGGCGGCACAGCGACCGGCCATCAGGTCGGCCACCAGCGCGCGCTCGTCGGCCTCGAGCGGGGTGACGGCGTCATAGCCCGCGACGATCTCCCACGCAGCGTCGAGCCCGTCGGCGCGACCGCTGACCAGGTCGGCCACCGTGACGGCGAGGTCGCAGACGAGCGCGGTGTGGGTCATGTCGCCGAAGTCGGTGATGCCGGTCAGCGCCAGGTCGTCGTCGACCAGGACGTTGGTCGGCGCCAGGTCGTTGTGCACCACCTGTGCGCGCAGGCGGGGGAGCACCGGCGCGACCCGCTCGTCGAAGCGGTCGAGCACCGCCTCGATCGCGGCCCGCCGGTCGGGCGCGACCGCGGGGAGCCAGGACCGCAGCTGCGGCAGCCGCTTGATGTCCCAGACGAGCGGCTGGGTCGCGGCCGGGTGGGCGAAGCCGCGCAGCCCGCGCCCGAGCCGGGCGCTCGTGCGCCCCCACTCGCGCAGCCGCGCGTCGTCGAGCTCCGCCGGCTCGGGGTGCCGGCCCGCCAGCCAGGTGTGCACCCAGGCGAGCGAGACCCGCCCGTCCCGCCCGGTCAGCGGCACCCAGGGGCGTCCGTCGAGCGTGCGTACGACGCCGGGCACCGGCAGCTCCGGAGCCACCGCCCGCATGTGGTCCAGCGCCGAGCGCTGGAGGTCGAGCACGGCCTCGGGGTCGGCCGGGTTGTGCACCTTGAGCAGGTGCCGCGTCGACCCGGAGTCGAGCCGGAAGTTGCAGTCGCGCTCACCGTGGAGGGCGGTGAGGTCGCCGTCGAGGCCCCACCGCTCCCGCACCGACGCGCGCAGCGCGTCGAGGTCGAGGTCGGGCCCCGGCACGGACAGCGGGTCGGGGGACGTCGAGCTCACCCGGTCATTGTGCTCCCGCAGGAGCGCCGAGCGTCAGTCGCAGTCGTTGCAGATCATCGAGCCGGGCTTGGAGCGCCGCGAGGTGTGCTGCACGAGGAAGCACGACTGGCAGACGAACTCGTCGGCCTGCTCCGGGGTGACCTCGA
>NZ_CALRWD010000119.1:0-8587 GCF_943371775.1 Nocardioides psychrotolerans
CCGCGACCCGATCACGGTCGCGACCCGGAGATCGGACGCAGCCGACCTGGCCTACGTCGTGACCTCGGTCCGCATCTACGGCAAGGGCAGGCTCGCGCGCCAGGCCGCGACGATCTTCGCGCAGGACGTCCCCGGCCGGCTGGTGGTCGTGACCTGCGAGGACTGGAACGGCTCGGACTACCTCAGCAACGTCGTCGTCGTGGCCCGCCCGCGCGCCTAGTCACGGTGCACAGCGGCGGATCGGTCACCCACCGCGCCTTCTCGGGTGTTGCGGTTGGTGACCAATCCGCAGGAGCCGGCTCGGCCCCAGGGCCTGCGGTTGGTGACCAATCCGCAGGCCCTCGGGCCGTCGTACGTCGCGTTCGGGCGAGCAATCAGTGCTGGTAGGTGCCGTGCAGGATCGCGCGGCCGGCGGTCTTGAAGGCCAGGTTGAACGACACCACGGCCGGTGAGGCGTCGGAGTCGACGCCCAGCGTCTCCTCCTGGACGGCGTGGACGACGAAGAAGTAGCGGTGCACCTGGTCGCCCTGGGGCGGCGCAGCCCCCATGAAGCCCTTCTCGCCGCCGTCGTTGCGGCAGTGGAAGGAGTTGCCGGGCAGGTCGCCGGCGGCCGCGCCCGTGTCGAGCGAGGTCACGTCGGCGGGCACGTCGACGAGCACCCAGTGCCAGACGCTGGGGGTGGGGGCGTCAGGGTCGAAGCAGGTGACGGTGTAGCTCTTGGTCCCCTCGGGGGCTCCCTCCCAGGACAGCTGGGGCGAGGTGTTGCCGGCGTCGGCGACCTGGTCGGCCTTGAGCGGCTGACCGTCGCTGACGTCTGCGCTGGTGACGGTGAAGGCCGGGACGGCGGGGAGGAGGTCGTAGGGGTCGGGGCTCACGGGCCGGTCGAGAGTCATGACCCTCAACGTAGTCCGCGTCGGACCCCCACAAAAGGACGCCGGGGCGTCACGCGTGAGAATGGTCGGGTGGACGACATCGCGACCTACCCGGCCGGCCTGCGACTGACGGGACGTCGCGTCGTGGTCGCCGGTGGGGGACACGTCGCCCAGCGCCGCATCCCGCAACTCCTGGCGGCGGGTGCCGACGTCCACGTGGTCTCGCCCAGCGTCACCCCCGCCATCGAGGGACTGGTCGGGGCCGGGGAGGTGACGTGGCACGAGCGTGGCTTCGAGGACGCGGACCTCGAGGACACCTGGTACGTCGTGGCGGCCACCGACGTCACCGAGGTCAATGAGCGCGTCTCGGCCGCCGCCGAGTCACGTCGCATCTTCTGCGTCCGCGCCGACGACGCGCAGGAGGCCACCGCGTGGACGCCCGCCGTCGGTCGCGCCGCCGGGTTCACCATCGCCGTCCTGGGCAGCCGCGAGCCGCGCCGTTCCGCGGCCGTCCGCGACGAGATCCTCACCGGCCTGCGCGACGGCACGATCCTCGCCCAGGACCAGCGACGCCACACCGCGGGCGTCACGCTCGTCGGTGGCGGACCCGGCGACCCGGACCTGATCTCGGTGGCTGGTCGCAAGGCCCTGATGGAGGCCGACGTCGTCGTCGCCGACCGGCTGGCCCCGCGCGAGCTCCTCGGCGAGCTGCCCTCCGACGTGGAGCTGGTCGACGTGGCCAAGCTGCCGCGCGGCCGCTCCGCCATGCAGGAGGAGATCAACCGGGTCATCGTGGAGCGCGCCCTCGAGGGCAAGCGGGTGGTGCGCTTCAAGGGGGGCGACAACTTCGTCTTCGGGCGGGGCTACGAGGAGGTGCTGGCCTGTCGCGAGGCGGGGGTGCCCGTCACCGTCATCCCCGGACTGACCAGCCCCGTCGCCGTACCCGCCGTCGCCGGCATCCCCGTCACCCACCGCGGCGTCGCCCACGAGTTCACCGTCATCTCTGGTCACCTTCCCCCGGGCCACGAGGAGTCGCTGACCAACTGGGACGCCGTCTCGGCACTGCGCGGGACCCTGGTGCTGATGATGGCCGTGCACAACGCCCCGATCATCGCCGCGACGCTGGTCGCCGGTGGCCGCTCGGCCCAGACCCCCGTCGCGGTGCTCTGCGACGGCACCATGCCGGGGGAGCGCACCGTGCTCGCCACCCTGGGCACCCTCGAGGCCGAGCTGGTCGCGCAGCAGGTGCTGCCGCCCGCGATCATCGTGGTGGGCGAGGTCGTGGCCGTGGCCCATCCCGAGCGCTTCGCCTGATGGCCCAGATCGTCGAGATCACCGACACCGACGACCCGCGGCTGGCCGACTACCGCGACCTGCGCGACGTCCAGCTGCGCAAGAACCTCGAGGCCGAGCACGGCCTGTTCCTGGCCGAGGGGGAGAAGGTCGTACGCCGTGCGGTCGAGGCCGGCTTCACCGCGCGGTCCTTCCTCATGGCGCCGCGGTGGCTCGACGGACTGGCCGACGTCCTGGACCGCTCCGATGCGCCGTGCTTCGTCCTCGAGGAGAAGCTCGCGGAGGAGGTGACCGGCTTCCACGTGCACCGCGGGTCGCTCGCCTCGCTGGAGCGGCACCCCCTGCCGAGCATCGAGTCGGTGCTGGCCGGGGCACGCTCGGTGCTCGTGCTCGAGGACATCGTCGACCACACCAACGTCGGGGCCATCTTCCGCAGCGGCGCGGCGCTGGGCTTCGACGCGGTGCTGCTGGCGCCGCGGTGCGCCGACCCGCTCTACCGTCGCTCGATCAAGGTCGGCATGGGGGCGGTGTTCACGATGCCCTGGACCCGCCTCCCGGACTGGGCCAACGGGCTGTCCGACCTGAGTGCGGCCGGCTTCACGACCGTCGCCCTCACCCTCGCCGACGACGCCGTCGCGATCGAGGAGGCCGTCGCCGGTCTCGACCGGGTGGCCCTTGTCCTCGGCTCGGAGGGACACGGCCTCTCCCAACGCTGGGAGGAGTCCGCCGACCGGCGCGCCGTCATCCCCATGCGCGAGGGCATCGACTCCCTCAACGTCGCCGCCGCCACCGCCGTCGCCTGCTACATCACCGCTCGTCGCTGATCGGCGGCTCTGGGCCTGCGGATTGGTCACCAACCGCATGTCTGGGGCGGCTGGACCTGCGGTTGGTGACCAAACCGCACCTGTTGACACGCGTCACGTCCGCCGAATAGCCCGGATCACTACTACCCGGGAGCGGCGCCGGTCGACAGCATGACGCCATGCTCCCTGCCTGGCGGTCGCCTGCCCTCACTCGGATCGTCGCGCTCCTGCTGACACTCGCCATCGCGGCGGGCCTGACGTCGTGCACGGGAGACGACCCACCGAGGCCGGACGGGGCGCCGCAGACGGCGACCACCCTCGGCGACACCATCGACCGCGACCAGCTCATCGCACTGCTCGCGCAGGCGGGGATCTCGACGTACGACGACGCAGCGGACGCCGTACCCGTCGTGGAGCCCGACACGGCCGGTCGGATGTCGTTGACGGGGTGGCAGGTCGAGACGATGGCACGTGAGCTCAATGCCGGGCGGGGCTACCTCGGTCGCGACCTCGACGCGTTGACGGGCACCAGTCCCGCGAGCGCGTCGGGCAGCGGAGCAGACAGCTCCGGAGGCAGCCTCACGCCCTCGGACGTCGCACCCCTCTCGGTCGTCCTCGCCGCTTGGATCAGCGCGGCGGAGACACCTGCTGCCGAGGCGGCTCGCGAGCTCATGGGGGAGCGTGACTGGGCCAACGACGCGCTCGACCTCGTCTACCCCAATGCGGTCATCGCCCTCTTCACCCAGGACATCTCGGCCGATCCGGCCGCGACCGGGCAGCCGACAGATCCCACCGCGAGCCCGGCCGTGTTCACCCGCGAGGGGCGCACCTCGACGGCGATGCTCCCGGCCAGGGCCGGGATCTGCTCGGACCTGGTCACCTTCCTGAGCGGCTCCCTCGACTCGATCGTGCAGTCGCTCCAGGTGCAGGTCGCCGAGGAGGGCGCCCTGTCGATCCTGGCCTCGATCTGGAACACCGTGGTGAGCATCGCCGCGTCGGCGGCGAAGATCGCGATCGGGGCCTTCACCTCCGCGTTGCTGGCTCCGGTGACCAAGGCCATCACCGTCGTGGCGGTGCTCTCCTCGGCAGCCTCCCTGCTGAACCCGTGGACGTTGAAGACCACGGTGTCGCCGAGCGACTCCCTCGGCCCCGGCACCGACGCGGTGGTCACCACGACCGTCGACACCGCGGTCGACTTCGAGTGGCCGGCCGATCTCAAGGACTGTGCCTCGACCATCGGTGGCGTGGAGCTGCCCGATCCCGGCAGCGCCAAGGGCAGCGAGGTCACGTGGACCTACCAGGACCCCGACCTCACCACGACGCTCGGCGAGCAGGACGAGAAGGTCGGCGAGGACGGTGCCGCCCGGCTGCGCTTCACCACCCTGCCGCAGGCCGACCAGGACGGCATCCCCGTCACGCATGCCGTGATCGTCAAGGTCGACCTCAAGCGCACGCAGATCGACAAGTTGACCGAGCTCGTCGACCGGATCGTCCTCGGCGCCCTCCCGGGGCCGGCCAGGGCCATCGTGGACACCCTCCTCGGGCCGCTGCGCAGCAAGGCCCAGGCCAAGCTCGCCGAGCTCCTCTCGGTGGCCGGTCCCACCACCGACATCCAGACCATCCGCTTCGAGCCCAACCCCGACCCCGTCGTCGAGGTCCCACCCGTGGAGGAGGAGGACTGCGCCACCGCAGCACCCTCCGTGATCCCCGACGGGGTGTGGAAGGGACCGATCGACCTCAAGGTCACCGGCAAGGGGCTCACCGGGCAGGCGTTCTCCGGAGGCAGGGGCACGATGACGTTGACCGTCAAGAACGACAAGGTCATCAGTGGCAGGTGGAACGTCGACTGGCTCTCCACCGGTCTCAGCTCGGAGGGTGGCATCCAGGTCGCGCTGCGCCTGCGCGGCAACGTCAACGGCGGTGTGAAGGGCTCGGCCGCCAAGCCACTGCTGACCGGGAGCTGGTCCCTGACCGGCCGCGCCGTCGTCAGCGTCGGCGGCGCCGTGCTGCCCCTCGGCTTCGACGGCAAGGCCTCGGAGACCATGCAGGTCGAGACGTCGTCGTGCGACCAGGTGAGCGGCACCTTCGTGCCGTCGTTCAACGACAACGCCGGTGGCGGGACGAGCTTCTCCGGCACGGCTCGCTGGTCCGGCGCTCGGGTGGGGTGAGCGCTGCGCCGACGCTCGGGGACATGTGGATTGGTCACCAACCGCAACGTGGAACGATCAAGATCTGTGGTTGGTGACCAAACCGCAGCCCCTCAGGCCGGCCAGCCAGCCGGATAGTCGTCGGCCGCCTTGTCGTGGGCCTTCTGGAGCTTCTTGCGCTGCTTGGTGCCGAGCCGGTCACCGAAGACGGTGCCGAGGGTGTGGTCGGTCTCGTGCTGGAGGCAGCGGGCGAGCAGCCCGTCACCGGCGAAGGTGACGGGGGAGCCGTCGAGTCCGGTGCCGGTGACGCTGGCCCAGTCCGGTCGCGCGCACTCGACGAACGCCCCGGGGAAGGACAAGCAGCCCTCCTCGTCGTCGTCGAGGAAGCGCTCCTTGCCCTCGGGCAGGGTGAGGACCGGGTTGCACACGATGCCGACGGTGCGCTGGCCCGACTCGTCGGGGCAGTCGAAGACGAACATCGCGACGTCCTGCCCGATCTGGCAGGCCGCCAGACCGACCCCGTCGGCGGCGTACATGGTGGCGACCATGTCGGCCGCTAGCGCCGCCAACGCGTCGTCGTACGACGTCACGCGCTGCTGCGGGCGGTGCATCACCGGGGTGCCCCAACGGGTCAGCGGGTGGACGGTGCCTCCGGTGGGGAGGGGGCCGTAGGGCGTCAGAGGAGGCTGATCGGGCACCCGCAGAGCCTAGGTCCACGGTCGAGCAGGGCGAAGCGGAGGTCGTCGCCCCCACCCCGGACATCGGGGGAGGTGACCTGGGCCACTCCCGCTTCTGTAGCGGTAGGTGTAACTCCGAGTTACATTATTTCCATGTCCCTGATCAACAGCCTCAAGCCTGGCGGCAAGCACGGTGTCCCCAGCAGCGAGTCACGCGACCCGATCGGCTTCCTGGTAGCCGGCCTCAACAAGCTCGCGCAGAGCGACCTGATCGACACCCTGCGCCTGCGCAAGCCCACGGAGCAGGCGGTCTTCACCGTCACCCGCAACGGCTTCAAGACGATGACGACCGCGAGCCGCACGTTCGCCAAGGCCGGCAGCAAGGGCACCGGCGGCGTCCGCGTCCCGGCTGCCCAGCCGACGGGTGTCTTCGACCTCACCCCGACCGAGGACCAGCAGATGCTGGTCGACGTCGTCACGGAGTTCGCCGACGAGGTCGTGCGCCCCGCGGCCGCCGAGGCCAACGAGACCTGTGAGGCTCCCGAGGCGCTGCTCAAGGCCAGCCTCGAGATCGGGCTGCCGATCCTGGGCGTGCCCGAGGCTCTCGGGGGCATCTCCGAGGAGCGCTCCGCCATGGCGGGCACCCTCGTCGCCGAGGCGCTCTCCCGCGGCGACCTCGGGCTCGCCGTCGCCACCCTGGCCCCCGGCTCGGTCGCGACCGCGCTCGGCCTGTGGGGGACCGATGCCCAGCAGCAGACCTACCTGCCGGCGTTCACCGGCGACGACGTGCCCGCCGCCGCGCTCGCGCTCAACGAGGCCACCGTCCTCTTCGACGTCCTCCAGCCGACCACCACCGCCACGAAGACCGCCGACGGCTACGTGCTCTCCGGCGTCAAGACCCTCGTGCCCCGTGGTGCCCAGGCCGAGCTCTTCGTCGTCGGTGCCTCGCTCGACGGCAAGCCGGTCCTGTTCCTGGTGGAGTCGTCCGCCGCCGGCCTGAGCGTCGAGGCCGACCCCGCGATGGGCGTGCGCGCCGCGTCGCTCACCCAGCTCCACCTCGACCAGGTCACCGTCCCCTCCGACGCCGTCCTCGGCGCCACCGACGGCACGACGTACGTCGAGTGCGTGCGCCTCTCGCGCCTCGCCTGGTGTGCGCTGGCCATCGGCACGGGCCAGGCGGTCCTCGACTACGTGACGCCCTACGTCAAGGAGCGTCAGGCGTTCGGCGAGCCGATCGCGCACCGCCAGTCGGTCGCCTTCATGGTGGCCAACATCGCTATCGAGCTCCAGGCCATGCGCCTGGTGACCTACAAGGCGGCCGCCCGCGCCGCTGCTGGCAAGGACTTCGCCCGCGAGGTCGCGCTGGCACGCAAGATCTGCGGTGACAAGGGCATGCAGATCGGTCTCGACGGCGTCCAGCTGCTCGGTGGCCACGGCTTCGTCAAGGAACACCCCGTCGAACGCTGGTACCGCGACCTCCGCGCCGTCAGCATCATGGAAGGAAGCGTGCTGGTCTGATGATCAACCTCGACGACCCGAAGAAGTTCCGTCCGCTGGTGGGCCAGGCCCACCAGGTCGCGATGAACATGCTGCGCCCGATCTCGCGGAAGTACGACCAGGCCGAGCACGAGTACCCCCAGGAGCTCGACATGCTGGCCGCCATGATCGACGGCCTCTCCGACTCGGGCGCCTCCGAAGGTGCGGGCGCCGCCGGCGTGCGCCGCGAGGAGAACGACGGCGACAAGACCGTCAAGAACGGGGCCAACCTGGCCTCGGTCATGTCGATCGCCGAGATGTGCTGGGGCGACGTGGGACTGCTGCTCTCGATGCCCCGTCAGGGCCTGGGCAACTCCGCCATCGCGTCGGTCGCCAACCCCGAGCAGCTCGAGCGTTTCGACGGTGTGTGGGCCGGCATGGCGATCACCGAGCCCGGCGTCGGCTCCGACTCGGCCAACATCAAGACCACGGCCACCCTCGACGGCGATCACTACGTCATCAACGGCGAGAAGATCTACGTCACCTCCGGTGACCGGGCCGATGCGATCGTGGTGTGGGCGACGCTTGACCGCGACCTGGGTCGCGCCGCGATCAAGTCCTTCGTCGTGCCCAAGGGCACGCCCGGCATGCGCGTCGACCGCCTCGAGCACAAGCTCGGGATCCGCGCCTCCGACACTGCGACGATCATCTTCGAGAACTGTCGTGTGCCCGCGGAGAACCTCCTCGGCTCGCCCGAGGTCGACGTCAAGCAGGGCTTCGCCGGTGCGATGGCGACCTTCGACAACACGCGGCCGCTGGTGGCGGCGATGGCCATCGGGTGCGCCCGTGCCTCCCTCGACCTGACCCGTGACCTGCTGGAGCAGGCCGGCGTCGTCGTCGACTACGACCGTCCCGCGATCGTCCAGTCCGCGGCAGCCGCGAAGCTCCTGCAGATGGAGGCCGACTGGGAGGGCGCCTACCTGCTCACCCTGCAGGCGGCGTGGATGGCCGACAACCGCGAGCCCAACTCGCTCGAGGCCTCGATGGCGAAGGCGAAGGCGGGCCGGATCGGCTCCGACATCACGCTCAGCTGTGTCGAGCTGGCGGGCTCGGTCGGCTACAGCGAGGCCGAGCTGCTCGAGAAGTGGAGCCGCGACTCCAAGATCCTCGACATCTTCGAGGGCACCCAGCAGATCCAGCAGCTCATCGTGGCCCGCCGGGTCCTGGGTCTCTCGAGCGCCGAGCTGAAGTAGCGACCGCCCGCCACATCCGGGGGAAGTGGTGGGTAACGACAGAGCGGCGGTGGGCCTCAGGCCCAC
>NZ_CALRWD010000120.1:0-8385 GCF_943371775.1 Nocardioides psychrotolerans
CCTCGGTCACCGTCAACCTGGCGCTCGCCATGGCCAAGCAGGGTCTCAAGGTCGGGGTCGTCGACGCCGACATCTACGGCCACTCGGTCCCGGCGATGCTGGGCGTGGCCGACTCGCGCCCCACCCAGGTCGAGGACCTGATCATGCCCGTGCCCACGCCCAGCGGGGTCTCGGTGATCTCGATCGGCATGCTCAAGCCGCGGCGCGACCAGGTCGTCGCCTGGCGCGGCCCGATGCTCGACCGGGCCCTGGTCCAGATGCTCGCCGACGTCTTCTGGGGCGACCTCGACGTCCTGCTCCTCGACCTGCCCCCGGGCACCGGCGACGTGGCCATCTCGCTGGGCCAGCACCTGCCGAGCGCCGAGGTCGTGGTGGTCACCACGCCCCAGGAGGCCGCTGCCGAGGTCGCCGAGCGCGCCGGCACGATGGCCTCGATGATGCACCAGCGCGTCATCGGCGTCGTCGAGAACATGAGCTTCCTGCCCTGCCCGCACTGCACCCCCGAGGGCAAGGACCACCGCCTCGAGGTGTTCGGCTCCGGAGGCGGAGACCGCGTCGCGGCCACGTTGTCGGAGCGGTTCGGCTACGACGTCGCCGTCCTCGGGCGCATCCCGCTCGACATCTCGTTGCGCGAGGGAGGCGACGCCGGCAAGCCGATCGTCGACTCCGACCCCACCGCACCGGCGGCGATCGAGCTGAGCACCATCGCCGCGACGATCACCGGCCGTGGCCGCGGGCTGGCCGGCATGCAGCTGGGCCTCACCCCCACGAGTAAGTTCTAGATCGTGTTCGGAGTCGGTCTGGCGGAGATGGCGGTGATCGCCCTCGTGGCGATCCTCGTCTTCGGTCCCGACCGCCTTCCGACGCTGGCCAAGCAGGCCGGCGGCTTCGCCCGCAAGGCCCGCGACTTCGCCAACTCCGCCCGTGACGAGCTGCGCGACGAGCTCGGCCCGGACTTCTCCGACCTCGAGCTGCGCGACCTCGACCCGCGCACGATCGTGCGCAAGCACATCATCGAGGCCATGGAGGACGCCGACGCCGACCAGAAGGCGTCACGCACGGCCGGCCACCGCCCGCTGGACGAGGGCGAGATCCCGCCCTACGACGCCGACGCGACCTGAGGTCCACCCGGCCCCGACTCAGTCGCGGCTCTGCACGGCCGCGAGCGCGGCGAAGGACACCAGCACCGTCCGGTCCCCCGCGGTGACCAGCTCCACGAAGTCCTGACCGACCCGCCCCAGCTTGCCGTCGTGCAGCGTGCCGTCGACGAGGTGGACCACGCACCGCTCGCCGGCCTCGGCCAGGCGGCGCAGCGCCGATCCCAGCCCCAGCCTCGTCACCGGAGACCACGCCATCTCGGGGACCGCCCGGCGTGACGCGCCGGTGACGGTGGCGATCGCTGCCAGCGCGACGATCCAGTCCTGGCCGGTGCCGTCGACCAGGCACCACTGCGCCCCCACCCGGGCGAGGTCACCGCTCACCGGGCCCACGCCCCGGACCCCGAGCTGCACAGGCTCCCCGACCGTCGCCATGAGCCGGCCGGCGAGCGTGACCTGCTGGTACTCCGCCCGGCTGCGGTCGGCCAGCTCCGGCGCCCGCTCGGTCGCGTAGAGCGCGTCAGCCTGCTGCTCGAGGTCGTCGAGCACCGCGAACAGCTCGTCCTCCCAGGTCACGAGGCGAGCCTGCCAAGGAATCGGGCTGTGGAGAAGACCTTGACGAGACTCACAAAGAAGCGTTGGCTGATGCAAACACACGCAAACGCAAGGATTAGACCGTGAATGACCTCGGGACCGCTCGCTCGGCACGCTGCCTCGCTGTCTGGGGCGCCACCACGGTCGCGGTCGTCGTCGTGGTCCTCTGGTGCCTGCCCGACCTGCCGGGCGGTCCGACCTCCACCGGGCGGGCGTCGTTCGAGCGCATGCTCGTGCAGGGCAGCGCCCTCGTCGTGGTCCTCTGCGCGGGGTGGTGGTGGGTCGTGACCACGCTGGTGGTCCTCGAGGCGCTCGCCGGCACCAGCCGGCGCCGGAGCGGCCGCAGCGCCCGGGGCGTCCCCGCTCCCATGCGGCGCTGGGTGCTCGCGGCCTGCGGCGTCGCCATGCTCTCGGGCGGCCTGTCGCCGGCCCACGCGACGCCGGGCTCCGTCCACCGGGACGACCGACCGCGCGGCGGCGTCGTCACCCTGGACGGGCTGCCGCTGCCCGAGCGGCCCAGCGGGGGCCTCGTCGTCCCCGCGGCCCCACGACCGGACCACGTCCCGCGCGAGGTCGAGCCCGCCGAGGTCGTCGTGCGGCCCGGCGACTCCCTGTGGACCATCGCCGCCACCGCGCTCGGGCCCGGTGCCGACAGCGCGACCGTCACGGCCTACTGGCAGCGCATCCACCTGCTCAACCACCGCGTCGTCGGGGCGGATCCCGACGTGATCCACCCCGGCCAGCACCTGGCCCTGCCCAGCCGTCCCACCCCACCTCGAGGAGAGTCCTGATGTCACCTGCCCACGAGACCGTCGTCCCCCTCCGCGTGGAGGTGCCGGTCGCCAGCACGCAGGGCACCCTGGCCCTGGAGCTGCTGCCGCGTCACGACCCCCCGGCCCGTCGGCCGCTGGAGCGCGGCGTGTCCGATGTCGCGTCGGTCGTCCCCATCGACGCCCGTCGACGCCGCTCCGCCCAGGCGTGGGCCCACCGCTTCGCCCAGGCCGCTGTCGAGATCGTCGGTGGCGACCGGCCGGCATCCCAGCTGCTGCGCTGGACCACCGGTGGGGTCTACGCCGACCTCGACCGCCGCGCTGTCCTCGTCGCCCGCGCCGGCGGCCACGTCCCCGGCCAGCGCCGGGTCCAGCCGGTGCGCCCCCGCGTCCTGAGCGTGCACACCTGCTTCGTCAGCGCCGACGTGGTCGAGGCGGCCGTGCACGTCCGCTACGGCGAGCGGTCACGCGCCGTGGCAGCGCGATTCGAGGCGCGCGGTGAGCGGTGGCTCTGCACCGCCCTCGACTTTGCCTGAGCAGCCGTGAGCGAGGAACGAGCTCACGGCGTGGGCTCAGGCAGGTCGAGCGGCGCCGGCGGCTGAGGGACGAAGCCGCCACGGCGCGGTCGAGACCCGGTGACATGCCCAGCACCTCGAGGACGCCGTCGTACGGCGTGGTCTCGACGATCACTCGCTGCGCTCGCTGCTCGACCAGCGGAGAGGGGCTCCACCACCGCCGACGCCCCGCCACGGAGGACCGTGACGGGGCGTCGGGTGGAGCGGGTGGGTCAGCCGCCGGAGCGGGCGGTGAGGCCGGTCGGGCCCCCGGCCGAGCCGTGGCACTGCTTGAACTTCTTGCCCGAGCCGCAGGGGCACTTGGCGTTGCGGGCGACGCCGGCGAACTCGTCGGCCTCGGCGGCGACCGCCTTGACCTCGACGTCACCGTCCTCGCTGGGGGCGGAGTAGGACAGGCCCTTGGGCGCCTGGGGACGCTCGAGGCCCTTGGCCTTGATCGCCACGGCAGAAGCGCGCTGCTTGACGGTGCCCTCGGGCTGGAGGAGCGGCTCGTAGACCTCGTCGTCCTCGTCGCCGTGGTCGTGGCCCTCGTGGTCCTCCTCGACCTGGACCTCGAGGTTGAAGAGGAAGCCGACCGCCTCCTCCTTGATGCCGTCCATCATGGCGGCGAACATGTCGAAGCCCTCGCGCTGGTACTCCACGAGGGGGTCGCGCTGGGAGTAGGCCCGCAGGTAGATGCCCTCGCGGAGGTAGTCCATCTCGTAGAGGTGCTCGCGCCACTTGCGGTCGAGCACGGACAGCAGGACCCGACGCTCGAGCTCGCGGGTGACCTCCTCGCCCATCTCGGCCTCACGCGCGGCGTAGGCCGCGTGGGCGTCGTCCTTGAGAGCCTCGATGAGGTGGTCGCGGTCCATGTTGTGACGGCCGCCGGCCTCGGTCTCGAGCTGCTCGATCGTCACGCCGATCGGCCAGAACTGGCCCAGGTCGGTCCACAGCTGCTCGAGGTCCCACTCCTCGCCGAACTCGGCGAGCGAGCCGGTGACGTAGCCGGTGACGACGTCGTCGATGAAGGTGCTGATCTGCTCGCGCAGGTCGGCGCCCTCGAGCACCTCTCGACGCTCGCCGTAGATGACCTGGCGCTGGCGGTCCATGACGTCGTCGTACTTCAGGACGTTCTTGCGGGACTCGAAGTTCTGCGACTCGACCTGGCCCTGGGCGTTGGCGATCGCGCCGGTGACCCGCTTGTTCTCGATCGGGACGTCGTCGGGGATCTTGAGCATCTGCAGGACGCGATCGACCCACTCCGACTTGAAGAGGCGCATCAGCTCGTCCTCGAGGGAGAGGTAGAAGCGGGACTCGCCCGGGTCGCCCTGACGGCCGGAGCGACCACGCAGCTGGTTGTCGATGCGGCGCGACTCGTGGCGCTCGGTGCCGACGACGTAGAGACCGCCGAGCTCCTTGACGTCGTCGTGCTCCTTGGCGACCTGGGCCTTGATCCGCTCGAGCGTCTCGGGCCAGGCGGCGTCGTAGTCGTCGGCCGTCTCCCCGGTGGGCTGGAGACCCTTGTCGCGCAGCTCGGCGTCGGCGAGGAACTCCACCGAGCCACCGAGCATGATGTCGGTGCCTCGACCGGCCATGTTGGTCGCGACCGTGACCGCACCCTTGTGGCCGGCCATCGCGACGATCTTGGCCTCGTCGGCGTGGACCTTGGCGTTGAGGACGCTGTGCGGGATGCCACGCTTGGTGAGCAGGGCGGAGAGGTATTCGGACTTCTCGACCGAGACCGTGCCCACGAGGACCGGCTGGCCCTTCTCGTTGCGCTCGGCGATGTCGTCGGCCACGGCGTCGTACTTGGCCTCCTCGGTGCGGTAGACGAGGTCGGCCTGGTCGACGCGCAGCATCGGCTTGTTGGTCGGGATCGGGACGACGCCGAGCTTGTAGGTCTTGTCGAACTCCGAGGCCTCGGTCATGGCCGTTCCGGTCATGCCGGAGAGCGTGTCGTAGAGGCGGAAGTAGTTCTGCAGGGTGACGGTGGCGAGGGTCTGGTACTCCTCGCGGACGGTCACGCCCTCCTTGGCCTCGATCGCCTGGTGGAGGCCGTCGTTGTAGCGACGCCCCGAGAGCATGCGGCCGGTGTGCTCGTCGACGATGAGCACCTCGCCCTGCATGACGACGTACTCCTTGTCGTTGCGGAACAGCTCCTTGGCCTTGATGGAGTTGTTGAGGAACGAGATGAGCGGGGTGTTGGCCGACTCGTAGAGGTTCTCGATGCCGAGGTGGTCCTCGACCTTGGTGATGCCGGGCTCGAGGACCGAGATGGTGCGCTTCTTCTCGTCGACCTCGTAGTCGACGTCCTTGACCATGGTCTTGGCCAGCTTGGCGAACTCGCCGTACCACTTGACCTCGTCCTGGGTCGGGCCGCTGATGATCAGCGGGGTCCGGGCCTCGTCGATGAGGATGGAGTCGACCTCGTCCACGACGGCGAAGTTGTGGCCGCGCTGGACGCACTCCTCGATCGAGCCCGCCATGTTGTCGCGCAGGTAGTCGAAGCCGAGCTCGTTGTTGGTGCCGTAGGTGATGTCGCAGTTGTAGGCCTCGCGACGCTGCGCGGGGCGCATCTCGGGCAGGATCACGCCGGTGCTCAGGCCGAGGAAGTGGTGGATCCGGCCCATCATCTCGGACTGGAACTTCGCCAGGTAGTCGTTGACCGTGACCACGTGGACGCCCTTGCCGGAGATGGCGTTGAGGTAGGACGGGAGGGTCGCGACGAGGGTCTTGCCCTCACCGGTCTTCATCTCAGCGATGTTGCCGAGGTGCAGCGCCGCGCCACCCATGATCTGGACGTCGTAGTGGCGCTGGCCGATCACCCGGTGCGAGGCCTCCCGCACGGTCGCGAAGGCCTCGGGCATGAGGTCGCTGAGCGACTCGCCCTTCTCGTAGCGCGCCTTGAACTCCGCGGTCATCCCCCGGAGCTCGTCGTCGCTCATCTTGACGAAGTCGTCCTCGATGGCGTTGACCGCCTTGGAGATGGACTCGAGCTGCCTGAGGATCTTGCCTTCGCCGATGCGGAGAAGCTTGTCGATGATGACGGGCACGACGGGATGACTCCTTGTGTTGGCCTAGCTGATGACGCCGCGGTGACGCCGTGGAGCGGCGCTCCCACTCTACCTACGAACACTGAGCCAGCCGCATGGCCAGGTCCCCTCGGGGCTCGACCACCACGTCGTCGAGGCCCAGCCACCCCGCCAGCTCGACCAGCGCCGCGTGCAACTCCTCGGCCGTGTCGGGCGGCGCGGTGGCTTCGGCGTAGGCGCCCTTGACCAGCAACCGGCCCGTACGACGGTCCGCCTTGAGGTCCACGCGGCCCACCACCTGCTCCCCCAGCAGGAACGGCAGCACGTAGTAGCCGTGGACCCGCTTCTCGGCGGGGACGTAGATCTCGATGCGGTAGTGGAAGTCGAAGACCCGCTCGGCACGCTCGCGCTCCCACACGACCGGGTCGAAGGGGCTGAGCAGCGCCCGGGCCCCGACCCTGCGGGGCAGCCGGGCGTCGCGGTGCAGGAACGCGGGGCGCTTCCAACCCTCGATCGTCACCGGCAGCAGCTCGCCGAGCTCGACCAGGGTCGCGACCGCGGGACGCACCTGGTCGATGTGCATGCGGTAGTAGTCCTGGAGGCACCGCGTCGTCGCGACGCCGTGCGACCTCGCGGCTCGTCGTACGAGCTCGAGGTGGGCCTCCGCGGGCGTGGGGGTCGGCCGGGCGAGCACCTCGGCCGGGATCACCCGCTCGGGCAGGTCGTAGAGCACCTCGAACTGGCTGTTGCGACCGGCGATGGCCAGGTCGCCGGTGGAGTAGAGGTAGTCGAGGACCTGCCGGGTCTGCGACCAGTTCCAACCCCAGTGCTCCTTGCTGCGCGGCATCCCGTCGTCGAGGTCACGGGCCGTCGAGGCCCCGACCTCGCGGATCTCGGCCACCAGCGAGGACTCGAGCCCGGGCGACTCCTCGAGGACCTTCCACCGGCCGCGGCGCGCTCGGGTGGCGTCCATGCGGAACTGCATGAACGGCCACAGCTCGACCGGCATGAAGGCCTGCACGTGCGCCCAGTACTCCACGACGCGGCGGGGCCGGGTCTCGGCCGCACGACGCAACAGGTCCACGTCGTAGGGGCCCATCCGGGAGTAGAGCGGCATGTAGTGCGCGCGCTGGAGCACGTTGACCGAGTCGACCTGGAGCACCCCGGTGCGCTCCAGCGTGCGCTGGAAGGTGCGCATGGTGGGCACGGCGTGGCGCGGGTCCAGGAAGCCCTGGGCGGCCAGCGCGATGCGGCGGGCCTGCGAGCGGGAGAGCGTGTCGACCACGGCGCTCAGGGCAGCTCGAGCAGCTTCTCCCGCACGGCGTACATCACGGCCTCCATGCGCGAGTGGAGCTGGAGCTTCTCCAAGATGTTGCGCACGTGGTTCTTGACGGTGTTCTCGGAGATGTAGAGGTTCTTGGCGATGTCGCGGTTGTTGAGGCCCTTGGCGACATAGCTGAGGACCTCGAGCTCGCGGTCGGTGAGCCGCAGGCCGGGGACGTTCTCCCGCTCGGGGCGTGACATCTGCTTGAACTCGTCGATCAGCTTCACCGCCATCGAGGGGCTGATCAGCGACTGGCCGTCGGCCACGACGCGCACGGCCTGGGCGACCTCGTCGATCGAGGAGTCCTTGAGGAGGTAGCCCGAGGCCCCGCTCTTGACCGCCTCGTAGAGGTCGGCCTCCTCGTCGGAGACGGTGAGCATGATGATCTTGGCAGAGGGGACGGCCTCCTTGATGGCCACGCAGGCCTCGATGCCGGAGCGCTTGGGCATCCGGATGTCGAGGAGGACCACGTCGGGGGCGGTGGTCTCCGCCAGCGTCGTGCCCTCGACACCGTCACCGGCCTCACCGACGACCTCGATGCCGGGCTCGACGCCCAGCAGCATGGTCAGCCCACGCCGGAAGAGCTCTTGGTCATCGACCACGAGCACCCGGATGGGTTCACCCTTCTCAGCCACGGACGCATCATGGCACGTCCGGGGGGTGCCGGGTGACCGAACCATGGGTTGAACTGACCATCAACCCATGGCCCGGTCGGGCCCTCGTCGACGGTCAGTCGCTCCCGAGGTCGAGCGAGATGACGCCGTAGTCGTAGCCGCGGCGGCGGTAGACAACCGCGGGCCGCTCGCTCTCCTTGTCGACGTAGAGGTAGAAGTCGTGACCGACCAGCTCCATCTCGTAGAGCGCCTGGTCGAGCGTCATCGGGGACGCGGGGTGGGTCTTCTCGCGCACCACGAGGGGACCGTCGCCGGTGACCGTGATCGGCCCGACCTGGTGCTCGGTGATCACGTCGTCGTCACTGGCCTGCGGGCTGTCGTCGATGACCTCCATGCC
>NZ_CALRWD010000121.1:0-8232 GCF_943371775.1 Nocardioides psychrotolerans
CGCGCCGCTCGCACCGCAAAACGGGGGCGAGCGGCGCCCGAGGTCAGCGCTTGCGGGTGCGCTTCTTCACCGGCACGTGCTCCACCGCCGACTCCTCCACGGTGGGCTCGTCCGACGTGGGCGCCGGCTCGGCCGCGCGGGCGCGTCCCCGGGTGCGGGTGACGACCTTGGGCGGCTCGGCGGTGACGACGGGGACGGCTGCCGGCTCCGCGGCCGCGGAGACGACCACGCTGGGCATCGTCGCCGGCGTCGTGCTGATGGTCGCCGTCGAGCGCGTCGTACGACGGGTGCGCGTGACGACCTTGGGGGCCTCGGGCTCGCTCGGGGCCTCGGGCTCCGGCTCGGGCTCGGTGGCGGCGGCCGGCTCGGCCTCCACGAACGGCTCGGCCTCGACGGCCTGCTCCTGGACCTCGGGCTGGGGCTGCGCGGGGGTCTCGACCTCCGGGGCCTCCTCCACCTGGTCCGCAGCCTGGTCCGCGGTCTCGTCCGCGACACGACCGGCGTTCTCGGGCTTGGCCATGGCCGCGATGTCCTTGGGGGACGGCGTGGCCTTGGGGGTGCCCTGGGCGGGCGCTGCCTGGTCGTCCTGCTGACCACGGCCACGCCCACGCGAGCGACGTCCGCCGCCACCGCCGCCCGAGCGGGACTGCTGCTCGTCGCCGCCACCACCCTTGGGCTCGACGGGGTGGTCCTGGATCACGAGGCCGCGACCCTGGCAGTGCTCGCAGTTGTGGCTGAAGGCCTCCACGAGGCCGGTGCCGATCTTCTTGCGGGTCATCTGCACCAGGCCGAGCGAGGTGACCTCGGCGACCTGGTGGCGGGTGCGGTCACGGCCCAGGCACTCGACGAGGCGACGCAGCACCAGGTCGCGGTTGGACTCCAGGACCATGTCGATGAAGTCGACGACGATGATGCCGCCGATGTCGCGCAGCCGCAGCTGGCGCACGATCTCCTCGGCCGCCTCCAGGTTGTTCTTGGTGACGGTCTCCTCGAGGTTGCCGCCGGAGCCGGTGAACTTGCCGGTGTTGACGTCGACGACCGTCATGGCCTCGGTGCGGTCGATGACCAGCGAGCCGCCGGAGGGCAGCCAGACCTTGCGGTCGAGGCCCTTGGCGATCTGCTCGTCGATGCGGTAGGTCGCGAACGCGTCGCCACCACCGTCGTAGCGCTTGACCCGGTCCTGCAGGTCGGGGGCGACCTGGGCGACGTAGGACTGCACGCTCTCCCACGCCTCCTCGCCCTGGATGACGAGCTCCTTGAAGTCCTCGGTGAAGAGGTCGCGCACGACCTTGAGGGTCAGGTCGGGCTCGCCGTAGAGCAGCTGCGGAGCCTGGCCCTTGGCCTTGGAGTCGATGTCCTCCCAGCGAGCCTTGAGGCGCTCGACGTCGTGGGTCAGCTCCTCCTCGCTGGCGCCCTCGGCCGCGGTGCGCACGATGACGCCGGCGGTCTCGGGGACGATCTCCTTGAGCAGGGACTTCAGGCGGTTGCGCTCGGTGTCGGGGAGCTTGCGGGAGATGCCGCTGGTGGTGCCGTCGGGAACGTAGACCAGGAAGCGGCCGGCGAGGCTGACCTGGCTGGTCAGGCGCGCACCCTTGTGACCGACCGGGTCCTTGGTGACCTGCACCAGGATCGACTGGCCCGAGCTGAGCACCGACTCGATCTTGCGGGACTGGCCGTCCTTGTGGCCCAGCGCGGACCAGTTGACCTCACCGGCGTAGAGCACGGCGTTGCGACCCTTGCCGATGTCGATGAAGGCGGCCTCCATCGAGGGCAGCACGTTCTGCACGCGACCGAGGTAGACGTTGCCGATGAGCGAGGTCTGCGACTCCCGGGCGACGTAGTGCTCGACGAGCACCTTGTCCTCCAGCACGCCGATCTGGGTCAGCTCCTCGGCCTGGCGGATAACCATGACCCGGTCGACCGACTCGCGACGGGCGAGGAACTCGGCCTCGCTGACGATCGGGGCGCGGCGACGGCCGGCCTCGCGACCCTCGCGACGACGCTGCTTCTTGGCCTCGAGGCGGGTCGAGCCCGCGATCGCGGTGATCTCGTCCTCGGCGTTGCGGGGCCTGCGGACCCGGGTGACGGTGTTGGGCTCGTCGCCGTTGCCACCTGCGTCGCCCTCGCCCTCGCGACGCCGACGGCGGCGACGGCGGGTGCTGCCGCCCTCGTCCCCCGCGTCGTCGTCCTGCTCGGCCTGGTTGCCCGCGCCGTTCTGGCCGCCCTGGTTGCCCTGGTTGCCCTGGTTGCCCTGGTTGCCACGGCCACCCTGACCGCGGCCGCCCTGGTTGCGACCGCCCTGGGAGGCGTTGTCGCCGTCGTCGGAGGAGTTGTCATCCGAGTCGTCGCCGGCGGAGTCGTCGTTGTCGCCGGCCTTGCGGCGGCGGCGACCACCGCGGCGGCGGCGGCGGCGCGGGCCACCGCCCTCACCGTTGCCCTCGTTGTCGCCGTCGTTGTCGTCGTCGTCCTCGCCGTCGCCGGCGGACTGCTCGGCCTCGGCGGGAGGCGTGCTCTCGGGGCCGGTCGCGGCGGCGGCCGTCGCGGCAGCGACCTCGTCGGACTCGTCGTCGGCCGGCTCGACGGGGGCCTCGGCCGCCGGCTTGCGGGAGCGCGACGAGGACCGCTTGCGCGGGGAGCGGGCGGGAGGTGCGTCGATCTCGGGAGCGACCTCGGCGGGCTGCGCCGGCGCGGTGCTCTCCTCCGCAGCCAGGGCCTCGGCCTCAGCCTCGGCCGCAGCGGCCGCCTCGGCGGCGCGGGTGGCTGCCGACTTGCGCGTGCGGCGGGCGGGAGCGGTCTTCTCCGGCGCCTGGAAGAGCACCATCGGAGCCGCAGCACCCGCGTCGGCCTCGGCGGCCGGAGCCTCCGTCGCCTCGGTGGGGGCGTCCCGGTCGGCCGACGCGGCGGTCTTCTTGGCGGCCGCCTTCTTGGCCGGGGCCTTCTTCGCGGCGGTCTTCTTGGCCGCGGCCTTCTTGGCCGGGGCGGGCGCCTCGTCCACGACAGGAGCCTCCGCCGGGGTCTCGGGCGCCGGGGAGGCCTTCTTGGCCGTGCGCTTGGCGGCGGCCTTCTTGGCCGGTGCGCGCTTGGCGGCGGCCTTCTTCGCCGGCTTCGCCGGCGTGTCGCTGGTGGTGTCGGTGGGGACGACCTCGGTGACAGGAGTGTCCGTTGAGGTGGTGTCGTCGTCAGCCATGGTGCTGCTCCTCGACCCGGAGCGGTGTGCCGTCCGGGCGTGTCAGACGCCGTGGACCCGACAAGCTAGGGGATCGACGGCGCAAAGCCTTCGTGTGGCGGCGACACCCTCCGCAGGTGCGTCACTGGACGGGAGCCACGTCACCTGCCGCGGTCGCAGGGCCACAGGCGAGAGTCGCTGTCACCGACTATCACTGGCCGCGTCGCGGTCCGGCGACGACTTCCAACCACTGTGCCGAGCCCCTCAGGTGCGAGGTGTCCGGCGAGAACGTCGTCGGGTCGAATCAGGCGGCAAGCTCCTGGTGAGGAGGCGACCACGGGTCATCGACCAGGGCCACTATCGCACAACCGATCCGAAACGGACTATCTCCTCGGCCTCAGCGGGTCGCCGATCTCACCGGTCTCGGGATCGAGGGGCCCCTGGGTGAGCCGCGTCAGGAGCGGGGTCTGGACCGGAGCGAGGTCGGAGGTGCGGGCCAGCCCGGAGAGCACGTCGTCGGGCCGGACGGCCGGGACCCCGTGGCGCAGGACCAGGTCGAGACGGGCGCCGCGGTCCCCCGCGAGGGCCGCCAACGAGAGCACGGCGGCGCGGCAGTCGAACTCGCGCAGCCCCTTCTTCGTCATGCGCTCCACGAGCACCGACTCGGCGGCGAGGAAGGTCGAGACCGCGGCCTCGACCTCCTCGAGCGAGGCCTCGATGTCGATCTGCCACCGGCTCGCCTCCAGCTGGTCGGCCAGGGCTCCCCCGGGCGACTCGACCACCTCGACGACGTCGAGTCCGTCGGGCAGCGCCTCGAGGAGCGCCGCGTGGATCTCGGCCGGGTCGACGACCTGCGCGAGGCCGATCTCGAGGAACTCCGCCTCGCTGGCCGACCCCGTGGGAGCCGCGCCGGCGTAGGAGATGCGGGGGTGCGGGTTGAAGCCCGAGGAGTAGGCCATCGGCACCCGAGCCCGGAAGATCGCCCGCTCGAAGGCCCGGGAGAAGTCGCGGTGGCTGCTGAAGCGCAGCCGACCGCGCTTGGCGTAGCGGATGCGGAGGCGCTGGACGGGCGGCGCCTGCTGCTCGGGCTGGTTGCGTGCCATGGGACGGGTCCTGCTCTGGTCGAGGGTGCGGATGGATCAGGAGGTGCTGGAGCCGGAGGACTGCTAGCCGACGAGGACGAAGCCGAAGAAGATCGCGAGGACGCCGAGCACGGCGAGCGTGCCGATCACCGTGGCGACCAGCCCCAGCCAGAATCCGATCGTGGCGAGGTCGTGGCCCGAGGATCGGCCACCGGACTCGGCGATCTCACGCTGGGCCATGCGTCCGAGGATCATCGCCGGGATCCCGGTGACGAAGGAGCAGCCGGTCAGGGAGACCACGCCGAGCACCAGCGCCGCGACCGCGTGGCCGTTGGCCGGCGGCTGCGGAGACGGGTAGGGAGCGCCCGGCGGGGGCTGCTGCGTCAACGTGGCTCCTTCATCGCCGGGGAAGGGTAGACCGTACTGACCCGCTGCCCCTCGAGCCATTCGGTGAGGCGCACGGCCTCGACATCGAGGGCCTCCCGGGTCGCGCGGGGACCGTCCTCCAGCAGTCGCACCTCCACGACCCCGTCGGGGTCCTGGACCCAGCAGCCCACGATGCGCCCGTCCCACCAGGCCGTGGTGCCGGCGTTGCCGTTGCGGTCGAAGAGCGCCGGGCCGTGCGCGCCGAGGTAGAACTCGCGCTGCTTCCACCCCATGACGGTCGGGTCCAGCACCGGCAGCAGTGCTGCCCAGGGCTCGGTGGGTCCGACCTCGTCGACGTCGTCGGGCAGCACCCATCCGGTGCCGTCGCGCTCGAGGGCGACCTCGACCGCGGCGACGTCGAGCAGGGCCTGGCGCACCGCCCCCTTGGTCCCGCCGAGCCACCACTGGACGTCCTCGACCGTGCCGGGGCCGAAGGTGGCGAGCCAGCGTCGGACGAGCTCGGCATAGCCCTCGCGCGCCTCCAGCGGCGGTGGTGAGACGTCGAGCCAGTCCCCCATCCGGGTCCACCGCGGTCGCGAGAGCCGCCAGTGGAGCGTGTTGGCGCCCCGCACGAGGTCGCCGGTCGCGCCGAGGTGCGTCAGCACCCGCCCGGCGCCCCAGGTGGAGCCGGCCGTGACGTCGATCTTGACGTCGATGTGCGCGATCGCCTCCCGCAGCTCCAGGGCGGTCCGACCCGTCGGGGTGTCGGCGAGCAGGTCGAGCACGGCCGCGCGGGCCTCCTCGAGCCAGGCCACCCCGTCGTCCGCGACCCCCGCCTTCACGATGTCCTGCACGATCCGTTTGCCCTCGGTCTCGGCGACCCGTGCCGACGCGCTCCCCCAGACGGCCGGCAGCAGGTCGCGCGGCATGACGAAGAGGGTGCGCCGCATGGCGAGCTGCTTGACCAGCGTGCGGTCGGCGTAGAGCGCCCGGTCGACGTCGTCGCGCGTCAGCCCGTCCACCCGGGCGAAGAGCGAGAGGAAGACCGTCGCCGGCTCGGTCGAGTGCAGCACCGTCATCGCCCGGGTCGCCTGCTCCGGCCCTGACACCCTGCGCCCCGGAGCGATCGCGTGGCGCTGCCCGATGCGGGCCCGGCGCTCGGCGTCGCTGATCAGTCGCATCCCCTCATGGTGCCCGATCGCGCCGACATCCGGACGGGCCCTGGCGGGTGGATCCCCGGGTGGTGCCCCCTACCCTGGGCCACGCCCGAGGAGCACCCACCCACGGACGGAGGCGACGATGAACCGCTGGATCCACGCCGGTTTCGCGGCCCTCGCGCTCGTGCTCGTCGTGTGCCTCGTCGTCTTCTGGCCCCGCCCGGACGGACCCGGGGTCCGCCCACCGCTCCCGGCGCCGTCCTCCGGCCTGCCGCCCCCGACCGACGTGCCCCCGACCCTGCCGCCGACGGATCCGGGCGCCACCTGCGAGCCGCCCCCCACCCAGCGGCTCCGGGTGGCCACGATCAACATCCACGGCGCGGTAGGACGCGACGGCTACGACCTGCCCGGCATGGCCGACGAGATCCGCGCCTGGGACGCCGACGTGGTGCTGCTCCAGGAGGTGCACCGCTTCCGCGCCGCGTCCGGCCTCGACGACCAGCCCGCGGAGCTGGGGCGGTTGCTGGGCATGGACGTCGTCTTCGGGCGCAACTTCACCCGACCCCCGGAGGCGGACGGCGCACCGCGCCGCGAGTCCGGCACGGCGACGCTCAGCTCCCGGCCGATCCTCAGCTGGTCCAACCTGCTGCTGCCCAACTTCCCCGGCCTCCAGCAGCGCGGCCTGCTGCGCGCGACGATCGACCTGCCCGGCGGCGCCATCGACGTCTACAACACCCACTTCCAGCACACGCGTGGCGTGATCCGGATCGTGCAGGCCCGTGGGGTGCGCACGCTGGTCGCCGAGAGCGACCGGCCGTTCCTGCTCGGAGGTGACCTCAACGCCGAGAGCGGGTCACCCGCGATGGACGTCATCGACACCTTCACCTCGGACCCGTGGCCGCTCGTGGGCGTCGGTGACGGTCTGACCGTGCCGCCGCGGGTGCCGAAGCGGCGCATCGACTACGTGCTCCACGGCGCCGGCGGCTGGGTGCCCGAGCAGGCGCAGGTGCTGGCCTCGCGGATCGCAGACCATCGGGCAGTGCTGGTCGACTACGCCCTGCCGCGCCGCGGCGGCTGCTGACCGCCCGGACCCCTGCCGCCGCTCCCGCCGCGACGCTGGTGGACCCGGGTCGCGAACGCCGCCAGCGTCTCGACCGCGGCGTCGGCAACCTCCTGCGGGTCGAGCGGGGCCAGGGCCTTGGCAGCGTCCTCGCCGGCCACGAGGTAGCGCGGGTCACCGTGCAGCGTGTAGCCCCCGCTGCGCAGCGCCTCGAGGTGCTGCTGACCGAGGTCGCGCACCCAGGCGAGGTGCTCGGGTGGCAGGGTGATCTTGGCGCTGGCCTCACGGGCGAGCACCCCGCGGACGAGCACGTTGCGCACCGCCGGCACGTAGTCCTTCTCGTAGTCGGGCAGGCGCTCCCCCAGGCTGGCGTTGAGTCGGCGCAGGACCTCGGCCTCGACGTAGCCGAACGAGGCGTTGACGTGGTGGGTCGGCAGGGTCAGCCGGGTCGCGTCGAAGCCCACGGCCTCGCCGAAGAGCCGGAAGACGCCGTCGGCGTCGGCGGACATCGGAGGGACGGCGATGACGTGCACGTCGGCCGGGTCGAGCCCGGTCGCCCACCGCGCGCAGATGCCCGCCACGTCCTGACGCTGCCAGTAGTGCTCGGCCGCGGCGCCCTCGCGCCGTCGTACCTGCTCGAGGAAGGAGTCGTAGTCGGTGGTGAGCCGGTGCTTGAGGAACTGCTGCCACTCCGAGGGCAGCTGCTTGGCCCAGTCGCGCGCCGACACCACGACCCGCAGGTCCAGGTCGGCCGCCTCGGCGAGCTCACGCACCAGGTCGATGCGGGGGGCGTCGAGCTCGCACAGGTCCTCGTTGCTGATCAGCAGCCGGTCGCCCGGGGTGTCACGCAGCCGCGAGGCCAGCTCGCGCAGCACCTTCGGCTTCGGCGCCCGGTCGAAGCCGGTGCCCATCGTCCAGCCCAGCGGTCGCAGCAGGCGGCGGACATGGGCCGGCCTGCCCACGAACGGGAGGCCGATGCCCGAGCGGCGCAGGAACCGTTTGGACTCCCACAGCCCTGCTTGGAGCGCGGACGTCCCGGTCTTGCTCGCACCGACGTGAACGTAGAGCGGGCGCGTGGTCACCGGCGCAGCATAGCCACGCGCCCAGGCGAGCCCCCGGGCCCCCGGGCCCCCGACGACACCCGCCCACTGGTTCGGACAAGTGCCCACAGGTAGGGCCCCGCGCGCCCTAGTGTGTGCGCGTGACTACACCACCTGAAGGTCCCGGACAGCCCTATGGCACTCCGGAGGGACAGCCTGGCAACACCCCCTACGGCGCTCCGCAGCAGCCCTACGGCGGCGGCCAGCAGCCGCCCTACGGCAACGCCTACCCCGCGGGACCCGGAGGCATGGAGCCCCCCAAGGGCAAGGGCATGGCCATCGCGGCCCTCGTCCTCGCCCT
>NZ_CALRWD010000122.1:0-8124 GCF_943371775.1 Nocardioides psychrotolerans
GCTTCTTGAGCGAGCCGAAGTGCTTCAGCAGGGTCCTGCGCCGCACCTCGCCGAGTCCGGGGACGTCGTCGAGCATGCTCTCGACCATCGTCTTGGAGCGTCGCGAGCGGTGGTGGTTGATGGCGAAGCGGTGGGCCTCGTCGCGCACGCGCTGGAGGAGGTAGAGCCCCTCGGACGAGCGCGGCAGGATGACCGGGTCCTCCTGCCCGGGGAGCCAGACCTCCTCGAGGCGCTTGGCCAGTCCGCAGATCGCGATGTCGTCGATGCCCAGCTCGTCGAGCGCCTGCTGGGCGGCCGCGACCTGCGGAGGGCCGCCGTCGACCACCACCAGCCCGGGCGCGTAGGCGAACTTGCGGGGCCTCCCCGTCTCGGGGTCGACCAGCATCGGACCGCTCTCGGTCGAGACCTGCTGGCTGCGCGCCTGCTCGTCGAGGAGGCGGCGGAAGCGGCGGGTGATCACCTCGTGCATCGACGCGACGTCGTTCTGACCCTCGACGCCCTTGATGACGAAGCGGCGGTATTCGCCCTTGCGGACCAGTCCGTCCTCGAAGACCACCATCGACGCGACGACCTCGGTGCCCTGGAGGTTGGAGACGTCGTAGCACTCGATGCGCAGGGGCACCTCGTCGAGCTCGAGCGCGAGCTGGATCTCCTCGAGCGCCCGGTTGCGCGTGGTGAGGTCGCTGGCGCGCTTGGTCTTGTGGAGGACCAGGGCCTGACCGGCGTTGCGGGCCACCGTCTCCTGGAGGGTCTTCTTGTCACCGCGCTGGGGCACCCGGATCTGCACGCGACTGCCCCGCAGGTCGCTGAGCAGCGCCTCGTAGGTGTCGGCATCGGGGGGCAGCGCGGGCACCAGGATCTCGCGCGGGATCGAGTCGGCCTCGCCACCGGCGTAGAGCTGGAGCAGGAAGTCGTCGACCAGCTCGGCGGTGCCGCCCTCGTCGACGCGGTCGGCGACCCAGCCTCGCTGGCCGCGGATGCGACCGCCGCGCACGTAGAAGATCTGCACGGCGACCTCGAGCGGGTCCTCGGCGAGCGCGATCACGTCGGCATCGGCACCGTCACCGAGCACGACCGCCTGCTTCTCGAGCGCCTTCTCGAGCGCGCCCAGGTCGTCGCGGAGCCGGGCCGCACGCTCGTAGTCCTCGGCCTCGGAGGCGGCGTACATCTCCTTCTCGATGCGACGGACGAACGGCCGGGTCTGGCCGCCCATGAAGTCGCAGAAGTCGTCGACGATCGCGCGGTGCTCCTCCGGCGAGACCTGGCCGACGCAGGGCGCCGAGCACTTGCCGATGTAGCCCAGGAGGCACGGTCGCCCGATCTGGGCCGAGCGCTTGAAGACGCCGTTGCTGCAGGACCGCATCGGGAAGACGCGCAGCAGCACGTCGACGGTCTCGCGGATGGCCCAGGCGTGGCTGTAGGGCCCGAAGTAGCGGGTGCCCTTGCGCTTGGCACCGCGGCCCACCATCACCCGGGGGAACTCGTCACCGACGGTGACGGCCAACCAGGGGTAGGACTTGTCGTCGCGGTACTTGACGTTGAAGCGCGGGTCGAACTCCTTGATCCAGCTGTATTCCAGCTGGAGCGCCTCGACCTCGGTGTTGACGACCGTCCACTCCACGCTCGCCGCGGTCGTGACCATCGTGGCCGTGCGCTGGTGAAGGTTGCCGACGTCCTGAAAGTAGGACGACAGCCGCGGGCGCAGGCTCTTGGCCTTGCCGACGTAGATCACGCGTCCCTTGGCGTCGCGAAAGCGGTAGACCCCGGGCTGGGTGGGGATCGAGCCCGGCTCGGGGCGGTAGGACAGCGGGCCGCGGGCGGGTCGGGAGGAGCGGGTCGGCGGCACGGGACAACCCTACGGAACGCCGGGGACAGCCAGCGCCTCAGGCAGCGAGGACCTTGCCGTCCTTCACGTCGATGGCGACGGCGGCGAGCGCGGACCCCGCGGGTCCTCCCTGGACCTCACCGGTCTCGGCGCTGAAGGAGCTGCCGTGGAAGCTGCACTCGATGGTGCCGCTCTCCACCGAGGTCACGGTGTTGCCCTCGTGGGTGCACACGGCGGTGAAGGCCTTGAAGTCACCCTCGGTGGGCTGGGTGATCACGATCTTCTGGTCGGTCAGGATCAGACCACCGCCGACCGGGACCTCCGACGTCGCGGCGAGCTCGTCGCCGGCCACCGCCTCCTGGGCCGCCGGCTCCGAGCTGCCGCCACCGCACCCGGCGAGCGCGGCCGCGACGCCGATGGCACCCAGGCCGTGGAAGACGATGCGACGGGTGGGCTGGAACGAGGGGCGGTCGGTCATCGGTGCCTCCGGGGGTGCGGGTGGGTGGACTCAGGCGAGGCTGATGCTGCCGTCGTCGCCGACGATCAGCTCCATCGGCTCGAGCGGCGACGGCGCGGGTCCGGCCGTGGGCGAGCCGTCGGTGATGGAGAACTTGCTGCCGTGGCAGGGGCAGAGGATCTCGTCGGTGACCTGGTTGACCGGGCACCCGGAGTGCGTGCACACGAACGAGAAGCCCTTGAACTCCCCCTCGGTCGGCTGCGTCACCACGACCCGCTGCTCCTCGAAGACGCCGCCCCCGCCGACCGGGATGTCGGCCGTCGACGCGAAGCCGCCGGTCGGCGCCTCCGGCGTCGCGCTGGCGGACGCGCTGGGGTCGGCCGGGGCCGGGCTCGCCCCTCCGCTCGTCGGCGTCGGGTCGGTCGCGCCGGTGGTGGTGTCGTCACCGCCGCAGGCGGCGAGCACCGGAAGCCCGAGCCCTACGGTCGCAGCCGTCGACAGCGCTCGCCGCCGGCTGAGTCCTGATGCGCCCATGCGGTGCTCCTCATAGCCTCGGGGATGGTTGAGGAGAAGACTACCGACGCAGATGAGAGTCACCTGAGAGCGCGCCGACTGACGCCGATCAGCTCCGGCTGGTCACCTTGCGCTTGGCAGCGGACGCCTTGGCAGTAGCAGTCTTCTTGGCGGCCGTCCTCTTCGCAGGGGCCTTGGCGTCAGTCGTCGCCTTGGCACCGCGCGGAGCGGGCGCCTCGGTGGCCGGCAGGACCCGCTTGGGCTGCGCCGCCTCGCGGCCCTCGAGCAGCGGCTTGAGGAACTGACCGGTGTAGCTGTCGGGATGCGCCGCCACCTGCTCCGGCGTGCCCTCGGCGACGACCATGCCCCCGCGCGAGCCACCCTCGGGCCCCATGTCGACCAGCCAGTCGGCGGTCTTGATGACGTCGAGGTTGTGCTCGATGACCAGCACGCTGTTGCCCTGGTCGACCAGACGCCCCAGCACGAGCAGGAGCTTGCGGATGTCCTCGAAGTGCAGGCCCGTGGTCGGCTCGTCGAGGACGTAGACGGTGCGCCCGGTGGAGCGCTTCTGCAGCTCCGAGGACAGCTTGACCCGCTGGGCCTCACCACCGGACAGCGTGGTCGCCGGCTGGCCGAGGCGCACGTAGCCCAGGCCGACCTCGACGAGGGTCTGCATGTGGCGGGCGATCGGCGGGACGGCCGCGAAGAAGTCCAGGGCCTCCTCGATCGGCATGTCGAGGACCTCGGCGATGGTCTTGCCCTTGTAGTGGACCTCGAGCGTCTCCCGGTTGTAGCGCGCGCCGTGGCAGACCTCGCAGGGGACGTAGACGTCCGGCAGGAAGTTCATCTCGATCTTGATCGTGCCGTCGCCGGAGCACGCCTCGCAGCGCCCGCCCTTGACGTTGAACGAGAACCGGCCCTGGAGGTAGCCGCGCATCTTGGCCTCGGGAGTCGACGCGAAGAGCTTGCGCACGTGGTCGAAGACCCCGGTGTACGTCGCCGGGTTGGAGCGCGGGGTGCGACCGATCGGAGACTGGTCGACGTGGATCACCTTGTCGACGTGGTCGAGCCCGGTGATCTTCTGGTGCCGGCCCGGGATCGTGCGCGAGCGGTAGATCTGCTTGGCCAGCGACGTGTAGAGGATGTCGTTGACCAGGGTCGACTTGCCCGAGCCCGACACGCCGGTGACGGCGACGAACATGCCGAGCGGGAACGACACGTCGATGTTGCGCAGGTTGTGCTCGCGGGCGCCGTGGACGGTCAGCTCGCGGCCCTTGGTGCGGGGGCGGCGGATCTCGGGGACCGGGATCTCGCGACGGCCCGACAGGTATTGCCCGGTCATCGAGTCGGGGTGCTCGAGGAGGCCCTGGACGGTGCCGCTGTGCACCACCTGACCGCCGTGCTCACCGGCACCGGGGCCGATGTCGACGACCCAGTCGGCGACCTTGATCGTGTCCTCGTCGTGCTCGACGACGATCAGGGTGTTGCCGAGGTCCTTGAGCCGGACCAGGGTCTCGATCAGGCGGTGGTTGTCGCGCTGGTGCAGGCCGATGGACGGCTCGTCGAGCACGTAGAGGACGCCGACCAGGCCGGCGCCGATCTGCGTGGCCAGGCGGATGCGCTGCGCCTCGCCTCCCGACAGCGACCCGGAGGGACGGTCGAGGGAGAGGTAGTCGAGGCCGACGTCGAGCAGGAAGTTGAGCCGCTCCTGGATCTCCTTGAGCACCTGCTCGCCGATCTGGCGCTCGCGGGTCGAGAGCTCGAGCGTCTTGAGGAAGTCGGCGGTCTCGTTGATCGGCATCGCGCACACGTCGGCGATGTTGCGTCCCCCGACCGTGACCGCCATCGAGACCGGCTTGAGGCGACTGCCCTTGCAGGTCCCGCAGGGCACCTCGCGCATGAAGCCCTCGAAGCGCTCCCGGCTGGTGTCGGACTCGGCCTCCCGGTGGCGGCGCTCGATGTAGGGGCGCACGCCCTCGAACTGCGCGTAGTAGGCACGCTCGCGGCCGTAGCGGTTGCGCGTGACGACGTGGACCTTGCCGGAGTGGCCCTCCAGCAACGCCTTCTGCCCCTTGGCCGGGAGGTCCTGCCACGGCATGTTGAGGTCGAACCCGAGCTCGTCACCGAGCGCGGACATGAGCTTGAGGAAGTAGTCGGCGACGTGGGCCTGGCTCCACGGCTGGATGGCCCCCTCGCCGAGGGTGGCCGTCGGGTCGGGCACGACCAGCTCGGGGTCGACCTCCATGCGCGTGCCGAGACCGCTGCACACCGGGCAGGCTCCGAACGGGGAGTTGAACGAGAACGAGCGCGGCTCGAGGTCGTCGGTGTCGATCGCGTGGTCGTTGGGGCAGGCCATCTTCTCGCTGAACCGCAGCTCCCGGTCGGGAGCCTTGGCGTCGAGGTCGACGAAGTCGAAGAGCACCAGCCCGCCGGCGAGGTTGAGCGCCGTCTCGACCGAGTCGGTGAGGCGTCGCTTGGAGGACTCCTTGACCGCGAGCCGGTCGACGACCACCTCGATGGTGTGCTTCTTCTGCTTGTCGAGGACCGGCGGCTCGTCGAGGGTGTGGGTCTCGCCGTTGACGCGGGCACGGCTGAAGCCCTGGGTCTGGAGCTGCTTGAAGAGCTCGACGTACTCGCCCTTGCGGCCGCGGATCACCGGGGCGAGCACCTGGAAGCGCCGCCCCTCCTCGAGGGTGAGGATCTTGTCGACGATCTGCTGCGGGGTCTGCCGCTCGATCGGCGCCCCACAGGTGGGGCAGTGCGGCCGGCCGGCCCGGGCGTAGAGCAGGCGGAGGTAGTCGTAGACCTCGGTGATCGTGCCGACGGTGGAGCGTGGGTTCTTGGACGTGGACTTCTGGTCGATCGACACCGCGGGCGAGAGGCCCTCGATGAAGTCGACGTCGGGCTTGTCCATCTGGCCGAGGAACTGGCGCGCGTAGGCCGACAGCGACTCGACGTAGCGGCGCTGCCCCTCGGCGAAGATCGTGTCGAAGGCCAGCGAGGACTTGCCGGAGCCGGACAGCCCCGTGAACACGATGAGCGAGTCGCGCGGGAGGTCGAGGGAGACGTCCTTGAGGTTGTGCTCCCGGGCTCCCCGGATGATGAGCTGATCCGCCACTGCCGTCCTTCGGGCTCGACCGGTCTGGAATGGTGCTGCGTTCGAACAAGTGTTCGTCACGCGGGGCGTCGGCGCAAGCCTGGCGCGCCGACGCACCAGACTCTCACGCGAGCCCAACCGCCACGATTTCACGGGCCTGACCGCTGCGTCACACCCCAACGGGTCGCCCGTGGGTGAGGATGGGTGACATGGACGACATCAGCGGTCCCACCCTCCTGGAGCAGCTCACGTCCGCCGACCGGCGCCTCGTCCGGACGGTCGACGCCCTCCCTGAGGAGGCGTACGCCGAGCCCTCCGCCCTGCCCGGCTGGACGCGTGGCCACGTGGTCGCCCACCTCGCGCTGAACAGCGAGGCGCTCACCGCCGTGCTGCTCGGGGTGGTCAAGGGCGACGTGCCGCCGATGTATGCGTCGCAGGAGCGGCGCGACGCGGACGTCGACGACCTGGCGTCGGCGGCGCCGGGGGAATTGCGCGCCCGGCTGCTGGCTGGCAGCACGTCCCTCGTCGACGCGATCGGCCTGGTGCCCGACGACCGGCTCGACGCCGTGGTGGAGCGCACCCGGGGCAGCGACCGCACGTTCCCCGTCCGTGCCGTCACCGGCATGCGGCTGCGCGAGGTGGAGATCCACCACGCCGACCTGGCTGCCGGCTACACCTGCGCCGACTGGCCGATCGATTTCGCGGCCTTCCTGGTGGCCTCGCTGCTGGACCGGCCCGGTGAGGAGGCGCCGTTCACGGTCGCACCGACGGACCTCGACCGCACCTGGCAGGCTGGTGCCCACAGCACCGGACCGGTCGTCACGGGCACCACCGCCGACCTGGGGTGGTGGTTGACCGGACGTGGCGCCGGAGACGGACTGACGAGCAGCGACGGCACCCTGCCGAGGATGGAGACCTGGTGAACGACACGAGCTACACCGGAGACGTGACGGTCGGCGGCGGGGCGCAGGTGCGCGAGCTGGCGCACCTGACGATCACCAAGGTGGCCGTCGACGAGCAGATGTCCAACAACTGCTACCTCCTGCGCTGCCGCAGCAACGGCGAGCAGGTCCTGATCGACGCGGCCGCGGAGCCCGAGACGCTGCTCCCCCTCGTCGGGGACGGCGGGCTGACCACGGTCGTCACCACGCACCAGCACTGGGACCACCACCGCGCCCTCGACGCGGTGGTGACGGCGACGGGCGCCGACGTCGTCGCCGGCACGCCCGACGCTGCGGCGATCACCGAGCAGACCGGGGTGCCCGTGACGCGCACGGTCGGCGACGGCGACACGGTCGCCGTGGGCGACTGCACCCTCGAGGTGATCGCGATCGCGGGGCACACGCCCGGCTCGATCGCGCTCGTCTACCGCGATCCGGAGGGCCACCCGCACCTCTTCACGGGCGACTCGCTCTTCCCCGGAGGCGTGGGCAACACCTTCGGGGACGCCGACGCGTTCGTGCAGCTGGTGGGCGAGGTCGAGACGAAGGTCTTCGGCACCCTGCCCGACGACACCTGGTTCTACCCCGGTCACGGGGGCGACTCGGTGCTCGGCGCCGAGCGGCCGCACCTCGCGGAGTGGCGCGAGCGCGGCTGGTAGGTCAGGCCGCGAGGTCGCCGGTGTCGTCGTCGTCGTCGAGCTCGGCCATGTGCCAGTCGGACGGCTCGATGACCTCGGCGTAGGGCGTGTCCCAGGCCACCAGGTCCTCGGGGAGGACGTCGCCGGCGAGCAGCTCCTCGCCGATCAGGTCCTCGAACTTCGGCCAGGCGCCGGGCTCGAAGATCGCCGGCAGCGGGGCGGCCTTGAGGGAGGGGGCCCGGCCGGTGAGCGTGACGGAGGGAGCGCGTACGACGGTCACGCCGACCGGGGTGCGCATGGCCTGCGCCGCGACGGGGAGGCCGCTGAGCGAGGCGAAGAGCGCCAGCTCGCGCAGGTCGGGCACGGTGTGGTTGGCCAGGTGCTCGAGAAGGTCCTGGTGGCCGAGGTCGGCAGCGACGACGACCGAGAGCGTGCCGGCGTCGTACTGCTGGATCCACAGCAGCATCGTGAAGGGCTTGATGCCGCGGGCGGCAGCCTTCTCGACGACCAGGGAGGCCTCGTCGGAGGAGACGCCCTCGGCGAGGAGGAGACGCAGGATGTCACCGGAGTTGACCTGCTGGGGGTGACGCGACACGTGCCGCATGCGGCGGGTGAGATCGCGCGACCGGCTCCGCTTCGACGCCGGGGACGAC
>NZ_CALRWD010000123.1:0-7946 GCF_943371775.1 Nocardioides psychrotolerans
GGCATAGCGGTCGCTGCCCTCGGAGCGCACGGTCACACCACCGCGGGCGTCGTGGCCGTGGCGGTCGAGCTTCCACGCGGCGAGCCGCACGACCATCGTCACGGCCGCGTTGGTGGGCTTGGCGGCCTCGAAGTTGCCGATCACCGAGATGCCGACCGACGCGTGGTTGAAGCCCAGCGCGTGGGCACCGCGGACCGGCTTGCCGACGCCCCCCGACCGACCGACCCAGGCGCGACCGAAGCGGTCGACGACGAAGTTGTAGCCGAGGTCGAACCAGCCGAGCGACTGCGTGTGATAGCGGTACATCCCGCGCAGGATCCCCGGCACGTCGGCACGCGTGTAGTCGTTGCCCGACGCCGTGTGGTGCACCACGACCTGCCGGATGCCACCGTTGTAGCGCGGCTTCCCGTTGCGCCACGACGGGTCGGCACCCCAGCGCTGCCGGCTGACCAGCTCGGGCTGCGGCGCCCGATCAGCGGCCGGGACCACGCGCTGCGTCGTACGCGACGTCGGGGCAGCCGCCGTGCGGTCCTCGGCGCGGACACCGGGATCGATCAGGACCAGCCGCAGGCCCCGGTGCCCGGATCCATCCACGTCCACCTGCACACCGTCGGAGCGGTCCATCCACAGCAGCTCGGTGGCGCGCAGACCCGGAGCGCCCTCACCGGCCCCGGCCCCGTCGACCAGGACCTCGGCCTCGCGCCAGGGCCGCCAGCCCTCGGGCCCGCGCGAGCGCACACGCAGGCTCGGGTCGGGGCCGCGCCAGGTCAGCCCCACCATCGAGTACGACGACGTGGCTCGCGGCGCGCGCGCCTCTGCGGCCGGGACCTCCAGGGACCGCACGGACGATCCGGGGTCGGCCTGGAGCCGCAGGACGGGCCGGGCATCGACGACAGGGCCGGCCGCTGGAGCCGCCGAAGCGGCACCCGCGACCGGCGCCGGGCTCACCAGCAACACGGTGGTCAGAGCGACTGATGTGACGAGTGTGGCGATGTCCGAGATCCGCATGACATGCCATCCTGCGCCACACCAGCCCCTCCAGTCGACTCTCCGGTCGGCCGCTAGCGAAGCTTGATCACCATGACCTCCCGTTGTCCCCTGCTGAGGATGACCAGGGTGGCCTTGCCGATCCTCCCGCTCCTCAGTGCCTTGGCTGCGGCGCCCTTGGCGACCAGGCGGACCGATTCCGAGCCAGCCTCCAGGGTGGCCCTGCCCTGGGCCAGGACGGCACCGGACCTCAGACCGGCGACCTTGCCCGCGGTCAACAGCTTCAAGGTGACCGAGCGCTTCGCGCCCGTCGCCAGAGCGAGCTGGACCGTGGTCCTACCGGCGTTGGAACCGACCGTCGCCCGAGGCGTCACGGTGACTCCCGTCGGGTTGACCGTGACCGTGGCGGAGTCGCTGTTGTTGCCGGTGTTGACGTCATGACTGCTGGTCGCGGCCGACGCCGTGTTGGTGACCTGCCCATCGCCCGGGTCGTCCGCCCCCTGGGTCCGGATCGCCACGCAGAGCAGGCCGAAGCGTGCGTTGAGAGGGCCACCGGTCGGGTTGTGGAACGTGAACACCCGGGTGATCGGCTGCGGGTCGTTGCCCAGCGACACCAGACCGGGGTCGATGTCGGCCCAGGCCACGATGCCCTTGTAGCCGTCGGGACAGGTCAGCCTCTTCTCCACCGTCTGACCGGCCGGCACCGTGACGGTGTCGGACAGCGCGGTGAACACCAGGTCGTGGCTGTGGCCGGACGCGCTGCCCAGTGCCGAGGAGAGGCAGCGGATGCTGAACGTGCCGGTCGCCGAGGTGTCGACGTCGACGATGAACTGCCATGCCGACCCGGCGCCATGGCTACCCACGACGGCGGTGCCGGCGGTCAGCACGTAGCTGGGCTGGATCGGGTAGGACCCGGCCGCGCAGGTGAGGTCGACGACGTGGCGGCCGGGGCCGAACGTCTCGGTCGAGACCGAGGGGCCGGTGATGACCAACGGGTGGCTGTGGTCCTCGCCGGAGACGGTCCGCTCGCTCGCGCACACGACCTCGACCTTGGCCTGGACCTGGCCGGTGGTGTTGTTCCGGATGGTCCCGGTCCAACCCTTCCCGTCCGAGGTCACGGCACTGGTGAGGACCTCGACGTCCTCGAAGCCGCCCGTCCCCTGGTCGACGTGGTCCAGTCGCACCGAGCCGTCGGTCGCGACGTACCCGCTGGGGCACTGCGTCGTGCCCGTGGTCACGCCGGAGAACGACGAGATGTGCGACTCCACCTTGGTGTAGTCCAGCTGGTGCTGGTGGCCGGTGTTGCCACCACTCGTGGCGCTCGCGTCCACCTTCACGGTGATCGTCACCGCCCGGTCGTCACCGGCCTCGATGGTGCCGAGGTTGCAGGTGACCGTGCCAGCTGCGTAGGTGCACGCGGCGGACGACGAGACGTACGTCGTGCCGTGGGGCAGGGTGTCGGTGACGACCACGTCGTGCGCGTCGCCGACGCCCTGGTTGCGGACGTTGATCGTGTAGGTGACCACGTCACCCGGTCCGGCGATGGTGACGTCCGAGGACTTGTCGACCACCAGGTCGACGTCGTCGGGGTCCCCGCCGGCGACCGGCACGTTCGCCGTGTCGTCGTCAGTGACCGGGGGGCCGGTGGGCGGCGTGCCGCTCGTGGTGGCCGTGTTGTCGACCGACCCGTGATCCACGTCGCTCTGGGTCACCGTGTGCGACTGCGCCGGCAGGAGCGGACAGCCGGCGGTGGCGCCGACAGCGAGGACAGCCACGCAGGGTGCGTTGCTCAGCCCGAACATCGGGTCGCTGATGGTGACGTCGGTCAGGTCCACGTTGCCGGTGTTGGTGACGTGGAACGTGTAGGTCAGCACCTCGCCCAGCGACCCGACGGCGTCGGCGTCCGAGCTGTCGAGGACCTGCTTGTCCAGGAAGATCCGTGCCATCGCGCTGGCCGTGGCGATGGTCGCGTCGTCGTCGTCCGTCACAGCGGGACCCGACGGCGGCGTGCCGGTGGTCGTCGCGGTGTTGTGGATCGAGCCAGCCGCAACATCTCCCGACGTGGTGGTGTAGCTCTTGACAGGGCAGGTCGCGCTGGCGCCCACCGGCAGGCTGGCCACGCAGTGGACGTTGCTCATGCCGAGCTTGATGTCGTCGATCACGACGTTGGTCAGCGCGACGTTGCCCGTGTTGGTCACCACGAACGAGTAGGTGAGCACCTCACCGGGTCCGGCGATGCTGTCCGCGTCGGAGCTGTCGGTCACCGACTTCTCCAGGTGGATCGCGGGCGTGGCCGGCGCCGGGATCGTGGCGTCGTCGTGGTCGCTGACGTCCCCGCCGGTCGGGGGCGTGCCTGTCGCGGTCGCGGCGTTGTGGACGGAGCCGTTGGCGACGTCGGCAGCGGTGACGACGTACGTCTTGGTCGGGCAGGTGGCGCTGGCCCCGACGGCCAGCGTGGCCACGCAGAGCTCGTTGGTCATCGACAGCTTGGCGTCGGTGATCCGCACGTTTGTCAGCGGCACGTTGCCGGTGTTGGTGACGACGAACGTGTAGGTGAGCGTCTCGCCGAGCGAGCCGACCTGGTCGGCGTCGACGCTGTCGGCCACCGACTTCTCGACGTCGATCCCCGGAGCGTTGGTCTGCGTCGGGATGTTGGCGTCGTCGTCGTCCATGACGTCGCCGCCGCCGGGCGGCGTGCCCTTGGAGGTCGCGACGTTGTAGACCTTGCCCGCCGCGAGGTCCGCCGCGGTCACGACGTAGGTCCTGGTCGGGCAGGTGAAGCTCGCACCGACGGCCAGGTTGTCCACGCAGGGCACGTTGCTCATGGAGAGCTTGGGGTCGGAGATGGTGATGCCGGTCAACGGGACGTTGCCGGTGTTGGTCACCGTGAAGGTGTAGGTCAAGGTCTCCCCGAGGGAGGCGACCGTGTCGGGGTCACTGCTGTCGGTGACGGTCTTGGCGACCACGAGCGCCGGCCTGGCCGGAGTCGGGATCGTCGCGTCGTCGTCGTCGGTCACGCTGGGTCCGGTCGGCGGCTTGCCCGACGCGGTTGCCACGTTGTGCACCGACCCGTGCGCGATGTCGGCCGCCGTCACGACGTACGACTTCGTCGTCGCGCACGGCTTGGTCTCCCCCACGGCCAGGTTGGTCACGCAGGCGACGTTGCTCATGCCGAGCTTGGCATCGGTGATCGTCACGTTGGTCAGCGGGACGTTGCCGGTGTTGGTGACCGAGAACGCGTAGGTCAGCGTCTCGCCGAGCTGGCCGTCCGAGCCCTGGTCCTGGGAGTCGGTGACCGACTTCTCGAGGCTGATGCCCGGCGTCGGCGGCTGGACGGGGTCACAGCCCTCGACCCAGAAGACCTTGTACTTCTTGTCGCTGCCCTGGGAGCCAGGGGTCTCGATGGTGAGCTTGAGGTGGTAGCCCTGGATCGGGTGTGCCGGACCGTCGAAGCTCAGGGTGTAGGCCTGTCTCCCGTCGAGGCCGGTGGCCGTGCCCGCACCCGTGGCGGGGTCACCACCGACGAAGACGGTCGGCGGCCCCGAGACCGTCAGCCCGACGCTCACGGTCGGCGACTGCATCTCGAAGGTGACCTTGGAGACGATGGTGGGCCCCTGGTCGAAGCCGTACCACTCCACGGAGAACGTGCAGCCCACGTGTGGGTCGTTGTTGGGGATCGAGTCGAAGTCGCCGTCCTCGACGATCTTCACCGTGCCGTTGTTGCCGCCCGGATCACTGGCTCCGCCAAGAGGAGCCCGAGGCCGCCGAGGCCTGCCCCCACCCTGCGGCCGGTAGGAGCGCGGTCGCAATCGCCAGGATGACGAGGACGACGAGCTTGTTCAGGGCGCGCGAGAGCGCGCGTTCGCGGACGAACATTGGTGAACCCCCCAGTTCTCAGCCTGCTGGCGTGAGGTGCTGGGGGTGGCTCGAGGCGTCGAAGGACGCAGGATTCACCCCTGGCCCAGCTGCCCCCCGGCGCTGGTACCCCTCAAGTCACGGCCCTTATGACGGTAGCCCTCTCGTCGCGGCACCGCAGCCGAACCTGGGATGTCCTCCCCGACAAGCCCCTCGTGCTAGCTGAAGTCGAGGTCGCCCTTGCGCGAGCGCTTGAGCTCGTAGAAGTGGGGGAACTTCGCGACCGCGACGCACCCGTCCCAGAGCTGTCCGGCCTCCTCGCCACGCGGGATGGAGGAGAGCACCGGCCCGAAGAACGCCGCCCCCTCGAAGGCGATCGTCGGCGTGCCGACGTCGTCGCCGACCTGGTCCATCCCCTCGTGGTGCGAGGCCGCCACGGCCTCGTCGAGGGAGGCGTCGTCCATGGCGTCGACGAGCTCGGGCTCGAGTCCGGCGTCGGCCACGGCGGCGGCGATCAGCTCGCGCGAGATCTTCTCGCCGCCGTGGTGGATGCGGGTGCCCATCGCGGTGTAGAGCGGCAGCAGCACGTCACGCCCGTGCTTCTGCTCGGCCGCGATGCAGACGCGCACCGGACCCCAGGCAGGCTCCAGCATCTCGCGGTACTCGTCGGGGATGTCCTTGTCCTTGTTGAGGTAGGCCAGGCTCATCACGTGCCAGGTCACGTCGATGTCGCGCACCTGCTCGACCTCGAGGATCCAGCGTGAGGTGATCCAGGCGAAGGGGCACAGCGGGTCGAACCAGAAGTCGGCTTGGGTCTTGGTCATGAACAGATCCAACACCCCGGGGCCCGAACCTCTTCCCCACGCGCCTACCGCTTCTTGACGAACACCCGCTCGGACCCGGCCGCCGGGAGCGCGGCACCGCTGCCGGAGTAGAGGACGCGCACCTTCTTCCAGCCGGGCGTGAGCCCGTCGAGGACCACGCGCGCCTTGCCGGCGACGACGTCCGCGGTGACCTTGCGGGCGCCGATCGAGACCGTGACCGTGCCGGTCGGGCGGGAGATGCCCGGAGCGGCGACCCGCACGATGACCACCGCACGGCGTGGCGTGCTCGCGGGCTTCACGTGCAGCACCGGCTTGGTCATCACCGGCGAGTCGCCCCGGACGACCTGGGAGGTGCTGCGATAGCTGGTGCGGCTCAGGTCGACGCGCACCGAGATGTGCGATCCGACGTCCCCGCCCCTCAGCTCGTACGACGGACCCGTGGCCCCGGCGATCGGCTCGCCGTCGCGCAGCCAGGTGTAGGCGACGGTCGCGTCGGACGGCTCGACGACACCCGGGACGACGGTGAGCGTCCGGCCGAACCGCTCGAGGCCGCTCAGCGCGAAGGGCTGGGTGATCGCGATGGTGCCGGCGATGACCGGGGCCGTGGCCTCCGAGACGACCTTCTTGGGCGCGTAGCCCGGTGTGCGCGAGGTGACGGCCGCCGTGATGCGCGCGTCGATCTGCGGCTGGGCCAGGCGCAGCTGCGACCCGGTGGCGCCCGCGATGGCCGCGCCGTCGGCGTACCACTGCACGGTGGTGGAGCCCGGCTCCGGCGACCAACCGCCGGGAGAGACGGTGAGGACCTCGTCGACCTCGGGCACGCCGGAGATCACGGGAGCCGCGGTGCTGGTCTGCTCACCGACCCGGACGTCGTCGGGAGCGGGTGTGCGCGCGGTGGCCGCGGCATAGCCCTTCTTGGTGGCCGTGACCTGGACGGTCAGGCGCTTGCCGCGCTGGGCCGGCGTCGGGACGTAGCGCGCGGCGGTCGCGCCGGAGATCGCCGAGCCGTCCACGAGCCACTGGAAGGCGTAGGAACCGGCCGGCTTCCAGGTGCCGGCGCTCGCGACCAGGGGACTCCCGACCCGGGGCGTGCCCTCGACGGCGGGCGGCTCGACGTTGGTGACGGCCAGGTCGTTGAAGTGGATGAAGCCCGAGGGCCAGCGCCCGTCGGCCTTGCGGATCGTGCGCCAGTGGAAGTCGCCGGACCAGCTGTCCTCGGAGATCACGATGACCGTGCTGGAGACGACCTCCTCCACGTAGGCGACGTGGCCGCTCGAGCCGGTGCCCGGGGCGTTGGCCCGCCACCAGGCGATGGACCCGACCGTGGGCACGGTGTCGGTGATCCCGGCCTTGGCGATGCCCCAGTGGCTGGCGTTGCCCTCGCCCGACCACGGACGGGTGTTGGGCATGCCGCTGCGCACCATCCGGTAGGCGGCGTAGTTGGTGCAGTTGTGGCCGGCATACATCCGCCAGTACATCTGCGAGCCGGCCGTGCGGTAGCCGAAGTGGGAGTAGCCGGCCTCGGCGCACGCGACGTAGCCGGTGCACAGGTAGGCCGAGGAGCGCTGCTCGACGGCGCCGTAGCGGGTCAGCGACGGCTCGTCGACCTGCTCCTCGACCCTTCGCTCGTCGGCCTGCTCCTCCGCGTGGACGGAGCCCACCCCGACGAAGGGGGTCACGGACAGCATCAACCCGCTGAGGAGCAGGGTGCAGCCGAGCCGCCGAGTTCGGGTCACGAAGGGAGATTAAACAGGTGTCAAGCACCAAACGCGGCGTTTCGCGACAATTTTCTCAGGGAGTGACACTCGCCCCACCTCTCCCTCGCGTCCCCAGGGTAACCATCCGGGGGCGGGGTCCCCGCGCTGGTTGGTGGCCCCACGAGGCCTGCTGCCATGATGGCGGGCATGCCTGGAACCAACCTGACCAGGGACGAGGCCGCCACCCGCGCCGCCCTCCTGGCCGTCGAGTCCTACACCATCGACCTCGACCTCACCGTGTCTGACAAGGTCTTCGAGAGCACCACCGTGATCCGGTTCACGTGCTCGCAGCCCGGAGCCTCCACCTTCGCCGACCTCGTCGGCGCGACCCTCCACGAGGTGACCCTCAACGGGCGATCGCTGGACCTCGTCGACGCCTACGTCGACTCGCGGATCCTCCTCGACGACCTCCAGGGCGACAACGAGCTGCGCGTGCGCGCCGAGCTGCCCTACAGCCACACCGGCGAGGGCCTGCACCGCTTCGTCGACCCGGTCGACGACCGCGTCTACCTCTACTCGCAGT
>NZ_CALRWD010000124.1:0-7865 GCF_943371775.1 Nocardioides psychrotolerans
CCCCCCGACCACGGCCGGGAGCACGACCGTGCGACCGGTGGTGCTGAGCTGCACCCGCCGACCGTCCTCGACGACGGTGGGCCCCCCTCGCCCGGCACGTTGACGGCGTACGACGTCGCGCCATAGCCCGTGTGGAGGTTGGCTGGTCATCGCGGCGCGAGGAAGTCCGACAGCGAGCGGGCGATGCCGGCCGCGTCCAGACCGTGCGCGGCCACGTGCTGCTCGGCCGTGCCGTAGTGGCGGCGCTCCTCGCGGGCGACCCCGAGCGCCAGCAGCCGGTGCGGCACGTCGCGCAGGGCGTCGGCCACGTGCCGGGCTGACGTCCCGGCCAGCCAGGGCTCCACGAGCACCACGTCGCCCGAGCCGAGGACCGACCGCAGACCAGGGGCGTCGAAGGGCCGCACGGTGCTGGCGTAGAGCACCGTCACGTCGCGTCCGACGGTCGCGGCCAGGACGGCGTCGAGCACCGGGCCGAGGGCGATGACCGTGGCGCCGGCGCCCCGTCGTACGACGTGGAAGCGGCCGGGGGCGAAGGGGTGCGTGAGCGCGTTGGTCTGTCCGACGACCCGGACGTAGTGCAGGCCCGAGCCCGCCACGACCGCCCGGAGGGTCGAGTCGGTCTCCGCGGCGTTGCCCGGCGCGTGCAGGGAGATGGTGGGCAGGGTGTCGAGCAGGGCGATGTCCCCGGGTGACTGGTGGGTCCGGCCCCCGGAGGCGATGTCGAAGGAGCCGGCCGAGCCGACCAGCACTCCCCCGACGTCCTGGTGGCCGAAGTCGAGCTTGACCTGCTCGAAGGCGCGCTCGACCAGGAACGAGCCGAAGGTGTGCACGACCGGTCGCAGCCCGGCCAGGGCCATCCCCGCTCCGACGCTGACGAGCAGCTGCTCACGGATGCCGACGTTGACGACCCGGTCGGGGTGGCGCCGCTCGACGTCGGCGAGGAGCTGCCCGGAGATCTCGGCGTAGACGGCCGCGATCGAGGGGTCGTCGTCGACGAGGTGGGCGGTGGTCCGGGCGAACTGGGTGCGCGCGTCCATCACCGGCCCTCCAGCCGAGCGACGACCGCGGTGGGGCGGTCGACCTCGCGGTGCGACAGCGCCTTCTCCAGGAGGTCGTGGTCACGACCGTCCACCGTGGTGGCGTGCCAGCCCTCGACGGCGAAGCGGGCCTCGATGCGTCCCGGGACGGCGTACGACGACGACTGGTTGTCGATCACCACCACCGTCAGGGCGGCCAGTCCGAGCGCGGCCGCGAGCGCGACCGCCTCGTGGTTGGACCCCTCGTCCAGCTCGGCGTCCCCGACCAGCACCACGACCCGGGAGTCGATGCCCCGCGCGCGCAGGCCGAGGGCGGTGCCGACCGCGAGCGGCAGGCCGTGGCCCAACGAGCCGGACGAGATCTCGACCCCGGGCACCAGGTTGCGGTCGGGGTGGTGGCCGAGCGGGGAGTCGTAGGCGCCCCAGTCGCGCAGCCAGGACTCGGGCACGAAACCCTGCTCGACGAGTACGGCGTAGTAGGCCATGGGCCCGTGGCCCTTGGAGAGGTAGAAACGGTCACGGTGCGGGTCGGACACCGTCGCGGGCGTGACGTCGAGGACGCGCTCGTAGAGCACGCGCAGGACGTCGAGGGTCGAGGTGGCGGCGGCGGAGTGCTTCTCGTCGCCCGTCATCAGGCTCATCAGGCTCGTCGTCCGTGTCATGGGACCACCGTGCAACTTCAAGCGAGGTTGAGGTCAAGGACTCGCGTGCGGCCGATCGCGAGCGGCCTGGAACACTGCATCGGTGACCTCGGGCTCCCCCTCCTCGCACTCGCGCGACCTCGCCTCGCGCAGCCTCGCCTCGCGCAGCCTCGTCCTGGTCGGGATCGTCGTGCTCGCCTTCAACCTGCGGCCGGCCGCGGTGAGCGTCGGGCCGGTGCTCGACGAGATCCGCACCGGGCTCGGCATGTCGGGCACGGAGGCCGGGATCCTCACGTCGCTGCCGGTGCTGGCGTTCGCGGTCTTCGGCGCGCTCGCCCCGCGCTTCTCCCGCCTGGTCGGCAGCCACCGGCTCACGCTGCTGGCTCTCGCCTGCGTCGTCGTGGGGCTCTGGGGTCGCAGCCGGGCCGACGCCGTCGCGCCGTTCCTGGCCCTCTCCCTGCTGGCCCTGGGCGGCATGGCGACCGCCAACGTGCTGCTGCCGTCCTTGGTCAAGGCTCACTTCCCCGACCGGGTCGGGCTGCTCACTTCGCTCTACTCGACGGCCCTCGCCTGCGGTCTGACGCTGGCGTCGGTGGCCACCGTCCCGATCAGCGAGGCCGCCGGCGACTGGCGCGACGGGTTGGCCGTCTGGGCGCTCACGGCGGCTGTCGCGGCGCTGCCCTGGATCGCCCTGGTGCGCGACGGCCACGACCGGCGCAGCGACGAGGACCCGGGCCCCGGTCACGTCGCGGTCGGGCTCGCGGCCGTCGCCCGCACCCGGATCGGGCTGCTGATGGCGCTCTTCTTCGGCCTCCAGTCGCTCCAGGCCTACGCGATCTTCGGCTGGTTCCCCGCGATCTTCCGCGACGCCGGCCATTCCGCCGCGACCGCCGGCCTCCTGCTCGGCGTGATCACCGGGGTGAGCATCCCGCTCTCCTTCGTCATCCCGTCCCTCGCGGCCCGGCGGGCCGACCAGCGCCCGATCGTCTGGGCGGTGGTGCTGTGCTACCCGGTCGGCTACACCGGCATGATCCTCGCGCCCTACGACGGGGCCTGGGTCTGGGCGGTGCTGATCGGCACCGGCACGACGACGTTCCCGCTGATCCTCACGCAGATCGGGCTGCGCTCGCGCACCCCCGCCGGCACGGCGGCACTGTCGGGCTTCACCCAGTCGGTGGGCTACCTGCTGGCCGCCGTCGGCCCCTTCGGCATCGGGCTCCTGCACGACCTGACGGGCGGGTGGACCGTGCCCCTGCTGGTGCTGATCGGGCTGTGCGTGCCGCTGCTCCTGGTGGGCCTGGCGGTCGCCCGCCCGGCCTACGTCGAGGACCAGCTGCCGTCTCGCTGAGTCAGCTCATGCCGCCGTCGAAGGCCAGCACGGAGCCGGTGATCATCCGGGCGTCCTTCGAGGCGAGGTAGACGATCGCCGAGCCGATCTCCGCCGGCGAGATCGCCCGACCGGGCAGCATCATCAGCAGCCGGTCGGAGACGCGGGCGTCAAGGTCCGGCGGGAAGATGCTGGCCACGTGGGACACGATCGGGGTGTCGACCGTGCCGGGGCAGATCGCGTTGACCCGGATGTTGTCGGGCGACAGCTCGAGGGCCAGCGCCTTCGTCAGCTGGGTCAGACCACCCTTCGCCGCGGCGTACGCCGTCGCGTAGGGCTGGGCGACGTTGCCCGCCACCGAGGAGACGTTGACGATGTTGCCGGTGCATGCCTTGAGGTGCGGCATCGCCGCCTGCATCAGGAGGAACGGCCCCTTGAGGTCGACGGCCTGGACGCGGTCGTACTCCTCCTCGGTGATCTGCTCGAAGCGGCCGAACTGCACGATGCCGGCGACGTTGGCGAGCACGTCGATGCGACCGTGCTCGGCGCAGCGCGCGATCGCGGCGTCCACGGAGGCCTTGGACCCGACGTTGCACTCGACGTAGGTGACGCCCTCGGGGACGGTCGCGTTGACGTCGAGGCCGTAGACCACGTCACCGAGGTCGCGGAAGAGCTCCGCGGTCGCGAAGCCGATCCCCGACGCGGCGCCGGTGATCACGACGACGCGCTGGTCGGGGCCGGGCGCGACGGTGGGGGTCTGGCTCATGCGGTGGCTCCTGGTGCGTTCGGTGGTGTGGGCGGTGGCGGTGGTGCGGTGAGGTGGTGGGCGAGGGTGCCCTGGAGGCCGATCCCGAAGCGGCGCTCGCGGAAGCGCCACCGGCCCGACCCGTCCTGGTCGAAGGTGTCGACGTAGGTGCCGGTCACGATCGGCTGGAGCGGCAGGTCCGGCACCGCCTGGAGGACGACGTAGGACGAGCGGGCCGTCACCGACCCGTCCGGCGCCGGCTCCTCGAAGGCGGTGTTGGTGACGACGTGCTGCGTGCCCGGCGTGCCGTCCTCATGCATCACGACCAGCCCGGCATAGAGCGCAGCGACCTCCTCGGCCCCCGTCGCGATCGTGGCGCCGTCCAGCGTGCGCAGCGTCGCGTCGGCCATCAGCCGACCGATCCCCGCGACGTCACCGGCGTCGATGAGGTGGCAGTAGGTGCCCAGGAGACTGCGGATCCGGTCTCCGTCACTGAGGGGCACGCGCCGGACCCTATCAGGCAACTAGAACGTGTTCTAGGTCTGTCCTCGGCTGCCGTCGACTTGAAGTCCCCTTGAGGTCCCGCCAGGCTGGAGCGGTGCCAGAGCTGACGATCGGCCACCTCGCGGAGCGCTCCGGGGTCGCCACGAGCACCATCCGCTTCTACGAGTCGCGGGGACTGGTCCACTCCCGGCGCACGACAGGCAACCAGCGCCGCTACGAGCAGTCCGAGCTGCGCCGCGTCGCCTTCATCCGCGCCGCCCAGCGGGTCGGGCTGACCCTCGACGAGGTCGCCGAGGCGCTGGCGACGCTGCCCGACGGGCGCACCCCGACCAAGGCCGACTGGCACCGGCTGAGCAGGGCGTGGCGCCCGCGGCTCGACGAGCAGATCCGTCGCATCGAGCTGCTGCGCGAGCGCCTCGACGGGTGCATCGGGTGCGGCTGCCTGAGCCTGCGCAGCTGCGCGCTCTACAACCCGGGGGACGAGGCTGCGGAGCACGGCACGGGTGCTGTCAGGCTGGAGCCGTGAGCCTCCTGCACGAGCCGCACCACGACGGCTCCCCCCTCTACGTCGCCGACGAGCACCCGCGCCCGGGCTCCCTCGTCACGGTGCGGCTGCGCACCCACGCCGACGACCCCGTCGAGGCGGTCTGGATCCGCACGACGTACGACGCCGAGCCGGTCTTCCACCCGTGCCGCGTCGAGGAGCGGGCCGGCGACTCGGTGTGGTGGGCCGGGGAGCTGCCGCTCCACAACCCGGTCACCCACTACCGCTTCCTGCTGGCCCACGGCACCGGCCGCGACGCGGCCCAGCGGTGGCTGACCGCCGCGGGCGTGATCGAGCACGACGGCCCCGACGCGTTCGACTTCCGGCTCACCTCCCACGACGCACCGCCCGACTGGGGTCGCGACGGCGTCGTCTACCAGGTCTTCCCCGACCGCTTCGCCCGCTCGGCGGCCGCCGACTCACGCGCCACCCCCGACTGGGCCGTCCCGGCGCAGTGGGACGACGAGGTCGCCTTCGAGCCCGGCGACCCGCGCACCCCGATCCAGTTCTTCGGCGGCGACCTCGACGGCGTCGTCGAGCACCTCGACCACGTGGCGCAGGTCGGCGCGACGATCCTCTACACGACCCCGGTCTTCCCCGGCGAGAGCAACCACCGCTACAACGCCTCCACCTTCGACGGGGTCGACCCGCTGCTCGGCGGCGACGAGGCCTACGCCCGGCTCAGCCGCGCTGTCCACGCACGCGGCTGGCGGCTGCTCGGCGACCTCACGACCAACCACACCGGTGACACCCACGAGTGGTTCCACCTCGCCGTCGCCGACGAGGACGCCCCCACCCGCAGCTGGTACCACTTCGGCGCGCACGGCGACTACGAGTCCTGGATGGGCCACCACACCCTGCCCAAGCTCAACCACGCCGTCGCCGAGCTGCGCGCCGCGATGACCGAGGGCCCCGACAGCGTCGTGGCCCGCTGGCTGCGGCCGCCGTTCGGCGTCGACGGCTGGCGCATCGACGTCGCCAACATGACCGGCCGCCTCGCCGACCTCGACGTCAACCACGCGGTCGCCCGCGGCCTGCGCCGCACGGCCCAGGCCGAGCGCCCCGACGCGCTGGTCATCGGCGAGCACAACCACGACGCCTCCACCGACCTGCCCGGCGACGGCTGGCACGGCACCATGAACTACTCCGGCTTCTCCTGGCCCGTGTGGTCCTGGCTGCGCGACCCCGACTCCCCCGCGCGTCCCTTCGGACGGCCCGTGCCCGTGCCGCGGCGCGGCGGACCCGCCGTGCGTCGCAGCCTTGACGAGTGGGGCGGCCGCTACGGCTGGCGCGCCACCTGCGCGTCCTGGAACATCCTCGGCTCCCACGACAGCGCCCGCATCCGCACCGTGGTCGGCGACCCCGTGCAGCACCGGGTCGCGGCGGGGCTCCAGTTCACCCTGCCCGGCGTGCCGATGGTCTTCGCCGGCGACGAGATCGGGCTCGAGGGCGTGCTCGGCGAGGACGCGCGACGCACCATGCCGTGGGACCGCCCGGAGACGTGGGACCACACCACGCTGACGTCGTACGCCGCACTCGCGGCAGCGCGCACCGCCCACGTCGCCCTGCGGCGAGGTGGGCTGCGCTGGGCCCACGTCGACGACGACGCGCTGATGTTCCTGCGCGAGCACCCGCAGGGGACGGTGCTGGTCGTGGCGCGCCGCGCGGCCGGACCGGCGGTCGACCTGCCGCTCGTGCTCGGCGAGCCCCTGGTCTCGACCGAGGAGCCGGTCGGCCCCTTCGCGAGCGGACCCGGCGTCACGGTCTGGGCCGTGGTCGAGGAGCCGGAGCACTAACCTGGCGCCATGGCGCTCCACATCGTGGCCAACCGGCCCGACCCCGCGCTCCTCGGACTGCCCTGGTCGACGCCGCTGGAGGAGTGGACCGACGACTACGTCGTGCCGCTCCCCCGCGGCCTGTCGCGGCACGTCGTGCGGATCATCCGCCTCGGTGAGCGCACCTACGCGGTGAAGGAGACGGTCGACGACATCGCCTTCCGGGAGTACCGCCTGCTCCGCGACCTCCAGCGCCTGGGCCTGCCCGCCGTCGTACCCCAGGGTGTGGTGACCGGGCGCCTGGACCCCGACGGGGAGGAGCTGCCGGCCACCCTCCTGACCGAGCACCTGCGCTTCTCGCTGCCCTACCGCAGCCTCTTCGCCCACGGGCTCAGCGCCGACAACGTCCCCTCGCTCGTCGACGCCCTCGTCGTCCTGCTCGTGCGCCTGCACCTGGCCGACTTCTTCTGGGGCGACGTGTCGCTGTCCAACGTGCTCTTCCGTCGCAGCGCCGGCGGGTTCGCCGCCTACCTCGTGGACGCGGAGACCGGCGAGCTGAAGCCGACGTTGTCAGCCAACATGCGGGAGTACGACCTCACCATCGCCACGGAGAACGTCTTCGCCGAGCTGCTCGACCTGCAGGCCAGCAACTCCCTCACGCACGAGCTCGAGGCCCACGACATCGTCACCCTCCTGGCCGACCGCTACCACCTGCTCTGGGACGAGCTCACGGCCGAGGAGGAGTTCGGCGCGGGCGAGCTGTGGCGCATCGAGCAGCGCGTCGAGCGGCTCAACGACCTCGGCTTCGACGTCGAGGAGCTCGACATCGTCACCGACTTCGACGGCGACCGGGTCCGCATCCAGCCCAAGGTCGTCGAGCTCGGCCACCACCAGCGCGAGCTCCAGGCCCTCACCGGCCTGCACGTCGAGGACGCCCAGGCCCGTCGACTGCTCAACGACCTGGCGTCGTTCACCGCTCACTTCGACCTGGGACGGGAGGACCGCAGCCTGGTCGCCAACCGGTGGCTCACCCGGATCTACGAGCCGATCATCGCCATGGTCCCGGCCGAGGGCCGCGGCAAGCTCGAGCCGGCCGAGATCTTCCACGAGATCCTGGTCCACCGGTGGTATCTCTCCGAGCGCGCCGGGCGCGAGATCAGCATCTTCGACACCGCCGCCGACTACCTCGAGACCGTCCTCAAGCACCGCCCCGACGAGGCGGTCGCGGTCACCTCCGCCGACGATCCGGAGGGATAGTGTGGGACGTTTTCGACCTGCTGCGCAGCCAGCGA
>NZ_CALRWD010000125.1:0-7223 GCF_943371775.1 Nocardioides psychrotolerans
TTCGCTACCAAGCCCGGAATGGCGGTTGAGCCGACGTGCTCGACCCGGGCAGATGGGACGGCTGCCAGTGCCTCACCCAACCGGCTAGCAATGACGGCGAACTGCGCAGGCCATTCCTCTCGGTAAGCCACAACTTCAACTGTCATGAAGCCAGTCTCCCAGGACGACACGCAGCGCCCGACTCTCGGCACGACGTCGCGCACTGTCATCGGCATGACCGCCACCATCAGCGGCATGAGCGGACTGTCGAGCCGGTGGGCCGGGACGGTTCGTTTGGCAGTGCCGCTGTGTAGGTTGCTGCCCATGGCAAGCGAACAGACTGCTGCTGAGCGACTGCAGGAGTTGGAGTACCGGCTCCACATTCTCGATGGCCTACTGCGAGTCCTGGACGACCCTCATCGATTCACTGATGTCGTCCTCTCCGGGACCGAGATAGACGACACGGTCGAGGCCCTGCAGGAAGCCTTCGGGTTCAGCCACATTCAAGCCGTGGCCGCCCTCGACATGCAGTTTCGTCGGCTCAGCAAGCGCACCCAGTCTTCGATGCGTTCCGACGTGGAGCAGATGCGGTTGGAGCGCACGCGACTTAGCCCATCCTGAGCCGTTCCCCGGCAACGACGGCTCATCAGCACGACCGCGCACCATCAGCGGCATGACCGGACGTGCGGCCACGTAGCCGAACGTACGTATTGGTGAATTCGTCGCCGTGCTCAACGTGACTGCAAGGGCTGAAACCCCATTGAGTACGTCCGACTACGGAGCATCCGACTCTCGGCATGACCGCGCACCCTCGGCGGCATCAGCGGACGTGCGGCCACGTAGCCGAACGTACCTATTGGTGAGTTCGTCGCCGTGCTCAGCGTGACGGCAAGGGCTTAAACCCCATTGAGTACGTCCGGCTACGGAGCATCCGACTCTCGGCAGATCCGGTAAGCGCCGGCCCGTCCCGCGGTTGACGGAAAACACCCCGTGCCTGGTCCTAGGCAGGCGTCAGGTCGACGAACCCGCACCCGAGCAGCGCGTCGACGGCAGCCAGCCGGGCCCGGGTGATGTCGGCGACCGTGGCGTAGCCGGCCAGCTGCGCGTTGGAGCCGACCCGGGTCGGCTCGGTCGAGTTGACCGACAGGCACGTGCGGCGCCCGCCGTCCTCGGCGTTGGCGAGCGCGACCGCGTGACCCGTGGTGCCGCTGCCGGCGAAGAAGTCGAGCACCCGCGCGTCGTCGGGCATCGTGCCCAGGATGCGCCGGACCAGGCCGGTCGGCTTGGGCGACTCGAAGACGTGCCCCACGATCTCCTTGAGCTCGACGACGGCGCTGTCGGTCGAGCCGATCTCGTCGGACAACCAGATGGTGCGCAGCTTCTTGCGACGTCCGCCGTCACGGTGCAGCCAGTCCTTCTGGAAGACGTCGACCCGCTCGCCGCGCACGCCCTTGATCGTGCGGCACACCAGGTCGTCGGGCCGCTCGTCGATGCGGGGGCGGCTCCAGCGCCACACCGCCGGGGTGCCGTCGCCGAAGACCGGGGCGATCTCGACGGCGCCGTCGAAGGGCAGCGTGCGCACGGCCCCCGAGGCCGGGTCGCCCCACACCGGGAAGTGCAGCGTGCGGGCCGTGGCGGGGTTGAACTTCTTGTTGGTGTTCCGCAGCGGGAGGTGACGGAAGCGCCTACCGTCGACGTCGGTCAGCGGGAAGTCACGCTCGTTGACCGTCTCGGTCGTGCTCGCGTCGAGCACGCACGCACTCGCATCCCGGGCATAGGCGAGGAGGTACTCATGGCTCGTCGCGAACCCCTTGCCCAGCTGGCGTCCCTTGGGGTTGAGGTTGACCACGACCTGTGCCAGCAGCTGGGCCTCGCCGAAGACGTCGTCCATCAGCAGCCGCAGGTGGGCGGCCTCGTTGTCGTCGATGCTGACGAAGATCGCGCCCGTCGGGGCCAGCACGGCACAAGCGGCCACCAACCGCGGCCGCATCATCGCCACCCACGCCTGGTGGCGGGTCGCGCCGTCGACGCCGCGGATGTCGTCGCGGTAGGCGAAGTCGTTGCCGGTGTTGTAGGGCGGGTCGATGTAGACCAGGTCCACGCTCCCCGGCGCGAGCAGCGGCAGCACGTCGAGGTTGTCGCCCGCCACGAAGGCGTTCCCCTGCTCCGGCCACTCCACGGCCAGACCCTACGACGGGGAGGGGGCGCATGAAGGTCCCGCTCGCCCTGGGCGGCGGCGCGGTCGTCGGCGTGCTGCTCGCCGTGGCCTCGGTGACCGGTGACAGCGATCCCGCCAGCGGTGCCGACGAGGGCACCCCCGGCCCCCACCACGCCTTCTTCTTCACCCAGCCCGGCAGCAGCCTGCCGGTCACCTGGAGCTCGTGCCACCCGGTGACCTACGTCGTCAACCCGGCCCATGCGCCGGCCGGCTGGGTCGACCTCGTCGCGAGTGCGGTCGACGAGGTCGCCGAGGCGACCGGGCTCGACTTCGCCTACCTCGGCACCACCTCCGACCGCGCGTTCAACCGCTCGGTGCGCAGCCCCACGGACTTCGAGCCGGTGCTGATCGGCTGGGCGATGCCCCAGGAGATCTCCGACCTCGAGGGCACCGTCGCCGGCGTCGCCGGCCCCGACTCGATCACCGTCGACGGCCACACGACCTACGTCACCGGCAAGGTCATCCTCGACGCGGAGTCCTACGCCCGCCTCGAGGCCGACGGCGACGAGGGCGGAGCCCGCGCGATCCTGATGCACGAGCTCGGCCACGTCATGGGGCTCGCGCACGTCGACGACGCGGGTGAGCTGATGCACGAGGACAACATCGGGCGCGAGACGTTCGGCCCCGGCGACCTCCAGGGCCTCGCCGTCCTGGGTGCGGGTCGCTGCGTACAGTTTTGACGTGGGGTGGTCCGAGCGTCGCGCGCAGCGCGAGTGGGAGCGCGACCTGCTGCGCCAGATCCGCGCCCTCGAGACGACCGACGAGGGACCGGACGGCGGCCAGGTCACGCCGCTGCGCCGTGAGCGCGTACGCCGTCCCCCTCGCCGCCGGCGCCGTGCCCCGGCGGTGCGGGGCGCCGCCTCTGCCGGACGCACCCCGGGCGAGCGCCGTCGTACGGTCGTGACGGTCGGGGTCACCCTGTCGCTCATCGGGGCGCTGCTGCTGCTCAACGTGGTGCCCGGCGCCTACCAGCTGCGTGCCCTGCTCGGCCTCGACGACCGGCTCGGCGCGGCGGTCGACGGCGGGAGCTCGGGGGCCTACCGGTTCCTCTCCACGGTGCCGGGGACCGACGACCCGATCGGCTGGGACCCGTGCCGACCGATCCCCTACGAGGTCAACCCGGAGGGCGCGCCCGATGACTGGGAGTCGCTCGTGGACGACGCGGTCGACACGATCAGCGAGGCCACCGGGCTGGTCTTCGAGGACAAGGGCACGACCGACGACCGGGCCTTCGAGGAGCGCTTCCGCGCCGGCGTCGACCCGCGCCCGGTGCTCATCGGCTGGGCCACCTCCGAGGAGGTCCCGGGTCTCAAGGGCGACGTCGCCGGTCTCGCGGGGCCGATCTCGACCAGCGACGGGGTGCTGGCGCAGTACGTCACCGGACGCGTCGTCCTCGACAGCGACGCCTTCGAGGAGATCGAGCGCTTCCGCGGCGCCGAGGAGCAGCAGCGCGCGATCGTGCTGCACGAGCTCGCCCACCTGGTCGGCCTCGACCACGTCGACGACCCCTCGCAGCTGATGTATCGCACCACGGAGGTCACCCGCCTGGGCCGCGGTGACCTGCGCGGTCTCGCGCTGGTCGGCGACACTCCCTGCGGCTAGCCAGGAGCAGGTGACGGCGGTCACAGCGCGTGACCTTCGTCTCTCCCGTGAGTTGATCCTGCATGACCTCACGCCTCGCCATCCCGCTCGGTGCCACGCTGCTCGCCGCCGCCCTGGCCGCAGTGCCGGCCACCACGGCCGCCTCCGGCGCACCGGCTCCGGTGTCCGCGAAGCCGGGCGTGAGCGTCACCAACGGCTGCCTCTCGAGCGTGCCGGAGACTCCGGGCGGCGCCCCGGTGAAGATCTGCTACTCGATCTTCAAGCCGGCCACCGCGAGCTCGGCCAAGCGCGTTCCGATGGTCATCCACTCCCACGGCTGGGGCGGCATGCGCACGACCGACCCGGCCGACTTCGCGAGCCTCACGAGGGCCGGCTACGGCGTGCTCTCCTTCGACCAGCGCGGCTTCGGTGCCTCCGGGGGCAAGGCCCACGTCGAGAGCCCGGACTTCGAGGGCCACGACGTCCGCGCGCTCGTGCGGCTCGTCAGCAAGCTCCGCTGGGTGCAGCAGGACGCCCCCGGCGACCCGCGCCTCGGCGCGATCGGCGGCAGCTATGGCGGGGGCTACCAGTTCCTCGGAGCCTTCGAGTCGCTGCGCCTGAAGGGCACGCCGGTCTTCGACGCCCTCGCCCCCGAGATCACGTGGCACGACCTGTCGCAGAGCCTCGCCCCCGAGGGCGTCGTACGCACCGCCTGGGCCCTGGCGCTCAGCGCCGCGGCCCTGTCGACGCAGGCGCTGCCCGAGAGCGTCTACAAGGCGCTCGTGGAGGGGGCGGCCCTCGGCACCCTGCCCGACGGGTCCGTCCCGGGCACCGAGGACCTCGTGTCGTTCTTCGCCAAGAACGGTCCCAAGCACCACGTCGACGCCGGGCGTCGTCTCGACATCCCGGTCCTCCTCGGCCAGGGCACCACCGACTCGCTCTTCCCGCTCGAGCAGGGGTTGCGCAACTGGCAGCGCGCGATCACCCCGCGAGCGCGCAAGCAGAGCATCTTCGTGGGCTACAACGGCGGCCACGTGCTGCCCGCCGCCCTTCCCCAGGGCGTGAGCGTGACCTCGGACCCGTGCAGCCGCAAGCTCGGCGGTGGCGACTTCCGTGCCCTCACGGTGAAGTTCTTCGACAAGGTGCTGAAGGGCCAGCCGAGCAGGCTCGGCGGCTTCGGCAAGATCCACCTCGCCACCCCCGACAGCACCTGCACGACCGTCTCCTCGGTCGCCCCCACCAGGACGTACGACGTCGGCACGGTCGCCACGACCGCGGGACCGGCCGGCGCGCCGGTGTCCTACGCGGTCGCCGAAGGTCCGATCCGGATCGCCGGCTCGTCCTACCTGACCGGCTCCGTCACGGCGCTCGGGGTCAACAACCGGGCGTTCTACGGGCTCGCCGTCGGCACCACGCCGCTCGACGCCCACCTGGTGCAGAACAACGTGCTCCCCCTCAGCGAGCCGTCCCCCGTGTCGGGAGTGGCGCGTCGCGTCGCGCTGCCGTCGGTCGCGATCGACGTGCCGGCGGGGCAGACGCTCTATCTCCTGGTCTCGCCGGTCAGCGACACGTTCGTGACGATGGGCTCGCGCACCCCCGGTGCCGTGGTCATCGACGACACGGTCGTGCACCTCCCCGTTGTGGGCCGCTGACTCCTTACCCTGGGCTGGATGCGCACCCGACTTCCCCGGATCGCAGGCCTGGTGCTGGTCTGCGCTCTCCTCGCGGCGCCGCCGGCCCCGGTCAGCGGTGCGAGCGCTGACCGCCTCGAGCCGCCGGCCCGTCCCGACGGCCTCAGCCAGCCCGAGCAGCGCCTGAGCCAGGCACGCTTCCCCCAGACCTCCGACCGGGTGCGTGGCGCCGTCGCGGCGCCGATGTCACCGCTGGTCCGGCGGCTCTCGACCCGCGTGGGTCCCTCGTCGAAGCGGGTCGTCTCGCCCGGCGTCACCTACACCACCTGGAGCCAGACCGACGCCCGCGGTCCGATCCGGGCCCATCTCCTCGCGGTCGACCTGAGCACCCCGGGCCTGCGTCTGGACTACGCATCGGCCGGGGCCGTCCGGCGTACGGACCAGGTCAGCGACATCATCGCCCGCGACCGGGCCGTCGCCGGGGTCAACGGCGACTTCTTCGACATCGGTGACACGGGGGCGCCCCTCGGTCTCGGCCAGGACCGTCAGCGCGGGCTGCTCCACGCCCCGCGCGGCGGGTGGAACTCCGCCTTCTGGCTGGACAAGGCCGGGCGTCCCGACATCGGCTACCTGCCGCTCAAGGCCGCCGTGAGGTTCCGCCCCCACCTGCGCATCACCAACGTCAACTCCCCCGAGGTGCGGCCCGGCGGCATCGGCGTCTACACCCCGGCGTGGGGCGCGAGCGCGGGTTACCGCTGGACCGGTGGGCAGACCAAGACCGTCCGCATGGTGCGCGTGGTCAACGGCCGCGTGGTCGAGACCAAGAACAAGCTGCCCTCCAACACAGTGATCCGCGGCTTCCTGCTCGTCGGCCGCGGCGAGGGCGCCCGGCGGCTCGCGGGGCTGGCCAAGGGTGCGCGCGTCGACGTCGAGGGGTGGCTCCAGGGGCGCCCGCAGGTCGCGATCACCGGCAACAAGTTCCTGATCCGCAACGGTGTCTTCGAGGTCATCAACGACCGCGAGATGCACCCCCGCACGGCCATCGGCATCGACCGCGACACCGGAGAGGTGCTGCTGCTGGCGATCGACGGACGGCAGAGCTTCAGCCGCGGCTACACGATGGTCGAGCTCGCCGAGATGATGCAGGACCTCGGCGCCGACGAGGCGCTCAACCTCGACGGCGGCGGCTCGACGACGATGGTCGCGCGGCGTGCCAACGGCACGATCGGCGTGGTCAACAGCCCCTCCGACGGCGCGGAGCGGTTGGTCGCCAACGCGCTCGAGGTGACCTACACGGCTCCCTAGGTGCTGTCGGCGTCAGCCCTGGAGCGGGACGTCGACGACCGCGACGGTCGTGACCGGCGCGAGGCACTCCTGGAGCGGCGCGGTGACCTTGTCGGGCACGACCGCCCAGGTCCCGCTGTCGTCGAACGCGGCGGTCACCGTCACGCCCGGAGGCACGTCGCAGCCGATCGCCACGACCGCGGCCATCAACCGGTGGCCGTCGGTGGGCGGGTTGTCCTCGGCGATCGTCATGACCTGTTCGCTGAGGCTCGAGGAGTCGAGCTGGGTCAGGAAGTCGAGCAGGCCGTCGCCGTCGATCGGGGTCAGCTGGTCCGACACGCTGCCGCCGGCGTTGGTCTCGTGGACCAGGCCGAGCACGGTCGCCCCGTCGCCGGCGGGCTCAGTGGCCGGCGGCTCGTCGGTGGGGGTCGGCGTGGTCGTCGACGTGGGGGCCGGGGTGCTCGACGCCGACGACGTGGGGTCGTCCGTGGCCGAGCCGGTGCCCTCCTCCCCGCAACCGGCGAGCAGGA
>NZ_CALRWD010000126.1:0-7135 GCF_943371775.1 Nocardioides psychrotolerans
CCCCCCCCCCCACCCCCCGCGGCCACGTTAGGTTGGATGACGATGACCCAGGTGCCGGCTGCCACACGCGCGCTGAGGGTGCTCACCTTCCTCGCCAGCCAGCCCGACCCGGTCCCCCTCGAGCGGATCGCGCGCGAGTGCGGTCTGCCGCGCAGCACCGCCTACCACCTGCTGGCGGCGATGATCGCCGAGGGCTACGTCGTCCACCTCGCCGAGGAGCGTCGCTACGGTCTCGGCGTCGCGGCGTTCGAGGTCGGCAGCGGCTACTCCCGCCAGGCCCCACTGCAACGCATCGCGCGCCGCCAGCTCGCCTCGCTGGTCGACCGGGTCGGTCAGTCCGCGCACCTCGCGGTGCTGCACGGACGTGACGTGCTCTACGTGGTCGAGGAGCGCGCTCCCGGCCGCCCACCTCTCGTCACCGACATCGGCGTACGCCTCCCTGCCCACCTGACCGCCAGCGGTCGAGCCCTGCTCGCGAGCCTGCCGGCCGCCCAGGTCCGGGCGCTCTACCCCTCCCCCTCCGCCTTCGTGGACCGCACCGGCACCGGCCCGCGGACCCTGAGCGCCCTGCGCTCGCTCCTGACCGACGTACGACGACGCGGCCACGCCGTCGAGGACAGCGAGGTCACCCCCGGCTTCGCGAGCGTCGCCGCGGCCGTGCTCGACCACAACGGGCACCCGGTGGCCGCCGTGGCCGTCACCTTCGAGGGCGATCCGGCCCCGATGCTGGTCGACGAGGTGCAGCAGACGGCCGCCCTGCTGACCCGCCGGATCAGCGGCCGCGCGTAACCGACACCACACCTGGTGCGTTGGGACCCTCGACAGCGCCCACCTCGTGGGTGATCCTGTCGTGACCCGAGCCAGGAGAGACCATGCGCGCACCCGACCACCGATCCCGTCGACAGCTCGCGTGGACGGCCGTGGCAGCGGGCACCATCCTCGCCGTAGCCCTCCAGGCGGTGCCCTCCTTCGGGCAGCGCACGACCAACCTCCTCGACTCCTACGACGCGAGCAAGGAGGCCGCCCTCGAGTCGCGCCCCCACGTCGACGCGCCCGGCGCGCACGGGGCCTCCGGGGACGGTCACGACCACTCCGACACGACCACCAAGAACGCCATCTCCCGGGCCGGTGAGGTCGGCGCCGACACCCAGGACCCCACCTCGGCCGCGGAGCGTCGCGCCGCGGCGGCGTACGTCGCGAGCCAGCGCCGGCTCCCCGACCCGCAGCTGCGGCGGCTCTCCCTGCTCTCGAAGCGCACCGCGGTCCCGGCGACGCGCTACGCGATGGCCGGCGGCTGCTACGCGCTGCGGGCCCCCAGCGGGGCCTACGTACGCCGTGCCGGTGACGGCGTCGCGCTGGCCCAGGTCACCCGTGCCCAGGCGGCACCGTTCTACTTCAAGGCCACCGACCTCGGCAGCTACCTCGTGTTCGGCACCCGGCGCGACTTCCTCGCGGCCGACGGGCTCGCGACCGAGCCGAGCCCCGACGCCGACTGGACCGTGCGCCAGAGCGGCAAGGGCTTCACCTTCACCCTCAGCGGCGGGCGCGACCTGCGCGCGTCCGGCAGCGCGCTCGCGATCGGCAGCACGCCCACGGCGTTCCGTCTCGAGCTCACCCGCGGCTGCACCGCCTACCCCGAGTCGCAGATCGACGTCGTCGGCAACCCGCACGGGGGCGTGTCGGACTTCCAGGAGGTGCGCGGCTACGTCGACGCCCACACCCACGGGATGGCCTTCGAGTTCCTCGGCGGCGAGGCCCACTGCGGCAAGCCCTGGGACCGCTACGGCGTGCCCTACGCCCTCGTCGACTGCGAGGACCACACGCTGACCGGTGGCAACGGCGCCGTCCTCGAGACGTTCCTCTCCGGCGAGCCCAGCCACGACCCGGTCGGCTGGCCGACCTTCAAGGACTGGCCCGCACCGGAGTCCCTGACCCACGAGGGCACCTACTACCGCTGGATGGAGCGCGCCTGGCGCGGCGGTCAGCGACTCTTCGTCAACCTGCTCGTGGAGAACAACAAGCTCTGCGAGATCTACCCCTTCAAGCGCAACTCCTGCGACGACATGGACTCGGTCCGGCTGCAGGCGCGACAGATGCACAACTTCCAGGACTACATCGACGCGCAGTTCGGCGGCCCGGGCAAGGGCTTCTACCGGATCGTCACCAACCCCTTCCAGGCCCGCAAGGTCATCAACTCCGGGCGCATGGCCGTGGTGATGGGCATCGAGACGTCCGTGCCGTTCGGCTGCACGTTCAAGCGGGTCGGGCCCGCCGAGGTGCCCGCCTGCAGCGCGGCCGAGATCGACCGGCAGCTCGACGAGGTCTATGCCATGGGCGTGCGGCAGATGGAGCTGGTCAACAAGTTCGACAACGCGCTGGCCGGCGTCGCGGGCGACGCGGGCGAGACTGGCGTGATCATCAACGGCGCCAACTTCCTCGAGACCGGCACCTTCTGGGACATGAAGAGCTGCTCGCCGGCCGACGGCGAGACCACCGACCGGCCCCAGCTCGCGGTGCCCGAGATCGACCCGCAGCAGCAGGACGCGCTCTTCGGGGCCGTCGGGCAGCTCTTCGGCCCGATCCTGCCCGCGATCCCGCTCTACGGACCTCCGGGGCACTGCAACGCCCGTGGTCTGACCGACCTCGGCGCGAAGACCATCTCCGGCCTCGCCAAGCGCAAGATGATCTTCGACCCCGACCACCTCAGCGTGAAGGCACGCAAGGCCGCGGTGAACCAGATCGCGCGGATGGACTACCCCGGGATCATCTCCAGCCACTCCTGGTCGACTCCTGACACCTACCCCCGGATCTACAAGCTGGGCGGCTTCATCACCCCCTACGCCGGCGACTCGACCGGCTTCGTCGAGAAGTGGCGCCGACACCTCGGCTGGGCCGACGAGCGCTACTACTACGGCATGGGCTTCGGCGCAGACATCAACGGTCTCGGCGCCCAGGGCTCGGCCCGCGGCACCGACGTCGCCAACAAGGTGACCTACCCCTTCAAGGGCCTCAACGGCATCACCATCAAGCGGCAGCGCGCCGGCCAGCGGGTCTACGACATCAACCGGGACGGGGTCGCGCAGTACGGCCTCTACCCCGACTGGATCGAGGACCTGCGCAAGGTCGCCGGACGTCAGGGCTCGGCCATCGTCGACGACATGTCGCGGGGCGCCGAGGCCTACCTGCAGATGTGGGAGCGCACCGAGGGGATCGCGGCCGACTCGTGCCGCAACCCGGACCTGCGCAAGCCGGTGGGGGTCGTGGAGCGTCTCGTGCGCCGCGGCATGACCACGCGCGCCGTGATGCAGGCGGTCGGCCAGCCCTACCAGCGTCTGGGCACGTCGTACGCCTTCTGCGCGCGCAGCGCCGGCGACCCGAAGGTGATGATGACGGTGCGCTTCACCGAGGCCGGAAAGGTCCGGCAAGTTACCAGTCGGTAGGATCCTTCTCACCCCCGCGAGGGACTGACGTGCTGGGCGTGGGCCAATAGGCTCACCCCCGCCGGTCGCGCTCTCGTCGGCACCCGATCCACGAGGAGTCCTCGCGCATGCAGATCGTCGCCATCGTCATCTCGCTGGCCTTCACCGCCGTCGCGGTGGTCCTGACCACGCGGGCCGTCCGGTCCATGGTCGCCACCATGAAGATCGGTCAGCCGGCGCTGGGCCGCACGGACCAGCCCGTCGCCCGCACGGTGACGATGGTCAAGGAGACGTTCCTCCACACCCGGATGCTCCAGTGGACCGTCGTCGGGATCATGCACTGGTTCGTCTACCTGGCGTTCCTCATCCTCTCCTCGGCGGTCTTCACCGGCTACTTCCAGCTCTTCGACCCCGAGTTCGCGCTGCCGGTCATCGGCCACTTCTTCCTCTTCGAGTGGGTCTCCGAGGCCATCGGCCTGCTGAGCACGGTCGGCATCCTCTACCTGATCTACTACCGCCAGAAGCACCACCCTCGCTCGCTGGGCCGCAAGAGCCGCTTCTTCGGCTCCACGATGTGGCAGGCCTACTTCGTCGAGGTCATGGCGCTGCTCGAGGGCGGCGCGATCCTCTTCATCCGCGGCGCGGAGTACAACCTCGGCCAGGCCCACGGCGAGACCGACAAGTACAGCGCGTTCCACTTCCCGATCAGCCAGTTCTTCGGCAACCTCTACCCCACCGGTGAGGACTCGATCGGCACGCTCGAGAACATCATCATCGCGATCGCCATGTTCAAGATCCTGCTCGCGATGGTCTGGCTGATCGTGATCTCGGCCAACCTGACGATGGGTGTCGCCTGGCACCGCTTCACCGCGTGGCCCAACATCTGGTTCAAGCGTGAGTCCTCGGGCCGCACCGCGCTCGGCGCGGTCAAGCCGCTCACCTCCGAGGGCAAGGCGATCACCCTCGACGACATCGACGACCTCGACGAGGACTCCACGCTCGGCGTCGGCTCGATCGAGGACTTCTCCTGGAAGGGCATCCTCGACTTCACGACCTGCACCGAGTGCGGTCGCTGCCAGTCGCAGTGCCCCGCGTGGAACACCGAGAAGCCGCTGTCGCCCAAGCTGCTGATCACCGCGATGCGCGACCACGCCTACGCCAAGGCGCCCTACCTCCAGGCCGCCGAGGGCGACCGCGCCGCCCTCCTCGAGGGCAACGACACCCTCCAGAAGGAGGTCGACCGCCCGCTCGTCGGCGACACCGGCGACGACTGGTTCTACAACCCCGACAGCGGCGCCGCGGTCATCGACCCCGACGTGCTGTGGAACTGCACCTCCTGCGGCGCCTGCGTCCAGCAGTGCCCCGTCGACATCGAGCACGTCGACCACATCATCGACATGCGCCGCTACGCCGTGCTGGTCGAGTCCAACTTCCCCGCCGAGCTCAACGGTCTCTTCAAGGGCCTCGAGAACAAGGGCAACCCCTGGAACATGTCGCCCTCGGCGCGCATGGACTGGGCCAAGGGCCTCGACTTCGAGGTCAAGGTCGTGGGCGAGACGATCGAGTCCCTCGACGAGGTCGAGTGGCTCTTCTGGGTCGGCTGCGCCGGCGCCTACGAGGACCGCGCCAAGAAGACGACCCGCGCGGTCGCCGAGCTGCTCGACATGGCCGGGGTCTCCTTCGGGGTGCTCGGCAACGGCGAGACCTGCACCGGGGACCCGGCCCGTCGTGCCGGCAACGAGTTCGTCTTCCAGGGCCTGGCCCAGCAGAACGTCGAGGTCATGACCGAGGCGAAGGCCAAGAAGGTCGTCTCGACCTGCGCCCACTGCTTCAACACCCTCAAGAACGAGTACAAGGACTTCGGCATCGAGCTCGAGGTCGTGCACCACACCCAGCTCCTCAACCGCCTCGTGCGCGAGGGCAAGCTGACCCCGGTCAAGGACGGCGAGGGCGCCCACAAGCGCTCGATCACCTACCACGACCCCTGCTACATCGGTCGCCACAACGGCGTCTACACGCCGCCTCGCGAGCTGCTCCAGGTCCTGCCGGGCGCGGAGTTCGTCGAGATGGAGCGCAACTCCGAGCGGTCCTTCTGCTGCGGCGCCGGTGGCGCGCGCATGTGGATGGAGGAGAACATCGGTGAGCGGATCAACATCAACCGCACCAAGGAGGCCGTCGGCACCGGCGCCGACCAGATCGCCGTCGGCTGCCCCTTCTGCCGCGTGATGCTCTCCGACGGGCTCACCATGCAGCAGTCCAAGGGCGAGGCCCGCGAGGAGGTCGAGGTCCTCGACGTCGCGCAGATGCTGCTCGCGTCGGTCAAGGGCGAGTCCGCCACCAAGGCGCTGCCCGGCTCGTCCGCCGCCGCTGCTCCTGCCGCCAAGGCTGCTCCGGCCGAGGCTGCTCCGGCCGAGTCCGCTCCCGAGAAGGACGTTGCCACCAAGGCCGAGCCCGAGGCCGGCGACGAGACCATCACCGAGGACACCGTCACCGAGACCGCCGACGCCGGCCCCCTGGCCAAGGCCAGCGGCGGGTCGTCGCTCTTCGACACCCCCGAGGCGAAGGCACCGGCCGCCACGGCCGACCCCGACGCGTCGGTCGCCGAGGAGGCCTCGGCCGCGCCGAAGCCTGCTGCCCCCGGCGGATCGCTCTTCGACCTGGGTGGCGGCGAGCCCGACGAGAAGCCTGCTGCCAAGGCCGCGCCTGCGGAGAAGGCTGCCGAGCCGGCTGCTGCCCCTGCCAAGGCCGCGCCTGCTGACGGGCTGGGCACCGGCGGGTCGCTCTTCGACCTCGGCGGTGACGAGGTCCCGGCAGCTCCCGCCAAGGCGGAGCCTGCTGCCAAGGCCGAGCCCAAGGCTGCCCCTGCCAAGGCCGAGCCTGCTGCCAAGCCCGCTGCCGATCTCGGCTCGGGAGGCTCGCTCTTCGACATCAGCGCCGACGAGCCGGCTGCGCCTGCCGCTCCTGCCGCTCCTGCCGCCAAGGCGGAGCCGAAGGCTGCCGAGCCCGAGCCGGCCGAGGAGCCCGCCGCCAAGGCTGCTCCGAAGCCGGCCGCCGACCTGGGGTCGGGCGGTTCGCTCTTCGACATCGCCTCCCCCGAGCCGACTGCTCCCGCGCCGGCTGCCAAGGCCGAGCCGACCCCGGAGCCCGAGCCGGAGCCCGAGGTCGAGCCCGAGCCGGAGGCCCCGGTCGCGGACACGCCGGCCGATGAGGCACCTGCCGCCAAGGCCGCACCGGCCGCACCGGCAGCCCAGCCCTCGACGGAGATCCCCGAGGGGGGCTCGCTCTTCGACATCGTCGCCGCCGAGCCCGCTCCGGCACCCGCCAAGCCGGCCGCCCCCGCCCAGCCGGCGGCGGAGGCCGAGCCCGAGGTCCAGTCGGAGCCGGAGCCGGAGCCCGAGCCGGAGCCGACCGAGGCAGCCGAGCCTGCGACGGACCTGTCGCCGGGCGCCGCGCTGAGCGCTGCCGCCACCGAGGTCGCCAGCCCCGACGCGCCGGAGCCCGCTACCGAGACGGAGACCGTCGCAGCGGAGCCCGAGGAGGCGCCGGCCGAGACGGAGCCCGAGCCCGACGCACCTGCTGAGGAGGAGCCGAAGGCCGAGGAGAAGCCCAAGCCGGTCAGCTCCGGCGAGGCGCACCAGCCCAAGACGGACGTCGAGATCTCCGACTCGGGCTCGCTCTTCGACCTCTGAGGCACCACGCTCGATCACTGCGGCGGG
>NZ_CALRWD010000127.1:0-6977 GCF_943371775.1 Nocardioides psychrotolerans
CGACACGCCGACCAATCCCGCAGCCCGCTGGATCGCGAACCCGCCACAGACCAGCTCGAAGAACTCGTCCTTCGTTTCGTAGGACAACACCTTCGGCATAACAACACTCCAATCACTCTGGGTGTTGCCTCGACCCTATGAGTTCGCGCGGTCTCGTAGATGGGGTGACGACGTGTTACATGTTCGCGGCCGCCCACGCGCGGCGGCCGCCCGCGCGGGGCGCCCGCCGGGCCCGCCGCGCCGGGGTCGGCTCAGGCCAGCTGGGCCTGGATGGCGGTGACGACCCGCTCGTCGAGCGGCTCGACGCGGGGGCCGAAGCGGGCCACGACGGAGCCGTCGGAGGCGAGGAGGAACTTCTCGAAGTTCCACGAGATGTCGCCGGCCGTGCCGCTCTCGTCGGGTGTCTGGACGAGCTCGGTGTAGAGCGCGTGGCGGCCGTCGCCGTTGACCTCGATCTTCTCGCTCATCGGGAAGCTCACGCCGTAGGTCGACGAGCAGAACTCCGCGATCTCCTCGGACGAGCCGGGCTCCTGGCCGCCGAACTGGTTGCACGGCAGCCCGACGACGGTGAAGCGGTCGCCGAGCTCGGTCTGGAGCTCCTCGAGGCCGGTGTACTGCGGCGTGAGGCCGCACTTGCTGGCCACGTTGACCAGCAGCGCGGGCTTGCCGCCGGTCAGGTCGCCGAGGGTGCCGGGCGTGCCGTCCAGGCGGGCGAGGGGCGTGTCGAGGAGCGTCATGCCACCCAGCCTAGGCACGGGGCTCCGAGCGCCGTCGCGGCGGAGGCCGTCGCGATCCGTCGGCGAAGACCGGTCGAGCCCCGGACGCGCCCTCGTTGGTCGAGCCCGAGGAGCGCCAGCGACGAGGCGTCGAGACCTCGAGGGGAACGGATGGTCGGCGCGACACGTTAGCGTCGGGAGTCCCCGTCATCAGCCGTTCAGAGGTCGCCCGTGAGCTTCGTGCCCGTCACCGGACCGGCGACGTTCCGCCCGGCCGTGCCGCCGCGCGACGGCGTGGTGGAGTTCAGCGACGAGCGCCGCACGATCGCGCTGCCGATCCGCGCGGCGCTGCCGGTGCTCACCAAGGCCCACGCGCGCGACGACGTGCACCCGAGCGTGGGGCTGCTCAGCGGTGCGGTGCTGCTCGGCATGCGGCTGGTGGCTGCCGGCAAGTTCGAGCCCGACGAGGGCGGTCGCAGCTGGCGGGCCAGCCCGCTGGACGCCGCCGACACCGACCGGGTGGAGATGTTGGCGCGCTCGCGGTCCTACGACGACGTCGACGAGCACGCCGCGCAGGCGCTGGTGCGCGGGGTGCTCGACGCGGTGAGCGACGCGATGCCGCGCTCGGCGCCGCTGTCGACCGCCCACCGGGCGAGCACCCCGTCCTCGAGCCGCGCGCCGGACCACGAGCGGCAGCGCGGTGGCCACGGCTTCGAGTCGCGGCTGCGCCAGCGCCTGGCCCGGCACCGCACGGACGCCGACGCCGACCTGCCCCAGCTCGTCACGATCTCGCTGCGGGTCGAGGCCGACGAGGAGGAGCTGGTCGCCGGGGCGGTGCGCCTGGTCCTCCAGGTCCACGACGAGCAGAACCCGCTCCACCTCTGTGACGCGGCGGTGCTCTTCACCGAGAGCGGCCCGACCGCCAGCCACGGCTTCGGCGAGCGCGCCCGCACCCACGCGAGCATCGCGCTGCGCGCCGCGGCCGACGTCTGGCCGGTGCTCGACCGCCTCCTCGAGCTCCGGGTGCCCGACGAGATCACCCTCGACACCGACGAGCTGGTCAGCCTCCTCGAGGACGGCGTGGGGGCGCTGAAGGACCGGGGCGTCGACGTGCTCTGGCCGCGCAGCCTCGGTCGCGACCTGACGGCCAGCGCCGTCCTGGACCGCACCTCGCCCCCCGGCGGGGCCGGCGCGGGCAAGGGCCAGCGCGAGGAGCCGCTGCACGAGGGGCTCTTCGGCACCGCCGCGATGTTCGCCTTCAAGTGGCAGCTCGCGCTGCACGGCGACCCGCTCACCCCCGAGGAGATGGACGAGCTCGCCCAGGCGACGGCACCGATCCTCAAGCTGCGCGGCCATTGGACGGTCGTGGACCCGGCGATGGCCAAGCGCGCCCGCAAGCGGCTGGTGCGCACGGTCAAGCCCGTGCAGGCGGTCGCTGCTGCGCTCACCGGCGTGGTGCAGCTCGAGCCGGCCGACGAGCGGGGCGAGGCGACCCAGACCCAGGTCGTCGTCGGCGCCACCCTGCTCAAGGTGCGCGAGCAGCTGCTCACCGCGGCCACGCGCGATCCCGTCGAGCCGTCACCCCACCTGCGCGCGGAGCTGCGCGACTACCAGCGCCACGGCCTCACCTGGCTGGCCGACCTGACCTCGCTCGGGCTCGGCGCGTGCCTGGCCGACGACATGGGCCTCGGCAAGACCGTCACCCTGATCGCGCTGCACCTGCACCGCCGCGACGCCGGGGCGACCGGACCGACGCTCGTGGTGTGCCCGGCCAGCCTGCTGGGCAACTGGGAGGCCGAGATCCAGCGCTTCGCGCCGGGGGTGCCCGTGCGGCGCTTCCACGGCACGCAGCGCTCTCTCGAGGACCTCGAGCACGACGGCGGGTTCGTGCTCACGACGTACGGCACGATGCGGGTGGACCACGCCACCCTCGAGACGGTCCCGTGGGACCTGGTGGTCGCCGACGAGGCGCAGCACGTCAAGAACCCGCAGTCCTCCACGGCGCGGGCGCTGCGGGCGATCGGGAGCCAGGCACGCGTGGCGCTGACCGGCACCCCGGTGGAGAACAACCTGACCGAGCTCTGGGCGATCCTCGACTGGGCGACCCCGGGGCTGCTCGGCAGCCGCAACGCCTTCCGCAAGGTGTGGGCCGGCCCGATCGAGTCGGGCCTCGAGCCGACCAAGGCGCGGCAGTTCGCCGACCTGATCGGGCCGTTCCTGCTGCGGCGCCGCAAGTCCGACCCCGGCATCGCCCCCGAGCTGCCGGCCAAGACCGAGACCGACCACCCGCTGGGCCTGACCCAGGAGCAGGTCGTCCTCTACGAGTCGTTCGTGCGTGACTCGATGCGCCGCATCGAGGAGGCCGACGAGGAGACCCGCCGCGGCCTGGTGCTCGCGCTGCTCACCGGCCTCAAGCAGATCTGCAACCACCCGGCCCACTTCCTCAAGCAGTCCAACGGCCGTCTGGCGGGGCGCTCGGAGAAGCTCGACCTGCTCGACGAGCTGATCGGCACGGTGCTCGCGGAGGACGGGGCGGTGCTGCTCTTCACCCAGTACGTCGCCATGGCGCGCCTGCTCGAGACCCACTTCGCCAAGGCGTCGATCCCCCACCAGTTCCTCCACGGCGGCACGCCCGTGCGTGAGCGCGAGGCGATGGTCAAGCGCTTCCAGGCCGGCGAGGTGCCGGTCTTCCTGCTCTCGCTCAAGGCCGGCGGCACCGGGCTCAACCTCACCCGCGCCGACCACGTCATCCACGTCGACCGCTGGTGGAACCCCGCCGTCGAGGACCAGGCCACCGACCGCGCCTACCGGATCGGCCAGACCCGGCCCGTCCAGGTCCACCGGCTCATCACGCAGGGCACGATCGAGGAGAAGGTCGCCGAGCTGCTGACGCGCAAGCGCGCGCTGGCCGACTCCGTGCTGGGCAGCGGCGAGGCGGCGCTCACCGAGCTGAGCAATGACGAGCTGCGCGACCTGGTGACGCTGCGGAGGCCGTGACCGTGCAGCCGTCGACCGTGGTCCACTCCCGTCTCGCGGCGCGCACCCGCCCGGCGCGAGCCAGCACCTGGTGGGGCAAGGCGTGGGTGCGGGCGGTCGAGGAGGCGGCGTACGCCGACGGCGACCTGCGCAGGGCCCGCGCCCTCGCCCGGGGCGGCCACGTCGGCGGCATCACCGTCACGCCCGGCGGCTTCGTCGCGAGCGTCGAGGACGAGGGCGGACTGGTGACCGCGTCGGGCACGGTGCCGGTGCTCGACGCTGCGGGTCGTGACGCGCTCGTGGAGACCGTGGCCGCCGAGGCCGGCCGGGTCGCGGCGCTCCTGGCCGGCGACCTGCCCCACACCCTCGTCGAGCACGCCGACCAGCTCGGGGTCGAGCTGCTGCCCTACGGTGGCGAGCTCGGCTCGACGTGCACCTGCGGCTTCTGGGCCGACCCGTGCCCGCACGCGCTGGCGGTGCTCTACCAGCTGACCTGGCTGGTCGAGGCCGACCCGTTCGTGCTGCTGCACCTGCGGGGCGTCCCGCGCGACGCGCTGCTGGCCGACCTGCACGAGCGGTCGACGGTCGAGGTCTCGGCGGACCGTCCTGCCGAGGAGGGTGATGTCGACACCGCCGTCGACGCCGCCCTGCGGGCCGCTCGCATCCTCGAGCTCGTCGACGACCCGGGCGCCGGCATCGACCACCTGTTCTGACAGGCGCCGGAAATGCGGACCGCCCCCGATGTGAGCCGTGATCGGGGGCGGTACACGACGGTTTCCCCCGCGTGCCCTTCAGGCTACGACGGATCCAGTCGTCGAGGCAGCCCCCAAAATTGGTCGGCGCACCCCCCCAAAATTAGTAGTCGTAGGTGATGCAGACCTGGTCGGTCAGCGCTCCCCACGTCTCGGCATCCACGACTCCGGTGGGCGGCACGATGTCGCGGACCTCCTGGAAGTCCTTCACACGCTGCTCGGTGGCCTCGTCGAAGATGCCGGTGACGTCGCCGGGGCGGAAGCCGTCCTCACGACCGGCGGCCACGTCGATGTCGATCAGCGTGTTCTGCAGGGACCGCACCCAGATCGCGGTCTCGGGGTCGGTGCCGTCGCTGCGCGAGAGCACCCGCAGGTCGGCGGTGGGGACCTCGCAGACGCACTTGACGTAGGTCGTGTTGCCGGAGTGCAGGCGCGTCACGTCGTCGCGCTTGTGCTCGCCGGTGAGCCGGGCCAGGCACGGCTCCATCAGGTCGTCGTAGGGGCCGCTGTAGGCGACGTACTCCGGCACGTCGTTCTCCGGAGGTCCCCACAGCGTCGGGCACGAGTCGTCGGTGCGCAGGTAGCGCACGGTCTCGTCGGGGTTGTTGACCACCGCCGAGCGCAGGGGGGCGCCGGTCTCGCCGTAGCCCAGCACGATGACGGCGTCGCCGGTGCACTCGAGGTCGACGAGCGGCACGCCCACGCGCAGCGGGTCGTTGAAGGACGACTCGCTGGTCACGGGCTCCTCGTCCGGCACGACCAGGGCGGTCGCGACGCCGGCGGCCGCGCCGAGCAGCGCCGCCACCAGCGGCAGCCACAGTGCCCGTCTCCTGCCCATCGGCTCACCCTAAGCGGGCAGGTCCCCCGGGGCGGGCAGCAGCGCGCGCAGCGCCATCGCGATCAGGACGTCGTGCAGCGAGGGGTCGGGCAGGGCGCCCGTGCGGGGCGTGGAGTTGATCAACCCGAACGCCGCGTGCGCCATCGCTCGCGCGGTGGTCAGGTCCAGCCCGTCGTGCAGGCTGCGGAGCTGGGTGGCCCACAGGTCGACGTAGGACCGCTGCAGCGTGCGGACCCGCTCGCGCGCCTGCACCGGCAGCGACTCCCAGTCGCGGTCCTGGACGATGATCAGCGCCCGGTGGTGGAGGGCGAAGTCGACGTGCCAGTCGACGAGGGCTCGCAGCGCCTGGTCCGCCCCCTGGGCGGCGCTGACCCGGGCCGTCCCGACAGCCAGCAGCTGCTCGCTGATGGACACCAGCATCTCGGCGAGCACGGCGTCCTTCGACGCGAAGTGCTTGTAGAGCGCCGGGCCGCTGATCCCGCAGGCCGTGCCGAGGTCGGCCACCGAGACGCCGTGGAAGCCGCGCGCTGCGAAGAGGTCGGCCGCCGTGGCGAGGATCTGCTCGCGGCGGCTCGGCGTCTCGTCGCTGCTCACCTGGCTCACCGACGAAGGTTAGCGCCCGTTAACGGCGGGCAGGGGCATGGACGGGCAGGTTAACGATCGCTAACCTGGCAGGGTGCCCCCAGAGATGACAGACCTCGTCGCCGAGCTGCGCGAGCGGTTGGCGACGGCCCGGCTCGGCGGCAGCGAGGCCGCCCGCACCAAGCACACCGACCGCGGCAAGCTGCTCGTGCGCGACCGGGTCGATGCCCTGCTCGACCCCGGCAGCCCCTTTCTGGAGCTCAGCCCGCTCGCCGCGACCGGGATGTACGACGACGCCGTGCCGTCCGCGGGTGTGGTCACCGGCATCGGGCGGATCAGCGGTCGCGAGTGCGTGGTCGTCGCCAACGACGCGACCGTCAAGGGCGGCACCTACTACCCGATCACGGTCAAGAAGCACCTGCGCGCGCAGACCGTCGCCTCCGACAACCACCTGCCCTGCGTCTACCTCGTCGACTCGGGCGGGGCGTTCCTGCCGATGCAGGACGACGTCTTCCCCGACCGCGAGCACTTCGGCCGGATCTTCTTCAACCAGGCCAACCTGTCCGCGCGCGGCATCCCCCAGGTCGCGAGCGTCATGGGCTCCTGCACCGCGGGTGGCGCCTACGTCCCGGCGATGTCCGACGAGACCGTGATCGTCAAGGAGCAGGGCACGATCTTCCTCGGCGGCCCGCCGCTGGTGAAGGCCGCGACCGGCGAGGTCGTGACGGCGGAGGACCTCGGCGGCGGCGACGTCCACGCCCGCACGTCGGGCGTCGTGGACCACCTGGCCGACGACGACCGCCACGCGCTGGCGATCGTGCGCAGCATCGTCGACACGTTCGCGCGGCCCGACGCGCCGTCGTACGACGTGCACCCGGTCGAGGAGCCCGCCGAGGACCCGCTGGGGCTCTACGACGTCGTGCCAGCCGACACGCGCACCCCCTACGACGTCCGCGAGGTCATCAGGAGGGTCGTCGACGGCAGCCGCTTCCACGAGTTCAAGAAGCTCTACGGCGAGACGCTGGTGACCGGCTTCGCACGGATCTGGGGCCACCCGGTCGGCATCGTCGCCAACAACGGCATCCTCTTCAGCGAGTCGGCGCTCAAGGGCGC
>NZ_CALRWD010000128.1:0-6828 GCF_943371775.1 Nocardioides psychrotolerans
GGCGAGCGCACGGCCACCGCCATCAAGGACGCGGTCGCCCAGGCCTCGTCGACCGGCAAGACTGTCTCCGTCAACACGGCGACCGGAGAGATCGAGGAGTCATGACCGAGGAGACAGCGCCCCCGACCGTCGGTGAGCTGGTCGTCGTCACCGGGATGACCGGCGCCGGTCGCAGCACGGCGGCCAAGGAGCTCGAGGACCTCGGCTTCTACGTCGTCGACAACCTGCCTCCGAGCCTCCTGCCCGACGTCGTCAAGCTGGTCGACGACGGCCTCGGCCCCACCCAGGGCATCGCGGTGGTCGTCGACGTCCGCTCGGGCTCCTTCTTCCACACCCTGCACGCCAACCTCGCCCAGGGGGCGACCGGTCGACGCACGACGCTGCTGTTCCTCGACGCCTCCGACGAGGTGCTGGTGCGCCGCCAGGAGGCGGCGCGACGCCCGCACCCGCTCCAGGCGACCGGTCGGCTCCTCGACGGCCTCCAGCGCGAGCGCGCTGTCCTGGCTGACCTGCGCAGCGACGCCGACCTCATGATCGACACCACGGCCCTCAACGTGCACCAGCTCACCGACCGCGTGGCCGAGGCCTTCGGCACGGTGCACTCGACCCGGCTCAAGGTCAACGTCGTGAGCTTCGGCTTCAAGTACGGCATCCCGGTCGACGCCGACTTCGTGGCCGACATGCGCTTCCTGCCCAACCCCTTCTGGGTGCCCGAGCTGCGCGCCGGCACCGGACGCGACGCCGGGGTCGCCGACTACGTCAAGAGCCAGCCCGGGGCCGCGGAGTTCCTCGACGGCTACGTGCCGGTCCTCGCCGGGGTCTCGGCCGGTTACCTGCGCGAGGGCAAGCGCTTCATGCGCGTCGCCATCGGCTGCACGGGCGGCAAGCACCGCAGCGTCGCGATGAGCGAGGAGATCGGCCGCCGGCTGATCGACCGGGGCCTGGAAGTGCGGGTCACCCACCGCGACCTCGGGCGCGAGTGACGGCGATGAGCGACCTTCGTGCCCAGTCGGTCGTCGCCTTCGGTGGTGGCCACGGACTCTTCGCATCCCTCTCCGCACTGCGGCTCCTCGTCGACGACCTGACGGTCGACGACCTCACCGCCGTCGTCACGGTCGCCGACAACGGGGGCTCCTCGGGGCGCCTGCGCGGCGAGTTCGGGGTGCTGCCGCCGGGTGACCTACGCATGGCCCTGGCGGCACTCTGTGGCGATGACACCTGGGACGTCACGTGGTCCCGGGTGCTCCAGCACCGCTTCGCCGGTGAGGGCGAGATGCGCGGTCACGTCGTCGGCAACCTCCTCATCGTCAGCCTCTGGGAGCTGCTCGGCGACCACGTCGACGCGCTCGACTGGATCGGCCGGCTGCTCGGCGCCAAGGGGCGTGTGCTGCCCATGGCGCTGACGCCGATGGTGATCACGGCCGAGGTGGCCGGCCTCCTCGACGACCCCGGCGAGCTCGTCACGGTGCGCGGCCAGGTGGAGGTCGCGATCACCTCCGGCACCATCTCCTCCATCGCGCTGGAGCCAGCGGACCCCACGGTCTGCCCGCAGGCCGTCGAGGCGATCGGCGCCGCCGACTGGACGGTGCTCGGTCCCGGCTCCTGGTTCACCTCGGTGATCCCGCACCTGATGATCCCCGAGCTCCGGGAGGCGATCGTCACCAGCGAGGCCCGGCTGATCGTGGTGCTCAACCTCGAGGAGCAGCCCGGGGAGACCCATGGGCTCGGCCCGGGCGACCACCTGGCCGCGCTCATCGAGCACGCCCCCGACCTGGCGCCGGCCGTTGTGCTCGCCGATGCCCGGTGCGTCGGCGACGACGCCACGGCCCTGGAGCAGACGGTCGCGTCCTACGGCGCCCGGCTGGTCCTCGCCGACGTGATGGCCGACGACGGGACGCCCCGCCACGACCCGGCCAAGCTCGCGGCCGCCTATGCACACATCATGAGCGGCGACTGATCCGGGGGAGTGGTCGGCGGTTGTTGACTCCCGTGCGAGGATCACGCCATGGCGATGACGGCCCAGGTCAAGGCGGAGTTGTCCAGCACCCAGATCACGAAGACCTGCTGCCGCAAGGCTGAAGTGGCCTCGATGCTGAGGTTCGCGGGCGGTCTCCACATCGTGAGCGGCAAGATCGTCGTCGAGGCCGAGCTGGACACCGGTGCCGCTGCGCGTCGGCTCCGCAAGGACATCGCCGAGGTCTACGGCCACAGCTCCGACGTCGTGATGGTGCAGGGCGCCGGCATCCGCAAGGGCAGCCGCTACATCGTGCGGGTCGTCAAGGACGGCGAGGCCCTCGCGCGCCAGACCGGTCTGCTCGACCAGCGCGGACGTCCGGTGCGCGGTCTGCCGCCGGCGGTCGTGTCCGGTGGCGGCTGTGACGCGGTCGCCGCGTGGCGGGGTGCGTTCCTCGCCCACGGGTCCCTGACCGAGCCGGGGCGTTCGTCCTCGCTCGAGGTCACCTGCCCCGGACCGGAGGCGGCGCTCGCCCTCGTCGGTGTCGCTCGCCGCCTGGGCATCCAGGCCAAGGCCCGCGAGGTCCGCGGTGTCGACCGTGTCGTCATCCGTGACGGGGACGCCATCGGTCAGCTCCTGACCCGGCTCGGCGCCCATGAGTCGTTGATGGCCTGGGAGGAGCGACGCATGCGGCGCGAGGTCCGCGCGACGGCCAACCGGCTCGCCAACTTCGACGACGCCAACCTGCGGCGATCCGCCCGCGCCGCCGTCGCTGCCGGCGCCCGCGTGGAGCGTGCGCTGGAGATCCTGGGCGAGGAGATCCCCGACCACCTCCAGCTCGCCGGCACCCTCCGGCTCGAGCACAAGCAGGCCTCCTTGGAGGAGCTCGGCCAGCTGCACGAGCCGGTGCTGACCAAGGACGCGATCGCGGGCCGGATCCGTCGGCTCCTCGCGATGGCGGACAAGCGGGCCGAGGAGCTCGGGATCCCCGACACCGAGGCGTCGCTGACCCCGGAGATGCTCGCCGACGAGGTCTGAGGTCCCCACATCGGGGGACTGAGGTCCGTTACCCGTGCGTACGTCGGGACGCGGCGGCTCCTGCCCGTCCCCAGGCGATAGGGTCGGAGCGACGCGGCCTGATGAGACCCCGAGGGCCGCCCCACCAGCGCACCGCTAGGAGCATTCGCAGTGACCGTTCGCGTAGGTATCAACGGATTCGGCCGCATCGGCCGCAACTTCTTCCGGGCCGTCGTCGCCTCGGGCGCCGACATCGAGATCGTCGCCGTCAACGACCTCACCGACAACCAGACGCTCGCCACCCTCCTCAAGTACGACTCGATCCTGGGTCGTCTCGACGGGGACGTGACCGCGACCGACACCGAGATCACCGCCGCCGGCCACACCTTCAAGGTCTTCGCCGAGCGCGACCCCGGCGCGCTGCCCTGGGGCGACCTGGGTGCCGACGTCGTCATCGAGTCCACCGGCTTCTTCACCGACGCGACCAAGGCCAAGGCCCACGTCGACGGCGGCGCCAAGAAGGTCATCATCTCGGCCCCGGCCAAGAACGAGGACGTCACGATCGTGATGGGCGTCAACGAGGGCGACTACGACCCCGCCACGCACACGATCATCTCCAACGCCTCCTGCACGACCAACTGCCTCGCCCCGATGGCCAAGGTCCTCAGCGACGAGTTCGGCATCGTCAAGGGCCTGATGACCACCATCCACGCCTACACCGGCGACCAGAACCTCCTGGACGGCCCGCACAGCGACATGCGTCGCGCCCGCGCCGCCGCGCTCAACATCGTCCCCACCTCCACGGGTGCCGCCAAGGCGATCTCGCTGGTCATGCCCGAGCTCAAGGGCAAGCTCGACGGCTACGCCCTCCGCGTGCCCGTGCCCACTGGCTCCGTCACGGACCTGACCTTCGAGGCAGGTCGCGAGACCACCGTCGAGGAGGTCAACGCCGTGATGAAGGCGGCCGCCGACGGTCGCATCCTGCGCTACAGCGAGGACCCCATCGTCTCCAGCGACATCACCACCGACCCGGCGTCCTGCATCTTCGACGCGCCGCTGACCAAGGTCATCGGCAACCAGGTCAAGGTCGTCGGCTGGTACGACAACGAGTGGGGTTACTCCAACCGCCTCGTCGACCTGGTCAACCACGTCGGCGAGACCCTCTGACCGTGTCGGGCATCGACTCCCTGGGGGACCTGCGCGGCAAGCGCGTGCTGGTCCGCTCGGACCTCAACGTGCCGCTCGACGGCACCACCATCACCGACGACGGCCGCATCCGCGCCAGCGTCCCCACCATCCGGGAGCTGGCTGACGCCGGCGCCCGGGTGGTGGTCACCGCGCACCTCGGACGCCCGAAGGGAGCCCCGGAGGACCGCTACTCCCTGCGTCCGGTGGCGGCACGTCTCGGCGAGCTGCTCGGTGCGGACGTCGCCTTCGCGACCGACACCGTCGGCGACTCCGCCCGCGAGGTCGTGGACGGGCTGGCCGACGGCCAGGTCGCCGTCCTCGAGAATGTCCGGTTCAACCCGGGCGAGACGAGCAAGGACGAGGCCGAGCGCGGTGCTTTCGCCGACCAGCTGGCGGCTCTGGCCGACGCCTTCGTCTCCGACGGCTTCGGCGTGGTCCACCGCAAGCAGGCCAGCGTCTACGACGTCGCCCAGCGGCTGCCGCACGCCATGGGGGGCCTGGTCTCCCGCGAGATCGACGTCCTGCGTCGGCTCACGGTCGACCCGGAGCGCCCCTACGTGGTGGTGCTCGGGGGGTCGAAGGTCTCCGACAAGCTCGGGGTCATCGACAACCTCCTGGGCAAGGCCGACAAGCTCCTCATCGGAGGCGGCATGGTCTTCACCTTCCTCAAGGCCCAGGGCCACGAGGTCGGCAAGAGCCTGCTCGAGGAGGACCAGCTCGACGTCTGCCGGTCCTACCTGACGCGGGCCGAGGAGTCGGGGGTGCAGATCCTGCTGCCGACCGACATCGTGGTCGACACGACCTTCCCGTCGGGTGACGCCGAGCCCCACCCCGTGGTGGTCGGCGCCGACGCGATCCCCGCCGACAGCCTGGGGCTCGACATCGGTCCCGAGTCCGCGGCGGCGTTCGCCGCCGCGCTCAGCGACGCGCGCACGGTCTTCTGGAACGGCCCGATGGGCGTGTTCGAGGTCGGCGCGTTCGCCGAGGGCACCCGCGCGGTCGCGCAGGCCCTCACCACGGTCGACGGCCTCTCGGTCGTGGGTGGTGGCGACTCCGCCGCCGCCGTACGCACGCTCGGCTTCGACGAAGCAACGTTCGGGCACATCTCCACCGGTGGTGGAGCCAGCCTCGAATACCTCGAGGGCAAGGAACTGCCCGGCATCACGGTTCTGGAGGACTGACGACCATGGCCAAGGCCACCCGCACGCCGCTGATGGCGGGCAACTGGAAGATGAACCTCAACCACCAGGAAGCGGTGGTGCTGGTCCAGAAGCTCGCCTGGACGCTGTCCGACAAGCGCCACGACTACGGCAAGGTCGAGGTGGTCGTCGTGCCGCCGTTCACCGACCTGCGCTCGGTCCAGACGCTCGTCGACGGCGACCGGCTCTCCGTCAAGTACGGCGCCCAGGACGTCTCCACCCAGGACTCCGGTGCCTACACCGGTGAGATCTCGGCCGGCATGCTGGCCAAGCTCGGCTGCTCCTACGTCGTGGTGGGTCACTCGGAGCGTCGTGAGATGCACGCCGAGACCGACGAGGTCGTCAACGCCAAGGCCCACAAGGCCCACGCCGCCGACATGGTCCCGATCGTGTGTGTCGGCGAGGGCCTCGCGGTGCGTCAGGCCGGCGAGCACGTCGCCCACACGCTCGCCCAGGTCGACGGCTCGCTGGCCGGCTTCACGGCCGAGCAGGTGGCCGGCCTGGTCGTCGCCTACGAGCCGGTGTGGGCGATCGGCACCGGCGAGGTGGCCACGCCCGAGGACGCGCAGGAGGTCTGCGCCGCCATCCGCGCCCGGGTGCGCGAGGTGCACGGCGATGCTGCGGCCGACGGTCTGCGCATCCTCTACGGCGGTTCGGTCAAGGCCAACAACGTCGCGGGGATCATGGCCAAGGACGACGTGGACGGTGCCCTGGTGGGGGGCGCGAGCCTGCAGGTCGACGAGTTCGGCGGCGTCTGCCGCTTCTACGACATGCCGGTCATCTGATCTCCCACCCCCTGACGTAGGATTCCGCACTGTGACAACGATCTTCACTGCTCTGCTCATCGCCACGAGCCTCCTCCTGATCGGCCTCGTGCTGCTTCACAAGGGGCGCGGTGGCGGACTCTCGGACATGTTCGGCGGTGGCGTCAGCAGCTCGTTGGGCGGCTCGTCCGTCGCCGAGCGCAACCTCGACCGGTTCACGGTCGGCATCGGCGTCATCTGGTTCGCCTGCGTGATCGCGCTGGGCCTGTTGCTCGCCTACCAGAACTGAGAGAGGGACAAGACACGTGGCTGGTGGAGGAAGTGCCATTCGCGGCAGCCGAGTCGGCGCCGGACCGATGGGCGAGGCGGAGCGAGGAGAGGCCGCGCCCCGTCAGCCGGTGAGCTACTTCTGCTCGCGGGGACACAGCTCGGTCGTGACGTTCTCGGTCGAGGCCGTCGCGCCGGACTCGTGGGACTGCCCCAAGTGCGGACTGCCCGCCGGTCGTGACTCGGAGAACGCTCCGCCGGCGACCAAGGTGGAGCCCTACAAGACGCACCTCGCCTACGTGAAGGAGCGTCGCTCCGACAAGGAGGCGGCCGACATCCTCGACGAGGCTGTCCAGCTGTTGCGCTCGCGCCGCAAGTCCGGCGACATCATCTTCTGAGTCTGGTCCCCGACCAGACGCCGAGTCGGCGCGATGTTGCA
>NZ_CALRWD010000129.1:0-6432 GCF_943371775.1 Nocardioides psychrotolerans
GTCGTCGGCGGCGGCAACTCCGCTGGCCAGGCCGCGATCCACCTGGCCCGCTTCGCCGACTCGGTCACGATCATGGTGCGCCGCGACTCACTCGCCGCGACCATGTCGGACTACCTCATCAACGAGATCGACTACAACCCCCGCATCACGGTCCAGCCGTGCGCGGAGGTCGCCGACGGCGGGGGCGACGGCCGCCTGGAGTGGCTCGACGTACGCGACACCACGACGGGCGAGGTCACCCGGCGCGAGGCCCGCGGGCTCTTCCTGCTCCTCGGCGCCGAGCCCCACTGCGACTGGCTGCCCGACACGGTGGCCCGCGACCGTCGCGGCTTCGTCCTCACCGGCCGCGACGTCCCCAGCGCCCACTGGGGCGGTGAGCTCCCCCCGGAGAACCTCGCGACCACGCTGCCCGGCGTCTTCGCGGTCGGCGACATCCGGGCGGGCTCGATGAAGCGGGTCGCCGCGGCGACCGGCGAGGGGTCGTCGGTCGTGCCCCTCGTGCACGCCTACCTGGCACCGGAGGGCTGAGCCCGAGCCCTCGCGCTAGAGCTCGTGGCGGTACGGCGGGTCGGCGCCACGCCGCGAGACGGTCACCGCGGCGGCGGCCGCCGCATGGGCCAGCGCGTGCTCGGGCGCCACGTCGAGGTCGTCCCACAGGGCGTCGACGAGACCCGCCGAGAAGGTGTCACCGGCACCGATCGTGTCGACGACCTCGGCCCGGACGGCGGCCACGCTGACCTCGCCCGACGCGGTGAACCACGTCGACCCCGCCTCCCCGCGGGTCACGGCGACGGCGCGCGGGCCGAGCGAGAGCAGGTGCCGGGCAGCCTCGGCGACCGACCGCGAAGGGAAGAGCGCCTCGAGGTCCTCGTCGCTGGCCTTGACCAGGTGGGCCAGTGCGGAGATCCGCTCGACCTGCGCGACGACCGCGGCGCCGGTGCCGGTGATGGCGGGCCGGGCGTTGACGTCGTAGCTGATGGTGGCCGTGCCACGCAGCCGCTCGAGCAGCGCCACGACGTCCATGGCGCCGGGCTCCAGCACGGCGCCGATCGAGCAGACGTGCACCATCACCGGGTCGACCTCCCCCACGGGGTGGAAGCGCCAGTCGAGGTCGAACTCGTAGGAAGCGGACCCGTCCACCGCGATCGTCGCCCGCGCCGTCGAGGTGCGCTCGAGCGCGTGGGGGTCCACGGCGAGCTCCACGCCCGATCCGCCGAGGTGGGCCGCGATCGCACGGCCACGGTCGTCGTCGGCGTACGACGTCACGAAGCGCACGCGGCGCCCCAGGCGGGCGAGCGCCACGGCGACGTTGGCGGCGCTGCCGCCCGGGCGCTCGTTGTCGCGGCCGTCGGGCTCGACCACGATGTCGACGAGCGACTCACCGACGACCAGGGCGTAGGGCTGCATGCCCTGATCTCTACCACGTCACCGAAGCCCCCGGCTCGCTATCGTCCTGGCATGACCGTCCTGCCGCTCGACCCGGCGCTGCCGGAGCCACCCTTCGAGCAGCTGCGCACCCAGATCGCGAGGCGGGTCGCCGACGGCGACCTGCCGGCCGGCACCAAGCTGCCCACCGTCCGTGCCCTCGCGGAGCAGCTGGGGCTGGCCGCCAACACCGTCGCCCGGGCCTACAAGGAGCTCGAGGCCGACGGCGTCGTCGTGACCGAGGGCCGCCGCGGCACCTTCGTCGCGTCGGTCTCCGGGGCCGGGACCCCCGACGACGTGCAGGCGGCCGCCGCGGAGCTCGCGACGGCCGCGCGCAGGTCCGGCCTCACCCTCGCCCAGACCCAGCGTCTCGTCGACGCGGCCTGGGCAGGCCCTCAGTCGGCCCGCACGTAGAGCGCGATCGCCACCTCGGCGCCCGGGGGCACCGGGCCGAGCACGCGCACGGTGGCACGGTCCTGAACCCCGTCGAGCACCCCGATCTCTCCCCCGCTGACGTCGCCCCCGTCGGCGCGAACCGTCTCCCCCGTCCCACTGTGCTCGAGGACGACCGTGGCGTCACCGGCTGCGGTGAAGCCGATGGCGAGCAGTTGCCGCCCACGCTGACCAGCCACGCTGACCCGACCGCCGCCGGGTGCCGGCATGTCCATGGATGTCAGACGCCAGAGGTGACCTCCGGACTCGACGAGCAGCGACACGTCGGAGCCAGCCAGACGGGTGCCGCTCGGCGCGTCGTCGTAGACGGCCACCGAGATCACCACGTCGTCGTCCTCCAGCAGCGGCCCGTCCTCGGTGCCCTCCGACACCCAGGCCCGGACCGAGACGTCCTCGCCGGGTCGCGTAGGGATGCCCACGCTGCCCGTCGCGCCCGGGTCGAACGGCAGGACCTCCTCGTCGCACTGACCGGTGATGAAGCCTCCCTCCTCGCCGGCCAGGTCGAGGTGGACCGACGAGCCGGCGGGCGCGCCCGCGCACTCCACGCTGAACCGCACGCCCCTGCTCACGGCGGCGGCCTCCAGCTCGACCTCGGCCTCACCCGGCTCGCCGAAGCCTGCTGCGATGAGCTGCTGCCCCGCGACCTCCTGCCGGTAGGTGATCCCGTCGCTCGTGACGCCCTCGGGCCGGTCGGAGGTCAGCGCGAAGACCGCGAGGCCGACCTCGCTGGAGCCCACGACCCGCACCGTCGTGGCGTCCCCGGCCGGGACGAGGACGAAGTCGGAGAAGTCCGCGGCGGTGTAGGTGGTCGTGGTGCCGTAGCGCGTCACCTCCACGGTGTCGTCGTCACCCACGGTGCCCCACGAGACCAGCTGCGGCTCGTCGGAGGCGGCGAGCCGGACGCTGGCCCGGGTGTCCCCCTCGACGGAGCGGTCGAAGTCGTAGGTGTAGCCGAGCGAGTCGAACGACGACGGCACCGTCATCCCCAGCACGGTCGGCGTCGCCGGGGCCGGCCCGGCGTCGCGCTCGGGCAGGAGAGCCACCCCGCCGACGACGGCGAGGGTCAGCGCGGCAGTGCCGGCCGCGGCGGCGCGGCGCCGACGTCGTACGCCGCGCACCCGGGAGTGCACGGACCCGACGCGGCCGAGGGGGTCGTGGTCCACGACGTCGTCGGCGTGCCGCTCCAGGGTCGCGCGCAGCTGCTCGAGGTCGTTCATCGCTGGTCCTCCAGGTGGCTGAGGTCGGTCGGGTCGGTCGTGTCGGCCGGGTCGGCCGGGTCGGCGAGGCCGAGCGCGGGGTCGATCCGCAGCTTCGCGAGCGCCTTGCTGAGCTGGCTCTTCACCGTGCCGGTCGAGCACCCCATCTGCTCGGCCGTCTCCGCCACCGAGAGGTCCTCGAAGAAGCGGAGCACCACCACGGCACGCTGCCGGCGCGGCAGTCGCTCCATGGCCTGCCAGAGGTCCTGGGCGGCGCTGACCGCGTCCCCGGCGTCGGACGCGCACTCGTCGTGACGCTCCGGCAGCTCCTCGGTGGCCAGCTCGCCGTTCCACTTGCGGCGCCACCAGGTGGCGTAGGTGTTGACCAGGATGCGTCGGACGTAGGCCTCGGGGTTGCCGTCGATGCGACCCCAGGCGAACCACGCCTTGGTCAGCGCGGTCTGCAGGAGGTCCTCGGCGGACGCGTGGTCGTGGGTCAGGAGGTAGGCCGTGCGCAGCAACGCGGAGGACCGTGCCACCACGAAGTCGTCGAAGTCGACGCTCACGTCATCCCCTTGTCCTGTCGGCAGGCCGGTGTGGTCCCGCGTCCGTCCCCGAGACGGGGTGTGTGTGGCTCTCATGCCTGTCTCTACCGGGTGGACCCTGCCCGAGGTTGCCTCGTGTAGGAAGGCGACATGCGCTACGTCGTCTACGGCACCGGGGCGGTCGGCGGTGTCGTCGGCGCCACCCTCCACCTGGCCGGCCTCCGGGTCACGCTCGTCGCCCGCGGCGAGCACCTCTCCCGGATCCGCTCGCACGGGCTGGTGCTCGACCGTCACGACGGTCGGCACCTCGTGGACGCCCCGGCGACGGACACCGCGGCTGAGGTGGCGTGGACCGGTGACACCGTCGTCCTGCTCTGCGTGAAGAGCCACCAGACCGAGGCCGCGCTCGTCGACCTCCTTGCCCACGCGCCCGCCGACGTGCGGGTCGTGTGCGTGCAGAACGGTGTCGCCAACGAGCGCGCCGTCCTGCGACGCGTCGCCTCGACGTACGCCGTCTGCGTGATGCTGCCCGCCACCCACCTGGAGCCCGGCGTGGTCGTCCAGCGCTCGCAGGGGGCTCCCGGGATCCTCGACGTCGGTCGCGTGCCTGGTGGCGTCGACGAGCTGGCCCAGCGGATCAGCGACGACCTGTGCCGGAGCGGCTTCGCATCCGTGCCTCGGCCCGACATCATGGCGTGGAAGCACCGCAAGCTGATCATGAACCTCGGCAACGCCGTCGACGCGGCCTGTGCCCCCGGGCCGGACGCGGACGAGCTGGTCGAGCGCGCCCAGGCCGAGGGCGAGCAGGTCCTGGCCGTCGCCGGCATCCCGGTCGTCAGCGCGGCCGAGGACCAGGCACGACGGGGCGACCTGCTCCGACGTCGCGAGGACCAGCCCGCGCCCGCGGGCGGCTCGACCTGGCAGAGCCTCGCCCGCGGCACCCGCGGCGTCGAGGTCGACCACCTTGCCGGCGAGGTCGTGCTGCAGGCACGGCTGCACGGACACGTCGCCCCGGTCAACGCGCTGCTCCAGCGCACCGTCCACGACCTGGCCCGCTCGGGTCGGCCTCCCCGCAGCCTGAACGCCGCCGACCTCCTGGCCTCGCTCCCCTGACCAGCTTCTGAGGCCATCGAGGTGCCGAGCTTCCGGGCGAGGCCGCGTCAAGACCACCAGGTAGCACCCGGACGCGCCGACGACCCCGCCGGCGGCGGGGTGTGGGGCGGTGGGGTCAGGTCTCGCCGGGTGGGGCGGTCGGCTGGGTGATGGGTGTGGTGCCGTGGTGGTCGCGGCGGAAGACAAGGCCGTTGGGTGATCGCCAGACGTAGGTGGTGTCGTCGATCCGGTCGTAGTCCCACCTGGTGTGGGTCTTGGCGCGGTGGTGGCCTCGGCACAGGGGTGCGGTGTTGTCGGTGGACGTGGCTCCGCCCTGGTCGTGCGGGGTGATGTGGTCGATGTCGCAGGACCTGGCGGGCCTGGTGCACCAGGGGAAGACGCAGTGGTGGTCGATGAGCTCGCGTTGGGCACGGAGGCGGTCGGGGATCTCGTAGGCGGCGACGTTGATCTGATCGGCAAGGTCGATCACCGGCTTCACGATCACCTGGACGCCCGGTGCGGCGCACCATTCCTTGACGCGGTCGGCCCAGATCGGGGACCGGGTGTTCTCGACCCGGGCCAGACATCCTTCGACGGTGTCGTCGCCGGTGAGTGCTGCTTCGGCGAGGTGGACGTGGAGGACGACCTGGCTGCGCGGGACCTCACCACGAGGCTCGTCACCCTCTTCGAAGGGGAGGGTCTGGTGGCCGCGGGCGAGGTCGCCGGCTGCGATGGAGCGTCGTACGTCGTGGGACTCGACGCACCCTGCGGCACCCAGGGCTGCCGCTCCCTTGTTGAGGGCGTCGTCGAGGTCGAGGGCGTCGCGCAGGTCAAGGGTGCCGGTGACGTCGACGGTGCCGTTGATCCCGACCTGGTGGGTGTGGATCGAGATGTGGCGGCCGTCGGCCGCGGCGCGGGCCTTCTTCTCGGCCTCGACGGGGTCGAACCGGGCCTGAGCTTCCTCGACGAGTCTCTTGAGCTGGAGGTAGGACACCTGGTGCGCGACGTGCGCGACGTGGCGGTCGACGAAGACCGCGCCCTTCTCGGGCAAGCACATCGTCTGCTCCGCGATGGAGCGTGCGCGCCAGAACGGGAGGTCGCCGGCGGCGACGCGTTGCCAGGTCCTGGGGAGGCGGTAGCGGACCTCGAGGACCGCACCCACGTGCCGCTTGCCGGCGTCGGTGGACTGACCGAGTGCGGCGCAGAGCTCGAGGACCGCGGACTCGAGCACCCAGGGGGCGCCGTGACCGGCGAGGGGGATGCCGTGATCGCCGAAGGAGGCGGTGTCTTCGTCGTCGGTCTGGTGGAGGACGCACCAGTCGATGATGGACTCGATGATCTCGACCTCGGCCTGGTCGCGCACCGCTCGGACCGCGCGGACAGCGGTCAGCACGGTGGTGCTGTCGTCGCTCCCGGGCTGCTCGGTCATAGGAACAGTCAAGCCGTGGCCACCGACAGTGGGGCCCGTTCCGGCGCCTCGGATCTCGCTTGCTGAGACGACAAGGGAAAGTGTTTTCGATCGATTTTTGGCCGGTCTGGGTCGGGGCTGCCTGTCGGGTCGCCGGGTCTCGACGGCCGCTCGCTTCGTTCGCTGCTCGACCGGCGGGGGTGGGGTCTCGACGGCCGCTCGCTTCGCTCGCTGCTCGACCAACGAGAGAGGTCTCGACGCCTCGTCGCTGACGCTCCTCGGGCTCGACCACCGAGTCGCTTCGGTGGTCGAG
>NZ_CALRWD010000130.1:0-6309 GCF_943371775.1 Nocardioides psychrotolerans
GGCGGCGCTCATCGGCTCGTGGGCGAGGGGGGTGCAGCACTCCAGCGGGTCGGATATCGACATGAGTCGATATTGACAGGTGTCGATGCCTCGGGCAAGTTCGGCCGAGCGGCCCTGGGTCAGTCGGTCGTGCGGCGGCGCTCGAGCAGGACCGTGTCACGCCAGCCGCCGTCGAGCCGCGCGATCCGGGAGCGGACAGCGAGGGTCTGGAAGCCGGCGGAGTGGTGCAGCGCGACGGAGGCGCGGTTCTCCGGGAAGATCGAGGTCTGGAGCGTCCACAGGCCGAGTGCGTCGGCCTCGGTGACCTGACGGTGGAGCAGCGACCTGCCGACACCCCGGCCCTGCGCGCCCGGCGCCACGTAGACCGAGGTCTCCCCCACCCCCGCGTAGCACTCGCGAGCCGACACCGCACTGACGCTCGCCCAGCCCACCACCGCCGCGTCGAGCTCGGCGACCCAGCGGTGCTGCGGGAGCCACTTCGCCCAGAGCTCCTCCACGGAGGGCACCTCCGTCTCGAAGGTCGCATTGCGCGTGGCGATCCCTGCTGCATAGATCTCCCGCACGGCCGCCATGTCCTCCAGCCGCATCGCGCGGGTGCTCACGTCCACCGGCAGGTCCTCGGGGCAGCACGGCGCCTCGGCGAGCGTGCCCATGACGACGTCGGCTGCGTGCGGGAGGCCGGTGCAGCAGGCCGGGTTGACCGAGACGACCGAGGACGTGCCGACCTTGTCGACGGTCACGAAGCCCACGTCGACCAGGCGGCGCACATGGTGGGAGCAGGTGGACTGGCTGATCCCGAGCGCCACGGCGAGGTCGCCCACCCGCAGCGCGCCGGAGCGTGAGGTCGAGACCGCGTGCAGCAGGCGCACCCGCGTCGGGTCGGACAGCGTCGCGAACCACTCGGCGTACGTCGCAGCCGCGTCGGCCGCGAGCGACAGGGAGGGGGTCGCGCGCTCCGTCGTCATGGCGCCGATCTTACATCGATCCCGGTCGATGCTTGCTTTCATCGATGCCCATCGATATTGTCTGTATCGACCGTCATCGATAGATCACCCGGAGCAGCCATGACCACCTCCCACCCGCACCCCCTCGTCATCGTCGGCGCTGGCCCCATCGGGCTCGCCGCCGCCGCCCACGCCCGCTCCCGCGGCCTGCGCGCCGTCGTCCTCGAGGCGGGCCCGAGCGCGGGCACCGCCGTGCGCGACTGGGGCCACGTCCGGCTCTTCTCCCCGTGGGCCGAGGTCGTCGACCCGGTCGCGGCGACCCTGCTCTCCGAGTCGGGCTGGACCGCGCCCGAGCCCGCGTCCTACCCGACCGGTCGCGACTGGGCCGAGTGCTACCTCCAGCCGCTCGCTGAGGCCCTGGCACGCAGCGAGGAGGTCGAGGTCCGGTGGGACCACCGCGTCGTCGGCGTGAGCCGCCAGGGCCGCGACCGGCTCGTCGACGCGGGCCGTGAGCAGACGCCGTACGTCGTGCGCGTCACCACGCCCACCGGCGCCGAGCGCCTGCTCGCCTCGGCCGTCATCGACGCCTCGGGCACGTGGGGACTCCCGAGCCCGCTCGGCGCCGACGGGCTTCCGGCGATCGGCGAGGTCGAGCACGCGGAGCGGATCAGCTACGGCATCCCGGACCTGGGCGAGGAGGAGGTGCGTGAGCGGTACGCCGGGCGGCACGTCGCCGTCGCCGGCACGGGTGCGTCGGCGCAGAACGTGCTCGTGGCGCTCACCGCGCTGGCCGCACAGGCTTCCGGCACCCGCATCTCGTGGCTGGTGCGTCGCGGCCGGACCGCAGACACGTTCGGGGGCGGCGACGCCGACCAGCTCGAGGCACGCGGCGCGCTCGGCGCGGCCGCCAAGGCGGCGGTCGAGGGCGGGCCGGTCACGACCGTGACGCAGTTCCGCGCGGCCGAGGTCGCCTCCGACGTGGCGGGCACGATGACGATCACCGACGTCGACGGCCGGCACGTCGAGGGCGTGGACGAGATCATCGTCGTCACCGGCTTCCGCCCGGACCTGTCATGGCTGGGCGAGGTGCGGCTCGACCTCGACCCGGTGCTCTCCGCGCCGCGGCAGCTGGCACCGCTGATCGACCCCAACGTGCACTCGTGCGGCACCGTCTACCCCCACGGCGCCGCCGAGCTCGCCCAGCCCGACCCCGGGTTCTACCTCGCGGGGATGAAGTCCTACGGTCGCGCCCCGTCGTTCCTCGCGATGACCGGCTTCGAGCAGACCCGCAGCATCGCCGCCGAGCTCGCCGGCGACCACGAGGCCGCGGCCCGGGTCGAGCTGGTGCTGCCCGAGACCGGGGTGTGCGGTGGCTCGGGGCTGTTCGACGGCACCCCGGCGAGCGAGGAGTCCGGCTCGACGGACGGCGGGTGCTGCGGCGCAACGGCCACGAGCGCGGCGCCCGAGCTGATCAGCCTGGGGTCGCGCACGGACGCCTGAGGCCCGTCGTACGACGGAACCCGCACGCCACCGAGCCCCCGGCGCGCCGGACGTGTCGGGCGAGTCGGTCACCCGGCCGACCCGCCAGGACCAACCTCAGCCGAAACGACCGGAGATGTAGTCCTCGGTGCGCTTGTCGTTGGGGTTGGCGAAGATGTTGCTGGTGCGGTCGAACTCGACGAGCAGGCCGGTGCGGTTGCCGGTGGTCTCGTCGGGGCGTGCGGTGAAGAACGCGGTGCGGTCGGAGACGCGGGCAGCCTGCTGCATGTTGTGGGTGACGATGATGATCGTGTAGTCGTCACGCAGGCCGACCATCAGGTCCTCGATGCGCGAGGTGGCGATCGGGTCGAGCGCCGAGCAGGGCTCGTCCATCAGGATCACGTCGGGCTTGGTCGCGATCGTGCGGGCGATGCAGAGGCGCTGCTGCTGACCGCCGGAGAGGCCGTAGGCCGACTGCTTGAGCTTGTCCTTGACCTCGTCCCACAGGGCGGCGCCGCGCAGGGCCTCCTCGACCAGGTCGTCCATGCTGTCGACCTTCATGCCCGTGACCCGGGGGCCGTAGGCGATGTTGTCGTAGATCGACTTGGGGACCGGGTTGGGCTTCTGGAAGACCATGCCGATCTGGGTGCGTACGGCGATCGGGTCGACGCCCCGGGAGTAGATGTTCTGCCCGTGGTAGGTGACCTCGCCCTCGACGCGGGCGCCCGACACGAGGTCGTTCATCCGGTTGAGGCAGCGCAGCACCGTCGACTTGCCGCAGCCCGAGGGGCCGATCAGCGCGGTGATCTCGTTCTTGCCGAAGGAGAGGTTGACGTCGTGGACGGCGTGGAAGTCGCCGTAGAAGACGTTGAGCTTCAGCGCCTCCATGACCGGGTTGGGCGGGATGTCCGGGATCTCGCGCTCGGACTCGTGCGTGGCGCCTGCCATGTAGAGCTCCCTGTCGTCCTCGGATGCTGCCTCGCGCGTCGACGCGGTGGCGGGGTGGCTGGACACAGTGGTTTCTCCTACCAGGTCTTCTGGAACTTGTTGCGGATGAAGATGGCGAGTGCGTTGAGGCCGAGGATCATGACCAGCAGCACGATGATGGCGGCAGACGCCGCGGTGCGGAAGTCCTCCTGCGACTGCGAGGTCAACGAGTAGATCATCATGGGCAGCGCGGTGACCTCGCTGAAGAGCCCCGAGGGATCGAAGCGCACGGCACCGGCGAGGCCGACGACGATCAGCGGCGCGGCCTCTCCGATGGCACGCGAGAGACCCAGGATGGTGCCGGTCGAGATGCCGGGGATGGCGGACGGGAGCGTCTGTCGCCACGTCGTCTGCCACACGGTCGCACCCAGGGCGAGCGACCCCTGACGGATCTCCTGCGGCACCGCACGCACGGCCTCGCGGGTCGTGATGATGATGACCGGGAGGATCAGCAGCGCGAGGGCGATCGAGCCACCGAGGACGATGCCGCTGCGCTCGAAGCCGAGCAGCGCCATGACCGCGACGGCCAGGAGCCCGTAGACGATCGACGGCACAGCGGCGAGGTTCTGCAGGTTGACCTCGATCAGACGGTTCCACCAACGCTCGTTGTCGGCGAACTCCTCGAGGTAGAGGGCCGCTGCGATGCCGAGCGGTACGGCGAAGAGCGCCGTGAAGAGCATCAGCCACAGCGATCCCAGGATGCCGGCGCGGAAGCCGGTCTCCTCGGGGCGGATTCGCGAGCTGTAGTCGGTCAGCAGGCCGGTGTCGAAGCGTCCGGCACCGGCGATGGCGGTGTCGATGATGAGCACGAGCAGGACCATGACGCCGAAGAACAGCGAGAACCACAGGCCGCCGAGGAAGATCAGCGAACCGAGCCCGCGGTCCTTGGAGCGACCGGTCGAGACAGAGCGCGTGGTCTCACGCGCGACGGTGGTGGCGACACTCATCAGTAGGCCTGCCTGTAGCGACGGACGAACGCGATGCTGATCATGTTGATGACCAGCGTGATCACGAAGAGCAGCAGTCCGACGGCGAAGAGCGTGTTGTAGGAGGTCGAGCCGACGGGGTTCTCGCCACCGGCGGTCTGCGCGATGAAGCCCGTCATGGTCTGCATGCTTTCGCGCGGGTCGAGCGAGAGGTTCTTCTGCCCACCGGCCGCCAGCGCCACGATCATCGTCTCGCCGACGGCTCGGGAGAGGCCCAGCACGACGGCGGCGGCGACACCCGACAGCGCCGCCGGGAGGACGACGCGCAGCGTGGTCTGCATCCGGTTGGCCCCCATGGCCAGCGACCCCTGCCGCATCGACTGCGGCACGGCGGACAGCGCGTCCTCCGACAGCGACGCGATCGTCGGGATGATCATCACGCCCAGGACGAGACCCGCGGCGAGCGCGTTGGTGAAGCCGACGTCGAAGCTCAGGATGTCCTGCAGCAGCGTCGGCGTGACGAAGGACAGGGCGAAGAAGCCGTAGACCACCGACGGCACACCGGCGAGCAGCTCCACGGTCGGCTTCAGGAACTTGCGGGCGCGGGGAGAGGCGTACTCCGAGAGGTACATCGCCGCGCCGAGGCCCAGCGGGACGGCCACGATGAGGGCGATGACCGTGGTCATCGCCGTGCCGCCGACCAGTGGCAGCACGGCGTACTGACCCTCGGTGGCGAAGAAGTCACCGAACGGGACCTCGCGGAAGAACTCGATGACCGGCTGGATCAGCGCCGCCACGATGCCGACGGTCACGGCGACCGAGAGGAACGCCGACGTCATCAGGATCGCGCGGATGACCGTCTCGCCGGGCCGCGCCTTGCGCCGGAGGTTGGGGGCAGCGGGCAGGCCCGTCCCACGGGGGGACGGGCCTGCGCCGGTGGTGATGATGCTCATCAGATTATCTAGGACTCCGGGTCAGCTGGAGATGCCCTCGAGGGCGGTCTGCGTCTCAGAGTAGAGGTCGTCGCTCAGCGGGATGAACTGGCCGATCTCGGCGATCTCGGCGAGGTTCTCGATGTAGAAGTCGACGTACTCCTTGACGGCCTCGTTGTCGTTGTACTTCGCCTTGTTGACGTAGATGAACAGCGGGCGGGCCAGCGGGGTGTACTCCCCGGCCTGGGCCGTCTCGGCCGACGGAGCGACACAGCCGTTGCCGCCGTCGATCTCCAGCGCCTTGAGGCTGTCGGAGTTCTCCTCGAAGTAGGTGTAACCGAAGTAGCCGGTCGCACCCTCGGTGCCCGCCACGCCCTGGACCAGGACGTTGTCGTCCTCGGAGGACTCGTAGTCGCTGCGGGTGGCCTCAGCCTCGGCGCCGATGACGTCGTTGGCCATGTAGTCGTAGGTGCCGGAGTCGGTGCCGGGACCGAAGAGCGAGATCTCCTGGTCGGGGAAGCTCGGGTCGATCTCGTTCCAGTTGGTGGCCGTGGAGTCAGGGCCCCAGAGCGCGACGATCTGGTCGACGGTCAGGCAGTCGACGGCGAGGTCGGGGTGCACGACCATGGTCAGGGCATCCGTGGCGACCTGGAGCTCGACGTACTCGATGCCCTCGGCCTCGCACGCGGCAACCTCCTCCTCGTCGATCGGACGCGAGGCGTCGGAGATGTCGGTCTGGCCGGCGCAGAACTTCTCGAAGCCACCGCCGGTGCCGGACTCGGACACCGAGACCTCGATCTGCGAGCCGTCCTCGAGCGCGAGCTCGTAGGCCGCGTCGCTCATGGGGAAGACCGTCGACGAGCCGTCGACGATGACGCTGCCGGTGGCGCCGCCGGTGCTGCCACCTTCCTCGTCGCCCCCGCCGCAGGCGGAGAGGGTGAGCGCCAGGGCGGCGATGCCCGGCACGATGGCCCGGCGGATGGAGGTGCTCTTCACTTCGATCTCCTGTGTGGTCTGTGGTGTGACGATCAGGAGTGTTGA
>NZ_CALRWD010000131.1:0-6196 GCF_943371775.1 Nocardioides psychrotolerans
AACTCGTCCTGCGAGGCGTCGGTCGGGGCGCCCGAGGCGCCACCGCCGCCGCAGCCCGCGAGGACCAGGGCGAGCACGGAGGCCGCTCCTGCTGTCTTCATGGTCCTGATGCCCGTCATGTTCCTCATCCTTGTCACTCGTCCTCTCCCGACGCGTCATCGCACGTCTGGTCCACATAGTCGTCGAAGGCGTCCGCCTTCTCCTCGTCCGCCCCACTGAAGTCCTCGCCCGCCGCCTCGAGCTCCTCGATCGTCGCGTCGTCGGGCAGCTCGAGGACCTCGCTCGTGACGAGCACGAACCCCTCCTGCGCCTCGTCCGACGTGTCCTCGGGCACGCCGACCTCGACGAGCTGGGTCACGGCCGCCTTGATGGCGACCACGTCCTCCTCGGTCAGGTCGTCGGCCGACGCTGCGCCGTAGGCCTCCGCGACGCCGGTCAGGGCGACGCAGAAGTCCTCGGTGACGGCAGCGGTGTCGGCGATGCCGGGGTCGTCGGAGCCGGTGGTGGGCTCGTCATCGTCGCCGCAGCCGGTCAAGGCGCCGGACAGCACGACGACCAGGGCGGTGGAGGTCAGGGCACGCAACATGGGGCAGCAGGGCTCCTCGGTGGGGGGCGGAGCGCACTTCCTACCCCGTCGGCACGACATTCAGTCACAGTCACGGCCTCGGAGTCGAGAGGTCCGGCAACGGCGCGGTGAACAGTCGGGGAAGGCGCGCCAGGTAGTCGTCGCGCGAGATCTCCTTCACCCCCAGCGTCGCGAGGTGCGGGGTCACCCACTGGGTGTCGACCAACCGGTCCCCGGGAGGGGCCGCCGACAGCAGGTCGACCAGGCCGATCAGCGCCACCTTGGAGGCGTCGCGCGCGCGGTGGAACATCGACTCGCCGGCGAAGAGACCGCCGATCGCCAGGCCGTAGAGGCCACCCTCGAGCCGCCCGTCGCGCCACGCCTCGACCGAGTGGACCCAGCCCAGCTCGCCGAGGCGGAGGTAGGCCGCCCGGATGTCGTCGTCGATCCAGCCCTGGGGCCGGCGAGGGTCACCGCAGGCGTCGATCACCTCGGGCAGCGCGGTGTCGACGCGGACCTCGAAGTCACGGGCGGAGCGCCGCAGGGACCGCGAGACCCGCAGGTCGTCCAGCTCCAGCACCCCCCGTCGTACGGGGCTGAACCAGTACATCGGATCGCCGGGCTCCCCCAGCGGCATGGGGAAGAGGCCACGCCGGTAGGCCGCCAGGAGGGTGCCCGGCTCGAGGTCGGCGCCGATGCCCACGAGGTCGTCGTCGGGGTCGAATCCGGCCGGATCACCGAAGACCCATCGGGTCGGGGTCGGCTCGATCGGTGGCACGAGGACGACCGTAGTGGGTGAGCCGGGGGTGGGGACGCCTCACTAGGATCGAGGGCATGGGAGTCTCCAAGACCGTCGGCAAGCAGCTCGCGCCCAAGATGGCCGGGATCGCGCCGGGCCTCACCTCGTCCTTCGTCCGTGAGGCGCTGCACCGCGCCATCGTCGGGGTCGGCCCGCTGCCGCCCGCGGCCAAGGCTGCCGACAAGCAGCTGGAGGAGCAGAAGGGCGACGTCGAGAAGGCGGTCAAGGAGGTCATCGAGAACCACGTCCGCTATGCCGGCGCCCAGGGCTTCGTGACCAACATCGGCGGCCTCGTCACGGCGGCCGTGACGATCCCGGCCAACATCACCGGCCTCGCGCTCATCCAGTGCCGGATGATCGCCGGCATCGCGCACCTGCGTGGCTACGACCTCGACGACCCGCGCGTGCGCAACGCGATCCTGGTCGCCATGCTCGGCGAGGAGTCCGTCACCTCGATGGTCAAGAAGCGCAAGATCCCGGCGCCACCGATGGCCCTCGCCACGGCGCCGGTCCACGACAGCGGCATCGACGTGATCATCTCCACCGAGGTCGCCTCAGACCTGATCACCAAGGTCGCCGGCAAGCGGCTCGCGATCACCATCGGGCGTCGCGTGCCCGTCGTGGGCGGGGTGGTCGGCATGGGCGCCGACGGCTACCTCACCTGGAAGATCGGCCGCTACGTCGACCGCGAGCTCCTGCCGCGCCCCACGCGGTAGGCCCGGAGCGCACCGCGCCCGAGACGTGAGGTCTGCAGGCGCCGGACGGCCTTCTCGCGCAGTCGGTACGTCGGACGCAGGTAGGACCGCTCCAGGTCTCGGTGCGCGGCGTCGAGGTCGCCGCGCAGCCGACCGGCCTCCTGCTGGAGCCGGCCGTTCTCGAGCAGGAGCGCCTTGATCGCGTCGACGGCGGCGCTCGCGACCTGCTTCTCGGAGGGCTGGTCGGGATCGGCCCAGGACGACACCGCGGGTGCGCCCTCGAGGTCGGCGAGGTCCCCGACCACGGCGTAGCCGCGCTCGCGGATCTCGGCGACCCAGGAGTCCTCGAGGTCGCGCACCCAGGGGTGCACCTCGGGCGGCAGGGCGAGCCGCGTCGAGCCGGCCCGGCGCGAGAGGGTCTGGTGCGCCAGCAGCTCGCGCACCAGCGGGCGGTAGTCGGCCGGCGGGAGCTGACGGTTGGCGGCGGCGTTGATGCGCCGGATCAGCGCGGTCTCGGGGACACCGAGTGAGGGGTTGACCCGCTCGGCCTCGAGGTCGAGGTCGAGGCCGTCGAGCCCGAAGGCCTCGCTGAAGCGCTTCCAGAGCACCTCGGGGGCACCGCCGGGCGGCGGCACCGTGACCAGGTGGACGTGCTCGGGCGGCAGGTCGTGGCCCCAGCGGTTGAGGATGTCGGGGATCTCCTGGACGCTCCAGAACCAGCTCGCGATGCGACCCTCGCGCGATGGGTCCTGGACCTGGCGCAGGAATCGGGCATAGCTGATCGTGCTGCGGTGCTTGACGTTCTCCTGCCACTCCGCGGGGATCTGGCGCACCAGGTCGCGCACGGAGAGCACCACGTGGACCTCGGTGCCGTCGCCGTGACCGAGGTCGCGCAGCGCGCGGCCGACCTGGGAGCGGGAGGCGGCGGCGAAGATCTCGTGGCTGATGATCGAGGTGCCGTGGTGGGCACGGACCTGCTCGGCCAACCGGTCCCACGCCCCGATCGCCTCGGTCTCGAGCCCGCCCCAGGGCAGGCGCATCAGGTCGAGCGCGGCCAGGAAGTGGGCGTCGAACCGGTCGGCGGGATAGCTGATGCCGGCGGCCGCCAGGGTGCGCCGGTTGCGGTGCAGGACGTCCTGGAGGTAGGACGTGCCGGTCTTGGGCGTGCCGACGTGGAGCAGGAGGCGTCGGGTCACCGGGGCGCCTCCTTGGTCTCGTCGAGCAGCAGTCGGACCGCCAGGGCGAGCACCCCCGCGTCGGTGGGACCCGACGCGCCCGCCGGCGCGACCGCATCGGGCCGCGGCACGAGCAGGTCGGGGTCGCCGTGGACAGCGTAACCAGCGCGGAGCATCCGATCGCGCATCCGCACGGCTCGCTGCGTGGCCCACGCGGCGTGCTCGGCCGGCAGCCGCAACGGCGGACCGGGCGCGTCGAGGAGTCGTGGGAGGAGGGTGTGGCGCAGCAGGTCGGCGCGCTGCTCGGGCAGCACCAGCAGGCCCAGCACGGCCGCCACCTGGCGGGCGAGGTCGACCGCGTCGGCGGCGAGGGCGGGCGGCTGCGGCAGGGCACGTCGTACGCCGACCAGTCGCGGCAGGGCGCTCGGGTCCAGGACCACGCGCACGCGGACCGCGCCCACCTGGCGTGCCCACGTGGCCGCCGCCCGCTCGAGGTCGACGCGCGGTGGCAGGCGGTGGCCGGCGGCGAACGGGTCGAGCCACTCGCGCCAGGGCAGGGCGCCCTCGTCGAAGCAGCGCGAGGTCCAGGCGTCGGCGACCATCGAGGCGACGTCGCGACCGACCACGACGACCACGGAGCCCCGGCCACCGGGGGGCCGCCCGCGGGCGACCATCGCCTCCCGAGCGGGGTCGGCCAGCCAGGGGTCGCCGACCAGGCGGTAGCGGGTGCGCCAGGGCCGGACCAGCGGCGGCACCTCGGGCGGGCGTCGCGCACCCGAGGCCACGAGGTCCTCGGCGAGCAGGCTGGTGGCGACGCGGGTCAGCTCGGCGTCGGGCAGGTCGGCGGGGTCGACGGGTCGGGGCCCGAAGGGCGACTCGTCGGTGGCGCCGACGAGCTCGAGGTCGGGCGTGCCCCGGCCGGGGGCACTGGCCTCGACGACCCGCTCGACCAGGCGCGGCGAGGGACGACGCCCCTGGCTCGCCGCCGCGAGGTGCAGGCGACGCAGGAGCTCGAGCTGCTGGGCACCGGGGAGGTAGACGCCCTCGCGCGTGCCCTCACCGTGCCACGCGGCCCACGGGGTCGTGCCGCCGTCGCGCAGGTGCGCGACCCAGCCCCAGGCGCGGCGCTCGCCGCTGACGGTCATCACGCGCGGCTCACTGGCGCCGTCACTGGCCCCGTCACTGGCCCCTTCACTGGCGCAGCCGCTTGGCCTGGGTGCGGACCTTGCTCATCAGCTGCTGGTCGGGGTCGGGACGCCGGGCGGCCTCGCGGGTCATCGCCGAGAGGGCGTCCATCGCCACGCGCAGCTGCTGCTTGGTGGAGACCTTGTCGGGGTTGACGAAGGTGACGTCCTCGGCGAGCGGCAACGGTCGCAGGTCCTCGACGTCGCCGACCACGTCGACGCCGCTGTCGCGGATCCAGGCGATCCAGCGCTCGGCCTCGGCCTCCGCCCACGGCTGGAGACGCGGCGGCATCCGCACGGGCTGGGAGACCCGGCCGACCAGCTCGTTCTGGGCGAGCATCTCGCGGATCAGCTCGTCGTAGGAGGCCTCACGGCGCGTGGCGCGGTCCATGCGGCGGTTGAGCTTGCGGATCACCTGGGTCTCGGCGACGCCGAGCGACTGGTTGAGCCGGTCGCTGTCACGCGGCGCCCAGGCCGGGTCGATGCCGAGGACCTGGCAGTAGCGCGACCAGAGCAGGTCACGGGGCGCGCCCTTCGGCGGCACGGTGACGACGTGGACGTGGGCGGGATCGAGGCCGGCGCCCCAGGCCTCGAGCACGGTGGGGAGGTCGAGCGCGCGGTAGAACCACGGCTTGCCGTGCTCCACCCGGTTGAGGAAGCGGCGGTAGGTCCACTTGCGTCCCTGCTTGACGCTCTCCTGCCAGGCCGCGGGGAGCTGACGGGCGAGGTCACGGGCGCTGTAGACGACGTGGAGCTCGCTGCCGGCCAGGTCGCGCTTGGCCTTCGCGATCGCCTCCCGGGTGGCCGGGGCGAGGATCTCGTGGCTGATCACGACGGTGCCGGAGCGCCGCTTGACGCGGCGTACGAGGGCGTCCCAGCTGCCCTCGGCGTGGCCCGCCGGGCCACCCCAGTCCTGGCCGAGCAGGTCGAGCGCGGCACGGAAGTGGAAGAGGCCCGCGCTGACCACCGGGGAGCGGGTCGGGAAGTGGACGCCGTGCGCGGCCAGGGTCCTGGCGTTGAGGCTGAGCCGGTCCTGGACGTAGGTCGTGCCGGTCTTGGGAGCACCGATGTGCAGGTAGACCCTGCGCTTCGGGGTCGCGGCGGCACTCACCCGGGAGATTGTGCCGGACCCGCCGTCCCGCCCAGGGCCCGCACCACCGCGGAGGGGCTCGGGCGGCCGAGGTGGCCGGCCATCCAGGTGCTCGTGGCGACCAGCAGCTCGAGGTCGACGCCGTGCTCGATGCCGAGCCCGGTGAGCAGCCAGACGAGGTCCTCGGTGGCCAGGTTGCCGGTCGCGCTCTTGGCGTAGGGACAGCCGCCCAGGCCGCCGGCGCTGGCGTCGTACGTCGTGATGCCGGCCTGGAGCCCGGCGTAGGCGTTGGCGAGGGCCTGGCCGTAGGTGTCGTGGAAGTGCAGCGCCAGCTGGTCGGTCGTCATCCCGGCGTCGGTGAACGCGGCGACGAGCGCGGTGACCTGGTTGGCCGTGCCGACGCCGATCGTGTCGCCCAGGCTGAGCTGGCTGGCCCCGAGGTCGAAGAGCCGCTTGCCGACCGCGACGACCTGCTCGACGGGCACCGCACCCTCCCACGGGTCGCCGAAGCACATCGAGACGTAGGCACGGACGTCGAGCCCGGCCTCGCGGGCGCGGCGGACCGTGGGCTCGAACATCGCGAACTGCTCGTCGAGGCTGCGGTTGAGGTTCTTCTGCGCGAAGGTCTCGGTGGCGCTGCCGAAGATCGCGATGTGGCGCGCGCCGAGCTCGAGGGCCCGGTCAAGGC
>NZ_CALRWD010000132.1:0-5918 GCF_943371775.1 Nocardioides psychrotolerans
ATAGCGCGCCACCAACGCTGCGAACTCCGGAGACACCGGCACTCCATCCCTGGCCATGCCCCAGGCTCGTCCAACCAAGGCCACACAGCCGATCAGGTGTCCGCGATGTCGTGAGACTTAATGTGTCCGCGATGTCCTGAGCCTTCACACAGCGCTCCAGCGCGGCGAGCGGCACACGACCCGACCAGCCCGCGCACCCCGGCCGACCAGGAGCCGGGTCGCGGGTCGCGGACCGCGCTCAGGCGCAGCCTCGGGCACACGACCCGGGCACGGGCTCCAGCCCGGCCTGCAACATCGCGCCGACTCGGCGCCCGACGTGCAACATCACGCCGACTCGGCGAGCCTCAGACCGCCACGGCCGTGATCACCCGGGCCCGACCGACCGGCTCGCACCAGGCCCGCCGGGTGCGGAGCAGCCGGGCGGTGGACCACGCGAGGAACGGCACGGCCACGAGCACGGAGACCTGCCACGCGTCGACGTTGGCGAGCCCGGAGAAGACCAGACCGGTGACGGTCGTCGAGAGCGCGAGCCGGGCGGAGTAGCCGACCATCACGACCGGCGGAGCGGGCGTGGCGCGCGCGGAGCGGAGGTCGACGGCGAAGGGGCGCTGGTCCGACCAGCGCAGCGACGCCGCCACGACCTGCAGCGTCACGACGACCAGGGTGCAGACCAGCGCGGTCAGCTCGGCGACCGACGGCACCCCGGCGCGCACAGCGCCCAGCAGCACCGTGACGAGGGACGCCGCGAGGAGGAACTCCCCCAGCACCCAGGCCCGCGCGTCGAAGACCGTCTCGGGCTCGACCGGCAGGCTCTCGCGCCAGAGCCCGCCGCGGCCGTCGAGGCACCACGCGTTGACGCCCCACAGCAGCGCGCCACCCGACGCCACCAGCCCCGGCAGCACGGTCAGCTGCGCCCACGGCAGGTTGCCGGCGAGGGCCACGAGACCGGGCGCGAGGGCCAGCACGGCGACGCCGCGTCGCATCGGCACGGCCCGCCACACCGACGCGCGGTCGGTCCGCACCAGCTGCCCCCACGCGGAGCGCGAGAGCCGCCGGGCCGGGTGGTGACCACTCTCGACGTCGAGCTCGTCCTGGGGGATCCGGTGCGCGGCGATGTGGGCGGGCACCGCGCCCAGCACCACGGCGCCGACGAGCATCGCGAGCACCACCCCGACGGTCAGCGCCCAGCGCCCGACCGAGTCCGACACCATCCCGACCACCACCCAGCGCGTCGGGAGCTCGTCGAAGACCTGGAGCAGCCGGCCCGAGATCTGCAGGCCGAGGGTCGCCCCGAGCACCCCGACCGTCAGCGCCCGGATGCCGACGATGCCGTGCGGGACGCGGCGCACTCCCTCGAGGATCCACGCCAGCACCTGCGCGATCGCGGTCGCGGCGCCGAGCCAGAGCACGACGACCACCTGGGCCTGTGCGAGGTAGAGCTTCGGCCCCAGCGCGAAAGCGGTGACCCCCAGCAGCGCCCAGGCCTGGAGCAGCCACGCGATGTTGAGGGGGGCCAGGAGCAGCGCGCCGAGGTGGTCGGTGGTCGGGCTGATGGGATGTACGGCGGCAGGGTCGCGCGCGAGAAGCTCCCGGCCGCCGCCGCTCGCCGTGGCCGAGACGATCGTGAGCGCGAGGAAGCCGGTCAGCATCGTCGGCAGCAGGAGCAGCAGGTCCAGGGCCCGCCCGGAGCCGGCGCCCGCGCCGGGCACGAAGGCCGGCACCACGGCAGCCCCGAGGGTCACCACCACGAAGGCGGCGAGCGCGACGACCCCCGCGCGACGACGCCGCAGGGACGCCGTGCGGAAGCGCACCAGGTGCCCGACGTCGGCCACCGCCCGCCGAGTCTCCGCGACGAAGCCGTCAGTCGAGGAGACCGCGGTAGGCACGCGCCCCCTCCTCGCCCGCCATCTCGCCGGCACTCACGGTCGCGACGGCCGAGCCGCCACGCAGCACGCTCACGGTCGTGCAGGACTGCACCGCCAGCTCACGCAGGTGCGTCGAGACCAGCACGCAGGCGCCGCGCGCGCGGGCGTCGCTGATCACGTCGAAGGTCGCCTCGACCCCGATCGGGTCGACGCCGTCGAAGGGCTCGTCGAGCAGCAGCACCTCGGGCTCGTGCAGGGCCGCGAGCAGCACCGAGAGCCGCCGGCCCATGCCGTGCGAGAAGCCGGCGGTGACGCGGTGGGCGACGTCGCCGAGCTCGAAGCGCTCCAGCAGGTCGCGCGCCCGCTCCTCCCAGTGGTCCATGCGGCGCAGCCGCGCCGCGAGCTGCAGGTGCTCCCACGGCGTCGCGCGCGGCACCAGGCCGCCGACGTCGGGGCAGTAGCCGACGGCCTGCTTCACCCGCAGCGTCTCGGTGCGTACGTCGTGCCCCGCGACCAGCACCTGGCCCGCGGTCGGCGGGACGACGCCCGCGAGCACGCGCATCGTCGTGGACTTGCCGGCCCCGTTGCGGCCGAGCAGTGCGGTGGCCTGGCCCGCGTGGGCCTGGAGGTCGACGCCGGACACGGCCTCGACCTCGCCGAACCGCACGTGCAGCGAGCGCACGTCGACGACGGCCGGGGACTCGGTCATCGCTCCATCCTCGCGGACGAGCGAGCCGCGCACAGCAGTTCCGAGCGCAGGATCCCCAAAATCAGCCGATCGGGCATTTCCGGGTCCGCACCCGAGGCGCCGCGACGAGCACCGCCCCGCCCGGGAGACCCGGACGGGGCGGTGGTGGAGCAGGAGCGATCAGGCGGGGAAGGAGCCGCCCGACGCAGCGAGGTCACGCAGCCACGGGGTGGGCGCGAAGCGCTCGCCGTACGACGCCGCGAGCTCGTCGGCCCGGGCGCAGAACGCCTGGAGGCCGATCGTGCCGTCCTTGCCGACGTAGCCGGTCATGAACTGCGCCGCACCTCCGGTCATCGGCGGGAAGCCGATGCCCATGATCGAGCCGATGTTGGCCGCGGCGGCAGACGTGATGACGTCCTCCTCGAAGCACTTGGCGGTCTCGAGCGCCTCGGCGAAGAGCATCCGGTCCTTGACGTCCTCGATGGAGGGCTGCTCCTCGGCGACCGGGAAGAGCTCGGCGAGTCCGGCCCACAGGGACTGGCGCGAGCCGCTCTCGTCGTAGTCGTAGAAGCCGGCGCCGCGCAGGCGACCGGGACGACCGGCCGCCAGCATCTGACCCACGACCTTGGTGCCGGGGTGCTCGGTGTGCGGGGTGCCGTCGCGCTCGGCGGCCTCACGCGTCGCCGTGGCGATCTTGTCCATCAGCTCCATGTTGAGCTCGTCGGTCAGCTGCAGCACCGGAGCCGGGTAGCCGGCCTGCGAGGTGGCCCGCTCGATCGTCCAGGGGCGCACGCCCTCGGAGACCATCGCGAGGCCCTCGTTGACCATGAAGCCGATGACGCGCGAGGTGTAGAAGCCGCGGCTGTCGTTGACGACGATCGGCGTCTTGCGGATCTGCTGCACGACGTCGTAGGCCTTGGCCAGCGCGAGGTCGGAGGTCTCCGCACCGCGGATGATCTCGACCAGCGGCATCTTGTCGACGGGGCTGAAGAAGTGCAGGCCGATGAAGTCCTTCGGGCGGTCGACGCCCTGGGCCAGCTCGGTGATCGGCAGCGTGGAGGTGTTGGAGCAGAGCAGCGCGTCGGGGTTGACGAACGGCGCGATCTCGGCGAACACCTTGGCCTTCAGCGAGGGGTCCTCGAAGACGGCCTCGATGACGAGGTCGCAGCCGGCGAGGTCGGCGGGGTTGCCGGTCGCGGTGATGCGGCCGAGCAGCTCTGCCTTCTTCTCATCGGTCGACTTGCCGCGCGAGATGGCCTTGTCGAGCAGCTTCTCGCTGTAGGCCTTGCCCTTGGCGGCGTTCTCGTCGGAGACGTCCTTGAGCACGACCTCCATGCCCGCACGGGCACAGGAGTAGGCGATGCCGGCGCCCATCATGCCGGCGCCCAGGACGCCGACCTTGGTGGCCTTCCAGGGCTCGATGCCCTGCGGGCGCAGCGAGCCGGAGTTGATCGCCTGGAGGTCGAAGAAGAACGCCTGGATCATGTTCTTCGAGCCCTGGTTGACGATCAGGTTCGTCAGGTAGCGCGACTCGATCCGCGAGGCGGTGTCGAAGTCGACCTGCGCACCCTCGACCGCAGCGGCCAGGATCGCGCGGGCGGCGGGATAGACCGCGCCCTTGGTCTGCTTGCGCAGCAGTGCCGGGAAGGCGGGCAGGAAGCCGGCGAGGGCCGGGGACTTCGGGCTGCCGCCGGGCATCTTGTAGCCGGGCAGGTCCCACGGGTTGGCCGACGCGTCGGGGTTGGCCTTGATCCACGCCTTCGCGGCGGGCACCAGGTCCTCGCGGGTCGGGACCAGCTCGTCGACCAGGCCCTTCTCCTTGGCGGCAGCGGGCTTGAAGCGGGTGCCCTGCAGCAGCACGTCCATCAGGCCCGACTGGATGCCGAGCATGCGCACGACGCGGGTCACGCCGCCACCGCCGGGCAGCAGGCCCAGGCTCGACTCGGGCAGGCCGATCTCGACCTTGTTGTCGTCCACGATGACCCGGTGGTTGGCGGCCAGGCAGATCTCGAGGCCACCACCGAGCGCGGCGCCGTTGATCGCGGCGACGACGGGGCGGGGGAACTTCTCGATCCGGCGCAGGCCGGCCTTGACGCCCTCCGCCATCGCGAAGACCGACGCGGCGTCGTCCTTGGTCGCGGTGACCATGCCCTTGAGGTTGCCGCCGGCGAAGAAGGTCTTCTTCGCACTGGCGATGACGACGCCGGTGATGTCGTCCACCTCGTCGTAGAGGCGGTCGACGGCCGCGGCCATCGAGGAGATGTAGAGCTCGTTCATCGTGTTGGCGCTCGACGACGGGTCGTCGAGGGTCAGCGTGACGATGCCGTCGGCGTCACGCTCGTAGTGCACGGAGGTCTCGGTTGCGGTGGTGCTCACGTGGTGGGTTCCTTCGGTGTTCGAGAGAGAGGAGTACGTCGAGGGGGTCGGTGGTCCTCAGACCAGCTCGACGATGGTCGCGATGCCCATGCCGCCGCCGACGCAGAGCGTGGCGAGGCCGCGGCGCAGGTCGCGACGCTGGAGCTCATCGATCAGCGTGCCGAGGATCATCGCGCCGGTCGCACCCAGCGGGTGGCCCATCGCGATCGCGCCGCCGTTGACGTTGGTGATCTCGTGGCTGATGCCCATGTCGCGCATGAAGCGCATGGCGACGGCGGCGAAGGCCTCGTTGATCTCGAACAGGTCGATGTCGTCCACGGTCAGGCCGGCCTTGGCCAGCGCCTTGCGGGCCGCGGGGGCCGGGCCGGTCAGCATGATGACCGGGTCGGCGCCGGAGACGGCGGTCGCCAGCACGCGGGCGCGCGGCGTGAGGCCGAGGTCCTTGCCGACCTGCTCGGAGCCGATCGCCATGATCGCGGCGCCGTCGACGATGCCCGAGGAGTTGCCGGCGTGGTGGACGTGGTTGATCTTCTCGATCCAGTGGTACTTCTCCAGCGCCACGTCGTCGAAGCCCGCGTCGCGACCGATCTGGGCGAACGACGGCTTGAGGCCGGCGAGGCCCTCGGGGCTCGTGTCGGGGCGGATCGTCTCGTCGTGGTCGAGCACCGTCAGGCCGCTGATGTCCTTGACGGGCACGACGGCGTCACCGAAGTAGCCGTTGGCCCACGCCTTCGCGGCGCGGTGGTGCGACTCGGCGGCGTAGGCGTCGACGTCGTGGCGGTCCCAGCCCTCGATCGTCGCGATCAGGTCGGCGCCGATGCCCTGGGGCACGAAGCCGGCCTTGAAGGCGGTGGCGGGGTCGGAGGCCCACGCGCCGCCGTCGGAGCCCATGGGCACGCGGCTCATCGACTCGACGCCACCGGCGAGGATCAGGTCCTCGAAGCCGCCGCGCACGCGGGACGCGGCCTGGTTGACGGCCTCGAGGCCCG
>NZ_CALRWD010000133.1:0-5913 GCF_943371775.1 Nocardioides psychrotolerans
GACCGGCGGCAACTACGCCAGCTCGCTCGTCGCGCAGCAGCAGGCCACCGCGCAGGGCTGCGACCAGGTCGTCTTCCTCGACGGCCAGGAGGGGACGTACGTCGAGGAGCTCGGTGGCATGAACATGTACTTCGTCTTCGACGACGGCACCATCGTCACCCCGCAGACCGGCACCATCCTCGAGGGCATCACCCGCGCCAGCGTCATCGAGCTGGCCGGCAAGCTCGGCCACCAGGTCGTGGAGCGCAAGATCTCCATCGACGAGTGGCGCGACGGCGTGACCAGCGGCCGGATCACCGAGATCTTCGCCTGCGGCACCGCCGCCGTCATCACCCCGGTCGGCTCGCTGAAGTGGGACGGCGGCGAGGCCCCGGCCCCGGCGTCGACCGACCTGACCATGCAGGTGCGTCAGGCGCTGGTCGACGTGCAGTACGGCCGGGCCGAGGACACCTTCGGCTGGATGCACCGCATCTGCTGAGTCCCCGTCCCTGGCCGAGTCGGCGCGATGGTGCAGGGGAGCGCGGGTGGGTGGGGCACGCCGCTTCACCAAGGTATGTCGACGAACCTCCCCGTCCACGCCCGTGCGGCGGCCGGCGCCTCGGCACTTCCCATGACGACACGCCACCCACCGTGGGGTGTACGCCGTGGGGAGTGGCGTGTCGTCGACATCCCTTGATGGAGCGGAGCCGGCCAGTTGCACTGCAACGTGACCCCGCCTCGGCCCCGCAACAGCGCGCCGACTCGCGCTCAGGGTCAGTGGCGGCGCAGCTCGGTCTCCAGCGCGTCTAGCCGCTGCTCCCAGAACGCTCGGAACGGCGTGAGCCACGCGTCCACCTCGACGAAGGGGCCGGTCGAGACGCTGTAGAGACGGCGGCGACCCTCGGCGCGAGCATCGGCGAAGCCGGCCTCACGGAGGACCCGCAGCTGCATCGAGACGGCCGGCTGGCCGATGCCGAACTCGGCGGAGATGACCTCGACGATCGCGCCGGCCGAGACCTCGCCTCCGGCGAGGACCTCGAGGATCCGCCTCCGGACGGGGTCGCCGAGGACGTCGAGGGCGTGCATCAGGCCTCGGGTGTGGCCGTGTAGGCCGTGGTGCACCGCGCGGCGGCCGCCCGGGCCGCCTCCGGGTCGGTGCCGTCGGCGATGCTCGCCGCGGCCCACTCGTCGCTCGCCGCGACCATGTAGTCGGTGAGGTCGGGCACCGTCTCGCGCGGCGGGCGCTCGGCGTCGGGGGCGGCGAGGTGCTCGGCCAGGCCCATGATCGCCAGCTCCCAGCCGATGCCGACGGCCCCGGGGCCGAACTCCTCCCACATCCCTGGCGGGACGGCTGCGGAGTGGTCGAGCTGCAGCAGGGTGCCTTCGGAGGTCGGTCGCAGGCTGACGTCGACCCAGCTCACCTGGCCGCCGTGCTCCCAGGTGAGCGCCAGGCGCTCGGGCGGCTCGCAGGCGAGGACCTCGCCGCCGGCGTTGCCCTCGAGCTGGTAGCGACCGCCGAGCTCCAGGTCGCCGCTGACCGGCATCATCCAGCGCTCGATGCGCTCCGCCGTCGTGAGCGCGTGCCAGACCTCGTCGGGCGCGGCGGCGTAGGTGCGGGTGACGGTCAGGAGTCGCAGCTCCTCACCGTCGCGGGTGACGGTCGAGAGGCGGCGCTCGACGGCGCCCAGGTGGTCGGCAGGGGAGAAGGTCATGTCTCCAACCTATCAATCAGTGTTGATGCGTCAAGGAGAGCGGACTGAGTGGGTAAGCCTTACCTCGCTAAGATAAGGTTAGCCTTACCTAATCATTGTCCACCGAACGAGATGAGAGACATGCGCACACCACGACGCTCCTTCGCCCTCGGGGCCTCGGCCCTGGCCCTGGCCCTGGGGCTCGGCTCCGTCCTGTCGGCCTGCGGCTCCGACGACGCGACCGCCGACGAGGGCGGCTCCGGGAGCAGCGGCACCTCGACCCAGCTGCCCGTGACCATCGAGCACAAGTACGGCGAGACGACGTTCACCGACGTGCCCGAGCGGGTCGTCGTCGTGGGGCTGCAGGAGCAGGACACCCTGATCGCGCTCGGCATCGTGCCGGTCGGCGTGACCTCCTGGTTCGGCGACGAGAGCGGCATCAACCCGTGGGCCGAGGAGGCCCTGCCCGAGGGGGCCGAGATGCCCGAGGTGCTCGACGCGACCAACGGCATCCCGGTCGAGAAGGTCGCCGCGCTGGCGCCCGACCTGATCATCGGTGAGTACTCCTCCATGAGCGAGCAGGAGTACGACCTCCTGTCGCAGATCGCGCCGACGCTGGCCCAGTCGGGGGACTACCCCGACTACAGCATGCCGTGGGACGAGATGTCGCTGAAGATCGGCCAGGCCGTCGGCCAGGCCGAGGAGGCGGCCACGCTCGTCGACGACACCACTGCCGCGATCGCGCAGGCCGCCGCCGACCACCCCGAGTTCGCTGGCAGGACCGCCGCCCTGGTCACGCCGTACGAGGGACTGTTCGTCTACGGACCCGAGGACCCGCGCACCCGCCTGCTCGGGGACCTGGGCTTCGACATCACCAGCAAGACGATCACCGACGGCGAAGGCGAGTTCGGCGTCTCGCTCAGCGCCGAGCGGGCCGAGGAGCTCGCCGACATCGACGTCACCGTCTGGTACGACATCGAGGCCGAGCAGGACGTGGCCGCGGTCTACGAGGGCACCGACGCCTACCGGGAGGGCCGCTGGGTCGACGTGACCGACGCGGACGGCGCCTACTACGTCGCCCACAGCTTCGTGAACCCGTTGGCGATCCCCTACGTGCTCGAGCGCTACGTGCCGCAGCTGGCCGCCGCCGTCGACGGGGACCCCGCGACGAAGCCGCCGGTCGTCACCGACTGACCGCACCGTCCACGACAGACCACTGCCCCCGACGCTGACGGCGTCGGGGGCAGTGGTCTGGGTGCGATCGGGCGCGGCTCAGTCGCGGTCGGCCGACAGCGGGACCACGATCGGCAGGCCGGTGCGCGGATCGGCCAGCACGTCGGCGCGCAGCCCGAAGACGTCGAGCAGCAGCTCCGGGGTGAAGATCGCGGCGGGGTCGCCCTGGGCGACGATCGCGCCGTCCTTCATCACCACGATGACGTCGCGGTAGCGGGCGGCGAGGTGGAGGTCGTGGAGCACCAGCGCGATGGTGCGTCCGCGCTCGCGGTTGAGGCGCGTCACGAGGTCGAGGACCTCCACCTGGTGCGCCAGGTCGAGGTACGTCGTCGGCTCGTCGAGCAGCACCAGGTCGGTGTCCTGCGCCAGGGTCATCGCGATCCACGCCCGCTGCCGCTGCCCGCCCGAGAGCTGCTCGATCGCCCGGTCGGCGAGGTGGAGCGTGTCGGTCATGCGCATGGCGGACCCGACGGCCTGCTCGTCGGCAGGCGACCACTGCGCGAACCATCGCTGGTGCGGGTGCCGGCCACGACCGACGAGGTCGCGGACCAGGAGGCCCTCGGGCGAGAGGGGGCTCTGGGGCAGCAGCGCCATCCGCTGGGAGACCGCCTTGGTCGCCATGGCGCCGATGGGCTCGCCGTCGAGCCGCACGTGGCCGGAGCTGGGCTTCAGCAGCCTCGCCATCGTGCGCAGCAGGGTCGACTTGCCGCAGCCGTTGGGGCCGATGATGGTCGTGACCTTGCCGTCGGGCACGTCGAAGGTGAGGTCGGAGACGACGGGGTCCCCCCCGTAGCCGACCGTCACGCCGACGGCGCCCAGGCGTGAGGGGGCAGCCAGTGCGGTGTCGAGCAGGGTGCTCATCAGGGGACCTTCCGGTTGACGCGGACGAGGAGCCAGATCAGGTACGGCGCACCGAGGGCGGCCGTGACCACCCCGGCGGGGACCACGAACGGCAGCACCACACGCGTGACGAGGTCGGCGCCGACGACGAGCACGCCGCCGAGGACCATCGACGCGAGCAGCGGTGGTCGCGACCCGCCGGTGAGGCGCAGGGCCACCTGGGGCACGACCAGCGCCACGAAACCCAGGGGTCCGACCGCGGACACCGAGACGGCGGCGAGCCCGACCGCGGTCACGAGGACGAGCAGCTGGGTGGTCTGGAGCCGCACCCCGAGCACGCGGGCGGAGTCGTCGCCGAGCTGCAGCGCGTTGAGGTGACGCACCAGGAGCACCGAGAGCGGCACCAGCACTGCCAGCGTGAGCATGACCGGCTTGGCGTGGTCCCAGCCTCGGGAGCTGAGCGAGCCGTTGAGCCAGACCTGGGCGCTGGCGGCGTCCTGGATGCGGGCGCGGACGAGCAGCCAGTCGGTGACGGCCATGAGGGCGGCGCCGATGCCGATGCCGACCAGGACCAGCCGCTGGCCGTCGATGCCGCGGCGCCACGAGAGGGCGTAGAGCAGGAGCGCGGTCCCCAGCCCGCCGGCGAAGGCGGCCAGCGGGAGGCCGAGGGTCTGCAGCGTGCCGCTGACCAGGCCACCGCCGTAGCCACTGCCGCCGCTGAGCACGATCAGCGCCACGGCGCCGGCTCCCGCGCCCTGTGTGACCCCCAGGATGTCGGGGCTCGCGAGCGGGTTGCGCGCGAAGGTCTGGCACAGGGCGCCGGAGAGTCCGAGCGAGGCGCCGACGAGGAGCGCGACGGTCGTCTGCGGCAGTCGGAGCTGGTTGATGATGAACTGCGAGCCGCCGTCGCCCCCGCCGAAGAGCGTGCTGAGCGTCGTGCCGAAGGGGATCTCGACATCGCCCAGGGCGAGGTCGAGCACGAAGAGCACGAACAGCAGGGCGGCTCCCACCACGGAGACCGACGCTGCCCGCAGCGGCACCCGCCACGAGACCGGGCCGACCCGCAGGGGGGCGACCGCGGTGCGGGGGCTGCTCCGGAGGCCGACGATGCTCACAGGCGCACCAACCTGAGACGACGGACGAGGAGGACGAAGACGGGCCCGCCGATCAGCGCCATGACGATGCCGACCTGCAGCTCACCGGGGCGCACGATGACGCGACCGACCACGTCGGCGACCACGACGAGCAGGGCGCCGACGAGGCCGGCGTACGGCACGACCCAGCGGTAGTCGACGCCGCCGAGGTGGCGCGCGACGTGCGGGACGACGAGCCCGACGAAGCCGATCGGTCCGCAGGCGGCGGTCGCAGCACCGGCGAGGAGCATGACGGCGAGGATGCCGCCCACCTGGTGACGTGTCGGGCTTATGCCGAGCGAGCGGGCGACGTCGTCGCCGAGCTGGAGCATGGTGAGGCCCGGGCTGCCGATCGCGGCGAGCAGCAGGCCGACGAGCATGAAGGGCGCCAGCTGCCAGAGCACGTCGAGGTCGCGCCCGGCCACCGAGCCCACGACCCAGAAGCGGTAGTCGTCGAGGGTCTCGACGTCGCGCAGCAGGATCGTCTGGGTAAAGGCGCCCAGCAGGGCACTGACGGCCGTGCCGGCGAGGACCAGCGTGACCGGGTCGGGCCCACCCCTGGTCGAGCCGATGGCGAAGACCAGGGTGGCGGCCGCCCCGGCGCCCAGCAGGGCGAACCAGGCGTAGGACGTCGGGTCGGCGATGCCGAGCGCGTAGATGCCGACGACGACGGCGAACGACGCGCCTGCGGTGACGCCGAGGAGACCGGGGTCGGCGAGCGGGTTGCGGGTGTGGCCCTGCATGAGTGCGCCGGCCACCCCGAGGCACAGCCCGGCGGCCAGCGCGAGGATCGTGCGGGGGGCCCGGAGGTCGCGGACGATGGTGGCCTCGGTGGAGCCGTCGGGGTGGAGGAGCACCTCGACGGTGCGGGGGAGCCCGATGCCCCGCGAGCCGACGGCGAGGCTGATGAGGCAGACGGCGAGGAGTGCGAGGACGAGCAGCAGGACGCCGCGCACCGAGCCGCGGCGGGTGGCCGGGGCGGTGGGCGCTGGTGCGCGATCGAGGATGGTCATGACAGAGGTAAGGCTAACCTAATT
>NZ_CALRWD010000134.1:0-5302 GCF_943371775.1 Nocardioides psychrotolerans
GTCGGGCTTGTTGGCCAGCATCAGGGCACCGTTGGTGGAGAACGGGCTGACGTCCACGATCGTCGAGGAGACCGCCAGGGCCGCCACGAAGAGCGCGGCGTTGATGCCGCCCTCGGAGATCAGCGGCACGGCGATCGGGATGATGATCGGCAGCAGTGCGGTGGAGGAGGCGAAGGCCGAGACGACACCGCCGACGTAGCAGAGCACGAGGGCACCGAGGGCGACGACGCTGAAGCCGGCCGCCCACTTCCCGACGAACTCCGGCGAGCCGGACGCGGTGAGGATCGCCGCATAGGTGCTGACACCGGCGACCAGGAGCACGGTCGGCCAGGCGATCTGCTTGATCGCGTCCTTGTGCTCGTTGGGCGAGAGCATCGCGAGGACGACCGCGGCGGTGATGGCCACGAAGCCGATGTTCTTGTCGAAGGCGAGCGCGATGACCGCGACCGCGACGAAGGCGATGAGCGTGAGCACCTGGTCGCGGCGGACGCCGAGGGCCTGGGTGCCGGTCGAGGCGGTGGCGCCGGTGCCGCGGGAGGGGACGTGGGCGCCGCCGCGGTGCAGGTCCTCGGTGAGGTGGTCCTCGTCGGCAGGGTCGATGCGCTGCGACATGAGGTCACGCCCGCCGAGCAGGATGAAGAGGATCGCGGCCATGATCGTGTTGACGACCAGGCTGGAGATGAAGACGGTGAGCTCGCTGGTCGGCAGGCCGGCGTCCTCCATGACGGAGTTGGTGATCGTGCCGTAGATGCTGATCGGCGAGAAGCCGCCGCCCTGGGCGCCGTGGACGACGAACATGCCCATCATCAGCGGGTTGATCTTGTAGCGGCCGGCGAAGCCGAGGGCGATCGGGCCGATGATCGCGCAGGCCGCCGGGCTGGCGGCGCCGATCGAGGTCAGCAGGGCCGTGACGGCGAACATCACCCACGGGATCAGCGCGACGCGACCGCCCACGCTGCGCACCGCTGTTCGCACGATGACGTCCACCGTGCCGTTGTTGCGGGCGATCGCGAAGAGGTAGGTCACGCCGATGAGCGTGAGGACCAGGTCGGCGCTCACCCCGGCGAGGATCTCCTTCTCGTCCAGGCCGAGGGAGTACATCCCGACCAGCCACGCGGCGACGTAGGCCAGCGCTCCCATGTTGATCGGCAGCACGGTGCCGATCACGAACAACGCCACCAGGGCGATGATCGCTACCCATTCCGGACCCATCGTTCCTCCTGCACCCGAGACCCGATCCTGGTGACCAGGGCCACTATGTTGGACCAGTGGCCTAGCCAATAGGTCAATAGGCCGGAAGTCAATAGGGTGGGTCCATGACGGACTCCGCCGCCTCGGGCCCGCTCCCCGACCCTCTCCCGGGACCCGTGTTCCCCCAGCGCCTGACCCGCACGAGGCTCTACGAGCAGGTCGCCGAGCAGATCACGTCCTGGATCGCCGACAACGGCCTGCGCTCCGGGGACCGGCTGCCGCCCGAGCGCGAGCTCGCCACGCGACTCGGGGTCAGCCGCGCGACGCTCAGCCAGGCGCTCGTCGCGCTGGAGGTGATCGGGGTCGTGGCCGTGCGTCACGGCGACGGCACCGTGCTGACCGGGTCGGTCGGGGCGACGCGGATCGTCGAGGCGATCCGGTCCCACGCCGACCGGCTGCCCGAGGTCATCGAGACCCGCGACGCGCTCGAGACCAAGATCGCGGCGCTGGCGGCCGCCCGCCGCACCGACGAGGACCTCGCGCGCATCGACGACGCCCTCGCCGCGATGCGCGCCGACATCGAGGCCGGCGGCCGCGGCGTCGAGGGCGACGAGCGCTTCCACGGAGCGGTGACCGCAGCGGCGCACTCCCTGCTGCTGGCCCGGCTGATGGACGAGATCGCCGACCTCATCAAGGAGACCCGGATCGAGTCCCTGAGCCAGCCCGGCCGACCGCGCGACTCCCTCGGCGGGCACCAGGCCATCGCCGAGGCCATCCGCGCGGGCGACCCCGCAGCCGCGTCGGCGGCCATGCACGCCCACGTGGCGATGGTGAGCGACGTGGCGCTCCTGCGCGAGCACCCGTGACCGGTCTCGAGCAGCTCGCCGTCCTCGCGGCGGGCCTCGGGGCCGGCATCCTGACCTCGACCGTCGGTGTGGCCTCCCTGCTCAGCTTCCCCGTGCTCGTCGCTGTCGGCCTGCCGCCGGTCGTGGCCAACGTCAGCAACACGATCGGGATGACCCCGGCCGGGCTCAGCGGGTCGTTCGGCTACCGCGAGGAGCTGCGCGAGCACCCGCGGGTGACCGCGACCGTCGTCGCCACGTGCGCGGCCGGCTCGATCCTGGGTGCCGTGCTGCTCCTGGCCCTGCCCTCGAGCGTCTTCGAGGCCGTCGTGCCGTGGCTGATCCTCTTCACCTGCCTGCTCGTGGGCGCCCAGCCGACCATCTCGCGGGCCCTCCGACGCCGGCTGCCCGACGGGCACGAGCCGGCCGCGCGCACCCACATGTCCCCCGTGACGACCGGGTTCTCGACCCTGGTCGGTGTCTACGGCGGCTACTTCGGGGCCGGGTCGGGCGTGATGATGGTGGCCGTCCTCGGCTTCGGGCTCGACCTCGAGTTGCGCGTCGTCAACGGCCTGAAGACGCTGGCGATCCTCTCGGGCAACGTGATCGCCGCGCTGATCTTCGTCGTCGTGGCCGAGGTCGACTGGCGCGCGGTCGCGTTGCTCGCGGCCGGCTCGGTCGTCGGAGGCTACGTCGGCGCCCGGGTGGGACGACGCCTACCGCCGACCCTGTTCCGCGTGCTGATCGTGCTGGCCGGCATCACCGCTGCGGTCACCATGCTCGCCTGAGCCCGCACCTGATGCTGCCCCTGAGACCGCCCCTGACGCCGCCCGCGAGTCGCCGAACGCCCGGTCGAAACGATGGAAGAGCGCGTCGCTCAGCCGAGGTACCACCAGGTTGAGCACCTCCCCCACCTGGCCCGCGACCGTGTCGACCGTGATGGGCCGGTCCTCCAGCGCCCGCACCACCCGGGCGGCCGCCTGCTCGGCGGTCTCGCCGCGACCGGCGTAGGCCTCGGTCGGCGCGGTCATCGCCGTCTGCACCAGGGGGAAGCGCATGTTGGTGAAGGTGACGTTGTCGCCGTAGGTCTCGCGACCGGCGATGCGCGACCAGGTGTCCAGCGCTGCCTTGGAGCCGAGGTAGGCGGAGAACTTCGGCGCCTTCATCTGCACCCCCCAGCTGAGGATGTTGACCACGTGCCCGAAGCGTTGCGCGCGCATCGCCGGCAGCAGGCCGAGGGTCAGCCGCACCGGCGCCAGGTAGTTGATCGCGGTGGTGCGCTCCACGTCGTGGAAGCGGTCGTAGGACAGGTGCAGCGAGCGCCGGATCGAGCGGCCGGCGTTGTTGACGAGGTAGTCGACCGCACCGTGCTCGGCCAGCACCCGCACCACCAGGGCGTCGACGGCGTCGCCGTCCACCAGGTCGCAGACGTACGCCGTCGCGCTGCCACCACGTGCCTCGACCTCCGCCCGCACCCGCTCGAGCTCGTCGGCGCGGCGGGCCACGAGCAGGACGTGGCCGCCCCGCGCGGCGACCGCCAGCGCGGTGGCCGCGCCGATGCCGGACGAGGCGCCCGTGACGAGGACGGTGCGCCCCGCGAGCGGGCTGGGCGCGCCGGGCCGCAGGACCCGTCGTACGAGCGCGCGAGGAGTCTGGAGCAGCAGTCCCACGGGAGGAACCTTTCAGTCCTGCGAGCCCGAGGTCTGCGCCTCGGCCTCGGCGATGAGCGGCTTGACGACGTCGATCGACCGGATCCGGCCGGAGACCACCGACGACCCCTGTTGGGAGAAGGTGGCCGACGGGATGCCGACGATCTCGGCCTCGTTGTCGATCGCCGCTCCCCCGGAGTTGCCGGGGGCGATGCGGGCGTCGGTGTCGATCTCGGAGCGGGGGCCGAGGCGGTCGTCGTCGAGGAAGGTCGAGATGACGCCCCGGGTGACCGAGACCCCGGCCGAGCCCGAGATGCCCGGGAAGCCGAGGACGGTCACGTCCTCGCCGGTGCTCAGGTCGGCCGAGGAGCCGATCGGGATCGTGGGCAGGTCGAGCTCGCCCTCGAGCGGGCCACCGTCGATCGTGGCGTAGATCTGGATCACCGAGGCGTCCATGAAGCCGTCGCTGACGACGACGCGGGCCCGGAAGGCGGGCGCGGCGGCCGAGTCGTCGGCGTCCTCGATGAGGGCGATCTCGAGGTAGTCGGGGTTGGCCTCGTCGGTCGGGCCGTACTGCTGGGCGAGCCCGTCGGCCTGGGGCTCGGCGACGTGGGCGTTGGTCAGGATCATCCCGTCGGAGCTGATGATGGACCCGGAGCCCGACCACGACACCGTGTTGCCGTCGCTGTCGGTGGACTCGGCGCCGATCAGCACGGTGGCGATCTTGGCGCTGTCGAGCTCCTCACCGGTCAGCAGCCCCGGGGTCGACGACGAGGTGGACGAGCGGACGACCTGGGCCGGGTCGGACCGGTCGAGCAGCACGGCCGCGGTCACCCCGGACGCGACGATCACGAGGAGCACCGCGGCGGCACCGCCGATCACCGCGAGGCGGCGCGCCCAGCGGGCACGGGCCAGGCGGCGCTCCTCCTCCTGCGCGGAGAGGATCGGGACGAGCGACACCTCGGGGCCCGCGACCGGGTGACCGAGCCGCAGCGCGACCCGCTCCTTGACGACCAGCCGGTCGATCCGGCGGCCGTCGACGAAGGTGCCCTCGCGCGAGGAGTTGGTGTAGAGCCAGCCCTCGGGGACGGCGTCGACCCGACCGTGCAGACGGGAGCAGACCGGGTCGGTCAGCACCACGGAGCAGTCGGGCAGCCGCCCGATCGTGACCCCGGTCGGGTGCGAGAAGCGGTGCTCGCGCCCCTCGGCGGAGACCAGCAGTGCCGGGCCGCTGCGGGCCGCCGGGGCACCGGGCACCGGGCCCGGGCGGACGGCCGGCGCGACGACCATGGTGTTCTCGAAGCCGGCGTCCGGCGGCGTCTGCCCGGGTGCGCGCACCGCGGTCGGGCGCTCCTGCTGCACGGGGACGCCCCCGTCGCCCGACGCCACCTCGGGCGTCACCGTGAAGACGCTGCCGGCGCCCTCGGGGCCGCAGCGCACCTCGGTCTCCCGGGTGAGCCGGAGCTCGGTGACGCGCTCGCCGTCGACGAAGGTGCCGTGGGCGCTCGCGACGTCGACCAGCACCCACCCGGCCCGGGTGGGACGCAGCTCGGCGTGCACCCGCGAGACCGAGTCGCCGGCCAGCAGGACGTCGGACTCGACGGCACGACCGATGCGCAG
>NZ_CALRWD010000135.1:0-4867 GCF_943371775.1 Nocardioides psychrotolerans
CACATTGCGCCGACTCGATCGGGGTCGATCAGGAGCGAGCGATCTCGCGCATCTCGAAGGCCTCCACGACATCGCCTTCCTTGATGTCCTGGAAGTTCTTGACGACCAGACCGCACTCGAAGCCCTCGCGGACCTCGGAGGCGTCGTCCTTCTCCCGCTTGAGCGAGCCGAGGTCGAGGTTGTCGGCCACGACCTTGCTGTCGCGCAGGATGCGGACCTTGGCGTTGCGGCGGATGACACCCGAGGTGACCATGCAGCCTGCGATGTTGCCGAGCTTGGACGAGCGGAAGATCGCACGGATCTCCGCCTGGCCCAGGGTCGACTCCTCGTAGACCGGCTTGAGCATGCCCTTGAGGGCCGCCTCGATCTCCTCGATCGCGTTGTAGATGACCGAGTAGTAGCGGATCTCGACGCCTTCCTTGTCCGCCATCTGGCCCGCCTTGCCCTGGGGCCGGACGTTGAAGCCGATGATGATGGCGTCGGAGGCGGCAGCGAGGTCGACGTTGGTCTCGGTGATGGCACCGACGCCGCGGTCGATGACCCGGAGGCTGACCTCGTCGCCGACGTCGATCTGCGCGAGAGCGTCCTCGAGGGCCTCGACCGAGCCGGACACGTCGCCCTTGAGGATGAGGTTGAGCTCCTGGCTCTCGCCCTTCTCCATGGAGGCCATGAAGTCCTCGAGGGTGCGACGGACCCGACGCTTGGCCTGCATGGCGGCACGCTCGCGCGCCTCACGCTTCTCGGCGATCTGGCGGGCCATGCGGTCGTCCTCGACCACGATGAAGTTCTGGCCTGCGCCAGGCACCGCGGTGAGACCGAGGACCATCGCGGGGCGCGACGGGTCGGCCACCTCGATGTTGTCGCCGTGCTCGTCGAGCATGGCGCGCACGCGGCCGTAGCCGGCGCCCGCCACGATCGAGTCGCCAACGCGCAGGGTGCCGCGCTGGACGAGGACCGTCGCGACCGGGCCGCGGCCACGGTCGAGGTGGGCCTCGACGACCAGGCCCTGGGCGTCCTGGTGGGGGTTGGCCCGCAGGTCGAGCGAGGCGTCGGCGGTCAGGACGACGGCCTCGAGCAGCTTGTCGAGGTTGAGCTCGGACTTGGCCGAGACGTCGACGAACATCGAGTCGCCGCCGTACTCCTCGGGGATGAGGCCGTACTCGGTCAGCTGACCGCGGACCTTGGTCGGGTCGGCGTCGGGCTTGTCGATCTTGTTGACCGCGACCACGATCGGGACACCGGCGGCGCGGGCGTGGTTGAGCGCCTCGACCGTCTGCGGCATGACGCCGTCGTCAGCCGCGACCACGAGGATCGCGATGTCGGTCGCCTGCGCACCACGAGCACGCATGGCGGTGAACGCCTCGTGACCCGGGGTGTCGATGAGGGTGATGCGACGGTCGGTGCCGTCGACCTCGGTGTGGACCTGGTAGGCACCGATGTGCTGCGTGATGCCACCGGCCTCCTTGTCGACGACGTTGGCGTTGCGCAGCGCGTCGAGGAGCTTGGTCTTTCCGTGGTCGACGTGACCCATGACGGTCACGACCGGCGGGCGGATGACGAGGTCGCTGTCGTCGCCCTCGTCGGTGCCGAACTCGATGTCGAACGACTCGAGCAGCTCGCGGTCCTCGTCCTCCGGGGAGACGACCTCGACGTTGTAGTTGAGCTCCTCACCGAGCAGCTCGAGCGTCGCGTCGTTGACCGACTCGGTCGCGGTGACCATCTCACCGAGGTGGAAGAGCATCTGCACCAGCTGGGCCGCGTCGACGCCGACCTTGTCGGCGAAGTCGGTCAGCGAGGCGCCACGGGCGAGACGCACGGTCTCGCCGTTGCCCTTGCGGACCCGCATGCCGCCCAGGGTCGGGGCCTCCATGGCCTCGAACTCCTGGCGACGGGCACGCTTGGACTTGCGTCCACGACGCGACGGGCCGCCGGGGCGACCGAAGGCACCCTGGGTCTGGCCACGCTGGCCGGGGCGGTTGCCGCCACCGGGACGACCGCCACCGCTCGGGCCGAAGCCGCCGGGACGACCACCGGGCGCACCCGCACCAGCGGGGGCACCGCGACCGGGCGCACCGCGACCGGGCGCACCGCCGGGGCCACCGCGACCGGGCGCACCGCCGGGGCCACCGCGACCGGGGCCGCCGGGGCCACCGCGGCCGGCAGGGCCGGGACCGAAGGCGGAGGGGGACTTGGGCATCATCGCCGGGTTGGGGCGCGGCATGCCCGGACGACCCGGAGCGCCACCCTCACGGGCAGCGGGGGGACGGGGCGGACGGTTGTCGCCGGCCGCGGGAGCGGGGGCGTCGTCGGCAGGGGCCTCGCGCGGCGGGGCGGCGGGCTTGCGGCCCATCCCCTGGCTCGACGAGAACGGGTTGTTGCCGGGGCGCGGGGCACCGGGGCGACCGACCGGGCGGGGCGCCGGGGTGGGCGCCTTGGGGCGGGCACTCGTGCCGGCGCTCGCGGCAGCGGCGGGCGCCTCCGGGGCGGCCGGCGTCGCGGCGGGGGCAGCGGCCTCGGCTGCGGGTGCGACCGGGGCGGCCGCGGGGGCCTCCTCGACGACGGGCGCGGCCGGGGCGACGGGCTCGGGAGTCGGCTCGGGGGCCTTCTCCTCGGGGGCGACAGCCTTCTTGACCGGGCCGGGCTTGCGCGGGGCCGGCTTGGGGGCGGCGGGCTTGTCCTCGGCGGGGGCTGCGGCAGCAGGGCCGTCGGCCTTGAGGGACGCGCCTACCTCCTTGCGGAAACGCATCTCCGCAGGGAGCTCGACAGTGGAGCTCGCCGACTTGACGAACTCCCCCATCTCCTTGAACTTCTCGAGAACGAACTTGCTCTCGACGCCGAACTCTTTGGCGAGCTCGTGGACTCGGGTCTTAGCCACAATTCTCCTTCTGGCCCGACCCGCGTCCTGCGGTGGTGTGTCGGACCGTTAGTGGTGGTGTTGCAAACTCATCGGGAGTTACTCATCGAGTGCTCATGAGCTGCTGCTCCAGTTTCTGGTCGGTTTCGTCACTGTGGGTCTGAGCGTGAGTCGAGGTAGTCCGCCACCGGCACGGTGGACAACCCTCCCTCGTGCCGGAGGGCACGGGTGAAGGCTCGTCGCCGTACGGCGAGGTCGTAGCACTCGGTGACGGGGTGGAGGTGCGCTCCCCGGCCGGGTGCGGTGCCATCGGGATCGGGCAGCACGGCCGCGAGGCCGTGCACGTCCGATCCTGCTGTCACACGCAACAACTCGCGCTTGGCGGCCCGCTTGCGGCACCCCACGCACGTGCGGACAGGGTCCGTCGACGTGAGAGGAGCACTTGGGTTGACCACCACCGGCGAGTCTATCCAACTCCGGCCACTTCACCGAACCGGGGCGACCCCGCTGCTGGGCGGGAGCAGGTCACAGGGACCCCAGCAGCCACTCAGTCCTCGGCCGGCACCTCAGCGGGCGACTCTGTCGAGGCGGCCGCCGGCGCCGCGGCCGGCGCCTCGTCGTCGCCGTGGATGTCGATGCGCCACCCGGTGAGGCGGGCCGCCAGGCGGGCGTTCTGGCCCTCCTTGCCGATCGCCAGCGACAGCTGGAAGTCGGGGACCACCACGCGGGCGGAGCGGGCGGCCAGGTCGACGATCTCGACCGAGTTGACCCGGGCCGGCGACAGGGCGTTGGCCACCATGCGGGCCGGGTCGTCGGACCAGTCGACGATGTCGATCTTCTCGCCGTGCAGCTCCGACATCACGTTGCGCACGCGCTGGCCCATCGGGCCGATGCAGGCTCCCTTGGGGTTGACCCCGCTGGCGTCGGTCTTGACCGCGATCTTGGTGCGGTGGCCGGCCTCGCGGGCGATGGCCATGATCTCCACGACGCCGCTGGCGATCTCGGGGACCTCGAGCGCGAAGAGCTTCTTGACCAGGTTGGGGTGCGAGCGCGACAGCGTGATCTGCGGGCCGCGCATCCCCTTGCGCACGGAGACGACCAGGCACTTGATGCGGGTGCCGTGGCTGTAGTCCTCGCCGGGCACGCGCTCGCCGACCGGCAGCAGCGCCTCGAGCTTGCCGAGGTCGACCATCACGTCGTCGGGGTTGCGGCCCTGCTGGATGACGCCGGAGATGATGTCGCCCTCCTTGCCGGCGAACTCGCCGAACCGCACGTCGTCCTCGGCGTCGCGCAGCCGCTGGAGCATGATCTGCTTCGCGGTCGTGGCAGCGATCCGGCCGAAGCCGTCGGGGGTGTCCTCGAACTCGCCCACGACGTTGCCGTCGTCGTCGAGCTCGGCGGCGAGCACGGTCACGTGGCCGGTCTTGCGGTCCAGGGTGACGCGCGCCTTCTCGTGGGAGCCCGGCGTGCGGAGGTAGGCGGTGTGGAGGGCCTGCTCGATCGCCTCGACCAGCACGGAGAAGGAGATCTCCTTCTCTCGCTCCAGCATCCTCAGGATGCTCATGTCGATGTCCATCAGGCGTCGTCCTCCTCGTCGATGTCGCCAGCGTCATCGCCGGCGACGGGCTTGCGGTTGAACTCGATCTGCACGAGCGCCTTGTCGACCTGGTCGAGGCGCACAGCGCGCTCCACGCCGGAGACCTCGACGCTCGCGCCGGTCTCGTCGGTGGTCAGGATCCGTCCGGTGAAGGACGACCCGTCGCTCAAGGTCACCTTGACCAGCCGGTCGATGTTGCGGCGCCAGTGGCGGGGCAGCGTGAGCGGGCGGTCGACCCCGCGCGAGGTCACCTCGAGCGTGTAGGGCATCTCGCCCATGACGTCGGAGGACTCGAGCACGCCGTCGATGGTGCGCGTCGCCTCGGCGACGTCGTCCATCGTGACGCCGCCGTCCTTGTCGACCGCGATGCGCAGCACGCGGCGCTTGCCGGCGGGGGTGATCTCGACGGCCTCGAC
>NZ_CALRWD010000136.1:0-4787 GCF_943371775.1 Nocardioides psychrotolerans
CCCCCCCCCCCCCCCCCCACCCCATGGCCCCAGGGAGGGTCAGCCCTTGCGGACCTGCAGCTCGGCCATGCCGAGGTCGACCACGGCGCCGGAGCCGTCGAGCAGCGTCAGGCGCAGCGCGATGACCGAGATGCCGTTCTTGATCTTGCGCACGATCTTCTGCTGGATCTTGACCAGGCCCGGGATCTCGATGACACCGCTGTCGGGGAAGCTGGTGGCCTCGCCGTTGACGACGATCGAGCCGACCGTCGTGCCGTTGGCGTTGCGGACCAGGCCGTCGCCCTTGCGGGTCACGTTGGCCTTGGCGACGATCGCGTTGATGACCAGCGCGCCGTCACCGAGGTTGACCTTGGCGATGTTGGCGAGCTCGTAGCCCGTGCCGATGCCCTTGGCCTGGCGGGCCTTCTGGTTGGTGTCGACGCCGCGGACGATGATCTGGCCGCCCAGGTCGACGCGAGCCGCAGCCTTGGTGAGCTCCTTGCCGTTGGTGCCCTTGCAGGGCATCAGCGACAGGGGCGTGCGACCGGACTTCACGGTCTCGCCGAGCCCGCGGGCGCGGGTGCCGGCGGAGTAGCCGCGGAAGGTGCCGAACGGCGCACCCTTCTGGATCTTGGTCGCGGTGTGGGCGACCTTTGTCAGGGTGTCCGTGGGGAAGACCCTGATGTTGATGGCATCGGCCGTGGCGCGCACGCCGTCGATGATCTTCGCGCTCACCTCGTTGCCGATGGTGATCCGGGCCAGGCCGGGGATCTCCAGCGGCTGACCGGGGGTCGGGATCTCGAGCTCCTGGGGCTGGCCGCCGCCCGGGGGGGTGAAGAGGATCTTGGCGACGCTGGTGTCGGTCTCGGTCTTGAACGACGTGCCCGTGTGGAAGGCCCGCGACATGGAGCGCACGCCCTCGATGGACAGGCTGCCCAGCGGGCTGTCGGCGAGGACGACCTCGGCGATGGAGTGGGTGGAGTAGGACGAGACGACGGGGCCCTTCTTCTCCGTCCAGACCTTCGTGCGGACGCCGCGGACGGTGCCGAGGCCGGGCACGCGCACCTGGGCCTCGTAGTTGCTGCGCGTCACGCCGGCGCGGACCGTGCAGCCGATCGCGGTGTAGGCGGTGTTGTCGGAGCTCGCCGGGACGGAACCGCCGGTGACGAGGGTGCCGAAGCCGGTCGCGTTGAGGGCGAAGCCGGTCTTGACGATGGCCCGGGCGTTGTCGGGTGCGCCGACGACAGCCGTGGCTGGGGAGGCGGTGGCCAGGCCGGTGAGGGCGAGGGTCGCACTGGCGACGATGGCGCCGAATCGGATCTGGTGTCGCATGGAGCACTCCTCGGGTGTGGTGAAAAGATCTGCGCCCCCCAAGCCCGAGAATGGAGTCGCTGTCGTGCTGGGCGTTCGAGCCCAGCTCCTCAGTACCCCATCAGAATCACATTCATACCTGTGCAGGTATCCCGGTCTCATATCTCGGATCTGAGACTGTTGCGGAGCGGCGCCTCTGTCGTCGCAGGTCGTCGCGGCGAAGGATGACGACATGCCTGCTGAAGTGCTCGTGGACGTCGGTCCTCTGTCGGTTGCGGATGTCGTGGCGGTCGCCCGGGACGGGGCCGCCGTGCGGCTCGGTCCGGACGCCCTGACCGCGCTCGCGAGGGCCCGCTCGGTCGTCGACGTCCTCGCCGCGGCACCGACGCCCGCCTACGGGATCTCGACCGGCTTCGGGGCGTTGGCGACCCGGCACATCCCCTCGGAGATGCGCGCCCAGCTCCAGCGCTCGTTGGTGCGCTCCCACGCGGCCGGCTCCGGCCCCGAGGTCGAGCGGGAGGTCGTGCGGGGGCTGATGCTGCTGCGGCTCTCGACGCTCGCGACCGGGCACACCGGCGTGCGCCCGGAGACGGCGGAGCTGCTCGCCGCCTTGCTGACGCACGACATCACGCCCGTGGTCCACGAGTACGGCTCGCTCGGCTGCTCGGGCGACCTCGCGCCGCTCGCGCACTGTGCGCTGGCGTTGATGGGCGAGGGCTCCGTGCGCGACGCGTCGGGGTCGCTGGTGTCCGCAGCCGAGGCGCTCGCCGCGGCCGGGTTGACGCCGGTCGAGCTGGTGGCCAAGGAGGGCCTCGCGCTCATCAACGGCACCGACGGGATGCTCGGCATGCTGGCGCTCGCGATCCACGACCTGCGCGTCCTGCTGCGGACGGCGGACGTCGCGGCCGCGATGTCGGTCGAGGGCCAGCTGGGCACCGACCGCGTCTTCGCCGCCGACCTCCAGGCGATCCGGCCGCACCCCGGGCAGGCCGCCTCGGCCGCCAACCTGGTCGCGCTGCTGGCCGACTCGGGCATCGTGGCCTCCCACCGCGGCCCGGACTGCAACCGCGTGCAGGACGCCTACTCCCTGCGCTGCTCGCCCCAGGTGCACGGCGGGGCCCGCGACACGCTCGAGCACGCGGCGCTCGTGGCCGGCCGCGAGCTGGCCTCGGCCGTGGACAACCCCGTCGTGATCGGCGACCGGGTGGAGAGCAACGGCAACTTCCACGGGGCGCCCGTGGCCTACGTGCTCGACTTCCTCGCGATCGTCACCGCCGACGTGGCCTCGATCAGCGAGCGGCGCACCGACCGCTTCCTCGACAAGGCGCGCAACCACGGGCTGCCGCCCTTCCTCGCCCACGACCCCGGTGTCGACAGCGGGCTGATGATCGCGCAATACACGCAGGCCGCGATCGTCTCCGAGCTCAAGCGCCTCGCGGTGCCGGCATCGGTGGACTCGATCCCCTCCAGCGCCATGCAGGAGGACCACGTGTCGATGGGGTGGTCGGCCGCCCGCAAGCTGCGGCGCGCCGTGGACGGGCTCACCCGCGTCGTGGCCATCGAGGTCATGACGGCGGCCCGCGCGCTCGACCTGCGCGCACCGCTCGTGGCGTCGCCGGCGACGAGTGCCGTCGTACGACTCCTGCGTGAGGGGGGTGTCCAGGGGCCCGGTCCCGACCGGCACCTCTCGCCCGAGATCGAGGCTGCCGTGGAGCTCGTGCGCTCCGGGGCCGTTGTCCGTGTCGTCGAAGAAGTGATCGGAGCGCTGCGATGAACCCCAACCCCCGCCTGCCCGTCCGTGCCGCGCGCGGCACCGAGCTGACCGCCAAGTCGTGGCAGACCGAGGCGCCGCTGCGGATGCTGATGAACAACCTCGACCCCGACAACGCCGAGCGTCCCGAGGACCTCGTGGTCTACGGCGGCACCGGCAAGGCGGCGCGCAGCTGGGAGGCCTACGACGCGCTCGTGCGCACCCTGCGCGACCTGGAGCCCGACGAGACGATGCTCGTGCAGTCCGGCAAGCCGGTCGGCGTGATGCGCACGCACGAGTGGGCGCCGCGGGTGCTGATCGCCAACTCCAACCTGGTGGGCGACTGGGCCAACTGGGAGGAGTTCCGTCGGCTGGAGGACCTCGGGCTGACGATGTACGGCCAGATGACGGCCGGCTCATGGATCTACATCGGCACCCAGGGGATCCTCCAGGGCACGTTCGAGACGTTCGCGGCCGTGGCCGACAAGCGGTTCGGTGGCACCTTGGCCGGCACGATCACCGTGACCGCCGGGCTCGGTGGCATGGGAGGCGCGCAGCCGCTCGCCGTCACGATGAACGACGGCGTGGTGATCTGCATCGAGTGCGACCCCGCGCGGATCGAGCGGCGCATCGAGCACCGCTACCTCGACGTCCAGGCGTCGTCGTTGGCCGAGGCCGTGTCGATGGCGGTGGCTGCCCGCGACGCGCGCACGCCCCTGTCGATCGGGGTGCTCGGCAACGCCGCGGTGATGCTGCCCGAGCTGCTGGAGTCAGGGGCCCCGATCGACATCGTGACGGACCAGACCTCGGCCCACGACCCGCTCTACTACCTGCCGGCCGACACGTCGTACGACGACTGGGCGCGTGAGCGCGAGGCCGACCCGGTCGGCTTCACCAAGCGCGCGCGGGAGTCGATGGCGACCCACGTGCGCGCGATGGTCGACTTCCAGGACCGGGGTGCCGAGGTCTTCGACTACGGCAACTCGATCCGCGACGAGGCGCGCAAGGGCGGCTACGACCGGGCCTTCGACTTCCCGGGCTTCGTGCCGGCCTACATCCGTCCGCTGTTCTGCGAGGGCAAGGGCCCCTTCCGGTGGGCCGCGCTCTCGGGCGACCCGGCCGACATCGCGGCGACCGACCGGGCGATCCTCGAGCTGTTCCCCGACAACGAGCGCCTGCGGAAGTGGATCACCATGGCGCAGGAGAAGGTGCAGTTCCAGGGGCTGCCGGCGCGGATCTGCTGGCTGGGCTACGGCGAGCGCCACCTCGCGGGGCTGAAGTTCAACGAGATGGTCGCCTCCGGTGAGCTCAAGGCGCCGATCGTCATCGGCCGCGACCACCTCGACTGCGGCTCGGTCGCCTCGCCCTACCGCGAGACCGAGGCGATGCTCGACGGCTCCGACGCGATCGCCGACTGGGCGCTGCTCAACGCGCTGGTCAACACCGCCTCCGGCGCCACCTGGGTCTCGATCCACCACGGCGGCGGCGTCGGCATGGGCCGCTCCATCCATGCCGGTCAGGTGTGCGTCGCCGACGGCACCGCGCTCGCCGCGGAGAAGATCGAGCGGGTCCTCACCAACGACCCCGGCATGGGCGTCATCCGTCACGTCGACGCCGGCTACGACCGCGCCTCCGAGGTCGCTGCCGAGCGGGGTGTGCGGGTGCCGATGACCGAGGGCTGAGGGCTGAGGCCTGGCCCGGAAAGTGCGGGACGTTTTCGACGTTCCAGGGCAGCTTGGAGGTCGAA
>NZ_CALRWD010000137.1:0-4527 GCF_943371775.1 Nocardioides psychrotolerans
CCGTCGAGACCACGCTCCTGAGGTCTCGACGGGCGGTCGTCGCTGGCGCTCCTCCCTGCTCGACCGACGAAGGCTGAGGCGTACATTTCGTGGGTGCAGATCCGGGGGCTGTTGGCCGACACGCGTCCGCTGGCCAACCCCCACTTCAAGCGGCTGTGGCTGGCCAACATCATCACCGTGATCGGCGCGCAGCTGACGGTGGTGACAGTGCCGGCCCAGATCTACGTCGACACCGGCTCGTCGGCGTACGTCGGTCTCACGGGCGTCTTCGGCCTCGTGCCGCTGGTGGTCTTCGGGCTGTGGGGAGGCGCGCTCGCCGACGTCTTCGACCGGCGCACGATCCTGATCGTCACGACGACCGGGCTGATCGTCACGAGCGGGCTGTTCTACGCCCAGGCGGCGATGGGCAACACCGACGTCTGGCTCCTGCTGTGCCTCTTCTCGGTGCAGCAGGCGTTCTTCGCGGTCAACCAGCCCACCCGCAGCGCGGTGCTGCCCCGGCTGCTCGAGCCCGGGCTGCTGCCGGCGGCCAACTCGCTCAACATGACCGTCATGCAGGCCGGCGCGATCGCGGGACCTCTCGTGGCCGGCACGCTGATCCCGGTGCTGGGCTTCGAGTGGCTCTACCTGATCGACACCCTCACGCTGCTGGCCACGCTGTCCGCTGTCGTGCGGCTGCCCTCGCTCGCGGTCGAGGGCGCCCCGACCGGCACGCCGGGGCTGCGCTCGGTGGTCGAGGGCCTGGCCTACCTGCGCGGGCACCCCGTGCTGATGATGTCCTTCGTCGTCGACATCATCGCGATGGTCTTCGGGATGCCCCGCGCGCTCTTCCCCGAGATCGCCCACGAGAGCTTCCTCGGGCCGGAGGGCGGCGGGCTGGCCTTCGCGGTCCTCTTCGCGGCGATCCCGGCCGGGGCCGTGCTCGGCGGCGTCTTCTCCGGCTGGGTCTCGCGGGTCTCGCGGCAGGGCCTGGCCGTCATCGTGTGCATCCTGGTGTGGGGCGTGGCGATGGCCGGCTTCGGCGTCGCCGTCGCCTTGGCCGACAGCTTCCGCACGCCGATGCTGGTGGCCGCGGTCCTGATGCTGGTCGTGGGCGGCGCGGCCGACATGGCCTCGGCGGCGTTCCGCTCCAGCATGCTCCAGACCGCGGCCTCCGACGCCGTGCGCGGGCGCCTCCAGGGCATCTTCATCGTGGTCGTCGCGGGCGGTCCGCGCATCGCCGACGTGGCGCACGGCGCCAGCGCCGCCATGGTCGGTACGGCGGCAGCAGCGGCCGGCGGTGGGGTGCTGGTGGTGGTGCTCACCGTGGTGGCCGCGCTGGCCGTGCCGTCGTTCGTGCGCTACCGGATCACCCGACCGGATCCGACGAGCAGCCCCGTCCAGCCCTAGCCGACGGGCGGCACGACCCTCTCGCGGCGCAGGACCTCGAAGGCGTCGAGGAACGCGGCGAGCGTGGAGCGGTAGCCGGTGAAGCCGGCCTCCCGGCTGCGGCGCAGGTCGGTGAGGCACTCGATCTCGCGGCCCAGGTCACCGTCGGTGTGCCACCAGGACGCCACGCGGTGCAGGTCGGGCTCGCGCAGGCCGTGCTCCTCGGCGATCCGGCGCCAGGTGTCCTCCGCGCCGATCATCTGCTCCTCGAGGGGGCGCGGCTTCTCGTCGAAGCCCTCGGGCTCGACGCCGAGCGCGTCGGCCAGGCGCGGCCACATCCAGCGCCAGCGGAAGACGTCGCCGTTGGCCACGTTGTAGGCCTGGTCGGCCGCCTCGGGGGTGGTGGCGGCCCACTCGAGCTGCTCGGCGAGCAGGCCGGCGTCGGTCATGTCGGTCAGCCCGTCCCACTGCACCTGCGAGCCCGGGAAGACGAAGGGTCGGCCCTCGGCCCGGCAGATCGCGGCCTGGGCGGCCAGGGTCTGCGCCATGTTCATCGCGTTGCCGACGGCGTCGCCGATGACGGTGTGGGGTCGGTGGACGCTCCAGGTGAAGCCGTCGCGCTGGGCCGCGGCGAGGACGGCGTCCTCCTGGGCGTAGTAGAAGTTGGGGTAGGACAGCCGCGGCTCGTCCTCGTGGAAGGGCGTGTCGGGCACGTCGCCCGCGGCGTAGGCCTCGAAGGGGCCGAGGTAGTGCTTGAGCCCGGTCACCAGGGCGACGTGCTGCACGGACGCGGCGGGGCGCAGCGCGGCCAGCAGGTCGCGGACCATCCCGGCGTTGACCGCGATGTTCTGCGCCTCGGTCTCCTGCCGGGCCCAGGCGGTGAAGAAGACGTGGGTGGGGTGCTCTCCCTGCAGCGCTGCCGCCAGGGAGTCGCGGTCCTGGAGGTCGGCGGTGACGGAGCGCACGCCGGCGATGTCGCTGACGGCCCGGCGCGACAGGCCGACGACCTCCCAACCGCTCGCGACGAGGCGGCGGGTCAGGGCGCGGCCGGTGATGCCGGTGGCTCCGACGACGAGGGCGGTGCGAGGGGCTGTGGTGTCCGAGGGCATCCCTGCTCAGCGCCCCGGACGCCGCGGGCATTCCGCCGACCGGGTCACACGCCGAGGAGACCTCGCACGTAGGCGGCCTGGCCGACGTGCTGGGTGTCGTCGTTGACGACGCTCACCAGGCGCATGCCGAGCGTCACCGGCGGGTCCCAGTGCTCGTCGACGACGCGGTCGAGGTCCTCGGGCGTCAGGGTGGCGAGATAGCCCACCGTCTGGTCGTGGACCGCGTGCAGGTAGTCGGCGAGCAGGTCGGCTCCCGCCCTGACCTGCGCGACGTCGTCGCTGTCCTGGCCGTAGCCGATCTCGGCGGGGTCGAACGGCAGCCCGAAGCGCTCTGCATAGCCCTGCGCGGACCAGACCTGCTCGAGCCCCGCGACCGCCGCCACGTGGTCGTCCTGCACCCGCGCGAGGTGCCAGACGAGCCAGGCGATCGAGTTGGCCTCGGGCGTCGGGCGGTGAGTGAGCTGGTCCTCGGTGAGCCCGTCGAGCAGGACGTCGGCGCTCTCGACGATGCGGTTGAAGTGGTCCTGGAGCAGGTCTGCCGGGGTCATGCCCCCGAACGTACGCGGCGCTCGTTCAGGTGGGCGGGGAGGTCAGGTGCTCGCGCGGAACGGCACGCTGGTCGGCCGACGCACGTAGGCACCGTCGGCCCAGGTCACCGCGTCCAGGTCGACCGAGAAGTCGGGGCAGCGGGCCAGCAGCTCCTCCAGCGCGACGCGGGCCTGCATCCGCGCGGCGTTGGCGCCGAGGCAGAAGTGGGCGCCCTGGCTGAAGGTGAGGATCTGCCCCGGGCGCCGTCGTACGTCGAGGTGGTCGGCCTCGGGCCCGTAGCGGCGCGGGTCGCGGTTGGCCGCGGCGTAGAGCAGCAGCACCTTGCGGCCGGCCGGCACCTGCACGCCGTGCAGCTCGACGTCGCGGGTCACCGTGCGGGCCAGTCCCTGGACCGGCGAGGTGAGCCGCAGCAGCTCGTCGACGGCGTCGCCGATCGCGGCCGGGTCGTCGAGCAGCACCCGGCGCTGGTCGCGGTGCTCCTCGAGCAGCTGGACGGCGCCGCCGAGCATGCCCGTCGTGGTGTCGTTGCCACCCGTGACCATGGTGAAGACGTAGGCCAGGATCGAGAGGAGGCCGGCGTCGTCGTCCCCGACCCCCGCCGCCACGAGGTGCGAGACCGTGTCGTCGCCCGGCTCCCGGCGTCGGCGCTCGACCAGCTCGGCGAAGTAGCCCAGCATCCCGCCCACGGCCTCGCCCGCTGCTGCGACGTCACCGCCCGTGCCCGCCCCGGAGGCCACGATCGCGTCGGTCCAGGTGTCGAAGCGGTCGCGGTCGGCCTCCGGCACCCCGAGGTAGAACGCCACGACCATGCTCGGGAGCGGCTTGAAGAGCTCCGCGACCACGTCGGCCTCCCCCGCCGCGACGATCCGGTCGAGCCGCTCGCGCACGAAGGCGCGCACGGCGGGCTCCACGGTCGCCACCGCGCGGGGGGTGAAGCCGCGCGAGACCAGGCGCCGGAAGGCGGTGTGCACCGGCGGATCCTGCATCACCATCGGCGGGTTGTCGACGAGGCCGATCCGCTCGAGCTCGCCGTACTCGGTGGTGAGGCCCTGCGCCGAGCTGTACGTCGCCGTGTCGACCGCCGCCGCCATCACGTCGGCGTGCCGGGACAGCACGTAGTAGTCACTGCCCCCGGGGCGCTCGACGTGGTGGACCGGGGCGCGGTCGCGCAGGGCGGCGTACATCTGCCACGGGCTGGCCCACGTCTCGGCGCTCCCGGGACGGAACACGACCTCTGCCATGCGCCGACCCTGGGGCGGACGGCGGGATCTGTCAACGGCGCTGGGCCGGCCCGACTCATGTAACACGTCGTTACCCCATCTACGAGACCGTTGCAGCGGTGAACCGTCCCGGTGAATCGCCCCGGGTCTGATGGAGGCTCTCAATCCATGGAGGATGAGAGTCATGGCAGCACCCAGGAAGTACGGCGACGAGCTGCGTGAGCGCGCAACCCGGATGGCCGTCGAGTTGAGGCGTGATCCTGCAACGAGGTCTGGCGCGA
>NZ_CALRWD010000138.1:0-4425 GCF_943371775.1 Nocardioides psychrotolerans
ACCAAACCGCAGCCCCAGGACCGACCAGCTCAGCGCCCCGACCACACCGGCGCACGCCGCTCGGCGAACGCGTCGACCCCCTCGCGGGCGTCGTCGGAGAGGATGACGGGCGAGGCGAGCTCGGTCTGCCGGTCGAAGGCCTCGTCGGCGGGCCAGGCGGGTGACTCGTCCACGATCCGCTTGCCGACGGCGACACTGAGCGGCGCGTTGGCCGCGATCGCCCGCGCGAGCTCGAGAGCAACCTCGAGGGCGGCACCGGGTGCCGAGACCCGGTTGACCAGGCCCAGCTCGGCGAGCCGCACCGCCGACATCGGCTCGCCCAGGAGCGCCATCTCCATCGCGACGTTGCGCGGGAGCCGCTCACGCAGCCGGAGCACTCCCCCGGCGGCCGCGGCCAGGCCACGCTTGACCTCGGGGATGCCGAAGACCGCGTCGGAGGCCGCCACGATCAGGTCGGCGGCGAGCGCGAGCTCACAACCGCCCGCGAGCGCGCTGCCCTCCACCGCGACGACCAGCGGCTTCACCGGCGGCCGCCCGGTCAGGCCCAGGGGGCCTCGTCCTGCGGTCAGCGGCAGCTCGCCGCGCGCCGCTGCCTTGAGGTCCATCCCGGCGCAGAACGTGTCGCCGGCGCCCGTCAGCACGATGGCCCGCACGCGCGGGTCCGCCTCGGCGTCGTCGATCGCGCTCTCGAGCGCCTCCGCGGTCCGCGCGTCGATCGCGTTGCGCACCTCGGGCCGGTCGAGCGTCACCACCAGCACCGCGCCCTCGAGGGATCGCCGCACGGGTGAGGCCGGCGGCGCCGGCAGCTCGTAGGCCCCGGCGCCCAGCACCGTCACGGACTCCCCGGCGACGCGCACCCGTGCTCCCAGCAGGTCCCCCTCCGTGAGGGCACCCACGAGCGAGGAGTCCGACGAGCGCACGAGCACCCGCGTGCCCGACGGCGTCAGCAGGCTCAGGATGCCGGCCTCGGCTGCACCGGACCGGTCGAAGGGCACCGTGAACGCCTCGACGACCGCCTCGCCGTCGTACGACGTCACGACCGGCCGCTTGGGCGGTTGCTCGACCACGGGGCGCAGGTGCGCGTAGGCGCGCTCGGGCGGGGTGGCTGAGTAGAGCCCCAGTGCGTGCTTCGTGGCATACCAGCCCAGCGACGTGCACAGCCCACGCGAAGCAGGGTCGGCGCGCAGCACCGGCACCATCGACGCGATCGCGTGGCTGCCGTAGTTGTTGCCCGGCCCACCCGCGAAGGTCAACCCGCCCGTGACCGTCAGCGGGCGCCCCGGGTCGTCGATCGGGAGGCCCAGGGCGTCGGCGCCGATCTCGACCGCGGACGGGAAGCAGGCATAGAGGTCGACGTGCGCCACGTCCTCGATGCCCACCCCGGCGTGCCCGAGCGCAGCAGCACCCAGCGCGGCGATCGCCGGCGAGCGGGACAGGTCGGCACGCTCCGAGACGAACCACTCGTCGTACGCCGACGCGCCGGCGTGCACGAACACCCAGCGGTACTGGGGCACCCCGGCGGCCTCGGCGGCGGCGACGCTGGTCACGATCGAGCCCGCGGCGAGGTCGACCTGCAGGTTGGCGCACATCAGCTTCGTGTACGGCGCCGACACGGCGCGGTTGTCCGGGGTGACGGCAGCGATCCGATCGGCCGACTCCGGGGTCGGTGACCAGGCGAACGGGTTGCGCGAGGCGATCTCCGAGAAGCCCGCCCACAGCCGCGCCACGGCGCTCGTGTGCTCCGCGGGCGTGCGACCGAGCCGACCACGGACCGCCGACTCCATCAGCGCGTAGGTGTAGATCGGCGCCCCGAGCCCCACCGCGGTCTCGGCCTCGTTGTTGGGCCGCTTGTCGAGACCGATCACGCGGCTCGGCGCCACCGACTCGTCCTGGCGCGGCCAGTCGAGCGTGACGCCGTGCTTCTGCGCCCAGGCCAGCGTCGAGCCCGCCTCCGCGCCGCTGACCAGCACCACCGAAGCCCCGCCGGAGGCCACCAGGTCGGCGGCGTCGTTGACGACGAGCTGGCCACCGTCGCCGCCGTAGGGGCTCGACTGCACGGTCTCGTCGGGCCGCGCCCCCACCGCGTCGGCGACCAGGAGCGCCTGGTCGGCATAGGTCCACGAGGCGCTCGGCACGGCATAGACGGCATCCGCGAGCCCCAGCAGGTCGACGCTCGCCCCGCTGTCGACGAGAGCGGCTCGCAGTGCGGCGGCCGACAGGGCGACCGGGTCCTGGGAGGGGTCGGGCTCGCGCTGCACGACCTGGCCGACCCCGACGATGACCGGCGTCCGAGGGTCGAGGGACCGCCCCGAGGCCACGTGCAGGACCGGGTCGGCGGACACCCGCAGCCGCGCCGGCGCCGAGCCCGACACCTGGGAGGTCAGCAGCGCCAAGGACGCCACGAGCGCCTTCTCGACGCTGCGGACGGCGGTCGAGCCCACCGGCCCTCGCACGGGCGCGCCGTCGAGCCCCGCGTCGAGCCGCACGACCGAGCCGCTCCCGGAGGCGACCACGGTGCACCACAACCCGAGCGTGATGCCCATCGGACCCGTCCCGCGCAGCTCGAAGCCGGTGTCGTCGACCCGTGCCACCGTCCAGCGCGCCTCGGCCGGGATCTCCATGAGCAGGATCTGCTGGGCGAAGCGGTCACCCTCGTCGACCACACCCGGCCCCTCGCCGCGCCAGGTCGAGTGGATGGTGAGCCACTGCGCTGCCTGCCCGAAGTCACGGACGTACGACGCCACGTCGGCCGGTCCTGCCCCGCACACCGCTTGGGCGTGGACGTGGCGGGGGAAGTCGGCCACCCCGGTCGGCGCCGAGACCACCACGCCACCGGCCGCCGCGTCCGACGAGGACGCCTCTCCCCCGCCGGACGCACCTCCCCCGAGAAGCCCGCCGCTCACCTGCGCCACCACTCCTCGGCGCAGATCCGGGTTGCGGGCCGCGGTGACCGCGACCTGGGCGAGGGCGACGCCCTGGCGCAGGGTGCGGCTCAGCGAGGGGTGTGGGCGGGGGTTCGAGGGGCTCATGGTCACACTTCCCGTACGTTTGGACTGTTTGTGCCAGTATGCCCTGTCCCGGCCGCTACCGTGACGCCATGTCACCCGTCCCGGCCCCGCGGCGCACCCAGGGCGAGCGCACGGCCGCCACCCGGGCGCGGGTGCTGGACGCCACCTTCAACTGCCTGCTGGAGCGCGGCCACGCGGCCACGACCATCGCGGAGGTGCAGGACCGGGCCGGCGTCGCCCGGGGCACCCTCCTGCACCACTTCCCGACCCGCGCCTCGCTCATGGTCGGCGTCGTCGAGGACGTCGCCCGGCGTCGTCTCGGCGTCCTGCGCGCCGGCGCGGCCGAGGAGGCTCCCGCAGAGCGCTCGTGGGAGCGCGCCGTCGCCGTCGTGCGCGGCGACCTCGAGCACCCGGCCTTCCTGGTCGTCCTCGAGCTGTGGGTCGCGGCGCGCACCGACCCCGCCCTCCTCGAGGCCCTGGTGCCGGTCGAGCGCGCCGTCTTCGAGGCCGTGCACGGCGCCGTCACGGAGGTCGTCGGCACGACCGACGCCCGCGTCCCGACCCTGGTCCAGTTCACCATCGACCTGCTCACGGGGGCGGCCATGACCGGCCTCCTCGGGGTCGACCACGCCTCCCACGAGCGCCTCGTGCGCCGCTGGGTCGCCGCCCTGCCGGTGCTGCTCGGCGAGACCGACGCCGACTCGTGGTTCTGAGCCTCCACGCAAACCCGTCATCTGGGTGAATACTGCATCCGTGACGTCGCCGAGGACCGGGTTCCCCTACCTCGACGAGGTCCTGGACCAGCCGGGCTCGGTGCTCGCGTTCGCGCACCGCGGCGGGGCCTACCACCCCGATGTCGAGGGCCTCGAGAACACGATGTCGGCCTTCCGTCACGCGGTCGAGCTCGGCTACGACTACCTCGAGACCGACGTGCACGTCACCCGCGACGGGGTCCTCCTGGCCTTCCACGACCGGGTCCTCGACCGGGTCACCGACCGGACCGGCGAGATCGCCTCCGCGTCGTACGCCGAGGTGCGCGACGCCCTGGTCGGCGGGCGCGAGCGGGTCCCCACCCTCGCCGAGCTCTTCGAGCAGTTCCCGCGGGCGCGCTTCAACATCGACCTCAAGTCCGACGGCGCCGTCGCCCCGTTGGCGGACTTCATCTCCGCGCGCGACGCCGAGGAGCGGGTGCTCGTCGGGTCGTTCTCCCGGAGCCGGCTGCGGCGCTTCCGCGAGCTCACGGGCGGCCTGGTGCCGACCTCGGCGCACCCCCTCGAGGCCGTGGCTTTCCGGTTCCTGCCGAGCGGGCGGCTCGCCGACCTCGTCACCCGTGGGCGCGTCGCCGCCCTCCAGATCCCCCACCGGCGCGGCCGGTGGGTCGTGACGACACCCGGTCTCGTGCGTCGCGCGCACGCGG
>NZ_CALRWD010000139.1:0-4359 GCF_943371775.1 Nocardioides psychrotolerans
GCGCTCAGGCGACGCGGGCGACAGCGGGGCAGAGCAGCCCCTCGTGGCGCGCCACGACGGCGGCGGTGACGATCGTGAGGCCCGCCGCGACCGCGGTGAGGCTCAGCCCGGTGATGCTGTTGGCCAGCACGAACGTCTCCATCGACTGCGTCTGCAGCAGCCACAGGGTGGCGCTCGCCTTGCCGAGGCAGACCAGCGCCCAGACCAGCGTGAGGTCGCGGAAGAGACGTCGGATGCGCGGCCGCACCGAGATCTCGTGGTCCATCGGGTAGAAGTCTCCGGCCAGCCGCGCCACCATCGGCCGCGCACTCGCGAGCGAGAGCAGGAAGGCCGTGGCGACCACGCCGTCGCTGATGATCGGCTGGAGGAAGTAGAAGTAGGTGCTGTCGGCCACGAACGAGACGACCGTGCGTCCGGTCAGCACGATCGCGGTCAGGATCAGCAGCCCCGACGTGCGGCGGTGGGTGACGGCACGCCACGCGATGGCGCCGTAGGCCCACGCGAGGGCGACGAGCATGGCCGTCCAGACCCCCGTGGCCATCAGGCACACGTAGAACAGCGTGGCCGGCACGGCGCAGGCGATCAGCAGGCTCAGCGCGACGCGCTTGACGATGGAGCGGAGGCTGGGCCGGTGGGACGTGTCCGTGTCGAGGTCGGGCTCGGTCACGGTGGTGCTGGTCCCTGGCGGCATGGGGCCTTTCGCGTCGTCGTGGCTGGCTGCTTCCCTCACCGTACGCCGATCGGCGCCGCAGCGTGCTTCCTGAGACGAATCCCACGGCGGGACCCCGCCATCGTGGCTAGAAGGAGTCGCGGCGCCGCAGCGACCTCGGGCGGCCGTCGGGGTCGTGCATCGTGAGGTAGGCCGGGAGGGCCCACGTCCGCTGCCAGCGACCGAGCTCGGGGACCCGGAGGCGCCGCAGTCGACCCGCGGGGCGCTCGCCGCGTCGACCCCCGGCGTGCCAGGCGTCCAGGGCGTCCGCGCTGCGGGAGAACGCGTGGAACATGGCGATCGGGTCGACGCACCGGCTCATCGCCGCAGCGTCGTCCTCCTCCAGGTCGAGGTGCTCGGCCGCCAGCCGCAGCCTGAGCGCGCGGGCGTAGGCGCCGAGGTCGGCCGGGTCGGTGTCCACGACCACCGCCGACAGCTCCGAGTCGTGGGTCCACGACCGGCGGTTGAAGTTGTCGGAGCCGACGCTCGTCCAGGTGTCGTCGATGATGCAGCACTTGGCGTGCACGTAGACCGGCGTGCCCGCGTGGTTCTCGATGCCGAAGACCGCGACCCGGTCGGGTGCGGCCCGGTGCATCTCGGCCATCGCCCGCCGGCGGCCCACCAGCTCGGGCACCCGGGCGGCTCCGGCCAGGTCCGGGTGCAGGGGCACGACGGCCAGCACGTGCAGGTCGGGCTGGTCGCGCAGGGCCCGGACGAAGGCGTCGCCGATGTGACGACCCCAGAGGTACTGGTCCTCGAGGTAGACCAGCGTGCGGGCCTTCCCCAGGGCCTTGCTGTAGCCGCGGGCCACGCTGCGCTCCCCGCCGCGGGCGAACGGGTAGTCCCGCCCCAGCCGGAGGTCGGGGTAGGTGCGGAGCAGCTGGACCGCGTGCGAGGCACCCGGTGGCGACGGTGGCGGGGGTGCCTGCTCGGGCAGCGGGTCGGGGCTGACGTCGAGGCCCAGCACCCGGTCGCGCACCCAGAAGAACGGGCTGCGTGTCAGGGGCGTCGGGTCCTCCCAGCGCTCGCGGAAGACGGTCTCCACGTCGTGCACCGCCGGACCGCTGATCGCCGCCTGGATGTCGTGCCAGGGCGGGGTCTCGCCGTAGTCCTCGGCCATCGTGCCGAGCGCCTGCGGGTCACCGCCGTGGTCGGCGTCGTCGCGCCGCGAGTGGCACAGGTCGATGCCCCCGACGTAGGCGATGTCGCGGGAGGGGTCGTCGCGGTGCCGGATGACCAGCAGCTTCTGGTGGTGCGAGCCGCCGTGGCGCACGCGCATGTCCAGCAGCGCCTCGGCCCCGCGGGACTGGAGCTCCTCGCCGAGGCGGAGGTTCTCCCCCGCCGTGAAGCCCGTCGCCGCGCTGTGCGAGCGCCACACCAGGCCCCGGACGTCCACGCCGCGCTCGTCGGCCCGGGCCAGCACATCGGCGACCTCGCTGCCAGGGCTGCCGTCGAGCCGCTCGTCGGCGTCGCCCTGCCAGTCGGTGAAGACGACGAGGTCGCCCTCGCGCGTCGCCTCGAGGCGCTCGAGCAGCTCGGCGAAGTAGGTGGCGCCGTGCACGAGCGGGCGCACGACGTTGCCCGTCGACCAGGCCTCGTCACCGGGGTGACGGTCGTCGATGCGCGAGTGGGGGTTGCCGCGCTCATGCTGGCGCAGCAGCCAGTCGGTGGACACGGCAGCCGGTCAGACGTGCCGGACGACGTCGAGCTCGTCGCGCTGGCCGAAACGCTCCGTGCACCTATTGGTCCTGGTGCCGGTCACGGTGCTCATCGGGTGCTCCACGCGAGCCAGGCTACGCCGACCTTCTCGGGCCGACCGCTAAGCCGGGAGCGCGAACCAGACCGTGGTGCCGACCGCGTCGCGCTCGGAGCCCCAGCGCTCGGCAAGGGCGTCGACGAGCTGGAGCCCGCGGCCGTGCACCCGCAGCGGGTCGTCGTCCTCGTCGGGCTCGGCCGCGGCATCGTCCCCGGGGCGCCCCTGGTCGCGCACGGTGACCGTCAGCTCCCCCTCGTCGAGGACCACCCGCACCTCGGCTGCGGCATCGGTGTGGATGATCGCGTTGGTGACGAGCTCGGAGAGCAGCAGGACCGCCGTGTCGGTCACGTCGTCGTCCACCGACCAGCTCGCGAGCTGGCTCCGCAGGAAACGGCGGGCGGCGCTCGCGGCACGCGGGTCGGCGTCGACGACCACGTCCCCCACGAGGGCTCGCTCCTCCACCGGCTCGTCGGCGAGCACCTGCTCGCGGCGCACGGCGCCCGCGCGCGCGTCGACCAGCTCAGCGGCCACGTCGGCGGCGACCCGGAGCAGGCCCTCGCGCTGCTCGGTGTCGAAGGGCTGCGCCTGGTCGTAGAAGAGGATCAGTCCGCCCACGGGCGAGCCGGTGCCGGGCAGCGGCAGCACGGCGAGCGCCACGACGCCCTGCTCACGCTGGTGCTCGACCATCCCGGAGAAGCGGCGGTCGAGGGTGTCGAGGTCGCCCAGGATGGGCTCGCCGCTGCTGACGACAGCGGTCAGCGGCACGTCGTCGTAGGCATCGATCAGGCACCACGCGAGCTCGACGTCAGCGTCCCGCTCCTGAGCGGTGAACCGCAGGCGACGCCCACCGCCCTCGGTGAGGGCCACCCCCGCACGACAGCAACCCGGGAGCCGCACGACGCTGGCGAGCACCCGTCGTACGACGTCGTCGAGGTGGGCCGCGTCGGCCCGCTGGCCGGCGGACCCGACACCCCCAGTGACGTCCACGCCCCCAGGGTAGACGTGGCTCAGCCCGGGCACGGGGTGTTCCTCGCCTGACGGACCTGACCGCGAGCGGGAAATCGGTCGCGGTCGGACGGGACGACTGGGATCCTCCGAGGATGCGCGTGAGGGTGTGGGTGGACGCGTGGCACCTGCGGTGCTGCGCGCCCCCGTTCGCGGTGGGCGACCGGGTCGCCTGGCCCTTGGCGACCGACGCCGAGCAGGCCGGCTGGCTCGAGGACGTGCTGGGCGCCGACCTGGCCCGGACGGTCACCTTCACCGAGGACCACCACGACGCGCTGCCCGTCGCGACGCCGGAGACCCACGGTGTCGTGCTGGCGATCACGGCCGCGTCGACCGCGGGCGACGACGCGGCCGCACTGCTGGTGGACGTGCGAGGAGCCGCTGGCGGTGACATGTCGTGTCACGGCCACCGGCTCCTCGGCTACGTCGTCGTGCTGGAGGTCAGCGCACCCGCACCGTGAGGGGGGCGGTGGTGTCGCCGGTGACCGACTCGGAGCCGGGCAGGACCAGGCGGTACTTGAAGGTGCCCCTGCGGGTCTGCTTCGGGAAGGTCACCCGGGTGGAGGTGGCGCCGACCGCGACCGTCTTGACGGTGGTCCACGTGCGGCCCGAGAGCTTCTGGAGCGAGGCTCCGGCGATGCCGCCCTGGTTGACCGTGACGACGTCCGCGGACACGGCGCGGCCCTTGGCCACGGTGGCGGAGGTGCGCCAGCCCTCGATCTCGGTCACACCGACGGGGACGTCGTAGGTCTCGGGGTTGCCGTCGGAGCTGATCGTGCACTTGACCGGCGACTCGATCGGGGCGTTGTGGAAGCTCTCACCGAAGTGGTAGTTGCTGCCCGCGACCTGGACCCAGACCACGGCGTAGTCGGTGACCCCGGCTGGCCAG
>NZ_CALRWD010000140.1:0-4256 GCF_943371775.1 Nocardioides psychrotolerans
GTGCTGGTGAGCACCGCGTGCTTGCGCGAGAGGTCGGCCGTGGAGCCGGCTCCGTCCTGCGAGGAGGTGTCGAGCAGCGGTCGCAGCCCGGCATAGGCGCCGACCACGTCGGAGCGGTGCAGCGGGCGGGAGAAGGCGGCGGACACGACGTCGAGCAGGAAGCCGATCTCGGGCTCCGAGGGCTCGGGCACGTCGGGGACCTCGCCCTCGACCGGCACGTCGGTGAGCCCGACGTAGACCGTGCCGTCGGCCTGGGGCAGCACCAGCACGAAGCGGTTGGTCTCGCCGGGGATCGGGGCGAAGACCGACACGGTCAGCCCGGGCAGCGACTCCTGCCGCAGCACCAGGTGGGTGCCCCGGCTCGGCCGCAGCGTCACCTCCTCGACCAGGTCGCCGGCCCAGACGCCCGTGGCGTTGACGACGGCCTTGGCGCGCACCGTCGAGACCGCCCCGGTGAGCTCGTCGCGCAGCTCCACGGAGGTCCCGGTCGCCGAGAGGACGCGGGCGTGCGTGCGGACGTGGGCGCCGTACGACGTCGCGGTGCGGGCGATGGTCGTCACCAGGCGGGCGTCGTCCTCGAGCTGGCCGTCCCAGGAGAGCAGGCCGCCGCGCAGGCCGGCCGAGCGCAGGGCGGGGGCCATCGCGAGGACCTCGGTGGCCGACAACCGGCGTGGGGAGGGGAGCGTCTCGGCGTCGGTGCGGGCGGCCCGACGCAGCACGTTGCCCGCGATCAGGCCGGCGCGGGTGAGCGCGGCCTGGCTGCGGGTCATCGAGGAGCCGAGCGGCACCAGCATCGGCATCGCGCGGGTCAGGTGGGGGGCGGTGACCTCCATGAGGATCCCGCGCTCGACGGCGCTCTCGTGGGCGACGCCGATCTGGCCGTTGGCGAGGTAGCGCAGTCCGCCGTGCACCAGCTTGGACGACCAGCGCGACGTGCCGAAGGCGAGGTCGTGGGCGTCGACGGCGAGCACGGTGAGCCCGCGGGTGACCGCATCGAGCGCGACGCCGGCGCCGGTGACGCCGAGCCCGATGACGACCAGGTCGACCTCCGCGGGGGCGTCGACGAGGCCCGGGGTGATGACCGGGGTGATGACGGGAGCGACGGGCGCGCTCATGGGCGCAGCACCCGGGTGAGGAGCAGCGCGAGCTCGGCGTCGAGGTCGTCGGCGCCGACCTCGTCGTCGACCATGGTGTGCGCGGAGAGGACGAAGCCGTGGGCGGCGAGCAGCAGGCCGCGGGCGATGGCGACCGGGTTGCCGTCGCGCGCCTCGCCGGAGGCCTGGGCGGCGGCGATCGCGTCGGCGGTGATGGACAGGATCAGGTCCTGCGAGCGGCCGCGGCGGGAGAAGACGTAGGGGAGGATCAGCTCGGGGTCGAGCTCGATGATCCGCACGAAGAGCTCGTTGTCGCGGAGCACCCGCACGGTGCCGACGATGCCCTCGACCATCCGCTCGACGGCCGGCTGGGACGGGTCCTCCGCGGCGACGGCCGACTGCACGACGCCGGTCCACTCGCGGGTCATGAGGTCACCGAGCAGCTGGGGCATGTCCGACCAGGTGCGGTAGATCGTCATCCGCGACACCCCGGCGCGGCGCGCGACCTCGGTGAGCGTCGTACGCCGCCAGCCGACGTCGAGGATGCAGGCACGGGCGGCGTCGAGGTAGGCGTCCCTCGGCTCGCTCACCTCCGAGGGGTTGTTACGAAGTGACGTCATGTGTCACACTGTAACACATGACCCGATTCGTGCAGTCCGAGATGCACCCCCACCGCTGGGGCAGCCCCGACGCCGCGACCGTCCTCCCGGAGGCCGCCCGGGGCCTCATCGAGATGGCCTTCGGCATCGACGAGCGGCCCGCCACGCCAGCCGACGCGCCACCCGCCAGCGCCCTGGCGCCGGAGCTGCTCGACGCGCTGAGGGCCGTCGTCGGCGGCGAGCACGTGCTCGTCGACGACGAGGTGCGGCGGCTGCGCACCCGGGGCAAGTCGACGCCCGACCTGCTCCGCGCCCGCAGCGGCGACCTGAGCGACGCGCCCGACGCCGTCTGCCGCCCCTCGACGCACGAGGAGGTCGCTGCCGTGCTCGCGATCGCGGTCGAGCACCACCTCGCGGTGGTCCCCTTCGGCGGTGGCACGTCGGTCACGGGCGGGCTGGTCGCGCGCCGGGAGGGCTACGCCGGCCTGGTGTCGCTCGACCTGGTGCGGATGAAGCAGCTCCTCGCCGTCGACCACGTCTCGATGACCGCCACCCTCGAGCCCGGCCTGCGCGGCCCCGAGGCGGAGTCGCTGCTGGCGCAGGAGGGGCTGACGCTGGGGCACTACCCCCAGTCGTTCGAGTACGCCACGATCGGCGGCTTCGCCGCCACCCGCTCCAGCGGCCAGTCGAGCGCCGGCTACGGCCGCTTCGACGCGATGGTCGTCGGACTGCGGGTCGCGACCCCCCGCGGCGAGCTCGTGCTGGGCAGCTCGCCGGCCAACGCCGCAGGCCCCGACCTGCGCCAGGTGCTCCTCGGCTCCGAGGGCGCCTTCGGCGTCATCACCGCCGTGACCGTGCGGGTCCGACCTCTTCCTGCCGAGAAGGTCTACGAGGGCTGGAGCTGGCCGTCGTTCGAGGCCGGCGCCGACGCGATGCGCACCCTCGCCCAGAGCCAGCTGCTCCCCACCGTGCTGCGGCTCTCCGACGAGTCCGAGACCGCGATCAACCTCGCTAAGCCCGACGAGATCGGCGGCGAGGCGGCGGGCGGCTGCATGATGATCACCGGCTACGAGGGCGAGCCCGCGGCCAACGCCGCCAAGCGCGCCGCCGTCACCGCTGTCCTCGAGGGCCTCGGCGGCACCTGCCTCGGCGAGGCGCCCGGCCAGGCGTGGGCGCACGGCCGCTTCAACGCGCCCTACCTGCGCGACTCGCTGCTCGACGTCGGCGTGCTCGTCGAGACGATGGAGACCGCGACCTTCTGGTTCAACCGCGACCGCCTCTACACCGCGGTCAAGACCGCGCTGGAGACCACGCTCGGTGAGGGCACGCTGGTCCTCTGCCACATCTCCCACGTCTACGAGACCGGCTGCTCGCTCTACTTCACCGTCGCCACCAAGGAGGCGGCCGACCCGCTGCCGCAGTGGCTCGCTGCCAAGGCCGCCGCGAGCGACGCGATGATGGCCGTCGGCGCCACGATCACCCACCACCACGCCGTCGGCAGCGACCACCGGCCGTGGCTGACCCAGGAGATCGGGGAGCTCGGCGGGTCGATCCTGCGGGCGGTCAAGGCCGACCTCGACCCCACCGGCATCCTCAACCCGGGGGTGCTCATCCCGTGAACGCCGTCCACCTGCGCAACTTCACGCTCCTGGTCAACCCCGCCTCCGGTGGCGGCGCCGCACCCGACGCGGTCGTCCCGGTCGCCCAGCAGCTGCGCGAGGCCGGCTGCCGCGTCGACGTCACCTACTCGCCCGGCCCCAAGGCGATGGACGCCCTCGTGGGCGCAGCGGTCGACCGCGGCGACGTGGTCGTCTCCGTGGGCGGCGACGGCATGCTCTCCTCGCTGGCCGGAGCCGTGTCCCTGCGCGGCGGCACCCTCGGCCTGCTCCCGGCCGGCCGCGGCAACGACTTCGCCCGGATGCTCGGGGTGCCCGACGACGCCCGCGACCAGGCACGGCTGCTGCTCGAGGGCGTCGTACGACGGGTGGACCTGCTGTCCTTCACCCTCGGCGACGCGGCTCCGCGCCGGGTGGCCGGCTCGGTCTACTCCGGCGTCGACGCGCGTGCCGGCGAGATCGTCGACACCGCGCACTGGCTGCCCAAGCAGCTGCAGTACCCCTACGCCGCCCTGCGCGCCCTCGCGACCTACACCCCGGCGCGCTACCGGGTCTCGGTCGACGGCGACGTGCGCCACTACGCAGCCGCCAACGTGGTCGTCGCCAACTCCTCGTTCTATGGCAAGGGCATGAAGATCGCCCCCCACGCCACCCTCGACGACGGCCTGCTCGACGTGGTCGTGATCGAGGCCGCCGGCAAGCTCGACCTGATGCGCTCGCTGCCCAAGGTCTACGACGGGCGCCACGTCGAGCTCGACCAGGTCACCGTCCTCACCGGCCACCGCGTCGAGATCTCCGCCGACGCCCGGGTGCCCGTCCCCGTCGGCGGCGACGGCGAGCCGCTCGGCGTCCTGCCGGGCCTCTCGGCCGCTCCCGCGTGCGTCGAGATCCTGCCGTCGGCGCTGGCGGTCATCGCCTGACGGAAAGTGCGGCACGTTTTCGACCTC
>NZ_CALRWD010000141.1:0-4212 GCF_943371775.1 Nocardioides psychrotolerans
CATGTCGGCGTTGAGCGCCTTGCGCAGCACGAAGCGGGTCTGGGGCAGCGGGCCCTCGGAGGCGTCGACGAGGAGCACGATGCCGTCGACCATCGACAGGCCGCGCTCGACCTCGCCACCGAAGTCGGCGTGGCCGGGGGTGTCGATGATGTTGATGGTCATGCCCTCGGGGGCGGAGGCACCGTTGTAGTGGATCGCGGTGTTCTTCGCGAGGATCGTGATGCCCTTCTCGCGCTCGAGGTCACCGGAGTCCATGACCCGGTCGGCCACGCTCTCGGCCTCGTGCTCGGTGAAGGCTCCGGCCTGGCGCAGCATCGCGTCCACGAGGGTGGTCTTGCCGTGGTCGACGTGCGCGACGATCGCGACGTTGCGCAGGTTGGCGGTCTTGATCTCAGACATGGGGCGGTGACGACTCTTCCGGTGGAGGTGCAGATCTGAAGGTTCAGGGGCCCGATGGGCCTCGTGGAGTCTAGTCGCGACCGCACCTTTCCCACGATTCAGCGCCCGAGGGGCAGCAGCGGGGCTAGGCGGCGAGCGATCCCGCGAAGATCTGCCACGCGAGCGCGGACTTCGCGCCGAGGCTGAGCACCAGGTAGGCCTTCTCGCCGAAGGCGTAGCTGCGCCACGGCCCGATCTCGCGGTACTGCAGCCACTGGTTGAGCGCGAAGCTCATGAAGAAGATGAACAGCGACACGAAGATGCCGTAGACGAAGCCGGGCACGGTCTCCGCGCCGACGAGGTTGAGCGTGATGACGACCCAGGGAGCCGCGCCGGCGATGCAGCCGAACCAGAAGGGCAGCATCGTGGTGCTGGTGCGCCCAGGCGGGTTCATGACCTCCTGGAGCCAGCCGAAGAGGATCATCGAGACGTTGGCGCCGATGATCGCGATGATGGCGGTGAGCTGGGTGACGCCGGCGTAGAAGGCGATGAGCAGGACCATGATCGTGGCGCTGACGGAGTACTCCACCCACCGGAAGCGGTTGATCCCCGCCCGGAGGTCGCGCTCGTAGCGACCGCGCAGCACCGTGCCCGTCAGTCCGTGGTCGATCGCGGCCAGGGCGAGGAAGAGTGCGATCGCCGCCCCGATGGGCACGTCGAACGCCGAGGTGGGGTCGGCGACCCGGCTGCCCGGAGGACCGGTCGGGAACGAGTTGGAGAGCGTGATGGCGAAGTCGGTCGCGAGCACCAGCACGGCCACGGCCTGCGCCGCGTGCAGCACGGCGAGCACGACGTTCCACCGGCGCAGCCCCGTGAGGCGGTCGTCGTCGACCCCGGTGGCGCGGGGGAGGGCGTGGGTGGGGACGTGGGCGTGGCTCATGCCCTCCAGTGAAGCACCGGTCGCACGCCGCACGCCGGCCGGCGGGGCGCGGGTCCCTTGTGGGTGTCGGTGGCGTGGGGTTCGCTGGGGGCATGTCTCGGACCCACGCCTGCTTCGTCCCGCCCTACCTGCTCCGCCAGCTCGCGCTCAGCGTCCCGGAGGAGGCGGAGCGCTGGCACCGCCTGCTGGCGATCGACGACGACGTGCGGCTGCGGCGGGCGCAGGCCCCGGGCCTGCGTCGGGGCGTGGCCGACGCCCGGGGGCCGGCCTGGGTCGTGCACACCGCCTCCCACGGCACCGACCTCCCGGGCGAGCCGGCCCGCGCGGCCGGTGACCCGCCGTCGGAGGACGTGGCCGTCGAGGAGGCGGCGCTCGGCATCAGCGGCACCTTGGCGCTCTTCGCGGAGGTCTACGGCCGCGACTCCTACGACGGCGCGGGCGCAGGCGTCTCGGCGACGGTCCACTACGGGCAGGACTACGTCAACGCGTTCTGGGACGGCACCCAGCTGGTCTTCGGCGACGGTGACGGTCGCGTCTTCGACCGCTTCACCAAGCCGGTCGACGTCCTCGCCCACGAGCTGACCCACGCGCTCACCGAGCACACGGCCGGCTTCGTCTACGAGGGCCAGTCCGGCGCGCTCAACGAGTCGGTCTCCGACGTCTTCGCCAGCTGCCTCAAGCAGCGGCTTCTCGGCCAGACCGCGCTCGCGGCCGACTGGCTGATCGGGGAGGGCCTGTTCCTCCCCGGCATCCGGGCGCGCGGGCTGCGCGACATGGCCCACCCCGGCGCGGCCTACGACGACCCCGCGCTCGGCCGGGACCCGCAGCCGGCCCACCTCGACGACTACGTCGAGACGACCGACGACAACGGCGGTGTCCACCTCAACTCCGGCATCCCCAACCGCGCCTTCCACCTCGCGGCCGTCGCGATCGGCGGCTCGAGCTGGGAGGGCGCCGGGCGCGTGTGGTTCGCCGCGCTCACCGGCGACCAGGTGACGTCGCGCTCCGACTTCGCCGGGTTCGCGGCCGCCACCGTCGCGGCCGCCGCGTCGCTCGGTGACGTCGACGTCTCGGCCGTCGAGGAGGCCTGGGCGAGGGTCGGGGTCACGCCTGCCTCGTCCCCGGCCGCTCCTGCCGCAGCCCCGGCGGCGGACCTGCTCGCTGCGGCCGACCAGGTCGTCGTACGACGCACGGGGGGCTTCGCGGGACGGACCTCCGAGGCCCGGGTCGACCTCGGAGCCGACCCGCGGGCCGATGAGCTGCGTGACCTGGTCGAGCGCATCGACCTGGCGCGCGTGAGCGGGACGCCCCCGCAGCCCGACCGCTTCGTCTACGACTTCGACCTGTGCGGCGACCGGGCGACGCTGTGCGAGCAGGACCTCACCGACGACCTGCGCCGCGTGGCCGACCTGGTGCTGAGGCCGTCATGAGCGGCCTCCCGGTGGTGAGGCACGAGACTCCGTGGCCGCTGTCGTCGGACGGACTGCTCTTCCGGGAGGCCGTGGAGGCGGACGTGGAGGCGTTGCAGTCCTTCCGCAACCTCCCGGAGGTCAACCACTTCATGGTGCGCACCCACGTCGACCCCGAGGACCTGCGCCGGGAGTGGCGCGCGGTGCCCGACAGCCCGACCGACTTCTCCTGCGTCGTCGAGCGCGACGGGGAGGTCGTCGCGATGGGCTTCCTCGACGTGGTCGACGGCCCCGGTCAGCCGGGGGTCCCCGACGGCACGGACGGACTGATCGGCTACATCGTCGACCCGCGCGTGGCCGGCCAGGGGATCGGGAGCGCGACCGCGCGGGCCCTGCTGCGGGCCGCCTTCGACGACCTCGGGCTGCGGCGGGTCACCGCGGCGGCGTACGCCGACAACCCCGCCTCCGTCCGCGTGCTGGAGGGCGCCGGGATGCGTCGCGAGCGAGTCTCGGTCCAGGCGCTGTGGCACCACGAGCTCGGGTGGATCGACGAGGTCGGCTATGCGCTGCTCGCAGACGAGTGGCGCGATGGACCCGGCTGACGTCTACTACTCCGGGCCCGAGGCGGTCACGCCGATGACGTCGAACCGTCCCTCGAGGCACCTGACGCTCGCCGTGACCCGACCGCCCTCCCACAACGAGGCCTTGACGTCCGCGGGTGAAAGGGCGGGATCGGTCGCTCTGCCCGCCCGGAGCGTGAGGGTGGCGCCAACGTAGCGGGTTGGTCCTTCCGTGACGCGGACCTCGAGCCGGTAGGGCAGGCGGAGGTCGCCGTCGAAGCGCGGCTTCTTCGGCCCCATGACGCCCAGCCAGTCAGCGACCAGGTCGAACGGCCCCTCCGTCGTGCAGCGCGGCGCGGTGAACCACGCGCGCGTCGAGGCGGGCAAGGCTCGTCCGTCGCGGACGTAGATGCTCTCGTGCCACAGGACCGCGAGGTCGGGGTCGACGTCGGTCAGCACCTCGACCTCGATCTGCTCCGCCTCGACTGCGTCGCCCTGACCGCCGGAGTCGTCGCACCCGGGCAGCACCGCCACCAACGTGTCACCGGTCGTCGCCGGGGTCCTCCTGGTCGGCCCCGCGCCGTTGTAGGTCACTCCGTCGATCTCGACGGCTGCCGGACAGGCGGACTCTCCGCCCCCGCCTTCGCCGCCGCCCTCGCTGGACTGGCACCCCGTCAGCGCGATCGCGACGACCAGGACCAGGGCGAGGAGTCGAGCACGCGTGGCCATGAGGTCATCGTGCCTCAGGGGTCGGTGAGGTCTCGGGTGCCGTGTGGGGTGACGAGGAGGGTCTGGCCGTGGGGTTCTCGCCAGAGGAAGGTGCCGGGGGTGAGTTGTTGGTAGGTCCAGCCGGCGTGGGTCTTGAGCTGGTGGTGATGTCGGCAGAGGGGGGCGAGGTTGCATTCGCAGGTGATCCCGGACGTTG
>NZ_CALRWD010000142.1:0-3775 GCF_943371775.1 Nocardioides psychrotolerans
CCCCCACCCCCGCCGGTCGAGCAGCGAACGAAGCGAGCGGCCGTCGAGACCCCACCCCCGCCGGTCGAGCAGCGAACGAAGCGAGCGGCCGTCGAGACCCCACCCCCGCCGGTCGAGCAGCGAGCGAAGCGAGCGGTCGTCGAGACCCGGCGACCCGACAGGCAGCCCCGACCCAGACCGGCCAGAAGTCGATCGAAAACACTTTCCCTTGTCGTCTCAGCAAGCGAGATCTGAGGCACCGAAACGGGCCCCACTGTCGGTGGCCACGGCTTCAATGGGTCCATGACCGAGCAGCCCGGGAGCGACGACAGCACCACCGTGCTGACCGCTGTCCGCGCGGGTCGTAGCGACCAGCTGGCAGCGGAGATCCGCACCGTCCTGGGCGTCATCGACTGGTGCGTGCTCCACGAGACCGACGACGAAGACTCCGCCTCGTTCGGCGATCACGGCATCCCGCTGGCCGGCGACGGGGCCCCGTGGGTGCTGGAGTCCGCGGTCCTCGAGCTCTGCGCCGCGCTCGGTCAGTCCACCGATGCCGGGAAGCGTTACGTCGGCGCCGTGCTCGAGATCCGCTACCGGTTGCCACGCACCTGGGAACGCGTCGCTGCCGGCGACCTCCCGTTCTGGCGCGCACGCTCCATCGCGGAGCAGACGATGTGCCTGCCCGAGAAGGGCGCGGTCTTCGTGGACCGCCACGTCGCCCACGTGGCCCACCAGGTGTCCTACCTGCAGCTCAAACGCCTCGTGGAGGAAGCCCAGGCCCGGTTCGACCCCGTCGAGGCCGAGAAGCGCGCCCGCGCCGCGGCCGACGGCCGCCACATCTCGATCCACACCCACCAGGTCGGGATCAACGGCACCGTCGACCTCACCGGGACGTTGGACCTGCGCGATGCCCTCGACCTCGACGACGCCCTCAACCAGGGCGCCACCGCGCTCGGTGCCGCCGGGTGCACCGAGTCGCACGACGTACGCCGCTCCCTCGCCGCCGGCGACCTCGCCCGCGGCCAGGTGTCCCTGCCTTTCGACGACGCGGGCGGGCAGGAGTCGGTGGTGCCACCGCGCAGCCGGGTCGTGCTGCACGTCCACCTCTCCGAAGCAGCCCTCACCGGCGACGACACCGTCGAAGGATGTCTGGCCCGGGTCGAGAACACCCGGTCCCCGATCTGGGCCGACCGCGTCCGCGAATGGTGCGCCGCACCGGGCGTCCAGGTGATCGTGAAGCCAGTGATCGACCTCGCCGAGCAGATCAACGTCGCCGCCTACGAGATCCCCGACCGACTCCGGGCCCAACGCGAGCTCATCGACCACCACTGCGTCTTCCCGTGGTGCACGAGACCCGCGAGGTCCAGCGACATCGACCACATCACCCCGCACGACCAAGGCGGGACCACGTCCACCGCCAACACCGCACCCCTGTGCCGAGGCCACCACCGCGCGAAGACCCACACCAGGTGGGACTACGACCGCCTCGACGACACCACCTACCTCTGGCGCTCCCCCAACGGCCTGTTCTTCCGCCGCGACCACCACGGCACCACCCCCATCACCCCGCCCGCCGCCCCACCCGGCGAGACCTGACCCCACCGCCCCACACCCCGCCGCGGGCGGGGTCACAGGCATGTCCCGACCTCGACGGTCGTGAATCCGGAGGCCGCCGGACATCCGCTCATAGCCGAGATCCGGATGTCACGGGAAGGTCAGACGTCTGTCTTCTGGAACCATGTGCCGGTGGCCTTCGACGATCGGTTTCGCTTCAGCGTGCACGCGGCGGTGGTGGACGATGCACGTCGGTCCGTGCTCCTGCTGCGCCAGTCGTATGGCGATCAGCGTTGGGGACTGCCGGGAGGTGCAGTCGAGCCGGGAGAGACGATAGTGGCTGCTCTTAGGCGCGAGTGTCGTGAGGAACTGGGTGTCGAGGTCGAGATAGGCCCACTGACCGGGTGGTACTACCACCGCGAGTTCGAGTCGCAGGTCGGCATCTTCCGCTGCGGGCTACCTGACGACGCTGAGATCGCTCTCTCGGACGAGCACAGTGCCTTCCGGTGGACTCCTGTGCGCGAACTGGGGGGCGTGCAGGCGGCCCGAGTGCAGGCCGCCATCGACTACGCGGGCACCCTTCACGCTCGGGTCTTCTGACCTTCACAGGCCCGCTGCGAACCTTGTTTGTTCGCACTTGTGGACCGCCCGGACTTGCCGCGTAGCGTGCGCTCGAAGACGCACGCTTCTGCCGCTAACCGCTCGTGCCGAGATGAGTGCGCGCCCCTCACGCGCTGCCTCGGAGAGCGTTCTTCGCACTGCGAGCAGCCGCCTGCGCACCTGGGCCGTAGCCGGATGGACTAACGGCGCAGGCCGGAGTGTCGCTGCCCCGCTTGACGCCGCGTCACCGGATGGCTTGGGGGGATGCGTCAGCGGACCACGGCGCGCTGCGTGGTCGTCGACTGCGTCCCGTCAGGGGTGCAGTACAGGGCCACCACCCGTACCCGGTGGACTTTGCTCGCCTTCACTCGGAACGACTGCGTAGGGAACTGGTCGTAGTACTCCCTCGTCTTGGCGTGGGCTGCACACGTCACCGCGCCCGCGTCACTGCCACCCCTGAGCTTGCCGTTGATGAAGACGCGGACCGACCCGAGCTCGCCGCCATCCGCGAGGATCGGTTCGCCTGTCGTGGAGCTGCTGTAGACGGCCGTGTTCCCGGCGATGACGTAGTGCAGGGCGAGCTTGGTGGGCGTCGTCAGGTGCCCGCGCAGGATCACGCTCTGGGCGATCGGTTCCCCGGCCGACCGCACCGCGGAGGTGGTGGAGTGGCTGGCCGCCAGGACGGCCGGACTGCCAGCCAGGATCGCGGCGGCAGAAAGGCCGATGAGTGAGCTGGCTTTCATGGTGTCCTCCATTGCTGTGCTCCCCCGTTGGGGGCTCACCCCAGGGGGTCGGACGAACTAAGGAGCGGAAGGGTCCGCACTCACGTCCACGATCGTGCTGTTCTGCGCGGACAGACAGAGGCTTTCGACCCGCCAAAGCCGGGCGGCGGCCGCAGGGACTCGCGTCGATAGCGCTGGCCAGTCCATCCGGATCTAGCCGCCCGCTTCCGCGTGCCGCGTGTTTCTCCACCGCCAGGCGCCCGGCGTCGTGACGACTGACGCTGGGCTGGCTCGATCAGCGTGCGGGTCGGTTCTGGACGCTCACCCACAGCCCGACGGTCAGGCCCGCCGCTCAGGGACAGGTGCCGACCTCGACGCTGACGCAGGTGTCGGTGCCTCCGCCGGGGTGCACCTCGTCGGTGCCGGAGCCGCCGTCGAGGAGGTCGTCGAAGGCGGAGCCCCACAGCTCGTCGTTGCCGCCGAGGGTGGAGATCCGGACCGGGCCGGCGGCGGAGAGGGCGACGACGCGGTCGGGGAGGTCGGCGCCGGTGTAGGTCCAGGCGGAGCCGCCGATCAGTTCGTAGGAGGTGAAGCGTCGCACGCGGGCCAGGATCGTGTCGGAGACCAGCGTGCCCTCACGTCGGGTCAGGACCAGCTCGTCCTCGACCCCGGTGGCGTCGAGGACGACGCTGTTGTTGCCGGTGCCGCCGTCGATGATCAGGTCGTCGTGGACCGTGGCGTTGACCTGGTCGCCGCCGGCACCCCCGTCGACGATGACCGGGGCGTCGCTGGCGGTGAGGGCGACGTCGTTGCCGTGTCCCAGGGAGATCTCGTCGGGTCCGGAGTACGACGACACCTCGTCGTCGCCGGCACCGGTGAAGACCATGTCGCGGTCCCCCACCGCGTGGTCGACGACG
>NZ_CALRWD010000143.1:0-3546 GCF_943371775.1 Nocardioides psychrotolerans
AGCCTCGGCGTGGCTGAAGACGGGGCCGCCGGGCGCGAAGGCGAAGGCGCGGAGGTAGAGGTCGTCGACGACCTCGGACACCAGGTCGTCGAGGTCCTCGACCAGCCGGGCGCGCGCGTCGGTGTCTCCGGCCACGCCCAGCGAGCTCAGCACCAGCGAGCAGAACTGGTGGGTGGTGGCGATCGTCGCGGCGTCGAAGCCGACCAGCGCCTCGACGACCCGCCGGTGCCGCAGCGCCCGCTGCTCCTCGTCACCGACGACCAGCAGGGTCAGCAACGGGGACGCCGCGACGTCGACAGCCACGTCGCCGTCGAGCGCTCGCTCCGCCTCGACCAGCTGGGCGCGCACCCGCTCGCGCAGCTCCTGGCTGGCGGCGCGGCCGAAGGTGACCACCAGCATCTCGTCGAGACCGGCGACGCCCTCGGCGACATAGCGGGTCACGAGGGCCGCGATCGTCCACGTCTTGCCGGTGCCGGCGCTGGCCTCGAGCAGGGTGGTGCCGACGCCGGGCAGCGGCGCGGTGATGTCGAAGGTGGGCAGGTCGCTCCTCACAGGTCGCTCCTCACAGGGCAGCCACCCTCTCGCCGCCGGTGAGCAGCGGCTCCCACACCCGCCACGCGTGGGTCGCGAGGCCGGCGTCGAGGAGCACCTCGACCGGCTGGTCGGGGCCGAAGGCGCGGACGTGGTGGTCGTCGGCGTCCTCGCCCTCGATGCCGAAGGCGTTGTGCGGGTCGGTCGTCCACGCCCGGCGGGCCAGCTCGACGGGAGAGACGTCGTCGCCCATCAGCGAGCGGGCGTGGCCCTCCGCCCAGGCGGCCGCCGTCTGGATCGGCAGCGGCAGCGGCGTGCGCAGGCCGAGGTCGCGCAGCTCCACGAGGGTGCGCAGGTGGTCGGCGGCGCGGTGGTCGAGGGGGCCGGCCAGCGCGCGGCGCGGCCCGGCGCGCTCCCGACCGACGGCGTGGGCGGTCCAGCTGGAGTCGGGCCGGGCCGCGCTCAGGGCGAGGAGGTCGATCCAGGAGTGGAGGCGCTGGCGCGGCTTGAGGCGGGAGTAGCCCAGGGAGACCAGCTTGGCGCCGTAGAGGCCGGAGACCGTGCCGGACAGCCGACGCCCGCCGCCGAGATCGACATCGACGTCGACCGACCGTGCCTCCCCGACCCGCAGGTCGGCCGTGCGGTCGAAGAGCTTCTGGGACTCGGCCACGACCTTGGCCAGGGCACCCGAGCCGAGGCCTCCGGGTGGCAGGGTGCCGCGCAGCTGCTCGGCCGTCATCACCGCGGTCGGGTCCTGACCGGCGAGGACCTCGCGGAGCAGGTGGTCGCCGACCTGCCAGGCCTCGAGGTTGTCGAGCTCCACGGGGATCGCGTCGCGCAGCTCGTCGGGCGACAGCGGCACGGACACCTCGAGTCGTTGGCGGAGGAAGGCGCGCACGGGATGGGTGAAGAACGCCTTGAGGTCGGCCAGCGAGACGTCCTCGACCGGCCGCTCGGGCAACGGCCCGTCGAGCAGCGGTGGTCGCGGGGTCCTCGGGCCGACCATCGCGCGCGCGCCGGCGAGCGCGGCACGGTCGAAGCTGAAGGGGCGGCCGGGGTCGCCCGGCACCAGCCGTCCGGGCTGGAGGTTGCGCGGGTCGTGGGGCTGGAGGGGGTGCACGACCAGCACGGTGTCGCGCACGGGCGCGGCGGCGGTGCGGTCGGCGGCGTCGAGCACCTCCCCCAGCGGCACGGCGGGGGGGCGGGCGGCGCCCGAGTGCTCGTTGGCGCCGGTGTAGGTCACGACCACCGTCTCGGTCGCGGCGAGCAGCGCGTCGAGCAGCAGCTGGCGGTCCTCGCTGCGCGGGTCGCGCTCGCCGGTCAGGGGGCGTCGGGCGAGCACGTCGTCGCCGTCCTCGACGCTGATGCGCGGGAAGACCCCGTCGTCGAGGCCCACCAGGCACACCACGCGGTGCGGCACCGAGCGCATCGGGACCATGGTGCAGACCGTGAGCGTGCCGGTGCGGAAGTTGGCCCGGGTGGGCCGGCCTCCGAGGCGGGAGGTCAGCAGGGCGCGGACGTCGGCGAGCCGGAGCGGCACCTCGGGGGTCTCGAGGCCCGAGAGCGCCGCCCGGGTGAGCTCGCGCTCGAGCTGGGGCACCTGCCAGGCGTCGTCGGGTGCGACGTCGGTCAGGCCGAGGACACCGGCGGTGAGCGCCTGCATCCAGGACTCGACGCCGCTGGCCTCCTCGAGCGCGACGACGCAGGCGCCGAGCCGGTCGACCATCTCGGCGAGCCGCCCCACGAGGTCGACGTCGTTGCTGCCCACGTCGTCGACCGGAAGGCCGCGCCCGACGTGGCGGTGGTCGTCGCCGCTCATCGCGACACCGAGCAGCACCCGGTCGAGCCCGGCACGCCAGGTGTTGTGCTCGAAGCCCTGCATCTCGAAGCGACCCCGCTGGGCAGCGTCGAGGCCCCAGCGGATGCCGGCCTCGCCGACCCAGCGGGTGACGCGGTCGAGGTCGTCGTCGGTGAAGCCGAAGCGCAGCCGCACCGCCGGGCTGCTGGCGAGGTCGAGCACCTGGGACGCGGTGAGTCGTCCGGACGCGAGCTCGACCAGGACGGTCGCGACGGCGAGCAGCGGGTTGGTGCTGGTGAGGGCGCGGTCGGCCAGGCGCACCCGCAGCCGGTGGGCCGGGTGGCCGCCACCGGCGGCCTGGTCGACCACGTCGGCGAGACCGAAGCCCGCGGAGAAGAGCGGAGCATAGGTCTCGATGTCGGGACACATCACGAGGATGTCGCGCGGCTCGAGCGTCGGGTCGTCGGCGAGCAGCCCGACCAGCACCTCACGCAGGACGTCGACCTGGCGGGCCGCCCCGTGGCAGGCGTGGACCTGGAGGCTGCGGTCGGAGGCAGCGGGCACCCGCGTCGCACGCGACTCGGGCGTCGGTGCGGCGTTGGCCCGGAGGTCGTGCTGCAGCCAGCCCAGCAGCGTCGTGGGCTCCTCGACCGGCATCCCCACGGGCTCGTCGACGCCTGCGAGCGGCGCCAGGGTGCGGTGCAGCTCGCGGGCGTCGCGGCCCAGCGAGGCGAGGAGGGGGTGGCCGACGGCCGCGGCCGACTCGTCGTCGGCACGGGCGACGACCCCCTCCTCGACCAGCGCGTCCCAGAGCACCGGCGAGGGCTGCGGCAGCCAGAGGTGCACCTCGCGCGAGGTCGCCAGGGCGCCGAGGAGGGCGACCTCGGTCGCGGGCAGCCGGGTGTGACCGAAGAGGGAGAGCCGGTCGGGCAGGTCGAGCCCGACACCCCCGGACCGCAGCAGGTCCAGTGCCCGCTCGTGACGCACGTCGGGCGGCTCGACGTCGACCCGCTCCAGCAACCGCTGCCACAGCAGCGCCTGCCACTCCAGGTCAGGGGCCAGCACGCCCCCGGCCCCGTCGGTCAGGTGCCCGTGGCGCCAGTCGGTGACCAGCTGCGGCCGCTGGACGGCGTAGGACGAGAAGAGGCCCGCCAGCCGCCTCGCGACGGAGAAGCGTCGGTCGCGCCGCAGCCCGCCCTCCTCGCCGTCGCGGCCGT
>NZ_CALRWD010000144.1:0-3530 GCF_943371775.1 Nocardioides psychrotolerans
GGTACGGCGGCCCTCGCGGCCGCCGCAGGCCAGCGCACGCTGGTGCTCTCGACCGACGCGGCGCACTCCCTGGCCGACGCGTTCGGCACACCGGTGGGCTCCGACCCGACGCAGGTCGCCGACCTGCTCTTCGTGCAGCAGGTCGACGCCCAGCTGCGCTTCGAGCAGTCGTGGGCGCAGATCCAGGGCTACCTGCTCTCCGTGCTCGACGTGGCCGGGGTCGACCCGGTCGCGGCCGAGGAGCTGACCGTCATCCCCGGCGCCGAGGAGGTCCTCGCGCTGCTCGAGCTGCGGTTGCACGCGTTGTCGGGGGAGTGGGACGTCATCGTCGTCGACTGCGCCCCGACCGCCGAGACGCTGCGGCTCCTGGCCCTGCCCGAGGCCCTCGGGTGGTACATGGAGCGCGTCCTGCCCACCCAGCGCCGCGTCATGAAGGCGCTCAAGCCGGTCCTCTCCCGGGCGGCGGGCGTGCCGATGCCCGGTGACAGCGTCTTCGACGCCATCGAGCGGCTGCACGCCGAGCTCGACGAGGTGCACGCGCTGCTGGCCGGTCCCGCCGCGAGCGTGCGGCTGGTCCTGACGCCCGAGGCGATGGTCCTCGCCGAGGCACGCCGCGCCTACACGAGCCTCTCGCTCTTCGGCTACCGCGTCGACGGTGTCGTGGCCAACCGGGTCTTCCCCGCCGAGGATGCCGACGACTGGCGCGCCGGGTGGGTGATGGCGCAGGACGCCGTGCTCGCGCAGGTCGAGGAGTCGTTCACCGGGCTGCCGGTCTGGCGGTCGGTCTACCGCGCCACCGAGCCTGTGGGGGTGGCGGCGCTGAGCGACCTGGCCAGCGACGTCTACGCAGGGGCCGACCCGCTCGCAGCGCCCAGCGGGCGCGGGCCGTTCCGTGTCGACCGGACCAGTGCCGGAGCCGTGCTGCACCTCGCGCTGCCCTTCGTCTCGCGCACCGAGGTCGGTCTCGCGCGCAACGGCGACGAGCTGGTCGTGACCGTGGGGTCGTATCGTCGCCTTCTCACGCTCCCTGCCGGGCTCGCGCGACTGCAGGTCGCGGGCGCCAAGGTGGACGCAGGAGAGCTGCAGGTCCGCTTCCGCGACCCTGCGACCGACATCGCGACGGACCAGCCAGCAGGGGAGACGGTGACATGAGCGAGCCGCAGGACCCCAGCGGGCCCCAGGAACCCGTCGGCAGCGTCGGCGAGGAGGCCGCCAAGCTGCTCGGCGCCTTCTCCGACTGGGCCAAGGACCACGGCGCCGACATGGGCGCGGGGCTCGGCGGGCTCGCAGGGGCGGCCGCAGCCTCGCTGCAGGACGTCAACGAGCACCTGGCCACGGGCAGTGCGGAGTGCACCTACTGCCCCCTCTGCCGCACCGTGCACGCCGTACGACAGACCAGCCCGGAGGTGCGCGCCCACCTGGCCACCGCTGCAGCCGCCCTGATGCAGGCCGCGGCCGGGCTGATGGCCACGCCGGTGCCGCCCGAGGCGCGCGGGCGTGGGGTCGAGCAGATCGACCTGGACGACACCGAGGACCCGAACGACCCGAGCAGCCCGAGCAACCCGAACGACCTGGACGGACAGTCATGACCCTGGCATGTGGAGTCGACGTCGGCGGCACGAAGATCGCGGGCGCGGTCGTCGACCTCGAGGGCACGATCCTCGAGGAGGCGCGGGTGGAGTCGCCCGCGATGGACGCCGAGGCGATCGAGCAGGCCATCGCCGACCTCGTCGCCGAGCTCCGCACCCGGCACGAGGTGGAGCGCGTGGGCGTGGGTGCGGCGGGCTACGTCGACGCCAACCGCGCCAGCGTGATGTTCGCCCCCAACCTGGCCCTGCGCGACGTCGACCTCAAGACGGAGCTGGAGAAGCGCATCGGGCTGCCGGTCGTCGTCGAGAACGACGCCAACGCCGCGGCCTGGGGCGAGTTCGCCTTCGGCGCGGGCGCTGACGTCGACGACCTGCTGATGGTCACCGTCGGCACCGGGGTCGGTGGTGGCATCGTGCTGGACGGCCGGCTCTACCGCGGGGCCTTCGGGCCGGCGGCGGAGATCGGCCACCTGCGGGTCGTGCCCGACGGCCACCTCTGCGGCTGCGGTCAGCGCGGGTGCCTCGAGCAGTACGCCAGCGGTCGGGCCCTCGTGCGTGAGGCCAAGACGGCCGCGGCCGGTGGCGTCGACGCCGCGATGCCGCTGCTGCTCCTGGCCGGGGGTGACCCGGAGGCGATCACCGGCCCGCTGGTCACCGAGGCCGCCCAGGCCGGCGACCCCTTCAGCATCGAGCTCATCGCCTCGCTGGCCCGCTGGCTCGGTGGCGGCATCGCGTCCCTCGTCGCGGTCCTCGACCCGGCGGCCGTCGTGATCGGCGGCGGTGTGAGCGAGGCCGGCGACCTGCTGATGGTGCCGCTGCGCGCGGCCTTCGAGTCGCAGCTGAGCGGCCGCGGCCACCGTCCGGTCGCCGAGATCCGTCTCGCGACCCTGGGCAACAAGGCCGGCGTCATCGGCGCCGCCGACCTGGCCCGACACTGATGGGCCCGCGCCGATGACCGCCGGGACGGGCCTGCACCTCGGCATCGACATCGGCGGCACCAAGGTCCTCGCCTGCGAGGTCGACGAAGCCGGGGCGGTGCTGCGTTCCACCCGCCGCGACACCCCGGACCGGCACGCCGACCCCCGCCTGCTCGACGATGCCGTCACGTCGGCGGTCGAGGAGCTCACGGCGGGTCGCGACCTGGTGGCGGTCGGCCTCTCCGTCGCCGGGCTGGTCGACCACGACCGCGTGCACTTCTCGACCCACCTGCCGTGGCAGGAGGACGACACCCTGGGCCGCCTCACCGAGCGCTGGGGCGTCCCGGTCGTCATGGACAACGACGTCGCCTGCGCCGCCGTCGCCGAGATCGCCTACGGCGCCGGCCGGGGCGGGGAGTCCTTCCTGCTGGTCACCGTCGGGACGGGCATCGGCGGCGCGATCGTGCACGCCGGGTCGGTGCTGCGCGGTGCGCACGGGATGGCCGGCGAGTTCGGCCACGTGCGGGTCGTCCCCGAGGGGCACCACTGCGAGTGCGGGCTGCGCGGTTGCCTCGAGCAGTACGCCAGCGGCAACGCCCTGGTGCGCCTCGCGGGTCCCGGCTACGCCGACGGTCCGGCCGTGACCGCGGCTGCCATCGCCGGCGACGGCGGCGCGCTGCAGGCCCTGACCTCGGTCGGCGACTGGCTGGGGGTGGGGCTCGGCGGCCTCGTGTCGTCGTACGACCCGGAGCTGGTGGTCATCGGCGGCGGCGCCTCCGAGGCGGGTGACCTGCTGCTGGAGCCGGCCCGCCGGGCCATGGCCCGCTCGGTCGTGGGCAGCGGGCACCGCCCCCTGCCCGCGGTCGTCGTCGCGCAGTGCGGCTCCGCCGCCGGCGCCGTGGGTGCCGCGCACCTCGCCCGCACCGCCCGCTCACGCTGAGGGTGGGCCGAGGCGCAGGTTGCGCGCCCGGGGGATAGTGCGGGACGTTTTCGACGTCCTGAGGGTCTTCAGACGTCGAAAACG
>NZ_CALRWD010000145.1:0-3447 GCF_943371775.1 Nocardioides psychrotolerans
GTGTGCAACATCGCGCCGACTCGGCACGTCAGGGCCGGTGGTGCACCGGTGACGTCGCTGGAGACCGTGACGTCAGTCGTCCGTGACGGGCCGTCGGGAGCGCAGCGCGAGATAGACCGCGCGCACCCCGACGGCTCGTTGCATCTCCCGGAGCACGCTGCCGAAGAACTGCTCGCGGTAGGTCTCGTCGGTCACCGTCGAGACGGTCAGGTAGAGCGCGGAGAACGCCGCGAGGAACACCGAGACCTGCACCAGCTCGGCCGACACGTTGTCCAGGCCCCGGATGCTGTGGCCCGCGTCGCCGGTCCAGTTCTCCACGACGTCGGGCTGCATCGTCATCGCGCCGAAGACCATGAAGAACGCGAAGACGGTGACGGCGAGCAGCAGCACCTGCGTCGCCTGGATGACCAGCAGCACGAGCACGAGGTTCCACCGCTCGTAGCCAGCGACCTCGGCGTAGGACGCGGGGTCCTCGCCGGGGTCGTCGACCAGCTCGCGGGCCACGTGCTCCAGCGGCGTGCCCCTGGTCGAGCGCAGCAGCTGGTCCTCGTCGACGTCGTCGTCGGTCCGGTCGACCTCCTCGGGCAGCCGCACCAGGAGGAAGGCGCCCGCGAGGGTGCCGAAGAGCAGCGCGACCAGCCACAGCTCTCCCCCGTCGAGCCGGGACGCGACCTCCCAGACCTCGGCGTTGATGAAGAGGAACGTGACGAAGACGAGCAGCAGCGGCAGGGCCCGGGTCATCATCGGCAGCAGCGTGCGCAGGCTGCCGAAGGTGCGGGCCAGGGCCCAGGTGACGATGGGTCGCGCCTCCAGGGCGGTCAGCGCGTAGGACGTCGCGACGACGGCGAAGACGGTCCACAGGGTGGCCGGAAGGAAGCTGGCCTCCTGGACGAGGAAGGACAGGGTGATCGCGACCGCGGCGGCGCCCAGCAGGGCGACCCCCAGCAGCGGGAGCACCCGCCGCGGACGCAGCGCCGCGCGCACCGAGGCACGCTTCTCCGGGACGAAATAGGTCAGGCCGTGCTCGAGGAACCAGGCGTCGGTCTCGGCGACGATCTCGGCGTCGCGTGCTGCCGACATCTCAGGCGCCCAGGATCTCGCGGGCCCGTCGTACGTCGTCGGCCATCTGCACCAGCAGCTCGTCGATGGAGTCGAAGGCCGCCATGCCACGCAGCTTGTCCACGAAGGACACCTCGACCTCCACCCCGTAGAGCTCGAGGTCGGTGCGGTCGAGGACATAGCTCTCGATGCGGCGGTAGCGCTCACCGTCGAAGGTCGGGTTGGTGCCGACGCTGATCGCCGCCGGGAGCTCCTCGCCGGTGTCGAGGCGCCGCAGCCGCCCGGCGTAGACACCGTCCGCGGGAGCGGCGGTCAGCCCGTCCGTGGGCACGTTGGCCGTCGGGTAGCCCAGCTCACGACCGCGCTGGTCGCCCTGGACGACGATCCCGCGCACGGCGTAGGGGTGACCGAGGGCCTCGGCCGCACCGGCGACGTCGCCGGCCGCGAGGCAGGTGCGCACGTAGGTCGACGACCACACCATCGGACCGGCGTCGAGGGCGATCCCCTCCGCGACGAAGTCGTGCTGGCGCCCCAGCTCGACCAGCGTCCCCACGTCTCCCGCTGCTCGACTGCCGAAGCGGAAGTTGGCACCGACCACGACCGCCGAGGCGTGCAGGGCGTCGACGAGGACGCGGGTGACGAACTCGGTGGGCGACCAGGCCGCGACCGAGGTGTCGAAGGGCAACGCCAGGACCGCGTCGACCCCGGCGCCCGCGAGCAGCTCGGCACGGCGCTCGATGGTCGTCAGCATGGTGGGCGCGTGCTCGGGTCGGAGCACGGCCATCGGGTGCGGGTCGAAGGTCACCGCCACGACTTGGAGCCCCCGGTCGTCCGCCAGCACCCGCGCACGGGACAGCACCTGTCGGTGCCCCAGGTGGACGCCGTCGAAGTTGCCGATCACGACCGCGGTGCGGCCGAGACCGCCGGGGATGTCGTCGAGGGAGCGCCAGATCTGCACGTGCAGACCTTACTGGCGACCGGACCGACGCCGGGGTCGCGGTCAGACGAAGACCGCGGTGGCGCGGGCCCGACCGTCGCGCGGCTCGTAGAGCGCGAGGAACTCCCCGGCCGGGTCGAAGACCGCGGTCAGCCCGTCGAGCTCGAGGTCGAGGGCACGCCCCACCCGCACGTCGGCGGCCTGCGCGTCGTCCAGGTCGACGCTGGTGAACGTCTCGCGTGCCGCCACGGCGATGGGCAGCATGGTGGGATGCTCGGCCAGCTCCTCGAGGGTGCAGGCGGAGGCCAGGTCGAACGACCCGACCGCCGTGCGACGCAGCGCGGTGAGGTGCCCACCGACACCGAGGGCCGCGCCCAGGTCACGGGCGACGGCCCGGACGTAGGTGCCGCTGGTGCAGCGCATCGAGACGTCGAGGTCGACGTGCTCGTCGCCGAGCCGCACGTCGTGCACGACGATCTCGTGGATGGTGACCGGCCTCGCCTTGAGCTCGACCTCCTCGCCGTCGCGCACCCGCTCGTAGGCGCGCTTGCCGTCGACCTTGATGGCGGAGACCTGCGTGGGGACCTGCTCGATGTCACCGACGAACGCCGCCAGCGCGCTGCGCACCGTCTCCTCGTCGAGCCCGGCGGTCGACGCGGTGGCCGTGACCTCGCCCTCGGCGTCGTCGGTGGTGGTCGAGACGCCCAGGCGCATCGTCGAGTCGTAGCCCTTGTCGGTGAGCATCAGGTGCCCCAGCAGCCGGGTCGCCCGGTTGACGCCGAGCACCAGGACCCCGGTGGCCATCGGGTCCAGCGTCCCCGCGTGACCGATCTTGCGGGTGCCCAGGATCTTGCGACTCCTGGCCACCACGGCGTGCGAGGTCATGCCCGCGGGCTTGTCGACGACGACGATCCCGGCCTGCGTGGTCACCGGTCCGCGTCGTCCTCGTCGGAGCCGTCAGTGCCCTCAGTGCCGTCGGGGTCATCGCCGAGGCCTTCCTCGCGGGGCTTCTTGTAGGGATCGTCCTCGCCGGCGAACGCCGCACCCGCACGCACCGCGGCGACGGCCTCGTCCTGGGCCCTGGCCCGGGCGAGCACCTCGTCGAGCGCCCGCGCCTCCTCGGGAAGGGCGTCGTGCACGAAGGTCAGGGTGGGTGCGGTGCGGGTGCCGAGCTGCTTGGCGACCTCGGAGCGCAAGATGCCTTTGGCGGACTCGAGGGCCACGGCCGTGCTGGCCATCTCCTCGTCACCACCCAGCACGGTGTAGAAGATCGTGGCCTGCTGGCCGTCGCCGGTGAGCCGGACGTCGGTCAGGGTCACGAACCCCAAGCGGGGGTCCTTGATGCGTCGCTCGAGCATCTCCGCGACCACCACCTGGATCCGGTCGGCGATCTTGCGCACGCGTGGGCTGGTCATGCTTCCTACTCTCTCAAATGCCGAGTCGGGGGGGGG
>NZ_CALRWD010000146.1:0-3199 GCF_943371775.1 Nocardioides psychrotolerans
TCGCTGCTCGACCGACGGACGCGACCTTGGCCCGCCGGAGTTCACTGGAGCCATGCGACGACCCGTTCCCGAGAAGCCCGGACCCGGCCAGGAGTCGGTGTGGGACTACCCCCGACCACCGGCGCTGGAGCCCACCAGGGTCAGCATCACCGTCGAGCTGGGTGGCCGCGTGGTCGCACGGACGACGTCGGCGTGGCGGGTGCTCGAGACCAGCCACCCTCCGACGTACTACCTGCCCCAGGACGCGTTCGAGCCGGGCGTGCTCCGCGAGGCGAGCGGCGCGTCGTGGTGCGAGTGGAAGGGGGAGGCGAGCTACTTCGACCTGGTGTCGGCCGGGCCCCAGGGCGAGGTCGTGGCTGCGAAGGCGGCCTGGACCTACCGCACGCCCACGCCGCGCTTCGAGGCGCTGGCCGGAGCGGTCGCGGTGATGGCGGCGGCGGTCGACCGGTGCACGGTCGACGACGAGGTGGTGCAGCCGCAGCCGGGTGGCTTCTACGGCGGCTGGATCACCAGCACGGTCGTCGGTCCGTTCAAGGGGATCCCGGGCTCCATGGGCTGGTGAGGGGCCCGGCGTCCGTCAGTCGAGCGTGCCCATGAGGCGTCGGGCGCCGTCGGGCCACCACTCGCCGGAGGCCGGGCCGCCGTTGCACGGGCCGTCGGACTCACCGGGGTTCTTGACCCAGAGCCGGCCGTCGAAGGGGCCCTTGAAGACCAGCCGCGGCGTGGCACCGAGACGGGCGGCGAGCGGGTTGCAGACGTCGCCGTTCGCCGGGCCGTTGCGGCCGGCGCCGTTGCGGCCGGTGTCGATGACGTACTTCACGCCGCTCACGCCGCGCTTCTTCAGCTCCGCCAGGATCGCGCGGGTGTAGACGACCTCGTCGGGCGTAGCCCGGCTGTTGGCGACGTTGCTGCTGAAGCCGCGCGCCATGCCGACGCCGGCCTGCTTGAGCAGCACCGCGATGTGGTCGGCGGGCTGCCAGCCCGAGTGCCCGGCGTCGATGTAGACCCACGCACCGGCCTTCGTGAGCACCTTGGTGGCGAAGCGCAGCAGCCCGACCCGGTCGCCACGGCCAGTGCACTGCGGGTTGTCGATGAAGGCGAGCGCGTCCGGCTCGAGCACGACGATCGCCCGCGAGCCCTTGAGCCCGGCCGCGGCCTTCGTGACCCAGGAGCGGTAGTAGGCGTCGGTGATCTGCTCGTCCTGCGAGGAGTAGAGCCCGCAGTCGCGGTCGGGGATGTTGTAGATCGTCAGCAGCGGCGTCTTCCCGGCCTCCTGTGCGCGGGCGACGTAGCGGCGGACGTCGGCCTGGACCGTGGCCGGCCGGTAGTAGTCGGTGATCCACAGCGGCTGGGCGCGCTTGCCGATCCGGTCGAACTCCGCGCCCGCCTGGGCGGCCTTCATCAGCGGGTCGACGAAGAGACCGCGCGTGCGACGGGGGTCTCCCGCCCGCCGTGGCTCCACCGCGCTGCTCGTGGCGGTGCCGGTGGGCGTCACGACGGTGGTCGCGACGGTGGGGGTGAGCAGCTCCGGGGCAGGCGTCGCGGAGGACGGGCTGCCGACCACCAGCAGGGCACCGGCCAGCGAGAGCGCGGTCGCCCACGCCGCGCCGGAGCGCAGGGCAGGGCCGCGCGCGGTCGGGGAGGTCACCGGGCCAGCGTAGGCGCGCCGGCCACGTCGCGCGGCCGGTTCACCGGATCGTCGCACCGGCACCCGGACGATGGCGCAGGGAGGATGCCCTCCACCGGGGATCGCCCGAAAAATCATCTGAGAAGGTGTCGTGACCGCGCCACCTCGTTCGTGGAGTGGTCAGAGGCAGCCGCTCGGGCCGCCCGCACAGGAGGAGTCCACCATGGCTCAGTACATGCTCTCGGTCCACGGCAACGTCGACGAGATCGCTGCCGACACCCGCACGATGGAGGAGCTGCAGCCGGTCTTCGAGGCCGTGGAGCGCTTCAACAGCCGACTCCGGGAGGAGGGCGCCTGGGTGTTCGCGGGCGGCCTGCAGGAGATCACGACGGCCACGACCGTCGACAACACCGGTGACGCACCGATCGTGACGGACGGGCCGTTCGCGGAGAGCAAGGAGCACCTCGGGGGCTTCTGGGTCATCGAGGCCGCCGACCTCGACGTCGCGCTCCAGTGGGCCAAGGAGGGCTCGCAGGCGTGCCAGGGCAAGGTCGAGGTGCGACCCTTCCAGGTCGAGCCCGACGCGTGAGCCAGGCCTCCGGGCCCGACGGGTCGGTCGCGCACGCCGCGATCGACCGGATCTTCCGCGAGGAGCACGGACGGGTGGTCGCCGCGCTGGTCCGGCGCCTCGGCGACATCGATGCCGCGGAGGAGGCGGCCGGTGACGCCCTCCTGGTCGCGCTCGAGAGGTGGCCCGTCGACGGGGTCCCGCCCAACCCGGGCGGCTGGCTCACGACGACGGCCGCCCGCAAGGGCATCGACCGGATCCGTCGTGAGCACCGTCGCGGCGCCAAGCACCAGGCGGCACTCATGCTCGAGGACGACACCCCCCACGAGCCGACCGGCGTCGTGGAGGACGACCGGCTGCGACTGGTCTTCACCTGCTGCCACCCGGCCCTCGCGCCCGAGGCACGGGTCGCCCTGACCCTGCGGCTGCTGGGCGGCCTCACGGTGGCCGAGATCGCCCAGGCATTCCTGGTGCCCGAGACCACCATGGCCCAGCGCATCACGCGGGCGAAGGCCAAGATCAGGGGCGCCAGGATCCCCTTCCGCGTGCCCGGCCCCGACGACCTCGTCGAGCGGGTCGGCACGGTGATGGCCGTGGTCTACCTGGTCTTCAACGAGGGCTACCTCTCCAGCTCGGCCGACGCCCCGATCCGTGCGGAGCTCACCGGCGAGGCGATCCGGCTCGGGCGGCTGTTGCGGCACCTGCTCCCCGACGACCCGGAGGTGGCCGGGCTCCTGGCGCTCATGCTGCTCGTCGAGTCCCGCCGGGGCACGAGGATCGCGGGCGGTGAGCTGGTCCCCCTCGGCGAGCAGGACCGGGGCGGGTGGGACCGGGTGATGATCGACGAGGGGCACGCGCTGGTGCGTGAGTGCCTCGAGCGCAACCGGCCGGGCCGCTACCAGGTCATGGCGGCCGTCAACGCCGTGCACACCGACGCGCCGACCGCGGCCGACACCGACTGGTCGCAGGTCGCCGCGCTCTACACCCAGCTCCTGGCCCTCGAC